>CAVOKZ010000031.1:0-15672 GCA_963696625.1 uncultured Solirubrobacterales bacterium
TGTGTAGCTCGTTTCAGTTCCTGTTGCTTCTTCTTCTCTTCGCCAAGGGAAGGCATCCGGCGGGCGAGCAAGAATCAGTCCCGATGATCGTCATCGGCATCGATCCTGGTGCAGCGAACACGGGATTCGGGGTCGTGCGCACCGTCAACGACCGGCTGGTGGCGCTCGATGGCGGCGTGATCGAGACCGAGCCGGGCACGCCGGCCGAGCAGCGGCTCGCGGTCATCCACCGCTCGCTGCACGAGCTGATCGATTGGCACGAGCCCGCCGCGATGGCGCTCGAGGACCTCTTCTTCGGCCGCAACGTCGGCTCGGCCCTCGCCGTCGGCCAGGCTCGCGGCGTGGCGATGCTCGCCGCCGCCGAGAGCAAGGTCCCCTGCTTCGACTACACACCGCAGGCGATCAAGAAGGCCGTCTGCGGCTCGGGCTCGGCCGACAAGCGCCAGGTCCAGCAGATGGTCGCCGGGCTGCTCTCGCTGCCCGAGCCGCCGGAGTCCGATCACGCATCCGACGCCCTCGCGGTCGCGATCTGCCACGCCGGCGGGGCGGGGATGCGGGCGGCGATCGAGGCCGAGGCCAGGCGCACCGCAGCGGCTGCCTGAGACTTCCTCGTCAAAGGCATCCGGGCGGCGGCCCAGAATCAGTCGGGATGATCGCTTCCGTGAGCGGCGAGGTTCTCGTCCGCAGGCCCGACTACGTCGTGATCGACGCCGCCGGCGTCGGCTATCGGCTCGCGGTCTCGGCCGAGACCCTGCGCGCCATACCGGCGAGCGGCAAGAAGGCGACGCTGCACGCGCACCTCGTCGCCCGCGAGGACTCGCTCAACCTCTATGGCTTCGCCTCCGAAGACGAGCGCGACCTGTTCCTCGAGCTGATCTCGGTCAGCGGGGTCGGGCCCAAGGTCGCGATGGCGGCGCTCTCGGGCGGCCCCGTGCGCGAGCTGCTGTCGGCGATCGCGACCGGCGACGCCAAGCGCTTTCAGTCGGTCCCCGGGATCGGCAAGCGCACCGCCGAGCGGATCATCGTCGAGCTGCGCGAGAAGGTCGCCGGGGCGCTCGAGGCCGGCGAGATCAAGGTCCACAAGGGCGAGGGCGCCTCGCCGCGCTCCGACGCGCGCGAAGGTCTGCTCAACCTCGGCTACACGCCCCAGGAGGCCGAGAAGCTGCTCGACGGCGCCGAGGGGGAGAGCGCCGAGGAGCTGATCCAGGCGGCGCTGCGTCAGGCCGCCGGGGCCAAGGAGGCCGTGTGAAGCCGGTCAAACCCGGGGAGGGGATCAAGACTCCTGACGCCGAGGGCGAGATCCGGATCCAGGACGCCCGACAGGCCGCCACGGGGGACGAGGAGCTCGACCGCAGCCTGCGCCCACCGCGCCTCCAGGACTTCGTCAACCAGGTCCAGGTCACCGACCAGCTCGAGATCTTCATCGAGGCCGCGCGCAAGCGCGGCGAGCCGCTCGACCACGTGCTGCTCGCGGGCCCGCCCGGGCTCGGCAAGACCTCGCTCGCGTACATCATCGCCGCCGAGCTCGAGGTGCCGATGGTGCAGACGGCCGGGCCCGCGCTCGAGCGCAAGGCCGACGTCGCCGCCTTCCTGACTTCGCTGCAACCCGGATCGGTCTTCTTCATCGACGAGATCCACCGCCTCGGGCGTGCGGTCGAGGAGACGCTGTACCCGGCGATGGAGGACCGCCGCCTGCCCGTCGTGCTCGGCCAGGGCGCCGGGGCCCGCACGGTGACCCTCGACCTGCCCGACTTCACCCTGATCGGCGCGACGACGCGCACCGGATTGCTGACGACCCCGCTTCGCGATCGCTTCGGCGTCTCGCACCGGCTCGAGCACTACGAGCCCGACGACCTCGCCGTGATCGTCGAGCGCTCGGCGGGGATCCTCGGCATCGAGCTCTCCGCCGAGGGCGGCGCGGCGATCGCCGCCCGCTCGCGGGGCACACCGCGCGTCGCCAACCGCCTCTTGCGCCGGGTGCGCGACTTCGCCGACGTCCGCGGCACGGGGTCGATCGACGACGCGATCGCCGACGAAGCGCTCGAAATGCTCGAGGTCGATGCGGAAGGGCTCGACCGCCACGACCGTCAGCTGCTCGACGTCATCGCCCGCAAGTTCGCGGGAGGCCCGGTCGGCCTCTCGACCCTCGCGGTCGCCGTCGGCGAGGAAGAGGACACGGTCGAGGACGTCGTCGAGCCCTATCTGCTCCAGCAGGGGCTGATCAAGCGGACCCCGAAGGGGCGAGTTCTGACCGAGGGCGGCTATCAGCACCTCGGGTTGCCCGTCCCCGAGGGCACCGCGAGCCTTTTCTAGGAGCCGCCGTCGATTTTCCACGTATTGCGTGGGCTATCGACGGCAGCTACTGCGGCTGGGAAAGGAGGAGTGCGCAAAGCTCGCGCAGCATCGCCGCGGGATGCTCGATCACGTCGCCGTACGTGTAGCGGCGGAATTGGTCGCCGCGGGCGTACGCCTCGCGCTCACGCCTGCGGTCCCGCTCCCAGGCATGCCTGCTGGCGTGAAAGCGGTAGCCGTCGAGCTCAACCGTGAGCCTGAGTTCGGGCCAACGACAGTCCACGTATCGACCGCCCGTGGGGACGTTCGTCCCGGGCGGGGGCAATCGTTCACTCTGAAGTAGGCGGACGAACTCCCTCTCGAGCCGGCTCAACACCACCTCGACCTCGCCCCCCATCACCAGCCTGATTTTTCGGGCTCCCCGAGTGTTCGGCCTTCTCTCGAGCACGGCGAGCACCTCGGCTGCACCGACACGGAACCGCGCATGAGCCTCGTGCGCCGCGCGAGCCAGCGCCTCCTCACCCAATTCGCCGGCGATGTCAACCAGCGTCCAGGCCACGGACGTGACCGGGACGCCGCGCACCGTGGTCGCATCCGGGGCCCGCCGGGACTCCCGGCAGCGAACGCCGCGCACTCGGCGCTTGCCGGCGGTGGTGATCTGTGGAGGTGGCGGGGAGCCGCGGAGCAAGCCGTGTAGGTGTGCCGCGGGGCGGCCGCTGAGCACCGCACCGTTACCCCCGCTGAGGACGGCGGCGAGGTAGGTGGCCTCGAGGCTCGGCGCGATGTGACCGACCCTGTAGACGCCGCGATGGACGGGGATCAGCAAGCCGATGCGAACGCGCCCGCCGATCTGCCTACTCGTGAGCCCTGCCGCAAGCAGTTGCTGCCGAGTTACCAACCCGTGCTGGCGTCTGGCCAGCTGGGCCTCCGTCGTCTTTTCACCCACACGGTGTAAAGACGACGGCGGCGGAGATTCGCCCTCCCTTCCCGAGTTGCCTTTGGTCCCGCTTGACCCGGTTGATGGCAGCCGCCTTAGCCCAGGTTGAGCGGGTTCACTAGCCTTGGGTGGGATGCCCTACTTCATCTGCCCGAACTGCGGGAACAGAGAGCTGAGCGGGGAGCGCACGGCTGGCTTTTCGAGCCGGCCGAAGAGCTGCTCCAAGTGCGGCTTCGGCTTCCTCTTCGAGCTGCTCGACGACTACATGCCGGCTCCGGGCGCCGCCTTCTTCACCCTCGACCGGCAGGCGCGGGTGCTGGATCTGGGCAAGGGCGCGTTCGAGCTCACGGGCCTCAAGGACGAGGACGTGATCGGCCGCCCCGTCCAGGAGGTCCTCGGGCTCGAGTGGATCGACGGCGACACTGGAGCCCCCGGCGCGGACGAGGACTCAAACGGTGAAGCCGATCCGATCGAGACATCGCTCGAGTGGGGAGTGCGATCCCTGGGCAAGAAGGTGTCGGTGAACGCAGAGGGAGACCTGCCCGCCGCGGCGACCGCGGATGTTTTCCCCGCCTACGACGACGACGGCGGGCTGCTGCTCGTGTTGACTCCCGAGTAGATCGCCGTGGGCAACCGCCGCCGCAACCTCTTCGTCCTGCTCTTCGTCGTAGGGCTCCTCGCCGGATCGTTGATCGTGATCTTCACGATGCCGACCAAACTCGGCCTCGACCTCAAGGGCGGCACCGAGCTCGTCTACCAGGGCCGACCGACTCCACAGCAGCCGACGGTCACCGGCGAGGACATGGACCGCTCGATCGACATCATCCGCCAGCGCACCGACAAGCTCGGCGTCGCCGAGCCCGAGATCGCCAGGGTCGGCGCCGACCAGATCTCGGTCGGCCTCCCCGACGTAGAGAACGCCCAGCGCGCGATCGACCAGGTCGGCGACACCGCCCAGATGTACTTCTACGACTGGGAGCCGAACGTGATCGGCGCCCCGGACACAGTCAACCCCGCCGAGACCCCGTTCCCGCGCCTCTTCGACGCCGTCGAGCTCGCCTCGAAGCAGGCGCCCGAATGCGATAACTGCACGGTCGGGACCCGCTATTACCTGTTCGGCAAGCAGAGCCAGCAGCTGATTGCGGGGCCCGAGACGGTCCGCTCCGACCTCTTCATCAACCAGCCCGGCCAGAAGCAGCCGCCAAGCAGCGTCGTGGTCGAGGTCCCGCAGGGGACGCTGGTCGTCAAGGCGGAGAAGAACTCCGACGATCCCGATTCCGAGCCCGACCGCTGGTTCGTGATCCACGACCGCCCGTCGCTTTCGGGAACCGACATCAGCAACCCCGAGCAGCAGCAGGACCCGAACACCAACCAGCCCAACGTCACCTTCGACTTCACCGGCGACGGGCGCGAGAAGTTCGCCGACGTGACCAAGAAGATCGCCGAGCGCGGCCTCGCCAACGCGCTGCCCGGCACCGACTCGGCCTCGCAGTCGGACCACTTCGCGATCGTCCTCGACAACGAGATCGTCTCGCGTCCGATCATCGACTACGGCGAGAACCCGAGCGGGATCGACGGCCGCCAGGGCGCCCAGATCTCGGGCAACTTCTCGATCGGCGAAGCGCAGGACCTCGCCGAGTTCCTCAAGATCGGCGCCCTGCCGATCGAGCTGAAGCTGATCTCGACGACCACCGTCTCGGCGACCCTCGGCCAGCAGGCGCTCGACGAGGGCCTCAGGGCGGGAATCATCGGCCTGATCCTGGTCCTGCTCTTCCTGCTCGCCTACTACCGGTTCCTCGGGCTGGTGGCCGGGATCGGCCTGCTGGTCTACGCCGCCTTCTTCTTCGCCCTGGTCAAGCTGATCCCGATCACGATGACCCTGCCGGGCATAGCCGGATTGGTGCTGACGATCGGGGTGGCGGCCGATTCCAACATCATCATCTTCGAGCGAATAAAGGAGGAGGTGCGCGGCGGCAAGTCGCTCTCCTCGGCGATCGCCACCGGTTACCGAAAGGGCATCGCGACGATCATCGACGCCAACGTGATCACCCTGATCACGGCCTTCGTGCTGTTCGTGCTCGCGACCTCCGGGGTCAAGGGCTTCGCCTTCACCCTCGGCGTGGGAACGATCGTCTCGCTGTTCACCGCGGTGGTCTTCACCCAGGCATTCCTCGGGCTCTTCGGCCGCACGCGGCTGATGCGCTCGCCGGCGATGCTGGGCGCCAGCGCCGAGCAGAGGGTCCGCTGGCACTTCGATTTCATGGGCGCGAGCCGCTGGTTCTTCTCGTTCTCGGGGTGCATCCTCGCGCTCGGCGCGATCGCGTTCGCGACCAAGCAACTCAACCTCGGCATCGACTTCGAGTCGGGGACGCGGATCAAGGCGGCGCTCGTCCAGGACCCGAGTGTCGACCAGGTCCGCGACTCGCTCTCCGCTGCCGGGATCAACGACCTCGAGATTCAGGAGGTCACCGACCAGCAGTTCGGCACCCACGCGATCCAGATCCAGTCCGACCTCGACCCGGCGCAGATCCCGGTCGTGCAGAACACGCTGGAGAAGGACTTCGGCCTGGTCCAGAACGGCTTCGACAACCAGTCCGTGGGCCCGACCTTCGGCAAGACGGTGGCGAAGAGCGCCGTCTACGCGCTGATCTTCTCGCTGCTTGTGATCGCCGCCTACGTCGCCTTCAGGTTCGAGCCGAAATACGCCGTGCCCGTGATGATCGCGGTCGCCCACGACGTCCTGATCACCGGCGGCGTCTACTCACTCACGGGCAGGGAGGTGACGAGCGGCACCGTGGCCGCCTTCCTGACCATCCTTGGTTACTCGCTCTACGACACCGTGATCGTCTTCGACCGTGTGCGCGAGAACGTGCCGCGTCTGCCGCGGGCCGCCTTCTCGCAGCTCGTCAACCGCTCGATGAGCGAGGTTCTGACCCGGTCGCTGATAACCGGACTGTCGACCGTGTTCCTCGTCACCGTGCTCTACCTCTTCGGCGGCGCGACCCTCCAGGACTTCGCCTTCGCGATGATGATCGGGATCCTCTCCGGTACCTACTCGTCGATCTTCATCGCCTCGCCGGTGCTCACCGCGTGGAAGGAGCGCGAGCCCGCGTACCGCAAGCGGCGGGAGCGGATCGCCGAGCAGATGGGCGGCAAGGTGCCGCCCTTCCCCGAGGAGAACGTGATCGCGCGGCTCGAGGACGGGCCGGAGGATCGCCAACCCGCCGAGCCGGAGCCTGCTGCGGTCGGGCCGGGCGCGGGCAGCGACCCTGCCGGGCCCACGGCCGGCTTCCCCGGCACGGGGCCCACCGGGCCGCCACCCGCACCCGGCCCTGCCGTTACTCCCGAGCCGGAGGCTCCGGCCGAGCCGGCCGCTTCCCCAGCCGCGGGTTCGGAGCGGGCTGACGACCCCACGCGGAAGCAGCCGGAGCTGAGTGAAGCCAGTGCTGCGGCGCTGGAGCGGATGCGGGCGGAGAGGTCCGGGGGATCGCGCAAGAGTCGGCGCAAGCGCAAGCACGGGAGGCCTCGCTGATGGCTGCGCTGGTCTGGTTCACGGTGGGCATCGCGCTTTGGCACTTCACGGTCTTCGTGCCCGATCGCTTCTGGAGCGGCATCGTCGGCGCTTTCCTCGGCGGCGTCGCCGGCGCGATGATCTCCGGCGCGATGGTCCAGATCGCCCTCGGGCGCTCGATCGGCGACACGGACATCGGCACCGTGATCGCCGCCGTGCCCGGCGCCCTGATCGGGATGGCGATCGTCTACTGGATCGGCTCTCGCCAGGAACAGCGAGGAGTTGCGTAGCGGCCGATAAGGGCCATTCACGACGAGCCCCCGTCCCGGCGGCCGCGGACGCGAAGCGGCGCAGCCGCACGTTGAGGTATTCCGTCCCGGGCGCTTCTTAGCCTGAGAGGATGTTCGAGCTCGAACCGTATTCGTATCGCGAGGCCCGATCGCTGGCCGACCAGCTCCATCTCGCCGAGCCGCTCGCGATAACGCTCGTCCGCCGGGGCTACCGAACCGCCGAGGCGGCGCGCGAGTTCATCGAGGGGGCGGAGGAGCACGACCCGTTCGAGTTCGACTCGATGATGCGGATCACCTCGCGACTGCTCGCCGCCGCCCGCCAGGGCCGCAAGATCACCGTCCACGGCGATTACGACGTCGACGGGGTCTGCTCGACCTCGATCCTGGTTCGGACGCTGCGCGAGCTCGGCGCCGAGTGCGACTGGCTGATCCCCGACCGGGCCGCCGACGGCTACGGGCTGACGATGGCGACCATCGAGCGCCTGCAAGAGCGCGGCACCCAGGTGCTGCTCACCGCCGACTGCGGGATCGGATCGGCCGCCGAGATCGCGGCGGCCGAGGAGGCGGGGATCGAGGCGATCGTCACCGATCACCACCAGCCGCCCGAGGACCTGCCCGACTGCCCGATCCTGCACCCGGTCGTCTCGGGCTATCCGTTCGCCGAGCTGTGTGCGACCGCGGTGGCATACAAGCTCGCGGTCGCGCTGCGCCGTGAGGCGGGGGCGGGGGAGCGGCGCGCCGACGCCGAGCTCGAGCTCGTGGCGCTGGCGACCGTCGCCGACATGGTTCCCCTCGTCGGCGAGAACCGGCGGCTGGTCAAGGCCGGCCTCGGCGAGATGCACAAGGGCGCCCGCCCCGGGCTGCGGGCGCTGATCCAGGTCGCCCGCTGCGACCCCGGCCGTCTCGACGCGGGCGACCTCGGCTTCCGGATCGCCCCGCGGATAAACGCCGCCGGGCGCCTCTATCGCGCGGACGCGGGCGTCGAGCTGATGCTGACCGAAGACCCCGAGCGCGCCGGCCAGATCGCGGCCGAGCTCGACGCAGCCAACACCGAGCGCCGCAGCACCGAGCGCGAGGCGCTCGCCGACGCCCAGCGCCAGCTCGCCGGGCACGACCCGCAGGCCGCGGCGATCGTCCTCGCCGGCAAGGACTGGCACCCCGGCGTGATCGGCATCGTCGCCTCGCGGATCGTCGACCGCCACTGGAGGCCGACGATCATGATCGCCCTCGACGGCGAGGCCGGAAAGGGCTCGGGGCGCTCGATCCCCGGCTTCGACCTGGTCGAGGCGATGGGCGCCTGCGGCGGCCACCTGCGGCGCTTCGGCGGCCACGCCGCGGCCGCCGGCCTGGAGATCGAGGCTTCCAACGTGGAGGAGTTCCGCCGCGACTTCATCGCCACGGCGCAGGAGCGGCTGAAGCCCGATCAGCTCGTGCGCGTGCAGCGCGCCGACGCCGTCGTCGGCGTCGGCCGCGACGGAATCGGGATCGAGCTCGCCGAGCAGCTCGAGGAGATCGCCCCCTTCGGCTCCGGAAATCCCGAGCCGCGACTGCTCGTCCCGGCGGCGCGGATCTCCGACATCCGGCCCCTGGGCGACTCCGGCGACCACGCGCGGTTTCAGGTCGGAAGCGGCGCCGGCCGTGCCCAGGGCGTTGCCTTCCGCGTCGGCTCGACCCTGGAGAAGATCGAGGGGCCGGTCGACCTCTCGGTCAAGCTCGAGGTCGATCGCTGGAACGGCGCGATCCAGCCGCGCCTCGTGGTCGAGGACTTCGAGCGACTGCCCGCCGCGCCCGAGTCGACGACCAGCGCCGTCAGCGGCGAGGAGTGGTGGGGCCGCTTCACGGCCGAGATCGAGGCGCCGCTTGACCGCTGGCCCGCTCCCGAGCTGCTCGAGGCGATAGACGCAGCCCGCGCCGCCGCCGACCGTGAGGTGCACGACCGCCGCGGCGGGGCGATCGTCGCCGCGATCGCCGAGCTCGGCTCGAGCGGGGAGCCCGTGTTGGTCGCCTGCGCCGACTCCGCGCGCCGCCGCGCGCTGGTCGAGGGGGCGGCCGACCCGCGCCGCCTCGGGGGCGAAGCGGCCGAGGTCATCTCCGCCCGCTCGCCCCGCGAGGAGGCCGGCGCCGCCTTCGAGCGCGCCGCCACGCCCGGCGGCCTCGCGCTCGCCGACTGGCTCGTGATCGCCGCCCACCCGTCGATCACGCGCCGCTTCGAGCACATCGTGGCGATCGAGCCGCCGCCGTTTGCCCACTTCGACCGCCTGATCTCGAGCGGCGCGGCGGTAGGCGACCACGGGGCCGAGGTCGCCCCGCTCAGCCCCGGATTCATGCACGTCGCCTGGGGCGAGCCCGAGCTCGAGCTCGCCGCGCGCTTCCTCGCCTGGGAGTGGGACACCCGGGCCCAGGCCGCCTCGGTCTACAAGGCGCTCTCACCGAGCGGCGGGCTCGCCGGAGAGGCCCTCTCGAGCGCTCTTGGCGGGCCGGGCCGCTACCCACGCACGCCCGAGATCGCCGCCCGCGCTGTGCGGGTCCTCTGCGAGGCGGGAATCTGCGCCTGGGAGCCGGACGGCGCCGGCGGCGCCTTGCGGGTCGTATCCTCGGAGGAAACCGATCTGCAGCGCTCGCAGGCGTACCGCGCCTACGAGGCGAGGCACGAGGAAGGCAAGCAATTCCTGAGAAGGAAAAGACAACCGGAGCAGGTCCCGGCGGCGGCGTAATCGACCCCGGGCGCCACCGCCATACCAAGGTCGGCGAGCCGCCGGCCGAGGCGCCGACGCCGCGGGCGGACAAGATCACCGCCGAGTTCACGGCCGAGCAGCGCTCGCTGCTGGGCGACCTCTTCGCAGTGGTCGAGGAGCACTACGCCGACGCCGGCGCGCCGATCGACCGCGCGGCGCTCGAGCGCGCCTTTGCCTTCGCCTGCGAGAGCCACGCCGGCCAGGAGCGCAAGTCGGGCGAGGACTTCATCACCCATCCGCTCGGCGTCGCCCAGATCTGCGCCGGCATGCGGCTCGACACCGAGACGCTGTGCGCCGCGCTGCTCCACGACACCGTCGAAGACACGAGCGCCAGCCTCGCTCAGGTCGGCGACGCATTCGGCGAGGAGATCGCCCAGCTCGTCGACGGCGTCACCAAGCTGACCGAGATCACCTTCAAGAGCCGCGACGAGCACCAGGCCGAGAACTACCGGAAGATGATGGTGGCGATGGCGAGCGACGTCAGGGTGATCCTGATCAAGCTCGCCGACCGCCTCCACAACATGCGCACCCTCGGAGCCCTGCCGAAGCAGAAGCAGATCGAGAAGGCGCGCGAGACGCTCGAGATCTACGCGCCGCTGGCCCACCGGCTCGGGATCCACGCGATCAAGTGGGAGCTCGAGGACCTCTCGTTCGCGACGCTTCACCCGCGCAAGTACGAGGAGATCAAGGCGCTCGTCGCCCAGCAGCGGGCCGAGCGCGAGCGCTACATCGCCGACGCCGGCGAGTTCCTCTCCTCCGAGCTCGCCAAGGTCGGCGTCGAGGCCGAGATCTCCGGCCGCGCCAAGCACTTCTATTCGATCTACACGAAGATGACCCGCAAGGGGCGGGAGTTCAACGAGATCTTCGACCTCACCGCGATGCGGGTCCTGGTCGGGTCGGTCAAAGACTGCTACGGCGCGATCGGCATCATCCACTCGATCTGGAAGCCGCTTCCCGGCCGCTTCAAGGACTTCATCGCCATGCCCAAGGCCAACATGTACCAGGCCCTGCACACCACGGTGATCGGCCCGGAGGGCCAGCCGCTCGAGATCCAGATCCGCACGCCGGAGATGCACGAGCTGGCCGAGTACGGCATCGCCGCCCACGTGATCTACAAGGAGGGCGCCGGGGACGACGCCACCGAGAAGCAGAAGATGACCTGGCTGCGGCAGCTGATCGAGGCCGAGAAGGACCAGGACCCGAAGGAGTTCCTCGAGGCGCTCAAGGTCGACCTGTTCGAGGACGAGGTCTTCGTCTTCACCCCGCAGGGCGAGGTCAAGAACCTCTCGGCCGGATCGACGCCGCTCGACTTCGCCTACGCCGTCCACACCGACGTCGGCCACCAGTGCGTCGGCGCCAAGGTCAACGGCAAGATCGTGCCGCTCCACTACCAGCTGCGAAGCGGGGACATCGTCGAAGTGCTGACGGCGAAGCAGGGCCGCGGCCCCTCGCGCGACTGGCTGAAGCTGGTTCGCACGTCGCGAGCGCGCAACAAGATCCGCGCCTGGTTCACGCGCGAGGCACACATGACACAGATCTTGTTGCACTAGCAACATGACCCACACCGCGGCCCTGCTTCGCCGTCAGCACTTCGACGATGTCCCCGCTTCGCAGCTGGTAGTGGAGCGGCACGATCTTGCCGCTGACCTGGCGCCGACGCACTGGTGGCCGACGTGCGTGTGGAGCAGGCGTAGGCGAAGTCGAGCAGCATCGATCCGGCCGAGAGGTTCTTGACCTGCGGGGTGAAGACGAAGACCTCGTCCTCGAACAGGTCGACCTTGAGCGCCTCGAGGAACTCCTTCGGGTCCTGGTCCTTCTCGGCCTCGATCGGCCTCCGCGGCCAGGGTGATCTTCTGCTTCTCGGTGGCGTCGTCCCCGGCGCCCTCCTTGTAGATCACGTGGGCGGCGATGCCGGGCCAGCTCGTGCATCTCCAGCATGATCTGGATCTCGAGCGGCTGGCCTTACCAGGGCATCACCGTGGTGTGCAGGGCCTGGTACATGTTGGCCTTGGGCATGGCGACGAAGTCCTTGAAGCGGCCGGGAAGCGGCTTCCAGATCGAGTGGATGATGCCGATCGCGCCGTCGCTTGACCGACCCGACCAGGACCCCCACATCGCGGTGAGGTCGAAGATCTCGATTTGAACTCCCGCCCCTTGCGTCCTTCGTGTAGATCGAATAGAAGTGCTTGGCGCGGCCGGAGATCTCGGCCTCGACGCCGACCTTGGCGAGCTCGAGAGCATGGCGATGTAGCGCTCGCGCTCGGCCCGCTGCTGAGCAAGCGGCCTGATCTCCTGGCGCGGGTGAAGCGTCGCGACGAGGTCCTCGAGCTCCCACTTGATCGCGTGGATCCCGAGCCGGTGGCCAGCGGCGCATCTACGAGCGTCTCCGCGCGCCTTCTCGATCTGCTTCTGCTTCGGCAGGGCTCGAGGGTGCGCATGTTGTGGAGGCGGTCGCAAGACTCGGTCGGGGTCACCTCAGCGTCGCTCCGCCATCGCTCCACCATCATCTTCCGGTAGTTCTCGGCCTGGTGCTCCGGTCGCGGGCTCTTGAAGCGTGATCTCGGTTCAGCTTGGTGACGCCGTCGACGAGCTGGGCGAGGCTGGCGCTGCGTGTCTTCGACGGTGTCGTGGAGCAGCGCGGCACGCAGCGTCTCGTGCTGGAGCCGCATGGCGCAGATGTTGACGCCGAGCGGATGGGTGATGAAGTCCTCGCCGACTTGCCCGCTGCCTGGCCGGCGTGGCTCTCGCAGGCGAAGGCAAAGGCGCGCTCGAGCGCCGCGCGTAGTGCTCCTCGACCACTGCGAAGAGGTCGCCCAGCAGCGCTGCTCGGCCGTGAACTCGGCGGTGATCTTGTCCGCGGCGTCGGCGCCTCGGCCAGCGGGGCTCGCCGACTTGGTCATGGCGGTGGCACCCAGGTCGTTGCACCAGCCGCGGTTGCTGTTCCTCTCGGTGTCCCTGCCTTCCTCGTGCCTCGCCTGGTCGGCGCGCGCCTGCGAGCGCTGCAGATCGGTTTCCTCCGAGGATACACCCGCAAGGCGCCGCCGGCGCCGTCCAGGCTCCCAGGCGCAGATTCCCGCCTCGCAGAGGACCCGCACAGCGCACAGCTCGGGCGTGCGTGGGTAGCGGCCCGGCCCCACCAAGAGCGCTCGAGGGCCTCTCGGCGAGCCCGGCTCGGTGAGCGCCTTGTAGACCGAGGCGGCCTGGGCCCGGGTGTCCCAGCGTCCCAGGCGAGGAGGCGCGCGGCGAGCTCGACTCGGACTCGCCCCAGGCGACGTGCATGAATCCGGGGCTGAGCGGGGCGACCTCGGCCCCGTGGTCGCCTACCGCCGCGCCGCTCGAGGGATCCGAGACGGCAGCGGCTGGAGAGGCGATGTACTCGAAGCGGCGCGTGATCGACGGGTGGGCGGCGATCACGAGCCGTCGGCGAGCGCGAGGCCGCCGGGTATAGCGGCGCGCGCTCGAAGGCGGCGCCGGCCTCCTCGCGGGGCGAGCGGGCGGAGATGACCTCGGCCGCTTCGCCCCCGAGGCGGCGCGGGTCGGCCGCGCCTTCGACCAGGGCCCGGCGGCGCTGGGCGTCGGCGCAGGCGACCAGCACGGGCTCCCCGCTCGAGCCGAGCTCGGCGATCAAGGCGACGATCGCCCCGCCGCGGCGGTCGTGCACCTCACGGTCGGCGGCGGCGCGGGCTGCGTCTATGGCCTCGAGGAGCGCCGCGTCAGCGGCGCCTCGATCTCGGCCGTGAACAGGGGCCCACCACTACCTGCACCGCTGACGGCGCTGGTCGTCGACTCGGGCGCGGCAGGCAGTCGCTCGAAGTCCTCGACCACGAGGCGCGGCTGGACGTCAGCGCCGTTCCAGCGATCGACTGACCCGAGAGGTCGACCGGCCCCTCGATCCTCTGGGTCAAGCCGACGCGGAAGGCAACGCCCTGGGCGCGCCAGCGCCCGCTCGACCTGGAAAGCCACACCGTGGTGGCCGAGGAGTCGCCGGCGCTGTCGGAGATCCGCGCCGCCGGGACGAGCAGCCGCGGCTGGGATTTCCGGAGCCGAAGGGGGCGATCTCCTCGAGCTGCTCGGCGAGCTCGATCCCGATTCCGTCGCGGCTGACGCCGACGACGGCGCGCTGCACGCGCACGAGCTGATCGGGCTTAAGCTTGCCTGCACCGCAAGCGGCGATGAAGTCGCAGCGGCAACTCCTCCACGTTGGAAGCCTCGATCTCCAGGCGGGCGGCCGCGGCGTGGCCGCCGAAGCGCCGCAGCGGCCGCCGCAGGCGCCCATCGCCTCGACCAGGTCGAAGCCGGGGATCGAGGCGCCGAGCCTTCCAGGGCCTCGCCGTCGAGGGCGATCATGATCGTCGGCCTCCAGGTGGCATCGAAGACGATCCGCGAGGCGACGATGCCGATCACGCCGGGGTGCCAGTCCTCGCCGCGAGGACGATCAGGCGGCCTGCCGGGCATGCCGGCGAGCTGGCGCTGGGCTCGGCGAGCGCCTCGCGCTCGGTGCTGCGGCGCTCGGTGTTGGCTGCGTCGAGCTCGGCCGCGATCCTGGCCGGCGCGCTCGGGGTCTTCGGTCAGCATCAGCTCGACGCCCGCGTCCGCGCGATAGAGGCGCCCGGCGGCGTTTATCCGCGGGGCGATCCGGAAGCCGAGGTCGCCGGCGTCGAAGCGGCCAGGGTCGCAGCGGGCGACCTGGATCGGCGCCAGCCCGGGGCGGGCGCCCTTGTGCATCTCGCCGAGGCCGGCCTTGACCAGCCGCCGGTTCTCGCCGACGAGGGGAACCATGTCGGCGACGAGTGGCCAGCGCCACGAGCTCGAGCTCGGCGTCGGCGCGCCGCTCCCGCCCCGGCCTCCGCGCGCAGCGCGCGAGCTTGTGCCGCCGCAGTCGCGCGCGGCTGCGCGAACGGATAGCCCGAGACGAGACCGGGTGCAGATGGGCAGTGGCAGGTCCTCGGGCGGCTGGTGGTGATCGGTGACGCACCCTCGATCCCCGCCTCCTCGGCCGCCGCGATCTCGGCGGCCGATCCCGATCCCGCAGTCGGCGGTCGCAGCACCTGGGTGCCGCGCTCTTGCAGGCGCTCGATGGTCGCCATCGTGGGCCCATTAGGCGTCGGCGCCGGTGGGATCGGCCGGCTCTCGGGCGCCGAGTCGCGCAGCGTCCGACCAGATCGAGGTCGAGCAGACCCCGTCGACGTCGTAATCGCCGTGGACGGTGATCTTGCGGCCCTGGCGGGCGGCGGCGAGCAGTCGCGAGGTGATCCGCATCATCGAGTCGAACTCGAACAGGTAGTGCTCCTCCGCCCTCGATGAACTCGCACACCGCCCTCGGCGGTTCGGTAGCCCCCGCGGACGAGCGTTATCGCGAGCGGCTGATGGAGCTGGTCGGCCAGCGATGGCCTCGCGATCGAATACGGTTCGACTCCGAACATCCTCTAGGCTAAGAAGCGCCGGAGCAATACCTCAACGTGCGGCTGCTCCGCTTCGCGTCCCCCGCGGCCGCCGGGACCGGGGCTCGTCGTGAATGGCCCTTATCGGCCGCTACGCAACTCCTCGCTGTTCCTGGCGAGAGCCGATCCGTGAGACGATCGCCATCCCGATCAGGGCGCCGGGCACGGCGGCGATCACGGTGCCGATGTCCGTGTCGCCGATCGGCCCGAGGCGATCTGGACCATCGCGCCGAAGAGCATCGCGCCGGTGACGCCGCGAGGAAAGCGCCGACGATGCCGCTCCAGAAGCGATCGGCACGAAGACCGTGAAGTGCCAAAGCGCGATGCCACCGTGAACGAGACCAGCGCAGGCCGTCCGCGAGGCCTCCCGTGCTTGCGCTTGCGCCGAGCTCTGCGCGATCCCCGGACCTCTCCGCCCGCATCCGCTCCAGCGCCGCAGCGCTGGCTTCACTCAGCTCCGGCTGTT
>CAVOKZ010000032.1:0-71454 GCA_963696625.1 uncultured Solirubrobacterales bacterium
GGCTGGGCCGGCACCCGGATCACGAAGCGCTCGGCGACGTCGGGCATCACCTGCGGCAGCGGCCGCATCTGGGTGGCCTCGTAGGCGAGGCGGTCGACCGGGCGCTCGCCCAGGGTTCGGTGGATGCGCGGGTTGGCGCGCTCTGAGAGCCAGCCGTCGAACTGGGCCTGGTAGTCGAGCGGGCCGTTGAAGGAGCGCAGGGGCTCGAAGCTGCGCTCGATGAAGTCGTGGAAGCGCTCGAGCAGGCCCTTGGCCTGGGGATCGTGAGCCGCGAGGATCACCCAGCCCACCCCGAGCGCTCCGCAGTAGGCGGCGAAGTCGTCTGTGGGGCGCCCACCACCGGCGTGGATCGCGCCCTCGCGGTCCCAGACCAGCTTCTCGGGCAGGGCGCCGATCTGGGCCAGGGCACGGCTCATGCCCCAGAGGATGTCGGGGGCCGACTTGGAGAAGATCAGCGAGCCAGCCGCAAAGCGCGAGTAGCCCGATGCGCAGGTGACCACGTAGCCGCGGCGGGTCTGCCCGTAGCCGACCGGGATCTCGGCCCGCGGCTCCCAGAGGTCGAACTGGCAGAGCTCGCCGGGGTTGTAGTTGGTGCGCTGGTGAGTGCGCGGCGGGTCAAAGATCGGGCGCAGCTCGCGAACGTAGTCGTCGCAGATCGTCTTGCCGCCGAGGTAGCCGGCCTTGGTGATCTCCTCGCGGATCAGCTGCGAGGAGATCCCCCGCTCGTCCTTGAGCAGCTCGTGGATCTGGGGCTTGTAGGGGTCGAGCTTGGAGGGCCGGGGCGGGCGGGCGTAGCTCGGCGGATCGTCGCTTCGCAAGGCGCGCCGAACGGTGTTTCGCGAGTGCCCGGTACGGCGGACGATCTCCTTGATCGACTTCCCTTCGACCAGTGCCATCGCCCTGATCTCGGCCCACTTCTGCACCTTGACCACCTTTCGCCTCCTGACCTCGGTCGTTAGATCGGATCAGGCTCGGCTCCCCGGCGGACGCTCCCGCCGACGCCCGAGGGGGGTCAGTTTTCAACCGGCGAGAGGGGGTCAGTATTCAGGCGGCGCCGACATGCACGACGGATCTACCGCACGGGGTGAATCGCCGCGGCTCCCTTCGCATTCGCAGTAGAGGTAGGGCTGGCCTCGAACCGTGCTTGACGAGAAGCCCCTGATCGCACGCAGGGCAGCGAGGGATCTCGGCGAGGTCGGTCACTTCCTTTGTGTCCGCTCGGAGTTGCTCAAGGCCTGAACGTGCTCCCTCGGGTTGGAAACCTGCTCTTGCGGCGATAGCGTAGATCGCCGTGACCCCTGTGGATGCGAGCAGCGTCTTTGAGGCCCTTCGGGAGAGCTTCTTTCGCTACTACGACACTCCCTTCGCGCTCAAGGACAAACGGGTTCAGGCTGAGCGCCTGGCGCTCCTCGATCGCGATGGTGTGGCTTGGCGCGAGCCTTGGATCGAGCCGCTGAGGAGCTTCGAGCTTCTCGGCCAACACCTTCGAGGAGGACTGCCGCCTCGCCGGTGCGCACGCTGATCTGTTCAGCTTTGCGCGGGCCGGCCTGTTGCCTGCGATCGAGATCGAGCGGCTGTACGAGCATCAGGCGGAAGCCCTTCGCGAGGTTTCCGCCGGAAAGAACATGGTGATCGCGGCGGGCACCGGCTCTGGAAAGACCGAGGCGTTCCTTCTGCCCATCCTGTCCTCGTTGCTCGCGGAGTCAGAGGGCTGGAGAGGGTCTTCTCCCGAGTCGGATCCCTGGTGGACCGAGAAGGGCAAGTGGAAGCCGCAACGTGAAGCTGAGACCGGCCGCCAGCCTGCCGTGCGGGCAATGGTGCTCTACCCGATGAACGCCCTGGTCGAGGACCAGCTCGTGCGGCTTAGGCGGGCGCTGGACGGCCCGCTGGCGAGGGAATGGCTGAAGGAGCACCGGGGCGGTCACCGCTTCTACTTCGGGCGCTACACGGGTCAGACCCCGGTCAGCGGCGAGCCGAACGGGCCGCAGCGCACCAACCTCCGGCGCTACCTCGAGTTGGTCCAGGCGCGCTGCGATATGGCTCGGAAGCTCGACGACGGCAGGGGCGCGGACAGCAAGCGGTTCTACGTGCCGTCGCTCGACGGGGCCGAGATGCGATCGCGGTGGGACATGCAGATCCATCCACCTGACCTGTTGATCACGAACTACGTGATGTTGAGCGTGATGCTCCAGCGTCAGCGCGATGCAGCTTTTTTCGAGCGGACCCGAGAGTGGCTAGAGGCGGATGCCTCCAATGTCTTCACCCTCGTCGTGGACGAGCTGCACATGTACCGGGGGACCGAGGGCACCGAGGTCGCGTACCTGCTTCGGAACCTTCTCCTGCGGCTCGGCCTGCGCGAGCGTCCGGAGCAGGTCAGGTTCCTGGCTGCGAGCGCCTCTTTAGAGTCCGGCGGCGAGACCTTCCTCGAGCAGTTCTTCGCCGTTCCCTCAGAGAGCTTCGCCTCCATCTCCGGCAGCTACCAAGAGCCAGCCACGAAGGCGCTTGCACTTGATGAGCACTCGGACGTGCTTGCGGAGGCTGCGGATGGAATATCGAAGGAGAAGGCCAGCGACCTGCTCGCTGAGACGACATCAGGTGATGCGCTCCTGAACGCCTGCGATGAGGAGGGGAAGCCGATCGCCCGGTCCCTCTCAGAGCTAGGCCGGAGGCTATTCCCAGGCCAAGACCCCGATCAGGCGAAGCGAGCCACTCAAGGTGTTCTTGCGGTCGCCGCGGCTGCCGATGGCGATGCCCCTCGGGTTCGCGCGCACGTGTTCATGCGCAGCCTGGCCGGAGTGTGGGCTTGCTCTGATCCCGGCTGTAGCGAGGTTCACAACGGCTCGTCGGAGGGCGACGACGGCGCCACAGAGGGGAGAGTTGTGGGCCGCCTCTACTCTCAGCCGCGGTATCGCTGCGAGTGCGGCGCCCGCGTCCTCGATCTCCTCTATTGCCAGACCTGCGGAGAGCTCTTCCTCGGTGGGTTCGTTGAGCGGGAAGAGGAGGCGGGAGGTTGGCTTATGTACTGCGACCTCGCACAGCTCGAGCGCCTGCCCGACCAGGCCAGGCTCGAGCGAGACGCCTCGAGCTATCTCGTCTACTGGCCACGCAAGCGGGCCCTGGGTGCCGAGCGGGATTCTTGGTCTCGGAAAAGCTCCATCTCCGGTCGCTTTGAGCTCGGCTTCCGCAGAAGCGACTTCGACCCCAGGCGAGGGCTTCTCACCAACACCCATAGGGGTTGGCGGGGATGGTCGTATCACGTGCAAGGCAACGATGGCGCCGACCCAAAGGCCCTCCCGGCGATGCCGACCGCGTGTCCGTCCTGCGGCGATGACTGGGAGTTCAAGGGGTTCACAAGCGCAGGCAAGCAGCGCCCCGTTGAGGACCGATCCAGGATGCGCTCGCCTGTGAGGACGATGGGTACGGGTTTCGAGAAGATCACCCAGGTCCTCACCGATGCCCTGCTCCGGGAGTTGGGAGAGCCACGAAAGATCGTCGTGTTCTCTGACAGCCGCCAAGACGCAGCGAAGCTCTCGGCCGGGCTTGAGAAGAACCACTACATGGATCTTGTCCGCCAGCTGATGGTGGCTCGGTTTGAGCAGGGCGCGGACCAGGCTCGGAGAGTGGAGCTTCTCGAGGCGTTTGAGCGCGGAGACGACACCTCGGATGCGGCACGCGCCGCCCGGCTGGAGCTGTTCGAGTCACATCCCACCGAGGCGCGCCTGATCGCCGACAGCGCGACTGGAAAGCTCGATCCTTCGGAGACCGAGGCAGCGAAGCGTGCGCGCAGCCGCCTCAGCAGCGCTCATGTCGCCCTCGGCGAGCTGATGCGAGACGCCAAGGGGCGGCTGCTCTCTCTCGGGATCAACCCAGGAGGCCCGAACCACGACCTGCAGAGCTTCGGCAAGGACTACGAGGCTTGGACTGGCCTCTACCGATGGACCGACCCGCCGACCCAGAAGCCACCCTCGGAACTCGACCCGGCAGCGGACTCCCTCATCGCGAGAATCGACGACTCGGTGCGGGAGGAGTGCCTTAGCTCCGTGTACGCGGGGGCCGGCCGGGACTTCGAGTCACTTGGCCTTGGCTACGTCAGCCTCGACCCGATTGATCCCCTGCCCGCCACGGACGACGTGCCGGACGAGATCCTCTTCGAGGCTCTCCTGGGATCGCTTCGTGTGCTTGGACAGCGGCGCCGCTTCCCGGGCTCTCGTGTTGGCAACGAGAAGCCACCGGTGGTCTTGCGGCGATACTGGGAGGCCGTCGCGGAGCATCGAGGACTTGATCTGGACGCGCTCGAGTCGGCGATAGGCGAAGCGTGGCGGGGGGACGTGGAGGAGCACCTCATCAAGCCGGCCTCGTTATTCCTCGCGCCTCCCGGAGAGTCAGCGTGGGAGTGTCAGGTCTGCGGTCGGATCCACCTCCATGGAGCTGCTGGGGTCTGCACCTCGTGCAATCGCGCGGCGCTTGAGAAGGTCGCGCGTCCCGATGCGCGTGACGACTACTACGCCCACCTCGCGACCGATGCAGGGGCGCCCTTCCGCTTGCATTGCCAGGAGCTGACTGGTCAGACAGACCGCGACGATTCGATTCGGCGCCAGACTCGGTTCCAAGGCATCTTCTTGGAGCGAGAGCAGGCCCTGACCGACGAGGTGGACCTACTCAGCGTCACCACGACGATGGAGGCGGGGGTCGATATTGGCGCACTCCGCACGGTTGCGATGTCGAACATGCCCCCGATGCGCTTCAACTACCAACAACGGGTCGGGCGAGCTGGTCGCCGCCGGGACCCGCTCGCCGTTGCGCTCACGGTCTGTCGAAGCAGTCGAAGCCATGACGACTTCTACTTTGGGCAGCCGGATCGGATCACGGCCGGCCCGCCGAGCCAGCCCTACGTTGACTTGCGGCGCCGGGAGATCCTTGAGCGGGCATTCCGCAAGGAGGTGTTGCGTCGCGCGTTCACGGGACTGGCTGAAGAGGACGACTCGATAGAGCTTGGCGCGAACGTGCATGGGCAGTTCGGCACCGTCGCCACCTGGGCGACAAATCGCGAGGCGGTCCGGGACTGGATCGCTGCGCACGAGTCCGATGTGGAGGAGATCCTCGATGCCCTCCTTGTCAACGTGGAGTCCGACCTAGAGGCCCAGCGTGACCCGCTGCTCTCAGAGGCGAAGAAGCGACTCGTGGACGAGATCGATGAGCGGCTGCAGGGCGTCGGCGGGGCACGAGATCTGAGCGAGGAACTCGCTGAGCGGGGGATGCTCCCGATGTTCGGGTTCCCAACGCGGGTTAGGTACCTCTACCACTCCCGTCCACGCAAGTCATTCCCTTGGCCACCGAAGGCCGTGATCGATCGCGAGATCTCAATCGCGGTCAGCCAGTTCGCTCCCGGGTCGCAGCTCGTCAAGGACAAGGCGGTGCATACGGTTATTGGGGTGGCGGAGTGGGAGCCAGGGCCTACCGGGCCCAAGGAAGTGCTCGACCCCCTGGGTGAAGCGACCCTTGTCGAGTACTGCCGAAACTGCCTCCACCTCAAGCGGCTCAACGGAGCCGGCCCGAGTGACGACGGCAATCCCCTGTCCTGCACAACCTGCGGGCAGATGGAGGGCTTCGGCGTGCTTGACCTCCGGGAGCCGCGTGGATTCCGCTCTGACTTCGATCCCAAGAACTACGACGGGAGCTTCGAATACGTCGCCGGCAGCGGGACGTCCCGCGTGGTGCCGAGCCCTGACATGACCGAGAGCGCTCAGCTTGGGGCGATCGTCAAGAGCGGCCGCGGGGACGTGTACGTCGTCAACGACAACCACGGCGAAGGCTGGACCTTCGCGAAGGCGACCGGCTGGCCGGGGTTGCTCTCGGTTGACGTCGCTGACGGCGGCGCCTCGCGGTACGCCGTGACGATGCCCAACAACCTGAGCGAGGATGGACGGCTCTCGGTCGCGTTAGGAGCTCGCTATGTGACCGATGCGGCCTTAGTGACGATTGCCGAGACACCTGTCGGGCTTGATCTCGATCCGATCAGCAGCACAGGGAAGCGCGCCGCGTGGTACTCACTCGGTTTCCTGCTCAGGGAGGCGGCCAGGGAGCACCTCCAAGTCGAGAGCCGCGAGCTGAAGGTAGGCCTCTACTACGAACCCGATCCCAGTGGCGCGGTGCGTGCCTGGGTCTATCTCGCTGACTCGCTTGAGAACGGCGCCGGCTATTCGACCCACATCGCCACCCCCGCGGTCTTCAGCTCGGTGCTCGAGGTAGCTCGCGACTACGTGACCCACCTGCAGACCGACGAGCGCCACGAAAGCGAGTGCGACAGCTCCTGCTACGACTGCCTCCGCGACTACTTCAACATGCCCTACCACCCGCTTCTTGATTGGCGCGTTGCCCGCGACATGCTCACGCTCCTGGAGGGTCGCGAGCTGGATCTTGCAGAGTGGAGCGAGACCGAGAGAAAGCGGGCCGAGGCCCTGGCGGCTGAGTCCGGCGGCAAGCCAATCGAGCTCGCCGGCGGGGTTGCCGGGGTCGAGATTGAAGGCAGCGTCATCGTCATCTCACATCCGCTCGAGGAGACGTCTCCGGCGGGGTTCACTTCCGAGCGGATCGCGGAGGCGCTGGCCGACGCGGAAGGCAGGGCGAGCGATCCGGGTTCGGTGCTGTGCGAGGACAGCTTTTCGTTGCTTCGCTCGTCCGGCCGGATCGTGAGCGGAGCACTGGCATTGCGGTGAGTGGCGATCCCAGCTCCTCGTCGTTGATCGAGGCGCTTGGTGTCACCTCCGTGCCAACTCTGCTCGCCTGTCCCCTGTCCCTCTCGACTCGCCGCAGCGGCTCTGGCGGCGGCGGCGAATCAGGCCCCCAGGCAACGCTGGGCGATGTCTGCCATGCGGCGCTTGAGATCTTCGTGAAAAGCGGAGGCGTCGAGGACGAGGAGTGGCCGGCCCGACTCGAAGTCGCATGGGCCGAAGCGGCTGAAGACGCGGGTGCCGCCCAGATTGCCGCGCTTCCCGGCGCCCGCACGGCTCGGGCTCGCCTCACGAACACCGCGCGGCGGCTCCAAGAGCTGCTCGCAACGGCTGGCGAGCCGCGTGAGCTGGTCTGCGAGACGTCCATGTCGGCACTAGAGGGACGACTGATTGGCCGCCCGGATCTGGTGATTCGGTCGTCAGATGCACATTGGATCGTCGACTACAAGACAGGAAGCGTCTTTAGCGAGGGCGTCGACGCGCCTAGAGAGGCATACGTGAGTCAGCTTCAGCTCTACGGAGTGCTTGAGAAGGCAGACTCTGGAAGCTGGCCGGACGCCGGGTACCTACTGCCGCTCGCCGAGCGCCCAGTGAAGGTCCCGCTGAACGCGGCGGACTGCGAGGCGGCGGCCGAACGCTTTATCGCCGATTTGGATCGATACAACAAGCGGGTCCCTGCTTCTCAGCCAGCCCAGCCATCGGCGGACGCTTGTAGGTGGTGCGACCACATCGCCGACTGCGATGCGCCGTGGAGCGCGTGCGATGAGAGCTGGGCATCGGATCTGCTGATCGCCACTGGCACCGTCGCCCAGTGCACCCCGAACGCGCTGGGCACGGCAACGATCGTCATCGACGTCGATGGCGGAACGATCGCGCCGGGTCGGGTCGCGATCACCGGCGCCAGTGCCACCGATCACCCGGCGATGCCATCGCTTGAGCCAGGCGCAAGGATCCGCGTCGCGAGGCTCCGGAGGGCGAGAGGAGAGGCGACCTACGCCCTGCCGGCTTGGGGAGTCCTTGGGGTTGTGGAATGAGGGGAGCAGGCCTGACCAACGAGGAATGGGTCGCGCGCCTTGCCGAGCGCTTCTTCCGGCCCGAGTACGAGATGGCTCATGTCCTCTTTTACGTCGATCGTCCGCTGCTCGCCGACGTCGCCGGGGCGACCGAGGAGGAGGCGGTAATGAGCCTCGTCAACGCCCTGATGGGTGAGCTTCGGCCGCGCGCCCCCCGGGAGCTCTTCTCGCCGCTGAAGGACAAAACCGCAAGCTGGAAGGTTGGAGGCGGCGAGTCCCCGCCGCCCTGCCTCGGCGCCTTGGCGCTGTCAGTGCTGGCCGCCACCGAGATGCGAAGTGAGAAGGGGCGGGCAGCCCACAACTACTACGACTGGTTCCGTGACCTGATCGCGCTCGGTGGTAGCGAGCTCGATCCGCGTGCAGTCGAGCACGCGTACCGCGACGCATTTCCGTTCATGTGGAAGGCGTTGAGATGGTGGCTAGACGAGAAGCATCACGGTGGCCTAGGTGTAGTTCCTAACCACATTGTTCATCCGGGCCTCCTTGGAGGCTGGGGGTGTCATGCCACCCAGATCCAAGGAGGAACACCGGATGAAGATTCACGCTAACGCCAAGCTCGGCCCGAAGGGCAGGGCGATCATGGTCAAGCGCGTCGTCGAGGAGGGCTGGTCGCTCACCGCGGCGGCCGAGGCCGCCGGGGTGAGCGAGCGAACCGCCGGCAAGTGGGTCGCCCGCTACCGCTCAGAGGGCGAGGCAGGTCTATACGACCGCAGCTGCGAGCCCCACTCGGTTCCCCACGCCACCCCGGAGGACCGGGTCGAGGCGATCGCGGCCCTGCGGCGGGTGCGCCTCACCGGGGCCGAGATCGCGATGGCGCTCGGCATGGCGATTTCGACCGTCTCGGCGGTCCTAGGTCGCATCGGGCTCGGCAAGCTCGGCGCCCTGGAGCCGCTCGAGCCCCCCAACCGCTATGAGCGGGCCCGCGCCGGCGAGCTGCTTCACATCGACGTCAAGAAGCTGGGGCGGATCGGCCACCGAGGCGCCGGGCACCGCGTCACGGGCAACCGCGGCAAAGGGCAGCGCTCACGCGGAGCCGGCTGGGAGTACGTGCACGTCTGCGTCGACGACGCCACCCGTCTCGCCTACGTCGAGGTGCTGGCCAACGAGAAGGCAACCACCGCGATCGGCTTCCTGAGGCGAGCGGTCGCCTTCTATCGCTCGCACGGGATCGAGGTGACGGGCCTGATGACCGACAACGGCTCCGCCTACCGCTCCACCACCCACGCGATCGCCTGCCGGGCGTTGAAGATCAAGCACATCCGCACCCGCCCCTACCGGCCGCGCACCAACGGCAAGGCCGAGCGCTTCATCCGCACGATGCTCGGCGGCTGGGCCTACGGGGCGATCTACCGGGACTCGGCGGAGCGAACCGCGGCTCTATCCGGCTGGCTCAGCTTCTATAACTGGCGCAGACCACACGGCTCCCTCGCCAAGAGGCCGCCCGGAAGCTCGGCTCGCCGAGCTAAAGGCGAACAATGTGGCTGGTTCTTACACCTAGGCCTGAGCACGATCGAGGACCATCCCCACCTGACGAAGATTGGGTTTGCTGACTCGCAGACGATCTTCTCGTCCTCGGATCGAGAGAAGCTCAGCCAGTTCTTTCGCTGGATCAAGCTGAAGCCCGGGGAGGACATCTCGGAAGCAGAGCTCCTCGGCTATTTTCGGATCTGGGCCTCCCGCCGCTCGGATCTGACGCCTGGAGCAGAGGCACTCCTGGAGGAGGAAACACCGGCCCAGCTGGCTGACCTGCTCACCGCCGCCGCGTCCCAGTGGCGAGGTGTGGTCATGGACGACGCGGGAAGGCTCGAGTCAGTTCTCTCCGTCGTGCTCTCGGGGCCGCCGCGGATCGAGTTGGGCTTCGCCGCTCCGTGTCCTCCGGGGTTTCCGGACGAGCTCGTCATCAGCCACGTTGGTCGAGAGCTTCGGCTTGTCTGTGAAAGCGGTGAGGACGACGGCGAGCCTGAGACGCGCTGGTACGACGAGTTTGATCTCCCCGTCAGCGAGAGCCTTCTCAACAACGGCGTTCGCCTCTCATCCGGGGAGCACTCGCTGAGGCTTCCGCCGCGCTCCGTCCACATCCTCCACATGAGTCGTGAGCTTGGCTGCTGGGCCTCGGTTGATCAGCTACACTCGTCAGAGCCGGCGTGGCTCCTGGTGCGTCGAAGCAAGCTCGAGTCAGTCGAGGCGTTTCTAACCGAGTACGCGCACGACGGTTGGCGAGAGGTGCAGCGCGAGGGCGTCACTCCGAGCGGCTGGGCTCTGATGCGGGATGTCGTGATCGACCCGATCGAGGAGGCTGTGCCCGAGGGGCTTGAGGCTCTCGCACCTCGGACGAGCAACCGCCTCTCGCTCGAGGGAGGGCTCCCCTTGCCGCGCGGAGATCGCGTCTACCTCACGGAAGGCGATCCCGACCTGGTGTTGCCGCCCCCTGCAGCCGAGGCGGCGGCGGTCGAGGTGATCGTCGACGGCGACGGTGTCCCGGTGTCGGCGGAGGCATCGTCGGTCTCGCTTGCCGACCTCGATCTCGGTCCTGGCTCCCATCGGGTCGAGGTGAACGCAATCCCGATTCGCTACGCGACGCTTCAGACGACTGGCACGGTCACCTCCGATCCCGATCAGATTGTCGGGCATGCGCTTCGAAGCGTTGGCGAGGAGCTTGCCCCGGACTCGCTTGAGGCAGTCGCGGACCCAGACCCGGGAGCGAGTGGCATCGTGGTCCAGGGCTCCCATCTGGGCGCGATCGGGGACGCATCCCTACGGGCCCCTCGAGCACCCATCATCCTCTCGAGCGGCGCTCGGAGGCGAGTCCTGCTCGGGGCGCGCCCAGGAGAAGCTCGAGGTGGTTGAGGCTCCGCCGGACCCACCGTGGATGAAGCGAGTAGGCCTCGAGTGCCAATGCTTTGAGCACTACCCGAGGATTGACGCGCTCTGGCTGAAGACCGAGAGCAGATGGAGCGGGATTGGGGTCCGCCAGCTGCGAGAAGGGGAACCAGCGGAGCCGATCGAGGATCCCGCGAAGGTCGCTCGGTGGTGCGAGGAGATCCTGGCCAGCGGTCTCGATGCTGCTGGTGATGACGACAAAAAGGCCTGGGCGCAGCTGTTCGTCGTGGCGGAGGCCCTGGTGTGACCGACCCACACGACCTCCTCCTGGAGTGGGCTAGCGAGCGGGGGTCCGGGAGCTGGCAAGCATTCCGGGAAGCCCACGAGTGGGCGCTCCCTGCGCGGAGTCGTCCGGGTTGGGAGACGCCGGGGTTCTCCATTCGGCAGATGTCGGCCCTCGGGCACCTGGAGATCGCATGGGGGGCGGGCAAGTGGGCAGCCGCTCCGCCGGTGCTCACGTTGCTTCCCCGTGCAGGGGCTCATGCGCTGCTGACCGGTGGACGCACCCGGACCCTCCTGCAGCGACTCGACGAGGCGCTGGAAGCTAGGGGCGATCTGTGGGCGCTTCCTCCGCACGAGCAATCAACGGCGCCAAGCGCCCGCCTGATCGCGTGTGAGAGTGAGGTCGGCATTCAAGAGTTGGCTGACAAGCTTGAGATCGAGTTCACGCACTCTGTAAGCGCTCAGATTGCGGGCCTCCTGCCGCCACTCGAGTCATATCTGCGTCTTGCGCGATCGACCCGAGGGGTGAGCCGGTTTGGGGTCGCGAAGTTCGACGCGGAAGAACTCTTCTTCAAGGATGCAGACGACCGGGAGGGCCCCGGCCTTTACCGATACGAGATGCCATGGGGACTGGACTTCCGGCTGGTCGTCGATGACGAGGAGATCTACCGAGTCGACCTCTCCGTCGGCACATACGCTGCGCTTGCGCGCTGGGGCCGCAGCAGGCTTCGCTACATGCCGACCTCGGTCAACGGGGAGCTGA
This sequence comes from uncultured Solirubrobacterales bacterium, assembly GCA_963696625.1. Taxonomy (GTDB): domain Bacteria; phylum Actinomycetota; class Thermoleophilia; order Solirubrobacterales; family 70-9; genus JAWVFN01. The sequence goes on from CAVOKZ010000032.1 coordinate 11,670, forward strand.
TCGTGCCAGCGCCGCCGCGTCAAGCCCCGCTGCCGACTCTGCAGGCGAGATGCGCGGTCCTGTGCAGCGGGTTGGCGCCGGAGAAGAGAGCCGAGGTCTTGGTCTACGTGAACGTCCCGCGAGACACAGCCACTGCGATCGCCCGCTCCCTCGATCAGGACCTCGAGGTGATCGGAGAGTCAAATAGGTAGGCGGGCAAGGCGTCGCCCGCTGGTCGCTAATGCTCCGGTAATCGCGCTCAGCTTCGAGTCGCGGCGACGATGCGCTGCGCCGCTTCGATTGGGGCCTCGTGCTCCCAAACCCGGATGACCTGCCAGCCAGCCGCTGCGAGCGCGGCGTCGTTCCGCCTGTCGCGTTCGACATTCCGGGCGATCTTCTTCGACCAGTAGCCCGCGTTTGTGACGGGACTTTTCCCGTGATCGGGGCACGCATGCCAGAAGCACCCGTCAACGAAGACGGCGACTCTGCGCTTCGGAAACACAACGTCTGCGCGACAACGAATCGCCGGCTCAGGTCTCGCGTCGACGCGATAGCGAAGCCCCCGCCGGTGAAGCTCCGAGCGCAGGGCCAGCTCCGGACGGGTGTCGCGCCCCCCTGTTACCGCGCATGACCGCGGTCGACGCGGGTGACGAGGGTGGAGGAGGCTTTGGGACGCGCGTCGGCGTTGACTCAGATCTCGTGGCTCGGCGTTCCATCGGCGGCTGCTTCTAGCTTGGGGGCATGCAAGCTATCTCTCTCTTCTCGGGCGCGGGTGGACTTGACCTCGGTTGCGCCCGAGCGGGGTTCCGAACGGTGGCTGCTGTCGAGTTCGACGAGACGGCGCGCGCGACGATGCTGGCGAACCGGGAAGCGTTCTTCCCGGAGCTTGATCCGGAGGCCCTGTTGACGGACATCCTCAAGGCCCGGCCCCGGGACGTACTTGAGCGGAGCGGGTTGGAGCGCGGGGAGGCGGCGCTGCTCCACGGTGGGCCGCCCTGCACGCCCTTCTCGAAGTCCGGCTACTGGCTTGAGTACAAGCGAGCGGGCTTGGACCCGCGCGCCAGCCTCCTCGACGAGTACGTCCGGATGCTCCGTGGAATTCGCCCCAAGGCATTCCTGATGGAGAACGTCTACGGCCTCGCATACCGCAACCAGAATCGAGAGGTCCTCGAGAGATTCCTGGAAGGCGCTCGCAAGGCGGGCTACCTCGCGGAGTTCCGGGTGCTCCTTGCGGCGGATCTTGGAGCGCCGCAGCTTCGCCAAAGGCTCTTCTGCGTCGGGTTCCGCAAGGACCTGCTGCCAGCAGTGCGATCCGAGCCGTGGTCCTTCGACTGGCCGGCGCCCACACACTCCGGCCCTCACGAGACCCGGAAGGGCTGGGATGCAAGCCTGCCAAGCCATGTCAGCGCTGGCGAGGCGCTTGCGGATTTGCCGACTGACATGAATGAGCCCGAGCCTGAAGAGGACGTGAGCGGGACCTACGCCGACAGCCTCCGCGGCGTCCCGCCTGGGCAGAACTACCTCTTCTGGACGGCCGAGCGCGGCCATTCACGGCCTCGCTTCAAGTGGCGGTCCCGTTACTGGAGCTTCCTGCTGAAGCTTCACCCAGACAAGCCTTCACCGACTATTCAGGGTCAACCGGGTCCGTGGGTCGGGCCCTTCCATTGGGAGGACAGGCGCCTTCGCGTCGGGGAGGTCAAGCGCCTGATGACGTTCCCAGACGAGTTCGAGGTGCTCGGAACCCGCCGAGAGCAGCAGCTCCAGCTTGGGAACGCCGTGCCACCCGTGCTCGGCCAGGCTGTGGCTAGTGCCATCGCCGCGGAGCTCGAGTCGCTTGAGGCCGGCGAGCTGACCCTGTCCCTGGCTGCCTAGAGCCAAGCGGCCGCGTCGAAGGCTAGGTTCCCCCAATCGGCATTCGGCTGGAAGACCAGGCGCTGCTGCTCGTGCTCGACGAGGCGCTCGCTCTCGCGCGGTCAAACACAGAGCTCCCGGCCGTTTGGCTCAGCAGGGTGGAGCGCCTGGGTGAGCTGATCGGGGCCGGCGGCGCAGGCGCAAGCGGCCAGGGGAAGACCTACGTCGCGGCGCTTGGGGGAGCCCTGCTCGCCAAAGCCACGGATCCGCAAGTGAACAGCCTCACGCAGGACGAGGCTGCGGGGCCCCGTGGCTACAGCCTGCGACGGGCTGCGGAGTTTCTCGCCGAGCGAAACGACGGTCGCTACCACCTCGGAGCGCAAGGCCGATGGCCGCTCAACAACAGCCCCTTCCGAGGTGGCCCGGTTCGGATCGATGAGTTCACGAAGATCTCGGGCAGGGCAAAGCCCGCATTCGAGGTCTTCCTGGACTGCCTCCGGGACCTGAACCGCCTCGATCGCCCCGAGGCGATGCAGGCTCTGGCTGCATTCCTGCGCGTGCGAATCAGGGTCCAAGGTGACGAGACGGCCGCCGCGCGAAGCGCCCGTGCCATCTCAGGCGCTGTCCCACTTGATGACCTTGCGGGCGTGATCGATCGGTTCGTCCGTGAGGACCCGGAGGGCGGGCGCCGAGCGCAGGCGTTGGTTGCCGCCACACTCGATTGCGCGTTTGAAGAGGTCTCACTTCAGTCCATCAATAGCCCGCATCCGGGAGATGTGCGGGTCGCTAGATCCGGCGCGCTCGTGCTTCCAGTCGAGGTGAAGCAGTCGCCCGTCGGCGACGCAGTCCCGCGGGAACTTGCTCGCGAAGCCGCCGGGCTGGGCGCTGATCTTGCGCTGCTCGTTGTTATCGCCGATCGCCACAGCCCGATCGATCGTGAGCGGGCCCAGCTCGACGCATTGCGAGACCATGGCGTGCTCTTAGCGGTGTGCGAAGGCACGCTGGAACTGCTGGCGTCGATCGCGGCGCTGTCCGCCACGCCGGCAGCGAAGATCGAAGCTGAGCTGCCGGGGGTGTTCGCCGCGCGGATGCGCGAGCAAGAAGTCAGCGCAGAGGGTCAGCGCGCATGGCAGGAGCTGCTTGACGCTCGGGCGTAGCGGCGCTTTTTGGCAGACACGGGGGTCGGCACCATGAGAGCTTGCCGCCGGACGCCCACCTAGGATGCGGGCGCTGTTCGTCCTCTAGAGGTTCTCGCGGAGACCGGGACGGCGCTGACTACGTCGCGCCCGGTTTTCGCATGTTCCGTCCGCGGTCCCAATCACACTGGTTTCTGCGAGAGGCGGGCTAGTCACCCGTCGTTTGACTCGCTGACACGAACAGCAACAGATCTGGAGGTAGGACCATGGCACGAAGGGTGCGTAGGACCACGAGTGGGTTGCCGAAGTCGCGCCGCAACAGCGGCAAGGCTTGGAGTCCGGCTCAGAAGCGCCAGCTCCGCAAGTTGGCCAGGGGCAACACCCCGACCGGAGTGATCGGGCTGAAGACCGGCCGCAGCAAGCAGGCGGTCCGCAGCCAGGCCTCGCAGCTCGGGATCTCCTTGAAGCCCGTCAACCGCAGTCCATACAACCGCCGCAAGAAGTAGCCGCTGAGGCGTGGATGCCTGGAATGAGATCGATGGGCACCTGGCCCGCGTTCGCCATCTCGAAGCCGACCGGTCCCAGATCTTCGTTGAAGATCGAACCGGTCAGCTCGGCTACTACACCACGGATCAGGCTTTCGATGTAGACGTAGGCGATCTGGTGCTCATTGACGCGGAGCAGAACTCGATCCGAGGATGTCCCGACCGTCGTGGATCTTCGGCGGCGGTCCTAACTTGACGATCAGACGATAACGGGCTCGGCCACCTCCTTGGGAGTCGGGCTGGGCGGGGGAGCGGCGTCGACTTCGCGCTCGACGGCGACGGCAGTAAGTCGTCTGAAGTGGTGTAACACCTCGTCGGGATCCTCAGGTGGTTCGTAGCTCGATCACCTCCCGTTCCTCATCGCCCTGGTCCTCGAGGACCAGGGCGAGCGATTCCTCGGAGAGGTAGCGCCGCCCGACCAGCCACTCGTCGTTCTGCTCGATCAGCAGGGCGCCGGCGAGCCGGATCGCCGAGGCGTCGTTGGGGAAGATGCCGACGACGTCTGAGCGGCGGCCGATCTCGCGGTTGACGCGCTCGAGCGGGTTGGTCGAGCGAAGCTTCGACCAGTGGGGCTCCGGGAAGCGGTAGAAAGCGATCAGGTCCTCCTCGGCCTCCTCGAGCAGCTCGGCCACCTTCGGCGCCGGCCCGCGCAGGCGCTCGATCACCTCGCCGGCCCTCTCCCGGGCAACCTCGTACGATTCGGCATTGAAGACCTCCCGCAGCGCCGCCGAAACCATGCCGCGCTGAGCCGGCCGGCAGTGGCGCAGCATGTCGCGGACGAAGTGGACGGTGCAGCGCTGCCAGGGGCAGGCCAGGATCCTGGCGATCGCCGCCTTGAGGCCCTCGTGGTGGTCTGAGACGCAGAGGCGGACCCCGGCGAGGCCGCGCTCGCGCAGGGAGCGCAGGAGTTCGACCCAGAAGGGCCCCGACTCGACCTCGCCGATATCGAGGCCGATCACCTCGCGCCGGCCCGAGGAGTGGACCGCGCAGGCGATTACCAGGGCCTTCGGGTAGACGTGGCCGCGGTCTCTGACCTTGACCAGCTTGGCGTCAAGCCACAGATACGGGAACGACACGTCCTCCGACTCGTCCTCCAGGGGGCGGGAGCGGAAGATCTCCACCTGCTCGTCGAGCGCCCGGCAGAGCGCCGAGACTCGGTCCTTGCTCATGGCGTCGATGCCGAGCTGGCTGACCAGGCGGTCGACCTTGCGGGTCGAGACCCGTTGACGTAGGCCTCCATGACCACCGCGACGATCGCCTGCTCGGAGCGCTTGCGGGGCACGGCGAGCTCGATCTCGCCGGCGCGGGTCTCCCGGGCCCGGGGGCGGTAGCCGTTTCGGTGGGTCGTTCTCTCGGGGCTTCGTTCGCCGCGGCCGGCCCCGATCCCGCCGGCGATCTCGGCCTCCATCAGCTCGCAGGCGACCATCGCCACCGCATCGCGCAGGAAGTCGGCGTGCTCGTCGATCAGGGTCTTGGCGACGACCTGCTCGGTCGTCATCCTCTGGTCCTCGGCCATCGTGGTGCTCCTTTCGTCGGATTTGAGTTGGTGCTCCTTTCCGACGAGTCTGGGGCCCGCGGTGGCCGGAACTTCTCGGCGGCTCCACGGAGCCGCCCACCGACCACTACGAACTCGTTACACCACTTCTACCGACGTGACCAGAAATGTCGCTGGGGGGTTAAGTGAATTCCCCGCCGGTATTGTCGGCGAAGCCACCTCCGCGGCGCCAGACAGCTGCGATGCGTTCCCGATCTAGTAAGTCGACGAGGTCGGGCTCTGGCTTTGCCTCCAGAAGGACCGCGGTGCGGGCCCGGGCGTCGACGAAACGCTTGTAGTCGGCGAGCTGGCCGATTGCCATGCGGATATCAGTGCGCGATCCATGGACCTTCGCCTCGATCAGCTGGTTACGGGTTGAGTTATAGAGATCGCTCAGGATCGCGCCAGACCCTGGGATCTGGATTCGATTGCGATAGACCGTGTCGCCTTTCAGTTCCAGCGATGCCGCATAATCGCTAACTAGTCGGGATTCTCGGCGCTGGAACCGCCGGATGGATTCCCTGCTTCGCGCCTCGTAACCCTCGTGTGACCCGGGTTGCTCAACCGGAATCAAATCGGGTCTGGGTGCCGGCCCAGGTGGTGCGGACGAAGCGCTTCCAATGATGCACCTTTCAGCTTCACGAAATTGCCACTCCGCAAGCGGCAGATGGCCTTTGCGCATTACCGATCTCGCCGGGACGCCGATGTCCTCGAGAGAGGGTGCCTGGGCGAGTGCCGTCGAAGCGATTCCACGCACCCGTGTAACCACGCCCCACTGGTCACCTTCCCCGGGGGCCCCGGCTTCGTCCACCTTGCGCGGATCCCAGATGGGCTCCGCGGTGACCTCAACGATCGCTGGGCACCCGTGCCCCTGCACGTAGATCACGAGCAGATCTCCGACGTCGTAACGGGGCGCATATGCTGGCCGCTGCTCCCCTTGAGTCGGGCGCGGACGCCTTCTCCAGCGGGGCGATTTCCTCCCGGGGCTGTCACTCACCCACTGGCGCCGCATCCAGTACTGATCGTCGCCTGCCTGCGCGTCGCTGAAATAGCCCAGCTTGAGCCAATAGCGGAACGTCCGCGGTTGCAAAGCGGACAGCAGGTGTTCGCCGGCTTCCGTTAGCTCGTACGTTGCCTCGGCCCAGCCGCGGGTCGCATCTACTCTGCGGAGCAGCCCTCGATTCTCCGTCAGCTCCCATTTCATGTTCCATGTGACGCTCTCTGGATCGGTGGACCAGGCCTGAAGCGCACGATCCTGTCGAGCGATGGTTGCGGGGTTGGACGACTCGGGCGTCAAACTAGTCCTCGGGGCGGGGTTCGCTCACGCCGGTCACGGTTCGACCTCGTCCCATCTGAGGGGGTGGCCTCGCAGATGGGTCAAGATTTGTAGGGCTCGAAAAAAACTCTCGGGAGTAGCTTTTGTGCCGGCCCTCGACAGCTCAACAAGTCGACCGACCCGATTTGTGTAGCGCTCGTTGACGATGAAGCCGAGCTCGGTCGTCTCGCTCGAGAGTTCCTCTTCGATCTCCTCAAAACCGTGCAGCAGGGCCGGACCAGCCCTTGGTGACCACCATTCAAAGCGGCGTTCTTGGTCGGGAAACATCCTCTCGGCAAACAAGATCGAACGCTCGACCTTCTGTCGGACCTTTGCCAGGGTCCCGGCGTTGCCGCTGCCCCCATAGAGAAGCCCATCCAGATGGGTCGCCACCTCGCAGAGCCAGACCTTCCGTGCTTCGAGCTGGAATCCGACGACGTCAATCTCGCCCTGGGCTTCGGTCTGCGTTCCATAGACAACGAAGTCGCATTCTTCGACGTACCGGAGGTAGGCACCTACCAGGCTTTCTCCGATGTCGAGCGGACCGGCCAAAATCTTTATCCGGCAGCCATCTCAGTCAGCCGGCATAACGCGTTGACTAGCTGCATCTCCTTCACGCTCCGGCAACGTATCTCTAGTAGCGCCGGACTGCAGACGAGAATTGCTAGACAGCGTGCTCGTGAGATTGCGACGTTGAGTCGATTCCGGCTGAATAGGAAGGCTAGGTTTCGCGGCATCTCGTCACCGCTCGACGTAGCCATCGAGAAGAACACGACTGGTGCCTCTTGCCCTTGGAACTTGTCGACCGTCCCGATCCGTACCTCCGGCGGAAGAGCGTCGGCAAGGCACCTCACCTGCGCGTTGTACGGGGTGACGACCATGAAGTCAGCCCGCTTGAGCGAACGAGACTCGCCATCCGCGTTCGTGAAGGTGTCGCCGACCAGCTCGTCGATTGCGTCCCGAATTGCGGCTGCCTCCTCGGGCGACTCCTGGGCTCGGCCATCGTGCTCTACCGGGATCCATCTAACCCCCGTGCCGGCGAGGTGGCTCTCGCCATCGATTTCCTGGGTGGCGCAGCCCTCATTTGATTCGAGGCGGCCTTCGTAGATCACCTCGGATACGAACGCGCAAACGTCCGGATGCATCCGCCAGGTCCGATCAAGGAACAGGCCGCGATCTGGGGGGACCGTGGCATGGTCGCCAAGTAGATGCTCGAGGACGGACGCCGCCGTGCCGGGCGGATGGGCGCCCTGGGTTACCTGCGGCAGCTGCTGCGGATCGCCCAGAAGAACAAGATTGCGGGCGGCAGTTCCCATGGCCAGCGCATCAGCCAACGAAATCTGGCCCGCCTCGTCGATGAATAGATAGTCGAGCTTTGCGGCCGCGCCATCCACTTCTTCGCGGCAGAAGTGCCAAGCGGTCCCAGCCGCAAGTCCTACCTCTCCGTCTGTCAGCGGTGGATTCTTGGGCGTGCTTTCGATCAGTGCATCGTGGGGGTAGTTCGACTCGAATCTTGACTCCTCGTTGCCCGACGACATCTTTTTCAAGCCACGGAACTCCACGCCTTCCTCTTTCGCGACCTTCTCGATCTCACCAAGCATGTTGTGGATGGCTTTGTGGCTGTTCGCCGCGACGCCGACTCGTTTACCCCGATCGATCAGATCCACCACCAGCCGCGCTCCTCGGTAAGTCTTGCCGGCGCCCGGCGGTCCTTGAATGAACAGATAGCTCGCGTCGAGAGAGCGAACCACTTCCTTCATTTCATCGAGATCAATGGAGCCACGTTGAATTTCGGCCCCCCGCTCGAGCCCGGCAACGCGGGGCGGCTCTCCGAGAAGAATCTGGCGCATTACCGGGTACGCACCGTCCACCTCGAGCCCCTTCTCGAGAATGTCGCGCGCGAGCCGGCGCAGGGCACCGCGTTGCTCCGGCGTGTTGTAGGGGCCTCCGGGGATCAACGCGCGGGGGAGTGGCGCTTGGTCCACCATGGGCCCACGCTTCAGCCGGAGCTGGCCGGCGGCGGGGTCGATCGACAGGATCGTGCCTGCGTTCGATCCGGTTGACGGATCGGTTGGCTCGTCGCCAGCACGCATTTTCGTTTCCTGGATCGGGAAATTGAGCGTGTAGACAAGGGACCTTTTCTCCGCCTCGGGCTCGGAGGCCTGATCGAGTTCGAGTCCGGCGACGCATTCGGCATCCTCGATCAGTTCTTGACGTTCCGCCTCGCGCCGATCAAAGAAGAGCCACCAGGTGGGCCGGGCCTCACGCTGGTGATACCCCAGCAGCTGGGCGAGTAGCCAGCGGGCCCGTTGATCGGGGTCGGCCTCGACAATGTTCTCTGGGAGGCCGTCGAGAAGGCGACTGATCAGCTCTTCGGTTTCGGCGCGGATCTGCGTGCTCTCCTCGCTCGGCTCCTTGTCTTCTTCGTCGGGTACGGCTGGGAGCTCCCCGAACTTCGTAATGGCATCGTCCATTCGCAAATGGAGCCAGTCGCGCAGCTCCCATGTCGAGACGCAGTCATCACGGTTGTACTCGGCGATCGCATTGAGGATCGTTTGGTCTCCTCCGCCTGGAGCACCGGCGCCGCCGCTGTCAAGCCACCGCTCAAACTCGATCACCGATTGGCCGCCGTCGGTGACGCCCTCTTCATCCCGCGCTTCGCGGTAGAACGCCTCGACCTTCTTGATGGAGTAGCTGGGCTGTGAGATCCGCATGCTCTCGCGTACGACCTTGAATAGGTCGACGAAGACCTCGTCGCGGAGCAGTTGGTCCAGCTCTTCCTCACGCGTCCCATGGGCACCGGCGAGCCGCTTCAAGGCTGTGATCTCGTACGACGCGTAGTGGTAGATGTGGAGGTCCGGGTCCTGCTCGCGACGCGCTACGGCGAAATCGATGAACTGCTCGAATGCCCGGCGCTCCTCGGCCCGGTCGCGTCCCCAGAAGGCGGTGAACTCGGGCTTGTCATCTTCAAGCGTGACTACGCCGAATAGGTACTCAAGGCCGTTCTCAAAGAATGGATCGCCCTCCATGTCGAAGAAGATGTCGCCTGGTGAGGGCTCGGGAAGTCGCGTGAATCCGCGACCGGGCTCTGGTTCCAGGAGCTCGACCGAGTGCTCGCCGGTCGTGCGGTGTGAGAGTTGCAGGGCTGCTTGTGAGCGCAGCTTCTCGAATGTTTCTTCGGGGATCCCACCACGAGTGCCGTTCCGTTCGAGCGCGCCGAGGGCCTCAAGTGTGGGGAGGCCATCGCTTTCGAGCTTGAGGATCTGATCCCGGCGGATGTTGGCCACGAGGCTGAGGTGATCGTCCTCGATCCGGCGCTGATCGCATCGCTCGCGCCAGGTGCATACCTCGCAGTGTGCGACGGGGAAGGGGTAGGTGTCCTCGAATGCACCTTCGCTCTCGAGCTCGCTGAGAAAGTGCGTACGGATGCGGCGAAAGTAGGCGGCGAATTCGGCGAGTCGGTAGGTGTGCTCTTCCCCGCCGCCGAGGATGACCTGGACGTTCTCGGGCGCGATTCCTTGGATCTGCTCCACCATTTCGCTGTAGAAGCAGAGCTGGAGCAGGAAGTACGGCTTTGTGCGCCTAGCGAGCTTGGTGTCGGCGACCTCGTAGCTGTAGTCGCCGAGATCTGACGGTCGATCAACGCGGAACAGGAAGTCGGCGTGGCCACGGAAGGGCGGCCGGAAGAAGGTCGCCTGGTAGATCACCTCCGCACCGGCGCGCATTGCCTCTTCGGTTGCTGCGGCCGCTTTCTCGAGCGCTTCGACCCGCAGTTTCGGATCCTTCTCGTGGCTAAGAGTGATCTCAGCGACCTCGTGCCCGTCGGATCGGAGGTCCTCGAGATACCTGGCTTCGTGCTCGTCCCCTTTGCGCGCGATCAGGTCGGCGCCCGGGTCGCGCTCGGGCCTTTCCGTAATCTCGCCGCGAGCGTACGCGAGGTCGAGACGGGTCAGATGACGGCAGTTGAGGTACCCGTTGAGGTCACTTGCGGAGAGGATTAGCTGGTTGTCGAGCTCGTACACGGGCGCCTCTGGGTCGATGGTCGCGCTTTGGGGGGCATGGAGTCAAGAGGCGAGTCAGCGGGTGGCCGATGAACTGACGGTCTATGCCGAAGCGAAACCGAGAGCTGGATCAGCTCCCTCTCGACTTCAAGGCCGACACCGCGGGGTGCCTCTTGCGAGCTCGCTCCAATGCCGAGCTGGATGCCGGCTCCGACCGCCTCGCCCCGCTGCGACTCTCGAGCGAGGGCGCGTCGGACGAAGGCCTCGGCCTTGTCCCGGGTCGGATAGGCACCGCCGCGGAGGTCGACAGCGTCGAGCGCAAAGCTCCGAACCAAGCGACCCCAGATTGACTTGAAAACGAGCGGTCGGCTTACGAGCTCGAAGGCGACGATTCGCGTGCCGATGGCGACGACGACGCCGGCTTGGCCCTCGACGGGCGCCAGCCCTTCCTCGATGCCGTCGATCTCTGATCCTCGAGCGTCGAAAGCGTCGTGGACGGACTCCGTCGGACTTCTCGAGTCGAGCCTGGCGTGCATAGCGGAGACCTCTCCCCAAACCTCGCTCTGGGCCGCGCGACCGGCGGCGACGCGATCCTCGGCGACGGCGCGTGCGCCGGTCTTCGTCTCGCGCAGATTCCGCGGAGCGAACTGCCTGGCCCGAACGAACCCTTGGCGGTGCTGGCTCGCATCCCAGCGGCCGGCCTCGACGCAGCTCACCGGGAGATGGGTCTTGGCATGGGCGGGAACTACGACGGGGACGTCAACCATCCGATCCTGTTGGGCGCCTAGCAGGGCTTCTCCCGGGTAGAGGAGGACAGGCAGCGGGCAGGAGTTGTGCACCGCGAGGGAGTTGACGTCGGCTGCGCCCGGCATCTCGGTGATCGTCACTTTGTCGCCGGCATCGCCGAGGCCGATGTACTCGAACCGCGGGTCCGGCCCGAAGATCGGAAAGAGGGCCAAGGGTCCACTCGTGATCGGGTCGCCGATCTCGAGCGGTTCACTGAGAAAGTTCGTTGATTGATGAGGGCGTAGGTCCTTCGGTCTTGGTCGTCATGCCCATTGAGTCGCGACCGGGGTGTCGCTTCTGACAAAGAGCTAGACGCTGACTAGGCTGGGCCCGTCATGCACCTCCTCTTCCTCGACGAGTCGGGAAGTCCGAGCGATATGAGCTTCGCGGTCGGCGGCGTCGCCGTCCGGGCCGACGAATGGGGCGTGTTGCGCGACCGCTGGCACGCAGCGATGCGCGAGCACGACTGGCCTCTCGACAAGGAGGCGAAATGGCACGGCACGCAGACCGGAGAGGTCCCGCCTGCCCTCGCCGACGCCCTGTTCGCCGCGATTTCCTCATCACCGGTCACCTGCTACGTGACGATCCTGCGCCCGATCGCCGGCCGCAAGATGGAGTCCGCGCTGTTCGAGAACGACGAAACGACCTACGCGACGGCAATCACGTTCCTCGCGGAACGCTTCGAGCGTTTCCTGGAACGCGAGGACTCGTACGGCGTCATCGTCCTCGACAGCCGGCGCCGAGAAGCTCGATGAGCGAACGCGCCGGTTCTTCGAGCGGATCCAGCAACACGGCACCGAGTTCATGAAGCTCGAGCGGATCGTCGACAGCCTGCTGCTCGGGCCGTCGCATTTCTCGGTCGGCCTGCAGGTGGCCGACATGGTGGTCGGGACCACGCTCAAGGCCGACCGCGCTCTTGGCGACGCCAGTCGTTGGTTCAAGGAGCTGAAGCCGCGCTTCGCGCATCACCCCGACTCCGGTGTGCTCGAGGGCGTCGGGCTGAAGATCTACCCGGACAAGGTCAGCCCAGAGGACGCGCCACCGAGCAAGCTGTTCGACGCTTGACCTCGTCTGGTTCTGTCAGGCCGTGCGATCGCGCGTCGACGAACTCGTCTATGACGATGCGTGAGGCGGAGAAGTTCATCACCTCCGTCCTGTGGCGCCACGTGAAGATGGTTCCGGTCGGTCTTGGCCTGACCGAAGAGGAAGCGATTAGGCGGTGGGGCGAGTACCGCCACACCACGCCCGACCCGCACGAGTACGTGATCAGGGGCTGGCACGAGGTCGACACCGAGCAGTTCGACTCATTCGTCCAACTGATCAGGGTCGACGGCTACCGAGCCAAGTACGTCGCGCCTTACCGGCCCGACTACGTAACGACTAACCGCTACCTCGAGATCGACGGTTGGTGCCACTGGTTCATCTACCCGAACATGCTTAACCGGGAGCGGGCCGACGGTCGGAAACATGAGCCGATCCTTGATTAGGCGAGGTCACTCCGCTCTCCGGCGTAGCGTGCGCGCGGAGGGAGGCGCAGAAAACGCGCGAACGGCACAAGCGGAGGGGCCCAACCGGGCGTATGCCCAGAGCTCCTCGAAGATCAGGCCTGATTCTCTTCGACGAAGCGATCCTCGCTCGGGTCATAGCGAAGGGCTGGATCAGCGTGGAGCTCGTACTCCCAACTCGTCATCCGGGTTGCCCTCTCGAGTGCCAGCTCCAGCTCGCCCTTCTGATCCGCGATCTGCAGCTGCACGAAGACGGACAGCTTGTGCTCCGAGGCTAGTTCACCCGGAACCTCGGGGTAAAGGGGTGCCGGAAGGCGCGCGCGCACCTCTTGGGCAAGGCGGATCAAGGCAGCGTCGAGCCCGACGTCCACAGACTCAAGCTCAAGACACTCAAGGCGTACGTGCCACGGCGCGCCTTGCAGCGCAGTGTCCTCGGTCGTCGGCTTCGCCCAGACCCTGACCTCCCTGCCACGGGCGATTCTCTCGACAGCCCCGAGGGGGAGCCTCACTGTCCGAGGAGATCTCGGCGGATCGTTATCCGAGGGGTGCAACCCGATCAACCGCGCCTTAGATCCACAGCCCTGCACCACGTGCGAGGTGGGAAAGCAGTGGCCCTCTAGGGCCCTTCGTGAAACAACTGCCGGTAGGGGTTACCTCGCCTGCTGCATGCGTACAGCCGAGCAGACTGCGGTGAATCGCATCGGCGACCGAGCCGGCCGAGATCAGCCTCTCCGGAGTTGTGGAATCCGGCCTCCAGCGAACCTTGCGAGCGGGCTTATCCACGACGACCTGAAACATGAACTGCGCGGGATCCCACTGCCCGCGGACTTCGCGCCGAAGCGCCCAGTCGCAGAGGACCAAAGTGTCTCCGTCCTGGAGCAGGCCCTCATCTACGAGCAGCGGCAGGGCGTTTCGATTCTGGGCGGGAGCTGTCAAGGTCATTTCAAATCCGCGAGTTGGCGTACCGACTCCCGGTAGTAGTCACCTCGGCCGCCAGGATGAGCGACGAAGAACACTTCGATCCGTCCCCCGGCGGGCAGAACAGCCGTCGCACGCCCGGCGGCCTCTTCCGGGTCGGGGAGGTCGGTATCCAATGCTTTGCTGACGGACGCCCAGCATTTCTTTCCAACGACGAGCAGCCTGGCGGGCGTCAAGATCTCAAGCTCACTGGCGAGATACCGTGGAGGACAGGTCTCGACCATCGCCTGTGTCGGCGAACCCCGCGTTCCGGTTCCCGGCGAGCATTTAACCGCCTGCAGATACGCGACCTGGCTCCAGGCCTCTGCGCAAACCGGTGCAGGCACCGACGCATCCGGATCGAAATCGCCACCCTTTCTGAGCAGCGCTGATAGATATCGGGCGGCCTTCGCATAGAAGACGTGGCGGGATGTCGACTCACCTCCGCATGCCGCGTTCCCCCTTCGATGCTCGATGTCGCACTTGGTGATCCACCACGTCGCTGAGAGGCCTCCAAACTTGTTCCCGTTGATCGCCACGACGCAGAGGCGAGACTGGGAGTAGCCGGGACCAACCCATGGCACAGCAATCCCCGCGATGCTCGCTTCCGGCCGCGGAGGCCGCGTTGACGATGGCCAGCAGTGCTCACACCGACCGCACGACGAGAAGAGGGGGGACGCCATGCCGTTGGAGTCGAGCAGCCCTTGGGCGTCGTAGTACTCGAGTAGGCGACCTACGAGCTCGAGTTCGCCAGGCCCCGCTCCAAGCTTCTCTCGAAGGACATCCGGCAACGTGTATCTAGTTTCGCGCCAGCTCATGAGGCGCCCGCGAGTTCGGTCATTTCCCAATAGGTCGGGTGAAGAGTCGGTATTCGGACACTACGGGCATGTGGGCCGCCTCGGTTCTTGCTGACCCACGCAGCTCAGCACCCTCGCCGTGGTCCTTAGGTTCCGCCTCAGCCAGCATCTGTGTGATGGCGCTCTTCTCGCGCGTCGAAGCACTGCCGTGTCAGCCGAACGGTTGCTCAACGACTCTCTCCGTGGGATGGAGACATGGCCGACGTGAAACCGATGCTTCTCCCGGTCCCGCTCGACGGAAAACCGGTCACCGCCCACCTGTCGCTCGATCCGGGCCTCGACCACCTGATCGTCGTGAAGATGGGGGTGGTCTGGGACGGGCAGCCTGAGCATCTCTCGGGCACCTTCGAGCGCGACGAGCGCTTCGGCTATCTGCTCAATGACGACGGCGAGATCATCGGGTTCGGCGTCGAGGGCCCTCCTCGCGTTGACGTCGAGGAGATCGACTTGCCCGAGATATGGGTCGCGCCTCGCTTCCATGTCCCGGTTCTCGGGGCGACGAACTTGACGATCGGCGAAATCCTCCTACTTGTGCAGGCGCGGTACTCGCCGGACGAAGCGACCACCGACGTGCTCCTCTTTGACCAGGCTGTGGGTGCGATCCCGGAGGATCCATACGAACGGCCCACCCGCGATCAGCTGCTCGTCGCCCTCGATCTGTGGCGCCGCACGCTCGAAGCCGGCAACATGAAGGCCCACTTCGGGCTCGGCTACACCTACCACGACCTCGGCATGTACCCGCAGGCCTGTGAGCATCTCCGGTTCTACACCGAGCTGACCCCCGGCAATTCCTGGGCCTGGGTTTGGCTCGGGAAGGCCTGCGCGGCACTCGGCAATCGCAGGGAGGCCGCGTCGGCCTTTCGCCGCGCCATCGAGCTCGAAGAGCAGGGCAGTTTCGAGACCGACGCCGACGAGCTGCTGGCCGAGCTGGGGCCCGGGTTCGCCTGACGCCGTGGCTACCCTTGCCGCGTGACTCGCATCGGCTGGACCGCAACGGGGTTGGTTGCTTCAGGCGTCTTGATCGGCGGGGCCACTTTGACCACGGGCGGCGCCCCGGCCGCGGGACCGGACTGCCCTTCTTTCGCGAATCAAGCCGCCGCCCAGCAGTACTTCCTCGAGCACGGCGGGCCGGCGTCGGACCCGGCCGGGCTCGACGCAGATCACGACGGCGTTGCCTGCGAGAGCCTGCCCTGTCCCTGCGCCGGCGGGGCGGGAAATGGCTCTGGAGGGGGCGGCGAAGGCTCGAGGCGCCGCTTCCTGGCCCGAGTTGACGACGCCACCGATGGCGACACGCTGCGGATCACCAAGGCTTCGGGCGCGGACCTCACCGTGCGTCTGATCGGGATCGACACGCCGGAGGTGTTCGGCATCACCGAGTGCGGCGGTCCTGCTGCTTCGAAGGAGATGCACCAGCTCGCCGACAGCAAGCGGGTGAAGGTCACCACCGACCCGAGCCAGGACCGTCATGACGCCTATGGGCGCCTGCTCGCCTACGTGGTTCGCATCTCCGGTGGCAAGGACCTCGGCCGCTCGATGCTCGAGCAGGGACTCGCCAACGTCTACATCTTCGAAGACCCGTTCCGTCGGCTCGATTCCTACGAAGCGGCCGAGCAGCGGGCCGAGTCGGCCGGCCGGGGCGACTGGACGCACTGCGACGGCGACTTTCACCGACCGAAGTCATGAGGCTGCTCTCCTGGAACGTCAACGGCCGAGTTGGGGATGCGCTCGGTCGCCAGCGGAACGCCCTCCTCAGACGTGAGGTCGACGTCGTCGCGCTCCAAGAGGTAACTCTGGGCAGTTACCCGGAGTGGTCGGCAGGACTGATGGAGGCCGGCTACTCGGTCGTTAGCAGCGTCGATCTCGCTGTGCTCCCGTACCCTCCGGCCCCATTTCCCCAAGAGTGGTTTCACTCACCGCCCTCAAAGGCGCCAGCGAAGCGAAGGTACTTCAACCTCATCGCCGCTCGGCATCCGATGGTCGCTCTTCGCGGGATCTCCTTCGAGGACCCCGAGGAGGCCCGCTTCAGCTTCCCGGAGAAGTACGCGGCCGTACGAATCAGACTCGATGGAAAGACGATCGACATCCACAACGCCCATGTGCCTCCGGGTTCCGGTAACGGCCTAATCAAGGTCCACGCCTTCGAAGCGATTCGCCGGCGGGTCGACGAGGACCCCAGCAACCCAAGAGTCCTTTGCGGCGACTTCAACGCACCGCTGGCCGAGGATGACTCCGGCCCCGACGTGACGGCGGGACATCGCGCGCCCGGACCGAAATGGCCAGAGGCGATCGAGACTCGCTGGATCGAGGCTGAGGCGGCCCTGGTCGAGAACCAGGACATGCGCGACGTTTACCGAGACGTTCATGAGAACGGCGAACCTTTCCCAGCCTCACATTTCACCGGTCGCAAGGGAAACCTGACGCCGCGCCGCTACGACCATATCTGCGCATCGCCCGAACTTACGACGGAGAGCTGCGTCTATCTGAGCGACTACCTCGAGAGCCGTCTCAGCGATCACGCCCCTGTTGAGGCTGAGCTCGCACTCCCCGGGAATTAGGGCAGTGCCGCTCATTGCGCGGCGGAGCAGCGAAGTGCTCTGATCAGTCGCGTTTCTCGCCAGTTCCGGGTCGCCGCCGCCCGCGACGCCGCCCCTTGTAGTGCAGGTCCTCCTCGGAGAACTTCGACATCCGGCTCGGGTCGTCGTCGAGGGCCCGGTCGGCCAAGTCGCGGAGCAGCTCGGCCTCCTTGGCGATCTCCGGCCGCATCTCCGGGGAAGCCAGCGGCCCGAAGTCTTCGAGCGCCCGGCCGGCGTCGCTCCAGATTCGCTTGGCCTCGCGGGCGTCGCCCGAGCGCATCGCGTTGGCGGCGTCGCGCTTGGCGCGCTGAGCGCCCTGGAAGGCACGTTCGCTGGTCACAGTCGGATTCGGCACGCGGCCGGCGGCCTCGTCGCCGGGGACGACGTTGACATGCACCGGGATGGTCACCGTTTCGGAGTTCAGGGTGGAGACGTCGCCATAGGTCAACTCGAGCTCGCAGACCTGCTGCAGGCCCAGGCCCGACATCGCCGGGACGTCGATCTCGAGGAGCAGCCTCCGCTCCTCGCCGGCGTAGAAGTCGCCCAGCTCGACCATGAAGCCGCCCTCGATCGCGACCGCGGGGAGGTCGTTGAAGAGCCGGACCTGCGACACGTCGCCGCTGGGACGGACGGTCAGGCTCGCGGCCTGCACGACCTGTTCGAGCAGGTCGTCGACCTCGGAGGACACAGCGGCGCCGGCGCTATCGCCCTCCTCGGCGAAGTGGGTGTTGCCGCCGCCGCCACGCGCGACCGTCGCCATCAGCGACTCGTCGTACCCGAGGCCGATCCCGATCGTGGAGGTGGTGACGCCGCGCCCCTGGGCGGTGCTCGCGACGCGCTCGAGCTCGCCGTGGTCGACGACGCCGCAATTGGCGTGACCATCGGAGAGCAGCAACAGGGTGGCGCCGCGGCCGTCGGCGATCCGCCGCGCTTCCTGGATGCCGCGCAGATAGCCGCCGGAGAGGTTCGTCATCGAGCCCGGCCAGAGCGAGCGGATCGCCTCGCGGGCTGGGCGCTTGTCCGCGAGCGGGCCGGCTGGGACCACGACCTGGATCTCGTCGTCGAAGGCGACGAGGCCGAAGTTGTCGGTGGGGTCGAGGCGGGCGATCAGGGCCTCGAGGGCGTCCTTGGCCGCCTCGAGGCGGCCGTCGGCCATCGAGCCGCTGCGGTCGAGCACGACCTGCAGCGTGCCCGGGTCGCGCGGGGCGTCGGGGTTGCGGCCGGGCGCGATCATCTCGAGCAGCACGGAGACCTGGTCCTCGGCCTCGACCGCGACCACGTCAACATCAAGCAGGGCGTTTAGGTCCATGCTCAAGTAGTCGCCGGCGCGGGGGATTTCTGACATTTCGTGGCGCTCGTGTCAGAAACCAGGCACAAAGCACGACTCATCAGGCATGAACACGCACCTCTACTTCGCCTACGGCTCCAACCTCAACCACGAGGGCATGGCCGGCCGCTGCCCGGACTCCGAGCCGCTCGCCCGTGCCTCCCTCGAGGACTGGCAGCTGACCTTCCAGGGCGTTGCCGACATCCGGCCGCGCCACGGGGCCCGCACCCACGGCGCCCTCTGGCGGATCAGCGACCGCGACCTCGAGCGGCTCGACACCTACGAGGGCTACCCGACCCTCTACGACCGCGAGAGGGTCTCGGTGCGGAGCGGCAGCGACGAACTGGTCGCCGTGACCTACATGATCCGCGACGAGGACCACTACCTCGGTCTCCCCGCGGCCGGCTACCTGGACACGATCAAGGAGGGCTACGAGCAGTGGGGCCTGCCGCTGATCGCGCTCGACTTCGCCCTCGCCCAGGTCAAGGACCACCTCTTCGACCTCGGCGTCCGCCGCTTCGAGCCCGACGGCCCGAAGCGGCTGCGGCCGGCCTGAGGAGGCGCGGCGACCGGGAGTAGGATCGAACTGTCCATCAAGAGCGGGTGAGGGATCCGGCCCTTTGACCCCGCAGCAACCGGCCAAGGCCCCCGGGCCGAGGCACGGTGCTACAGCCGGCACCGATGGAGGTGAAGCGAATGACTCACAACGACCGAAGCGCGCTAGAGCGCGAACAGGCCATCGACGGGATCCTCGCAATCAGAAGCGGGTCGAGCACGGGCAACGTTGGCATCTACGGTGCGGACGTGTGCGCGCTCTGTGGAGAGATCGGCACCTTTCGCGGCTGGGCCAAGGCGATGTTCGGATGCCACTACGGCCCACACCGTGAGCTCGTTTGCGACGAGTGCCGAGGTTCGTTAATCCCGGCCGGCGAGACCGGCGTGAGCGAACACGATCGTCTGATCGGCGCGGAGCTCGCCGCCTCCGACGTTCGCTACTGCCGCCTCTGCCAGGACCAGATGCAGCGTCACCCCAGCTGGGGCGTCGAGAGGTCGCGCTTTGTACGCCTCTGCAAACCGTGCCGCCTTGCACTGAATGCCGAAGGCCTAACCGACCTCGACGAGATCGCGGAGATGCTCCGTGAATTCACACGACGCCGGTATCTCGAGCTGCTCGACGGCGACGAGCTCAAACGGATGGGCAAGGACGTCGCTGCGATGAAGCGGGAGTTGGACTCGTGGCGCGAGGGCTCGCGATGACAGCTCACTGATCTCTATGGCAGCGCGTCCCCTCCCAGACGCCACGTGTAGCTGTAGTCCGTGTAGTTGACGCTCGCGGTGTAGCGGTAGCCCTCGATCGTTCCGCCGGGGTTCTCAGTCGTCACGGCCAGGCAGCTGAACGGCTGGGTGGCGGCGGCGATGTCGATGGCGCCGCCCTGCGGGTCGCACTCGGTGCGTAGGACCGGCCCGTCGAGGATGCCCTGGTCGACGGAGTCCTGGGCGTCCTTGCTGACCTGGTCCTCGAGCTCGGTGACGATCAGCTCGCGCAGCTGGCGCTCGACCTTGTCGGCCGCGGCCTGCTGCTGGGCTTGCTTCTGGGCCTGCTCGGCCGCGGCTTGCTCGGCCTCCTGCTTGGCGCGGACGTCGTTGTCGTGGTTGACCTTCAGCGCGATTCCGCCGCCGACTGCGGCGAGCAGCAACACCACCGCCGCCCCGAGGACGATGCGGCGCTGTCGTTTCGACATCCCCGCGATCCGGCGGCGCATCCGGATGCGGCGGTCGCGGATCAGCGAGCCGCCGCAGTGGGGGCATACGTCGTCATTGGTCCGCGACTGCGCCGAGCAGTGCGGGCAGACCCGTACGGGCGCTTCTTCCTTCGAGGGGCCCGACATCAGTACGCGTTCTTGCTGTCGAGCTCACCATTGGTGAAGCAGAACTGGAAGCTCGGGAAGCCGAGCAGATCCTCGCCCTTCTTCGCGTAGTAGATGCAAGATGAGCCAACGGGCTCGTTGCTGAAGGCGCCCTGGTTCTCGAACTCCTGCTTGCCGGTTGGCTTGCCGAGCGTGTCGACGACCTCGGACTGCGAGGTTCCCTGCTCGATCGAGTCGAACTGGGCCTTGGTGATCGCGTGCTTGTCGGCTTCGTCATTGGCGCTGTTGATGCCGGCGGCGATCAGTGCCGAGCAGCCGGCGATTACGACCAGGCCGCCGAGGCAGATCCACAGGAAAACCTTGAGGCCAGTGCGCTTCTTGTACTTCTTGCCGCAGCTGGGGCACTTCTTCTCGAACGTCTGCGACTGGGCGCCGCAGTGGGGGCAGAGTTTGGTGGGTGGGGTCGGCGCGGACGAGGCTTCCATGGAGGACTCCCTTGGTGGTTGACCAAGGGGAAGTCGCCGCTGGGCCGGCGTTTCTGACGCCATCATGCTGGCTAAAGACAGGGGCCGCGAGCTGGGCGACCACCGGCGTTGGTCCGACCTCTAGCCGATCACAGCCTTCAAGCGGCGCTGCATCGCTGCGCCCGAGGAGTCGAAGATCGTGCACATGCGCTCGAACGAGTCGCGCGTGCCGCGACACTTCTCGTACTGCTCGCGGATCAGGTGCGCCGGCATCAGCAAGGCGGCAGCGAAGGCGTTGGCCTCCGCCTCCGCCGGCGGCAGCGGCGGACGCTCATCAACGTCGAGCTGCATCTGGTCGATGCTCGGCTTGCGGCAAAAGAGCGACTGCTGACCCGTGCGATGCATGACCCAGTGGCCGAGCTCGTGGCCGATCGTGAAGCGGCGGCGCGGCGGCCACTCCTTGGCCTCGAGAGCATTCACCCAGATCTCGCCGCGGCTGGAAAGAAGTAGGCCCGAGAGGGACTGGCCCGCGGCGAGACTCCGGAGCGCCGGGGGCGAGGGAGAGGTCGTCGACGTCTCGGACCAGGAGACCAAACTCCGTGTCTGCAATCGCTTCGATTGGCACCGGCAACCTCTCGCCGTCCCAAACCCATTCGGAGACCGAGGCGAGGACGCTCTCTGCTCGGGCCTCGATCTCCTCCATCAGCCCTCGCGGAAGAGCTTGTCGACTTCGTCGGGCTCGCCGTTCTCGGCGCCGGGAATGGCGGTCGGCGGCTCGGGCATGTAGTCGGGGTTCGGTAGCGCCTTTCTCGCGAACGCCGGCGATTCCGCCGAAGCCGGTGAGGCTTGGCCCTCGCGGGGCGGAAGCAATCGCTTGCCGGCGTTTCTCAAGCCTTCGGCACTGACCCCGACGATCGAGCCGAGTGCTTCGAGGACACTGTCGTTGACCCCTTCGGAGGGGAGCAGGCCCTGCTCCATCTCGTGGTAGTAGGCACCGACTTTGGCTTCCTTCTCCGATTGGCCGAGGGCGTCTGCGAGGCGCGCGACCAGCTCCTCGCGTTTGATCTTCGCCCGGTGCCGGAGGCGCGGGAGGAGCGCCGGCCACATGCCGGAGGCGCCGTTCACTGCGCGGTCAACGCGCTCGACGATGCGCTCGGCGTCGGAGCCGTGGAATGACTCGGCGTCCCAAGTCTCGCGGGGCGCCTGCTCGAGGAAGACGTCGATCAGGTCACCGAGCTCCTCGCGCTCTTCTCCGGAGAGCTTGTCCATGTATTCGAAGGGGTCGGGTTTGTCGCCCGCAAGCTGACGGGCGATGAATTCGGCGAAAAGGTCGTTGAGCTCAGGCATCCGGGTTCGTCGCCTTTCTCGTTTCCTCATCGAGCTTCAGGACCCTCGCCTTGAAGCGGGAATTGATCTTGTAGGCGTTGACGATCGTGATCTCGTCGCCGAGCTCTTCTTTCACCTGTTCGCAGGCCTCCTCGGGAGGCATGCCGGCGAAACCGAGATCGGAGTCGCCCCCGAGCTCGATGTACCGGCGATGGGACGGCTTCTTGATCTCAGCGAATGCCCGGGCGACGAGATCTTGGTTGACCACTGCGTCCGCGTGATCAGGACTTGACGGGTCGGCCCCAAATATCTCCTCCTCACCCTCGTGCTCGCTTGCGAGCGGGTCGAGAGGCGGCTTGCCCTCGCGTGCTCGGTGGTAATCGGCGACGACGAATTGCGAGATGCGCCGCAGCCAGGCGCCGAACTGCCCTGCGGTTGACCCGTCGAACTGGGCCGTATCGCGTGCCAGCGACTTGATCGCGCGCTCGAACACTTCGTGCACAAGGTCTTCGTGATCGTTGGAATCGCACTTGCGGGTCCAGAAGAAGACGCGGTCGATGAAGCCGTACACCAGGACGCCCATCGCGGTCCGCCAGTGGTCGCGCTCACCCGCCGATCGCGCCCCGTTTGCGTAGGCGATCAGCTGCTCGTTGGAGAGCAGGCTCAGCTGATGCTCACTCATGGCGCGAAATGGGGCCAAGTCAGGCGGACGATAGTCAGATGGTGTTGTCAGGCCCTTGTCGGGGCTCCGACTCGCATCGAAATGACCGTGAGCGAGGAGGGGTTGATGTTGACAACACCGTCCCTGACGCCAGCCCGATCGTCTCAAGTGACATCCCGCACCTGAATCGGCTCGCACCGGCGCCATCCGGAGCAATAGCCGCTAGGGTGCCCGGCCCCTGACGTCCCGGATCCAGGGGCTTTAAGGCGAATTGAGTCGCGGCAGGGATCCTCACGCCCCGGACGAAGCCATTCGTCTAGCGGGACTTCTACTGAGCAGGACCTGGTCGGCTTCGACCGATCGCATATCTATGACCCAGAACTCATTCCTACGCCGAAACTCGACCGCCGTCACCATCATGGGGACGCTGGCCGTCTGCGGAGCCGTCGGGTTTGCGCTCGCCGGCAAGCGGGGGGAGTTCGCGGCGGCCCTCTCGGGGACGCCGCTCTGGGTCGTCGGCGTCGCGGTCGCCCTCCAGCTCGGCTGGCTGCTCGCGCGCAGCGAGGCCTGGCACGTCTGTGTCGGCGCCGCCGGCGGGCGGGTCGAGCGCGGGCGGGTCTACCAGGCCTCGAGCATCGGCTATCTCGGCAACCTCTTCAACGGGCAGCTCGGCATGGTGATGCGGGTCGCGGCGCTGCGCAAGACGCAGCCCGAGGACAGCCCGAAGGCGCCGGTGCTGCTCGCCTCGGAGTTCCCGATCGTCGTGATCGAGGGGGCGCTGGCGGCGATCATGTCCTTCACGCTGGTCAAGCCGCTCGGCGTTCCCTGGTGGGCGCCGATCGTCGGCTTCGCCGTGATCGCCTCGGCCACGATCGCGATCGCCGCCTTCTCCCGTGACCGCCAGGGCTTCTGGCGCGGCTTCGCCGTGCTCGGCGGGCTCAAGGGCCGGGGACGGGTCATCGGCCTGGTCGCCTTCTGCGGCGCGCTGCAGATCGTCCGCATCTGGTTCCTCCTTCACTACACCGGCGCCGACGCCTCGCTGCTCGACTCGATCGCGCTGCTGATCGGCGTCGCCGTGATCGGGGTCTTCCCGGTCGGCCCCAGCGCGGGCGTCGCCGCCGCGGTGCTGATTCTCGGCGCCGAGGGCATGGGTCCCGCCGCCGCCACGGGCGCGCTGATCACGGTGACCAGCGCGGTCGCCTGCCTCACCTTCGCCGGCTGGGCGCTGGTCTGCTGGGCGCGCGACGTCGGCGAGCGCCGCTTCGCGCTCGCGGCCTAGCTGTAGTTCCTAACCACATTGTTCATCCGGGCCTCCTTGGAGGCTGGGGGTGTCATGCCACCCAGATCCAAGGAGGAACACCGGATGAAGATTCACGCTAACGCCAAGCTCGGCCCGAAGGGCAGGGCGATCATGGTCAAGCGCGTCGTCGAGGAGGGCTGGTCGCTCACCGCGGCGGCCGAGGCCGCCGGGGTGAGCGAGCGAACCGCCGGCAAGTGGGTCGCCCGCTACCGCTCAGAGGGCGAGGCAGGTCTATACGACCGCAGCTGCGAGCCCCACTCGGTTCCCCACGCCACCCCGGAGGACCGGGTCGAGGCGATCGCGGCCCTGCGGCGGGTGCGCCTCACCGGGGCCGAGATCGCGATGGCGCTCGGCATGGCGATTTCGACCGTCTCGGCGGTCCTAGGTCGCATCGGGCTCGGCAAGCTCGGCGCCCTGGAGCCGCTCGAGCCCCCCAACCGCTATGAGCGGGCCCGCGCCGGCGAGCTGCTTCACATCGACGTCAAGAAGCTGGGGCGGATCGGCCACCGAGGCGCCGGGCACCGCGTCACGGGCAACCGCGGCAAAGGGCAGCGCTCACGCGGAGCCGGCTGGGAGTACGTGCACGTCTGCGTCGACGACGCCACCCGTCTCGCCTACGTCGAGGTGCTGGCCAACGAGAAGGCAACCACCGCGATCGGCTTCCTGAGGCGAGCGGTCGCCTTCTATCGCTCGCACGGGATCGAGGTGACGGGCCTGATGACCGACAACGGCTCCGCCTACCGCTCCACCACCCACGCGATCGCCTGCCGGGCGTTGAAGATCAAGCACATCCGCACCCGCCCCTACCGGCCGCGCACCAACGGCAAGGCCGAGCGCTTCATCCGCACGATGCTCGGCGGCTGGGCCTACGGGGCGATCTACCGGGACTCGGCGGAGCGAACCGCGGCTCTATCCGGCTGGCTCAGCTTCTATAACTGGCGCAGACCACACGGCTCCCTCGCCAAGAGGCCGCCCGGAGCTCGGCTCGCCGAGCTAAAGGCGAACAATGTGGCTGGTTCTTACACCTAGCCCCTCTCCGGTTTCGTTACCGATCGGCCACTTTTCGCGTGCCATCGAGGACGGATGGCTGGGCTACCCTTTCGGCGATGGCCGGAACTCGCGAAACCTGGACCGACGAGCGGCTCGACGATCTCTCGGGCCGGGTGGAGGACGGTTTCAACCGGGTCGACCAGCGCTTCAATGCGGTCGACGCTCGCTTCAACGCCGTCGACGGGCGCTTCGACTCGTTGGAGGCCCGCATCGACAGTCGGTTCAACTCGCTCGAGGCGCGCTTTGAGGCGCGCTTCGACGCTGCCCAGCGCACCACGCTGCAGATCGGCGGCGGGATCATCGCCACGCTCGTGGTCGGCTTCCTCAGCGTGGTGGTCGCCGCAACCTGAAAGCGGTTCCGGTCGGTTCAGCTCGGCTCGTCCTCGAGCCCGGCGAAGAACAGAGCATCGCGAGGGACTGACGGCGCCATTCGTTGCGAGCGGCATGTGATACGCATGCTTTAATGTGGTGAACATGTCCAAGATGGTTCAGATCCGGAACATGCCCGAGGAGCTCCACCGCAAGGTGAAGGCACGCGCCGCGGCGGAGGGTCTCTCGCTCTCTGACTACATCAAGAGGGAGCTCGAGCGAAGCGTCTCGCGGCTCTCGTTCGAAGAGCTGGATGCGCGGGTCAAAGCCCGACCGCGAGGGCGGTTCAGTGCTGAGGACACGCTGCGCATCATTCGCGAGGGCCGCGATCGCGATGCCGGTCGTTGACGCGTCGGTTCTCGTCGAGTACCTGTCCGACGGCAAGCACTCGGAGGTCGCGCGAGCCGTCGTGCGCGAGGGCGACCTGCTCGCGCCGCACCTGATCGACGCCGAGGTGGGACACGCCCTGCGGGGTCATGTTGCAGCCGGGATGCTCGGGGCACACGAGGCCGAGCAGGCGCTGCTCGACTTTTCGGTGATGGCGCTCGCACGGGCGCCCCACGGTCCGCTGCTGCTCACCGCCTGGGCGCTGCGGCGAAACCTCTCGTTCTATGACGCCCTGTACGCGGCCTTGGCGCTCGAGCTCGACACCGAGTTGGTGACCTTCGACGTCGGCCTCGCGCGTGTCGCCAGGCGTAGACGGATCGGCGTGCGGCTGCTGCGCTCGGCCCACTAGCGTGCCGTGCGCGCGAATCGTGGCGGCAGGCGGGCTCGATTTCGCAATTTCCGGGTCGTGCAATCGGTGGGCCGCTCCCGAGCACGCGAGCGCGCAACAATGCCTAGCCGATGGACGCCAACGACATCGACGCACTTCTCAACGATCTCGACCAGCTGGTCCACGACGCGCCCGAGGTTCCCCTCGTCGGCGAGGCGCGGATCGATCGCGAGTCGGTCTACGACATCCTCGACCGGATGCGGGCGCTGCTTCCCGAGGAGGAAAAGCAGGCGCGCTGGGTGGTCAAGGAGCGCACCGACCTCCTGCGCGAGGCGAAGAAGGAGGCCGACACGATCGTCTCCGAGGCCCGCCGCCGCGCCCGCGAGCTGACCTCGCCCGACGTGATCACGCGCGAGTCGCACCGCAACGCCGAGGAGATCGTCGAGGAGGCCCGCTACGAGGAGCGGCGCATGCGCCTCCAGGCCGAGGACTACGCAGACTCGATCATGGAGACCCTGCAGGAGAACCTCGACAAGTTCACCGAGGCCGCGCGCCGCGGGCGCCGCCAGATCGCCGGCGACGACCCCGAGCCGCCGCAGCGACCGGAGATCCGCCGATGACCCACCCGGGACCCTCGCGCACGATCATCGTCGAGCCGATCGAGACTCCCGAAGAGGCGCCGGCGCCGCAGCCGCTGCCCGAGCGCGAGCCCGAGCCGGCGCCGAAGCGCGAGCCCGCCCGCGAGCCCGAGCGCGAACCGGTCCCGGCGCGGTGATCGAAGAAGCGCCACTCGTAGCCGGCCGCCTCTACGGCCTCCGCACCTGGCGCGTTCGCTGGCGCGCCAGCCGCCCCGTCCTCTCCGGCGTCTTTCAGAGCGCCCCCTGGAACGACGCGCTCGAGGCGACCAAGGCCCGCTGCCGCGGCCAAGGCCGCACCCAGCACTCGGCGCCGGCGCCCGACTGCCGCTGCGGCATCTACGGCATGCACCCGTCGCGGATCGGCGAGTGGTTCGAGATGACCCGCAAGCCGTTCGACTGGGGTCCGACCGTGCACGGGATCGTCGAGGCCTGGGGCCGGGTCGAGCTCCACGAGGACGGCTTCCGCGCCGAGCTCGCGCGCCCCTACGCGATCGTCCACGTCGAGGGCTACGGCACCTGGAACGAGTCGCGCGAGATCGCCGAGGCGATGGGAGTCGAGCACCTGATCTTCGAGCGCGTCTCCGACGTCGCCGAGTACTGCGAGGAGAACGGGCTCGGCATGGACCGGGCGACGGTCGCGGAGCTCAACCCGTATCGGGACACGCTTGGTCCCGAGCGCGCTGTTTCCTGAATCGTCGGCGCGCGTTTCTTGACGGTCGTGGGGTCAAAGGTATGATGCTTGCGTTCATACCTATTGCATGCCCACCACCGTGGCCCGTCGCACCATCTATCTCCCCAAAGACGTCGAGAAGCTCGCGCGCGACAATGCCGAGGAGGGCGAATCTTTCTCGGCCACCATCGCTCGTTTGGTGCAGGCGGGTGCGCGAAAGGGGGCATACCCCGACTGGATCGGCTCCGGCGAGGGCCCCGAGGATCTCGGACTGAATGCCGAGAAGTATCTGAAGGAGATCTTCGAGGAGTTCTCAGACTGAAGGCGGTCGCCGATACGGGGCCGCTGGTCGCCGCCGCCAACTCGCGCGAGAGGACGCATGCCGTGGCGCGGGAGATCGTTGCCTCGCTCGGCGCCTCGCTAATCGTTCCGCTCACCGTTGCGACCGAGGTCGATCACATGCTGCGAACGCGAGTCGGCACAGATTCAGCACGAAAGTTCTTGGCCGCGCTCGCCGGTGGCACGCTCGGGCTCGCGCCGGTGACCCCGGGCCTTCTCCGGCGCGCGGTCGAAATCGAGGAGCGGTACGCGGACCTCCAGCTCGGGCTCGTCGATGCCTCTGTGATGGCGATCGCCGAGCGCCACGAGCTGCCGATTCTCACCTTCGACTTTGCCGATTTCCGCGCCACCGCCCCGGCGAAGGGGGAGTGGCGCCTGGTGATCGACGAGGCTCGGCTCGGGGACGTCCTTTAGTAACGGCTCGCTGCTCAAGGTCTAGCTTTCCCCCGCCCAGTCAACCCCGTTGACACCCAGCGCCGAGCGGGCCGACGAAATCCGCCGCAATTTCCGAGAAGAACGAGAAGGGCCAGCGGCCGCCGGAAACCGGCAGGCTGATCAGACGCCGTCGAGCGGCAGGCTTTCGTTTGCGCCGTGAGGAAGGCGGCCGGCGCGAGCGGGCGGCAAGCTAGTTTGCGCCGTCATGCGGCATAGCCGGAAACGCCGTCACCGCTCGCGCCATGCCTGGCCCGAGCGTATCGCTCTTCGTCGAAGGGTTGTTGGCTTTTGAGCATCGCGTGGCAGAGCCGGCAGGCGTGGCGAGCCAAGGCGACCCGCGCCTGGATCGGCTCCATGCCGCGGGCCCGGGAGCTCTCGGTCGCGGCGAGCGAAGCACTCCGAGTAGCGCGAGAGCCCCCAGGCGATCCCCATCAGCGCGTCGCGGAACTCGGCGAGGCCCTGGCGCGAGATCCCCCCGCGGCGACGCAGGGTGGCCGACTGGTAGCTCGCCGGCGCCAAACCCGTCGCCGAGTAGAGCCGCTCGGCGCTGGCGAAACGCTCGATCGGCAGGGCATGAGCAGCGAAGGCCGCGGCGCGGACCACCGCCACCCCCGGCAGGCTCACCAGGATCTGCCCGCTGGTCTCGGCGAGCAGCCCGCCGATCTCTACCTCCGAGCGCTCGATCTCGTCCCGGAGCGTGCGCCAGCGCGCGAGGCCCCGGCCGAGCCACTCGGCCCGCAGCTCGGCGTCGGGTGGCGGTGGGAGCAGCCGCCGCCAGCGATCAGCCCAATAGCCCGCGTTTGCAGGGGTGAAACGCCCCGGAGCACGGGCTATCAGCGAGCGAGGCGCCGGCGCCCGGCCGCAGAAGTCGACCGCGCAGGCAAGCACTGCCTGCCCCGATACGTCCTCCAGCTTGAGGGCGCGGCCATGACCCCGAGGCGCCGAGAGCCCCGGGCAGAGACCGTTCAGCTGATCGTGGAGGCGCTGCTGGGCGACCTTTCGCTCCGCCACCAGGGCGTGGCGGTGGCGGACCGCCGCCAGCATCGTCTGCGCCGGGTCTGAGGCGGCCGGACGCCCGAGCCCCTGACGGGCCGAGGTGACGAGCGCGGCGCAGTCGCGGTCGTCGGTCTTGAAGCGACGCGAGCCGAGCTGGGTGCGGGCCGCCTGCACCTCGGACGGGGCAAAGAGGCGAAGCGAGCCCGGGAAGCGTCGCTCGAGCTCCAGCGCCCAGGCACGATGGAGCGAGCCGGTCGCCTCGATCGCGATCACCGGGTCGTCGGCGCCCGTTGCGGCGATCAAGGCTTCGACGCGGTCGACCCCCTCGCGCAGAGTCGGCAGGCTGACCGGCTCGCCGATCACTCCAGCCTCACCGGTGGCGAGCATGGCGCGGTTGAAGACCTTCCCGCAGTCGATCGCGACTACGAGCTTGCTCGGCGGCAACTCTCGGGCTACAAGGTTCATGAACGACCTCTCTCTCTTGGAAGAAAAGAGAAACCCTCCCTGACCGGGATGGCCTCTCAGGGGATCGGTTGTTCAGGAGCTATCAGCCGGCGGCTAGAACTCCAGGCTCCCGCCCTTGTAGCGCGAACCGGTCCCGGCGCGGTGATCGAAGAAGCGCCACTCGTAGCCGGCCGCCTCTACGGCCTCCGCACCTGGCGCGTTCGCTGGCGCGCCAGCCGCCCCGTCCTCTCCGGCGTCTTTCAGAGCGCCCCCTGGAACGACGCGCTCGAGGCGACCAAGGCCCGCTGCCGCGGCCACGGCCGCACCCAGCACTCGGCGCCGGCGCCCGACTGCCGCTGCGGCATCTACGGCATGCACCCGTCGCGGATCGGCGAGTGGTTCGAGATGACCCGCAAGCCGTTCGACTGGGGTCCGACCGTGCACGGGATCGTCGAGGCCTGGGGCCGGGTCGAGCTCCACGAGGACGGCTTCCGCGCCGAGCTCGCGCGCCCCTACGCGATCGTCCACGTCGAGGGCTACGGCACCTGGAACGAGTCGCGCGAGATCGCCGAGGCGATGGGAGTCGAGCACCTGATCTTCGAGCGCGTCTCCGACGTCGCCGAGTACTGCGAGGAGAACGGGCTGGGGATGGACCGGGCGACGGTTGCGGAGCTCAATCCGTATCGGGACACACTCGGCCCCGAGCGCGCGGCTTCCTAGCGGCCTGAACTGACAAAGCCGTTCGGCTCTGTATACATTTGCGTATACATGGCTGCAAAGAGCACAGCGAAGATCTCGCCCACCGTGCGGGTCCATCCAAGAACACGCGAGCAGCTCCGGCGTCTCAGCACGGCGACTGGGCGTTCGACGCCCGACCTTCTTGCCGAGGCGGTCGACCGCGTTGAGCAGGACGGGCTGCTCGCATCTGCCAACGAGGCTTTCGCTGCGCTGCGAGAGGATCCGGAGGCTTGGTCTGAGGAGCTTGAGGAGCGGCGCGCCTGGGACGGCGCGGAGACCCCGCCGGATCGAGGAAGGTGAAGAAGCCGAGGCGCGGCGAGATCTGGGACGTGAACCTCGGAGCCACGCAGGGTCACGAACAAGCCGGACGCCGCCCCGCCCTGATCCTCTCGGTCGACAGCTTCAACCACGGGCCGAGTGGATTGGTGATCGCGGTCCCCCTGACCACCCGCTTTCGCCGCCAGCCGCTTCACGTTCGAGTCGAGCCGCCCGAGGGCGGGTTGCGGCGGCGGAGCTTCGCCAAGTGCGAGGACGTTCGATCGGTCTCGGTCAAGCGCCTGGCGCGCAGGCGAGGGAAGCTCAAACGGGAAACCGTCGCCGCGGTCGCCGCCCGGGTACGCCTCCTGGTCGGGGCTTGACCCGGCTCAGAAGCTCCAGGCTGCCGCCCTTGTAGGGCTTCGCCGGCTTCTTCGCCGGCGAGGACGAGCATCGCCGGGGAGAAGGTGAGCACGGTGGTCGCGGCGAGGGTGATCGCGTCGTGGTCGTTGTCGGTTCGCGCCCGCGCGTGCTCGATCTGGCTCATCAGGAACACCTGGTGGTCCATCGAGAGGCCGAAGAGCACGGCCGGCCGCTCCAGACGCCCTTGTCGGCCTCCTTCGGCTTCGGGCGCAGGGTAGGCGGGCATGCGGGCCGAGTCGATCTTGGTCCCGACCAGCGCGAGGACCGCCGGCAGCAGGGTGATCGCCGCGGCGACGGGTGCGATCGTCGGCACGCCGACGACGTGACCGAGCAGGCCGATCAGCGACAGCCCGACCAGCAGGCCAGCACCGACGAGCACGAGCCAGCCGAACAGCACCGCCACCTTGTGATGGGCAATCGAGTAGCCGAGGCGGTGGAGGAAGCGAGCCAAAGCCGGACTTCAGCCTATGCTCTGCCGCCGTGGCTAAGTCGCCAAAGAGCCGAGCGGTCGAGCCGCGCGCCGACCGGGTCCTGCCCGGGGTCTGGCGCCTGCGCCTGCCGCTGCCGTGGCCCGGCGTGCCGCACGGCAACGCCTGGGCGGTGGAGGGTCAGGGCGGCGTCGTCATGTTCGACACCGGGATCGGCGGCAAGGGTCGGATGGCCGAGTTCGAGCAGGCGCTGCGCCAGACGGGGTTCGCGGTCGAGGACGTGAAGCTCGTCGCCTGTACCCACTCTCATGTAGATCATTTCGGCAACTCTGCGCCGATCTCCACTATTTCGGGATGTGAGGTCTGGGTTCATCCAGCGTGGGGACACGTGCGAAAGCTCGTCGATGACCCGGACGCCGCGTTCGATGCGCAGATCGAGGTCGCACGGCAGAGCGGCGTCCCGCCCGAGGGCCTCGAGCTCTACGTGAATATGCGCCGCGGCGCCGAGACCGGGATCGACGAGCTGCCGACGCCCGACAAGGACCTGCTGCCCGGGGTCGAGGTCGAGACCGACCTCGGCGCCTGGCAGGTCTACGAGACCCCCGGCCACGCGCCCTCGCACGTCTGCTTCCATCAGCCCGAGCGCAAGTTGCTGATCTCGGGCGACCACCTGCTCGGCCGCGTCTCGCTGTTCTTCGACCAGGGGCACACGCCCGATCCCCCCGGCGAGTACCTGCGCGGGCTCGACGAGATCGCCCCGCTGGAGATCGACCTCTGCCTCTCGGGCCACGGCCGCCCCTTCCGCGACATCCACGCCAAGATCGACGCCAACCGCGCCGAGACCGCCGACCAGCTCGCCCGCGTCCGCGGCGCCCTCCGCGAGGGCGAGAAGACCGCCTTCGAGGCGGTCCCGGCGCTGCTCGGCGACGACTCCAGCCCCCAGGCCGCCGGCTGGGGCCTGCAGCTCGTGCTCGCCTACTTCGACCACATGCGCGAGCTCGGCGAGGCCGCGCCGGTCGAAGGAACAGACCCAGTTCGGTGGCGACTGACGAAGAAGTCGTAACGACTGTTAAGGGTCTGACCCCGGGTTTGACTCTCGTAACGACTGTTAAGGGTCTGACCCCGGGTTTGACTCTCGTAACGACTGTTAAGGGTCTGACCCCGGGTTTGACTCTCGTAACGACTGTTAAGGGTCTGACCCCGGGTTTGATTGCTGATGTCTGGGAGTCGAAAGCGCAGTTCGACGAGTTCGCGCGTTCCCGGTAGGCGGGTGGACGATCGCGGGGTCCGTGCCGCCCGCCTGCTACGGTGCTCCGCGACGGAGGGCACCCGCCCCCGTGAGGTTCCGAATTCTCCCAGCGCTTCTCTTTGCTCTCGGGGTTTAACGAATCTCCCCGAGGCATTCGCCTCATACATAAGGAGAAACGCAACACATGTCATCGAATTTCGCCGATCTCGGCGTGTCGCGTCCCGTCGTGGACGCACTTGCCAAGCGCGGCTTCACAGAGCCGTTCGCGGTCCAGGAGCTGGCTATCGCCGACGTCCTCGCCGGCCGCGACGTGCTCGTCCAATCGCCGACCGGCTCTGGCAAGACCCTGGCCTTCGGCATCCCGATCGTCGACTTGGTCAAAGCCGATGAGCGCCGCCCCGCGGCCCTCGTCCTGGCTCCCACCCGCGAGCTCGCCGAGCAGATCGTCGAGGAGACAACGGCGATCGCCCGGTCCCGGGCGCTCAAGGTCGCCCCGGTCTACGGCGGCGTCGGCCTCCACGCGCAGGCAAAGCGCGCTCGGAACGCTCACATAATCGTGGCGACCCCCGGCCGTCTCGAGGACCTGCTCCAACGCAAGGAGATCACCCTCGAGCACGTGCGCATCCTCGTCCTCGACGAGGCCGACCGCATGCTCGACATGGGCTTCAAGCCCCCGGTCGATCGCATCGTCGGCCAGATCCCCAAGCGAAACGATCGCCAGACGCTGTTCTTCTCGGCGACGCTCGAGGGGGCTGCCGGTCAGCTCGCCAAGGCCTACACCCATGACGCGCGCCGCTACGTGCACGCGCCGAAGGAGAACGGCAAGCGGGACATCTCGCACCGCTTCGTCCACGTCCACCACGAGCTCAAGGTCGACCGGCTGGTCGCCGAGCTGCGCGACGCAGAGCGCACCCTGGTCTTCGTCCGCACCAAGCGCGGCGCCGACCGGCTGGTGAAGAAGCTCAGCCGCCACAAGGTGCACGCGATCGCGATGCACGGCAACAAGTCACAGGGCCAGCGCCGCCGCGCGCTCGCCGACTTCGAGAGCGGACGGGCGCAGACGATGGTCGCGACCGACGTCGCCGCCCGCGGCATCGACGTCGACGACATCAGCCACGTGATCAACTTCGATGCCCCCGAGGATCGCGACACCTACGTCCACCGCACCGGCCGCACCGGCAGGGCGGGGCGCACCGGTCACGCGGCGAGCTTCGTGCTTCCCGACCAGCGCCACGAGATGGGCAAGATCGCGCACGCGCTCGGGCTCAAGTCCGAGTTCGACGGCGCAGAGCGCCACGGCGCTCCGAGCCACGCCGGCCCCGCGCCCCAGAACGGGAACGGGAACGGGAACGGGAACGGGCCTAACAGGAATGGATCGGGGCAGCGCTCCGGACGACCTCGAAGGCGGAACCGGGGATCTGCTTCAAGGCATTCAGGTTCTCGTCGTTCCAGCGGCGGTCGGAAGTCCCGCTGACGAACCAGTTGGATCCGTTGTCAGCGACGATCACCCCATAGCGCTTGAGCGCGATCGCGATCGCGCGCGCCGGACCACTGAAGCCGGATACGTCGTATCCGGCGTTCAACCTCAGCCGCATCCCCATCGGGGGTGCGGCTGAATTCGTTGTTGAGCCGGCGCAATGCGAGGCGGGGTGGAGCCAGGCGTCGCGGGTCGAGCTGAAGGTGATCCGCAGGGCGTGGTCGATGCCCCCGCCGGCGGCCTCGTCGAAGCGGGCGAGCCCGGGGAATATCGGCAGGCCCGCGGCGTCGGCCGAGGTGAAACCGTCGGTGCGCAGCGCCGGCGAGCGCAGATCCCAGATCGTTCCCTGGTCGGCGTTCCAGTGCTTCTTCGGCTTCTTGGAGAAGAACGCCCGGTAGAGCTCGAACAGCTTGCAGCGCTTGCGATCGATCGCGAGCACGTGGCGGTCGCCGTCCGAGCTCTGGCCGCCCTCGATCGGCGCGTTGCCGGGCACCCGGTAGGCGCCGTGGCTCGACTCGTCGCCGTAGGCGGTGAAGTTGACCTTGACCTTCTTTGCCTTGCGCCCGACCACCGCGTAGGGGAAGCCGTACTCGCGCGGCGAGCCGAAGTCGGGATGCAGCTCGTCGCCGCCGTGGGCGTTTATGTAGGAGACGATCGCCGCCGAGTTGGGATCGAGCGGCGCCTGGGAGACATCCTGGCTCCAGGCGGTCTGGTCGTCGGCGGAGGGCGCGTTGGCCGCTCCGGTGAACCGCGGGAACACCGGGCAGGCACCGAGGCTCGGGTAGGGCCCGCGCGGGTGCCCCTTGTGCCTCTTCTTGGCGAGCGCGAAGCCGCCCGCGCCCGCGAGGGCGAGCAGCGCGACCAGCCCGATCGCAACGGTCCCACGCTTCATGTCACCAGATTAGGACTAGCCATAGCCGGCGTCTCCGAATAGAGACAGACCCTGGAACGCGAAGAAGGGCCGCCGTCCTGGCGACCCTTC
This sequence comes from uncultured Solirubrobacterales bacterium, assembly GCA_963696625.1. Classification (GTDB taxonomy): domain Bacteria; phylum Actinomycetota; class Thermoleophilia; order Solirubrobacterales; family 70-9; genus JAWVFN01. The sequence goes on from CAVOKZ010000032.1 coordinate 46,863, forward strand.
TTACGTTCGGCCCCTTCAGGACGGGCAGGGGGTACGTCGTAGGGGGCCTGTACTTGGGGGTATGTGTTGGCCCAAGCGACGGGAGGCGCCAACATGCGGCAACGCCTGGACCTATGGGCTGGGAGACATCTTGGGCGTCCGGCCCAGGTCTTCGTCTCCCGGCTCCAAAAGTATCGGTCGCGCCTCAGGGGAGGTAAATACTCAATACGGGTGATCTTTGAGGCTGTTCTCTGCCTGCTTGGACAGGCGTTTCATACCGGGGCAAGGGCGGTTGCGAGCGCCGAGCCCCAGAGGATGTCGTGCTCGGAGGCCTCGACCTCGCCGAGCCCGAAGCTGCGCATGACCTCGACCAGGATCACCACGCCGGCGACGATCGTCGGCGCCCGCCCCGGGTGCAGGCCGGGCACCTGGAGGCGCTCGGGCAGCGGCATCGCGGCGAGGCGCGAGAACATCCGCTGGATCGCGGCGAGTGACATCCGGCGGCCGTGGACGCGGGCGGGGTCGTAGGGGTCGAGCTCGAGATCGATCGCGGCCAGCGAAGTAGGGGTGCCGGCGACGGCGATCCCCCGGTCGGCGCGCGCGGCCGGGTTGTCCGCGGTGGCCGCGTCGATCCGGGCGCGGACATCGTGGGCGAGCTCCTCGAGCTCGGCGGTCGAAGGCGGATCGTCGAGCAGGTGGCGCTCGGTGTGGCGCACGGTGCCGACCTGAAGCGAGGCTTGGAAATCGACCTCGCCGGCCCGCCCGCAGGCGAGCTCGGTCGAGCCGCCGCCGATGTCGAAGACGAGCGTGCGGTCGGTGATCTCGCGCCCGGCGGTCGCGCCGAGGTAGGTGAGCCGCGCCTCTTCCTCGCCGCTGAGCGTCTGGGCGTCGAGGGCGAAGCGCTCACGCAGCTCGGCGATGAAGGCGTCGCCGTTGGATGAGTCGCGCACGGCGCTCGTCGCCAGCGCGGCGACGCGTTCGGCGCCCATATCCTCGAGCACGGCGACGTAGTCGCCGACGACCGCGCAGACGTCCTCGATCGCCTCCGCGCCGAGCTGGCCCGAGAGGTCGACGCCGCGGCCGAGGCGGGTGACGGTGTTGCGGCGCTCGAGCTCCCCGACCTCGCCGTTCTCGACGTCGGCGACGAGCAGCCTGGTGGAGTTTGTCCCGAGATCGATGACGGCGACGCGCACAGGCGGATGCTAATGCGCACAGGCTCAACTACCCACGCTCGTTGCGGATAACTCCTGTCCACGCTCAAGCAGGTGGACCGGGGTGCCGACCCAACAAGAGTGAGGCGCATGCGACCACAAGTCACCCCCGTGGGCTCAGCCGAGGCTCCGCCCGTGGGCGGGATCGGCCGCCCTTGGCGCCGCGGCGGCGGTTCGCCGGGAAGCCCTTCGCGCAGGGGGCCGCCGGCCGCTCCGCGCCCCGGACCTGTCCAGCTGACCGGAAGCGCCTCGCGATCGGGCTGGATGAAGACTTTCCACATCACCACCGGCATCCTTGCCTGGGGCGGGTTCGTCGCGCTCTGGGTCTGGCAGCTCGAGGTCGCCGCCCCCAGCCACTGGGAGATCGACGTCGAGGTGATCGCCGGCTTCATCATCCTCTGGGGCCTGTTCACGGTCTCCTGGGTCAACTGGAACCGCAGCATCTACCGCCGCCGCCACCGCCGCACCGAGGCGCTGGTCACCGACGTGGAGTTCGACCACGACTCGCTCGGCCGCGAGATCGTCGCCTCACCGCAAGCGCGCCACGACGGCGGCCAGATCTTCGTCGCCATCGACGAGGAGGGGCGCAAGCACTACGTGCCGGTGGACGAGATCGAGAGCCTCGGCGATGTCTGAGCTGATCCGTTCCATCGCCGATCAGCCCTACTACTTCGTGCTGATGGTGTTTCTCGGGCTCTACCCGGTGACGACCGCTGCCTACTGGATCGCCGGTGCTCTCTACTTCTACCGGCACCGCGAGGCCGGCGGCGACGAGGGCTTCTACGACCTCGACGAGTGGCCGATGGTCTCGATTCTGGTGCCCGCCTACAACGAGGAGCGCTCGATTATCGACACGGTCGAGCGCCTGATGGACCTCGACTACCCCGACTACGAGGTGATCGTCGTCGACGACGGCTCGAGCGACCTGACCTCGGAGCTGATGGCGCCCTACGCCGAGGCCGGCGCCATCAGGCTCCTCACCAAGCGGGTCAACGAGGGCAAGGCGATGGCGCTCAACGACGCGCTGCCGCTCGCCGAGGCCGAGATCCTGCTGATCGTCGACGCCGACGGCCGCCCCGAGCGCGACGCGCTGCGCTGGATGGTCCCCCACTTCGTCAAGGTGCCGCGGCTCGCCGCGGTCACCGGCAACCCGCGGGTCGCGAACACGACGACGCTGCTGGCGAAGCTGCAGGCGATCGAGTTCTCGGCGACGGTCTCGGTCCTGCGCCGCGCGCAGGCGACCTGGGGCCGGCTGATGACCTTCTCGGGAATCTGCACCGCGCTGCGCAAGAGCGCGGTCGAGAAGGTCGGGCGCTTCCAGGTCGGCATGGAGACCGAGGACATCGCCCTCGCCTGGCAGCTCCAGACCTACTTCTCCGACGTCCGCTACGAGCCGCGCGCCCTGTTCGCGATGGAGGTGCCCGAGACCTTGAAGGCGTGGTGGAGTCAGCGCACCCGCTGGGCCCGCGGACTCGCCCAGGTGCTGCACGCCAACTCCGGCATCTTCAAGCACTGGTCGAAGCGGCGCATGTGGCCGGTCTGGATCGAGGGCGCGCTATCGAGTCTCTGGGCCCACCTGTTCATGGTCGCCGCCTTCTTCTGGGCGCTGGCGATCTGGTTCGGCGTCTTCGGCTTCGCCGGCAACCCGATCCCCAACTACTGGGGGATGCTGATCGCGACCGTGCTCATGGGCCAGATCATGATCGGGCTCTGGCTCGACGGCCGCTACGACCCCTCGGTCAGGCGCTACTTCCTCTGGGCGCCGATCTATCCGATCGCCTACTGGGTGATGGTCGCCGCCGCCGCGGTTGGCGGCACGATCCCGGGGCTGCTCGCCGATCGCGACGGCCCGGTGACCTGGACCCAGGAGCGCTACGACCAGGACGAAGTCCCGGTCAGCAGCTGACGGCCAGCGGCTCACCAGGTGTCGACGAAACGGTGGCTGTGCGGGGCGATGCCGCCGGCCGCGGCGGCGAAGGTCTGCGACAGGACGGCCCGGGTCTCGGCGGGGTCGATGACGTCGTCGAGCTCGAACACGGTCGCGGCGTTGAGCGCCTTGGCGTTCTCCTCGGCCGCCGCGGTCAGCTCCCGCACGCGCCGCTCGCGCTCTTCGGGGTCGGCGATCGCCTCGAGCTCGCGGCGCATCGCCAGCCGCACGGCGCCCTCCAGGCCCATCGGGCCGAGCTCGGACGAGGGCCAGCCGACGGTCAGCAGCGGCTCGTGCAGCGAGCCCGCGGCCATCGCCTGGGCGCCGAGCCCGTAGGCCTTGCGCAGGATCACGGCGCAGAAGGGGACCCGCATCGTCGCGCCGGCGACGAACAGGCGCGAGCAGCGCCGGACAAGCGCCGTGGCCTCGGCCTCCGGGCCGACCATCATCCCCGGGGTGTCGATCAGACTGACTACTGGGAGGCCGGTGGCGTCGCAGAGCTGGAGGAAGCGCGCCGCCTTGTCGGCGGCCTCGGCGGTGATCGCGCCCGCGTAGTAGGTCGGGTTGTTGGCGATCACGCCGACGGGGCGTCCTTCGAGCCGGGCGAGGGCGGTGCTCATCGGCTTGGCGAAGGCGGGGCGGAGGAAGGTGACCGAGCCGCGGTCGAACAGGGTCTCGATCACCGGGCCGACGTCGTAGGCGCGCTTGCGGCGCTCGGGGACGGCGTCGCGGAGCGCAGTCTGGTCGGCCGCCTCCCATTCGGACTCGGGGTGGGTGAAGTAGCCGAGCAGGCGCTTGGTGATCGCCGTCGCCTCGGCCTCGTCGGCGGCGACGACGTCGATCACGCCGTTGGCCTCCTGGACCGAGCTCGGGCCGATCGCGTCGGGGTCGACGTCGCCGAGGCCGCCGCCGGCGATCATCGCCGGCCCGCCCATGCCGAGCGAGGAGCCCTCGGTGGCGACGATCAGGTCGGCGGCGCCGGCGAGCACCGCGTTGCCGGCGAAGCAGCGGCCGTGGACGACGGCGATGCGGGGCACGATGCCCGAGAGCCGCGACCAGAGGGCGAAGGCGCGGGTCTGGAGCCCCGAGACCACGGCGTGGTCGGTGTCGCCGGGGCGGCCGCCTCCGCCCTCGGCGAAGATCACGGTCGGCAGCCGCATGCGCTCGATCAGCTCGAACAGCCGGTCCTTCTTCATGTGGCCGATCGTGCCCTGGGTGCCGGCGAGCACGGTGTAGTCGTAGGAGAGCACCGCGCAGGGCTCGCCGCCGATCCGCGCCGTGCCGCCGATGAAGCCGTCGGCGGGCGTGCGTTCGATCAGCTCGCTCAGCTCGCGGCGCCGCCGCTGGGCGGCGACCGCGAAGCGCCCGTACTCGAGGAAGCTGCCGGGGTCGATCAGGTCGTCGAGGTTCTTGCGCGCGGTGCGCCCGCCCGCGGCGTGGCGTTTGTCGACCGCCTCGGCGCGCCCCGCGTCCTCGGTCAGCCGCCTGCGCGCGAGCAGCTCGGCCAGGTCCTCGCCCTCGGGATCTTCCCCGCTCACCGCGTGCATCCTACGACGAAGGGCCCGGTTTCCCGGGCCCTTCGGCTGATTCGGTGCGGGCCCCAGGTGGGCCCGAAGCGGATCTACGCGACGGTCTGAACGTTCGCCGCCTTCGGTCCCTTGTCGCCTTGCTCGGCGTCGTAGGAGACCTTGGCACCCTCGGCGAGGGTGCGATGACCCTCGGCGTTGATGTCGCTGTGATGAACGAAGAGGTCCTTCGACTCGTCGTCGGGCGTGATGAAACCAAAGCCCTTCTCGTCGCTGAACCACTTCACGGTTCCGGTGGGCATGCTGCTCCTTCGGATATGTGTGCTGCGTACCCGAAGAAACAAGAAGTCTGCTGCGAGCGCTGGCACAACCTTCGCCGAGCTGATTGCTCGGCCTTACGGAACGGACCGTAGCAGCCGCGATGCAGCCCGGATGCCGAACGCCAAGATCGGGTAGCAGGCACCGTCATCGCCCGCGCCGCGCTCAGGCGAACGTGCTCGCGGGTCTAAAGAGGACAGTCCCCTTAATGGTTGGGGCCGGGTATGGGAGGGTTGACCCGCAGCTTCCAACCCAACCGGAGGAGAGAGACATGGCAGACAGCGTTTACCGCGTCACAGAGGTCGTCGGCGTCAGCTCGGATTCGTGGGAGAAGGCGGCGCAGATCGCGGTCGCAACGGTCGGCGAGTCGGTTCGCGACCTGCGCGTCGCCGAGGTCCTGCGTCAGGACGTGACGATCGAGGACGGCAAGGTCGCCGACTTCCGCATCCGCCTCGGCGTCTCGTTCAAGTACGAGAAGGAGTAGCGGGCAGGCGCTCTAGCGACCGGCCAGGGTCAGCGCCGGGGCGGCGTCGGTCGCGGTGCCCTGGAGCTGGACCCTGGTCGGGACGAGGCGGTGGCGCTTGAGCAGGCGCCGGGCGTTGCGGTTGAGGGCGACCCAAGCGGTCGCCCCCGAGCGCCCGGCGGGGGCGGTGAACTCGGCGGCGCCGAGCTTCAGGCGTGACTTGCGCGCCTTCTTGCGCTTGCCCTTCTTGGCCGGCAGCCGCATCTTCTTGTTCGTCCGCACCATCAGCTTGGCGCGGCAGTCGCCGCGCAGGTCGCCCCAGCGCTCGAAGCGCACCGCGACCTTGCCGTCGACCGGGGCGAGGATCTTGCTGAAGGTCAGCCGGCAGCCCGGCGGGGGAGGGGGCGGGGGGTTGGGGCAGGCGTCGGTTCCGCCCTGGCCGCCGACGCGCGGGCGGCCGGACTGCTCGAGCGCCGCCTCGAATCGCGCGGGGTCGGTGGTCATGACCGCGTCGCCGCAGACCCCGAAGACCCTGTCGTAGGCCTCCTGGTTCTCGGGCACCTCCCAGTAATGGACGGCGACGCCGGCGTTGTGGGACTTGGTCGTCACCCAGTCCTCGGCGAGCCGGATCGGCAAGTCGAGCCCGAGGTGGAGGCCGATGCTGTCGGTCGTGAGCTCGTAGGGAAGCTGGAGCGCCGCTGTCCCCGGGGGCAGCGGCACGCCCAGCAGCAGGAAGCTCGCCGCCGCGGTCGTGCCCGCGGCGAGCGGCGTGTCGGGCGAGGAGGCGTGGAAACGGTCGATCGCCGACTGCTCGAAGGAGACGACGATCACGTTGCTGCCCGGGTAGCCGCGCAGCAGCGCTGCGAGGTCGTCGGCGACGCGGTACTTCTCGGCGTTGTCGGCGCCCTTGATCTCGATGTTGATCGGGATGTGCGGATAGGCGTCGAGGATCTCCTTCAGCGTCGGGATGCGGAAGTCCTCGGCGTCGTAGCCGGCCGGCGGCGGCCGCTGCCCCGTGCGGATCCCGCGCAGCGGATAGGCCGAGTCGGGAAGCCCGTGAACGGCGCTGCGGCCGGGGGCGAACCAGTAGGCGGCGTCGAGGGCCTGGACCTCGGCCAGGGTCATGCCGAGCACCGCGCCCGTGCCGTTGGTCGTGCGGTCGGCCTTCTCGTCGTGGAGGACGACGAGCTGGTGGTCGGAGGTCGAGTGGACGTCGAGCTCGAGCATGTCGGAGCCGTCGGCGAGCGCCTGCGCGTAGGCGTACATGGTGTTCGAGGGGTTGACGTCCTCGCCGCCCTGGTGAGCCTGGTTGAGGACGCGCATGCTCAGCCACGGGTTGGAGGCCGCATGCGCGGCGCCCGGCGCCACAAGCGCCGCAACCGCGAGCGCCGCCCAGAGCAACTTTGAATACCCCCACATTCGGCGGCGATCATAACCCCGGTCAACTCGGGCAGGAGCCGGTCCCATCAATTTCAACTATCCGAAATCTCTCCGGAGACCTGGGCGCTTGTTAGGTTCAAGCGGCCAACGACCTCTCTAGGAGGAGAGCTATGAACCCCAGGCGTTTCCTTGCGGTGGTATGTGTGGCCGCCTTCTGCGGCATCTTCGCCGCGCCGGCGCTCGCGACCAAGTACGTGTCGCTCGGCGACTCGTATTCGTCGGGCACCGGCACGCGGACCTACTACGACAGCGGTTGCCAGAAGTCGACCACGTCGTATCCGTACCTGCTGCACAACCTGCATCCGAGCTGGGCCTTCGTGCACGCGGCCTGCTCGGGTGCGAAGACCGGCAACATCCTCAGCACCCAGATCTCGAGCGTCACCTCGGACACCAACTGGGTGACGTACACGATCGGCGGCAACGACGCCGGTTTCTCGAGCGTGATCACCGAGTGTGCGTATCCGGGCTGGGCGTCCGACTGCAACGGCGCCATCGACGGCGCGCAGAGCTACATCAACAACACCCTGCCCGGCCGCCTCGATCAGGTCAACAACGCGATCAAGTCGCGGGCGCCGAACGCCAAGGTCATCGTGCTCGACTACCCACGGCTGTTCAACGGGACCGATTGCAACGCGGCCACGTGGTTCAGCCCGGCTGAAGAGACACGTCTGAACGCGACCGCCGACCTGCTGCGCACGAAGCTCAGCCAGGCGGCGACCAGAGCGGGAGCGAATTTCATCTTCCGCGACGTGATTCCGCCGTTCATCGGCCACGCGGTTTGCGATGGCGGCGGCGGCTCCTCGACGGAGTGGATCAACGGTCTCTCCAATCCGACCGGAGAGAGCTACCACCCGAAGGTGACGGGCCACGCCAACGGTTACTTCCCGGTAGTCCGGGGCGTTACCGGCTAGCAGCGGCGACGGGGGTAAGAGCGCAGCTCTGACCCCCGTGAGGCTCAGCGCGGGCGCCGGTCCCCAAGACCGGCGCCCGCCGCCTTCAACCTGCGTGCTCGACCCGCTCGACCGCCTCGTGCGCCGCGGCGCTCAGCTCGGGCGAGTCGAGGGCGACGCCGGGGGGCAGCTCGACATGCAGGTCCGAGGACGGGTCGATCGCCGCGGTCCCGCGCTCGAGGCGGCATTCGAGGACGTGGCCGCCGCGCGAGTGGTCCTCAGAGAGGAAATGCAGGTGGTACCCGGCGACCTCGATGCCCTCGCTGTAGGTGGGGAAGCGAAAGCCGACGATCGTGCCGGCGACGTCCGCGAGCTCAAAGACGTGCTGATCGCCGACCACCTCGGCCAGCGGCCGGTAGGGGGGATGCTGTTTCGGCACCGAGCGCGCCCGGATCAGACTGAAGTCCCCGTCGACGCGGACGGCGAGGGCGCCGGCGTCGGGCGGAGCGATCGCGTCGAGCCAGGCGAGCAGCTCGTCGTGGCCCAGCGGGCCTTCGGCGTCCGCGCTTGACGCCGGTTCGAACGGCACGACGACCGCGAACGGGGTCAGCTCGGACTCGCCGACCTCCCTGATCGCGCCATCGATGTCAGCGCGGTAGAAGCGGCCGTCGACGGCGATCATCTCGCCGTCGAGCCCGTTCAGCGTGCCGAGGCCGAGGTCGCCGTGACTGGCCAGCTCGCCGAAGGTCACCTCGCCGTCGTAGGCCCCGTCGAGCAGCGCGCCGATCGTCGACGCCTGGAACAGCACGTGGGGCTTGCGCCCGGCGTGGAGCTCATCGCGGCGCAGGGCCTCGACGTGCAGGGTGCGGATCAGATCCTCGTCGAGCACCCGGCGATCGTAGATGGGCGCGCCGACCGCGCGCTCCGGAAGACTTCAAGCGATGCCGCGTCCGGCTGAATCGGGGCGGAAGTACGTCGCGGGGCTCGACGGGATCCGCGCGATCGCCGTGCTCGCGGTGATCGCCTATCACCTCAACTTCTCCTGGGCGCAGGGAGGCAAGCTCGGCGTCGGGGTCTTCTTCACGCTCTCGGGCTACCTGATCACCGACCTGCTGCTCGGGCACTTCGACCGCACCGGCAGCCTCGACCTGAAGAGCTTCTGGATCCGCCGCGCCCGGCGGCTGCTGCCGGCGCTGTTCGTGATGCTGCTCGTGGTCAGCATCTTCGTCGCGCTCTTCGACTCCGGCCAGCTCGCCGACTTCCGCAAGCAGGCGCTCGCCGCGGCGCTCTACGTCTCCAACTGGCAGACGATCGCCGACTCGGGCTCCTACTTCGCCCAGTTCGCCGCGCCGTTGCCGCTCGACCACCTCTGGTCGCTGGCGATCGAGGAGCAGTTCTATTTGATCTGGCCGTGGCTTCTGTGGGCCGGGGTGCGCTGGGTCCGGGAGCGCAGCCGGCTGGCGCTGCTGACCTTCGCCGGAGCGGTGATCTCGGCCGTGGCGATGGGGCTGCTCTACACCAAGGGCGACGATCCCACCCGCGTCTACGAGGGCACCGACACGCGGGCATTCGAGCTGCTGTTCGGGGCGGCGGTCGCCTTCGTCTGGCCGACGCGCGGCCTCACCGCCCACGTCAGCGAGGGGGCGCGCAACGTGCTCGACGTCGTCGGCGGCGTCTCGCTCGCCGTAGTGCTGATCCTGATCGCCAGCACCGGCTCCTACGCCTCGTTCCTCTACCCGTGGGGGTTCGTGCTGCTCTCGATCGCGACCGCGCTGCTGGTCGCCGTCGTCGTCCATCCCGCGACACGGCTTGGTCACTGGCTCGGCTGGGAGCCGCTGCGCTGGGTCGGGGTGCGCTCCTACGGGATCTACCTCTGGCAGTGGCCGATCATCGTCTTCACCAGCCCGGCCGGTGCAGGGGTGAACCTGCTGCGCGGCGCGGGCCAGGTGGCGCTGACGCTGCTGATCGCGAGCCTCTCCTGGCGCTGGATCGAAGAGCCGATCCGGCGCGGGGGTTTCCGGCGCTACGGGCTGCGCGTGCGCTCCGTGGCTGCCGGCATGCTCATCGAGCCCCGGCGGGGAATCGCGATCGCCGGCACCGCGCTCCTTCTCCTCCTACTCCCGTTCCTCGGGCTCGCCGGCGCGCTGCCCAAGGTCTCGGAGAATCTCGCCTCGGCGCGCGCCACCGAGGCGCTGCCGACCGACCTCGGACAGCAGGCGGCGCCGGTCGCGCCGGCGACGACGACCTCGTGCAGGCGGGTCGTCTACCTCGGCGACTCGACCTCGGAGGGCTCGATCAGCACCGAATTCATCCCCGTTCCCTCGCAGCGGATCGACGCGAAGCTCGCGGCGGTCGGGGTGCGCGAGTTCACGCCCTACATCGCCGGCGCGCGCGACATCGTCGAGGACGTCCCCGGTGCCGACAACGCGACCGACGTCGCCGAGGCGATCCTCGCCGACGGCTTCGACGGCTGCTGGATCGTCGCCATGGGCACCAACGACGCGGCGACGATCGCCAAGGGCGGCACCGAGGTCGACCAGTCGGCGCGGATCGCGCAGCTGATGTCGGCGATCGGCGACCAGCCCGTGTTGTGGGTGGACGCCGTCTCGCGGCTCGCGCCGCCCACCTACTATTCCTCCGACAACATGCAGCTCTGGAACCAGGCCCTGGTCGCTTCCTGCCCGAGCTATCCGAACCTGAGGGTCTTCGACTGGGCCGGCCTGGCCCGGCCCCAGTGGTTCCAGGAAGACGGCACCCATTACACGACGCCCGGCTACATCGCCAAGACCGACGCGATCGTCCAGGGCCTCGTCCACGCGTTCCCGGCGGGCCAGCCGCCCGCGAGCAGCTGCGTCGTGCAGTGAGGCGCTGAAACAGCGCCTTCACAACTGTTCGCGACCGAGCTAAAATGCCGGTACCCGTCGCGGGGTGGAGCAGTCTGGTAGCTCGTCGGGCTCATAACCCGAAGGTCGCGGGTTCGAATCCCGCCCCCGCTACCTCAGAAAAGGCCCGGAAATCCGGGCCTTTTCTATTTCTCAAGAGCAACCCGCGCGGGCTGAACCCGAGGGCCGTAGGCGTGGATGTGCCATTCCTCGTGCCAATTTGTGTCGCTTCGGCTCGCCGGGCCGGAGGGACCTCGCCGGCTGCAACGATCTCCAGGCGATGAAGCCGCAAGCCCCCACGACCTCCGCCGAGAAGGCCGGCAAGCTGCGCCACGGTGCACCCGGAGACGCCAAGCGCCGTCTCTCGAGGATTCGGGCTGCGATCAAGGCGAATCGTGAGACGCTGCGCCGCCTTGCGAAGTAGCTCGCTTGACTGTCTATCTGGAGCTCGGCGACTACTGCGAGATCGCAGCCGAACTGCTTGGCACGTCGCCCGATCAGATCGCGCGGCTCCCGAACATCGGTTTCGCCGACTCGGCGCTCGCTGCACCGCGCGCCGGCTTCGGAGGCCAGGATGCATATCCGACCCTGCTGGCGAAGGGCGCCATCTTGGTGGAGCGCCTAGCCCGGAACCGGCCGACGGCACACTCGCGACACAAACCCTCGACCTCGACTGCCCGAAGCCTCCAAGAGGGGTCAGACCCCTCGTATGTGTTTCGACACGAAGCCTCGACCTGCCTACTAAAAGGGGTCTGACCCCTTTAGTTCGGAAGATCCGCAAACGCTTCGGCGCAGCGCTTGATCGCGCCGGGCTTCGCCAAGTTCGGTTCCACGATCTGCGGCACACCTTCGGGACTCACTGTGCGGCGTCGGGAGTGCCCCTCAGAACGCTCCAGGAATGGATGGGCCACAAGGACTACAAGACAACCGAGATCTACGCGGACTACGCGCCGAGCCCACACGAGAGCGAGCTCGTGGAGCGGGCGTTCAGTCAGCCGGTTGCCGAAGAGCCGGCAGCCACGCGCTATGGCTCCCGGAGAACGTCGTGGGTGCCGATCCGGCGCCAGACGACGTGCGCTTCGCTCTCGCGCTTCGCGGGGCCGTACGCGAACGTGGCGCGGCCGTCAGCGGCGAAGGTCATCTCCCAGACGCCGCGCGCGCCTTGAACTCGCTTGACCCGTAGCTCGGGTGGGAACTCAGGCGGATCCTCGCGAAGCGCGGCGACGAGCTTGCGTCGAGCCGTTCGGAACTTGCCGCGCTGGTCGGAGGGCATTCGCATGTACTCGCGCAGAAACCGCCGCGAGGCCTCGTAGGTCGGGCTCAACGAGTCCGGTCGGCCTCGGCGTCGAGGCGGGCGAACGCAGCTTCCATCTCCTGCTCTGACATCGGCTTATCGGCGATCTCGTCGATCAGGTCGTCGTCCTGGTCGGGGTCGAACCGCTTGACCAGCGATGCGATGAGTCCGCGGAGCCGGGTCAGCTCGTCCTCAAGCGCCTTGACGCGATCCGTCAGGTCCTTCTCGGCTGTCGGTGGCGGTGCCACGGTCTCATCAGATTACGCCCCAGGAGAGCGGCCGCTGACCGGCTGATCCCATGGTCCCGTTTGTGGTCCCATTTTGAGCAGAACTCAGGGGACCTCAGGTGACCTCAAACCGCATGGTTGAGCCAAATCGCATCGGACGAAACCCCCTTGCTAGTGCTCATAACCCGAAGGTCGCGGGTTCGAATCCCGCCCCCGCTACCTCACGAAAGCCCTCCAATTTGTCAAGGCCGGTTGAAAACTGACCCCTTTGCGCCGGTTGAAAACTGACCCCCCCTTGTAGGTCGATAGCCCGCCTGCGAAGCGAGCCGTAGGCGAGCGCAGCAGGCGGGCTACTCGCCGGCCGGCGCCGGAGCGCCCAGGTCCTTGTCGCGCAGCCGGTAGGAGTCGCCCTTCAGCGCCAGGATCTCGGCGTGGTGAACCAGGCGGTCGATCATCGCCGCGGCGACGACGTCGTCGCCGAAGATCTCCCCCCAGGCCGAAAACGGCTTATTGGAGGTGACGATCAGGCTCGCCTTCTCGTAGCGCGCCGAGACCAGCGAGAACATCAGGTTGGCCGCCTCGGGGTCGAAGGGGATGTAGCCGACCTCGTCGATGACCAGCAGCGGGATGAACCCCAGGCGGCGCAGCTCGGCCTCGAGCTGGCCGGAGCGCTTTGCCTCGCCGAGGCGCGCCACCCATTCGGTTGCGGTCGCGAAGGCGACCTTCTTGCCGGCCAGGCAGGCGCGGATCGAAAGCGCGACCGCCAAGTGCGTCTTGCCGGTCCCCGGGGGGCCGAGCAGGACCACGTTCTCTTTGCCGTGGCAGAAGTCGAGCTGGCCCAGGTGCTCGATCACGGTCTTCTTGACCGAGCGCTGGAAGGTGAAGTCGAACTCCTCGAGCGTCTTTCGGGCGGGGAAGCGGCCGGCCTTGATCCGCGCCTCGCCGCCGTGGGACTCCCGCGCTCCGACCTCGGTCGAGAGCACCGCCTCCAGGTAGCGCTCATAAGACCACTGCTCATCGCGGGCACGCTCGGCGAGCTTTGCGGCGGCGCCGGCGGCGGCCGGGGCCTTCAGCGCCCGGAACAGGTGGGCGAAGCTCGGAGGTCTTGGCGCTCACGCCGGGATCAGGGCGTCGTAGCGGTCGAGCGCTCGGCGCTCGACCTCGGGCGCCTTGCCCCGCCGGCGCTCGCCGCGCAGGCGATCGAGCGCGGCTTGGTGGGCCTGGTCGGTGAAGGTCAGCTGCTTGGCAAAGCAGCGGCGGTGCTGCGCCACGACCTCGCCGGTGTCGAGGGCGGTCGCGACGATCTGCCGCTGGGCGGCCTTGACCTCCACCCGCCGGCCCGCGTAGCGGGGGTCGAGCGAGTAGTCGTTGGTGTCGTAGCGCAGGTAGGAGCTCAAGGGGTCTGACCCCTTTAGAAATGCCGCCACGCCTTGACCCGCTCCGCGGAGCCGGTCGACGGTCGACGACACGCTCACGACACAAACCCTCAACCCCGACTGCCCGAACCCTCCAAAAGGGGTCAGACCCCTCGCATGTGTTTCGACACGAAGCCTTGACCTGACTACTAAAGGGGTCTGACCCCTTTAGTTGCGTCTACGGCCGCGGGCGCCAGCGCGACCGCGACGAGCAGCGCGAACGCGAGTCGCCCGCTGCGCCACGCCCTCGGCTTCAGTGCCGGCCTCAACCTATCCTGACCGCCCGCTCGCATCCCTTCACCTCGTCGCGGCGGTCGACCGCGGCTGCGTCTCGTCCGCCGCCGCAGTTGACGACGTCGCGCTCCCCGTCGCGCGAGTTGATGCGGTCGCTGCCGGAGCCGCCCTTGATCAGGTCGTGCCCGGGACCGCCCTTGAGGCGGTCGCGGTGGTTGCGGCCGGCGACCAGGTCGTCGCCGCGTCCGCCGGCGATGCGGTCGCGGCCCTTGTCGCCGATCAGGCAGTCGTCGCCGCCGCGGCCGAAGATCCGGTCGCGCCCGCGGAGGCCGTCGATCCTGTCCGACCCGGGCGTGCCGCGCAGGCGGTCGCGGCCCTTGCCGCCCGTGAGCGCGTTCGCGCAGGGGCCGCGGCCGAACGCGCCGGCCTGGTTGCCGGCGCCGGCGCCGCCGGGCGCGCCGGTGCCCGGCCCCTGCGGCAGGTAGTCCACTGCCAGCTCGTAGCCCTCCGGCACGAGCTTCGGCGCCGGTTCGCCCACCTGGCCGCCGTCCGGGGGATCGTTCGAGGGCAGCCGCAGGTCCAGGTCGGAGACGGTGATCGGGAGCTGCAGGTTGCTGAAGCGCCCGTAGGGCAGGTCGAAGGGCAGCAGCTCGAGGCGAACCGAATGGCCCGCCGCGAAGCGCCAGCCGTTCGGGTGAAGCTGGAAGACCTGCCGGGAGGGGTCGGTGGAGAGGTCGGGCCGATAGAGCCCACGGGCGACGAGCGTCTCGCCGCCGCCCGGCGCCACGTCGATCAGCCGGGCGGCGATCTGCGAGGTGTGCGGCGGCGTCCCGCCGAGCGCCAGCGCCGAGCTCAGGTCCGCGACCACGGTCGGCGAGCCGACCATGAGGAAGCCGTCGCCCTGGACCGGGAACTCGTAGACCGCGCCGGAGAGCGGGTCGGTGAGGGGGCCGGTGGGATCCGTGGGCGCCGCGCAGGCTCCGTCGGCGAGCACCGTCCCCAGGATCGGGTCGTAGGCGAGCCCGGAGAGCAGGTCCTGGACCGTGTTCAGGCTGAGGGGCGGGATCGTCGTGTCGAGCAAGGGAAGCCCGGTTCCCGGAGCGATGGCCTGCTCGCCGTCCGCTCCCCGGAAGCGCACCTCGCCGGGGCTGAGCCGGCGCCAGCTCGGGGCGCTGATCGGGCCCTCGGAGGACGCGTCCGACGGACAGGTCTGGGTCTTCACCGTGGCGCCCTGCTCCGGGGCGGGCCCCGCCCCCTTCACGTAGTGGTCGAGCCACTCGTCTTGGCGTTGGGCGAGATAGGCCTGGTCGCCCGCCTTGTTCTGGCCCCGCTGGTGCCCGTGGTCCATGAACAGCAAGGAGACCTTCGCGCCCGGGTGCTCGGTGCGGGTGCGGTTGTAGAAGCGCACGGCCTCGTCCGGCGGGAAGAGGTCGTCGGTGAACCCGTTCGAGATCAGCAGCGGGGCCGGCGGGCGCGAGTGATCGATGTAATAGGAGGAGTGATGCAGGGTGAGCTCCTCGAGTGCGCCGGTGACGATCGGATTCGCCTCGTAGGGGTCGCCAAGGGCGAGGTTCGTGTACCAGCTCACCAGGTCCGCCTCCGGGTTCGTGAGGGGGACCGCGTAGTTGCTGGTCACGAGCCCGATCGCCAGCAATCCGGTGACGAAGGAGAGCTTCATCACGCCGGGAACCGGATGCTGCGGGTCGATCGCGTAGGGCGCGTCGGCGACGTAGTCGAGGGTGCGGCCGTTGGGCGCGAGCGAGTAGGCGAGGTCGGTCCAGGGGATGTCGGGGGTGGCCGCGGCGAGCTCCATCGGGGTCCCGTCCGGGCTCAGCCAGGGAACCAGCTTGAGCGTGCCGTCCTGGTTGGCCCCGGGCAGCGCCATGCGGTCGCGCAGGGCGGCCAGCGCCATCGAGATCCCGCCGCCGTAGGAGCCGCCCCAGGCTCCGATCCTGCGCGGGTCGACGAGTCCCTCATCGACCAGCATCCCGGCGAGGTGCTGGGCGTCGCGGACCTCGTAGCGGGTGTCCATCAGGCGGTTGTAGCCCTCCGCGCAGGCGCCGGTCTTCGAGGTCTGCCCGCCGCAGGAGTCGCCCCAGCCACGGTCGCTCATCGAGAAGACGGCGTAGCCGCGGTCGAGGAAGCGCCGCATCGAGTCGAGGCCGTACTCGGTGCCGCCCCAGCCGTGGAACATCATGATCAGGGGGTAGGCGCCGTCGGGGCCCGCGGCCGCCGCGGGCGGCAGTGCGACGTTGACGTCGATCGGCACCCCGTCGAAGGTGGCGACGACCGTGTCCGCGCCGCCGCAGAAGCGGACGCCGTCGGCCTCGGTCGCGCACGGCACGGATCCGTCGAAGACGGACTCGACGTCGGCCGCGGCCGGCGCTGCCGCGCACAGAGCGGCCACCATCGCGAGCGCAATCGAGATCAGTCGCCGCATCGAGCCTCCTTGGTTCTCCCCAACGTCGTACTTCCCGTTCCCAAGCTGCGCGCATGTTTGCATGACCCACTGCGTCTTGCGCCGGTTCCCAGGGGAAGTTGCGGAACTCGACCCTCGCCGGAAGCTCGTAGATCTCGATCGGAAGGAGCGGCGCCGAGACATAGCGTCCGAGCCGGGCCCGCAGCGAGCGGCGCCGCGAGGGAGGCCCCCAGATCACCACCTCGCGCCCCGGATCGAACGGCGCAGCGTCGATACGGGTATGCGGGCCTACCGGGATAGGCCCCTGATCATCTTAGTTACCCGAGTGGTTAATGATCCTTGATAGCCTTGCCGCGCGCCATTATTGAGTAGTTGCCCGCCCGATTTTCGGGGTTCAAGGAGAGAAGGAGAGCACGGATGCCTGACCGCGCACGAGCAATCGTCATCGTCATCGCCATCGCCATCGCCGCCGTGGCTTTGGTCGCGGCGCCGGCCGGCGCCTCCGCCGCGGAGTGGACCTCCTACGAGCGGCCGGCCCAGTACTCGGTGGCGACCGACCGCGACATCCCCGTGACCATGCGCGACGGGACCGTGCTGCGGGCGGATGTCTACCGCCCCGACGCGCCGGGCCGCTACCCGGTCATCGTCACCCAGACCCCCTACAACAAGCTCGTTCTCGGCGTGCTCGCGAACCGCTACCTGGTAAAGCGGGGCTACGTGCACGTGATGGTCGATGTGCGGGGAACGGGCAGCTCGCAGGGAACGTGGGACTCCTTCGGCGAGAGCGAGCAGCGCGACGGCTACGAGATGATCGAGTGGGCCGCGCGCCAGGACTGGAGCGACGGGAACGTCGGAACCTACGGGTTCTCCTACATGGGCCTGAACCAGATCCAGACCGCCGGCCAGCGGCCGCCCCATCTGAAGGCGGCTTTCCCGATCGTGCCGATGGCCGATGCCTACCGCGACATCGTCTTCTCGGGCGGTCAGCTCAACATCAGCTTCATCCCGCTCTGGCTCGGCCTGGTCACCGGCACCGCGATCCTGCCGCCGACCTACACGCTGTCGGGAAGCTCGCTCGAGGAGCTGCTCGCCAACGCTGTCGACGGCCTCTCCACCCTGGTCAGCCACCTCGCGGGCGCGGGCACCTTCCAGCTTCCCGTGGTGCTGAAGGCGCTGACCGGCGGAGACATCGCCTACGACGGGCCCTTCTACCGGACCCGATCCCCGATCGAGGTGGCCGACGAGATAGACGTCCCGACCTTCATCGTCGGCGGCCTCCACGACCTTTTCCAGCGGGGCGAGCCGGCGCTGTACGAGGAGATCTCCGACCAGGCCCCGACCCGCCTGCTGATGGGTCCCTGGACGCATCTGCAGGGCTCGCTGGGCCAGGGGCTGAAGGCCGACGGTATGCCCTCGCTCAACAGCATCGCCCTGCGCTGGTTCGACCGCTGGCTGCGCGGCGTCGACACGGACGTCGAGGAGATTCCCAAGGTGACCCAGTACGTGCTCGGCGAGGATCGCTACGAAGTGCAGCCCGACTGGCCTCACCCCGCCGCCCGGGCGGAGCGCCTCTACCTGCGTGATGACCGTGCCCTGAGCGAGGAGCCGCCGGTGAGCGAGGAGACGCCGGAGAGCTACCTGCAGCAGCCGCTCGGCGGCATCTGCTCGCTGAGCACCGAGCAGTGGACCGCGGGCCTGCTCTCGGTGCTGCCCTGCGACAAGCACCAGCGGCTGGGCGAGCTGGGGGGAGTCACCTACCGGACGCCGCCGCTGAGCGAGGACCTACATCTCTCGGGTCCGATCGCCGCCCGGCTCTGGATCTCCACCACGCGCTCGGACGCGCCGGTCACCGTGATGGTCGCCGACGAGTCCCCGTCCGGAGCTTCCGCCGGGATCACCAACGGCTGGCTCTCGGCCTCCTTCAGGGCGCTCGACGAGCAGCGCAGCAGGAAGCTGGACGGCCAGGTGATCCAGCCCTATCACCCGTTCACCCGGGAGTCGGTGCTGCCGGTTACACCCGGCGAGCCGATGCCGCTCGACGTCGAGGTCTTCCCCACCAACGCGGTGATCAAGGCGGGACACCGCCTCAGGATCACGGTGGCGCCCTCGGACTTCCCGCACTCGCTGCCGCCGCTGCCGCAGCTTCTCGGCAGCCTCGCGGGGACCGTTAGCGTGCTCCACGATCCCGCTCACCGCTCGTCGGTCACCTTGCCGGTCGTGGGTGGGACCGCGAGCCTGCCCGGCTCCGCGCCCCCCGCCTCCCAGGGAGCCGTCCAGGGAGCCGTCCAGGGAGCCGCCGCCCAGGGCACCGCCGGCAAGAAGGCAGCGAAGCGCACGCGCTGCAAGAAGCGCAAGCGGGCGGGCGCGAAGCGACCGCGCTGCGCAAAGAAGAAGGGGAAGAAGAGAGGCGACAGGCGGCCCGCTCGCTCGTGAGCGCCCCGGCCGCGCGGCCGTACCCGCGCCACGGTCGAGGGCTGCTCGCCGCCCTCGTCGTTGCGGGCGGGATCCTCGGCGCGGGGGGGAGCACGGCCGGGGCGGCCGAGCCGGAACGGATCGAGACGCCGGTCGACTCGCAGGCCCCCGATCGGGCGCTCGTCAGGGAAACCTACGTCAGTCTGCTTGCCCCGCTGCCCGCCCGGGCGGGCTCGCGCCCGCCGGCCTGCGACCGGATCGGCTACCTGCGCTTCCGCAGCGCCCGGGGCCCCAAGGACCCCTCGCGCGCCGATGCCGTCTTCGTCGCGATGCCGGGAATCTTCGAGGGGGCGAGCGGCTTCGACCAGGCGGGCCGCAACCTCGTGCGCACGGCGGCGGCCCGGGGGCGCCGCGTGGAGCTCTGGGCCCTGGACCGGCGCTCTAACTGCCTCGAGGACCACACCGGAGTCGAGGCGGCGGCGCGCGCCCACGACCCCCAGGTCGCGCTCGACTACTACTACGGCGGCATGCCCGCGGACGGGCGCCGCTTCGAGGGCTTTGTCCCGTCCGCCGACGCTCGCTTCCTCTCGCACGTCGGCCTGGCGCAGACGGTCCGCGACCAGTATCGGGTGATCAGCGAGCTGCCCCCCACCTTCCGGCGACAGCGGCTGTTCTGCGGCGGGCACTCGCTCGGGGGGTTTCTGACCGCCGCCTTCGCAAACTGGGACTTCGACGGCGATCCCGCCACCACGGCCGACGCCGGCTACCGGCAGTGCGCCGGCTACTTCGCCCAGGACACCCGGCTCACGCTCGACGCCGGCGCCCTGATCCGGGGGGTCCTCGGCCTGATGGCGCGGCCGCCGGGAGCGGGCCTCGGGGACGCGGTCGCAGGCCTCCGCGCCCGCCTGGCGAGCGGCAGGCTTCCGCGGGGCCCGGGTCTCACGGGGCTGCTGCGCGCCGCGACGGGGCTCGCCCCGTACTTCAACCTGGCGCCGATCGCCCCGGAGACCCTCGCGTCCCTCCCGATCCTCGGCCTGGCGGCGTTCGAGGAGCCGAGCGAGCGCAGCTCCGTGATCGGGGCGCTGCCGCGAAGCACGAACTTCGACACCACCTTCAGGGTGCTGTTCTCGCGCGGCCCCGTCGGCTTCCTCACCGGCCAGCCGGACCTGCGCGACTTCTCGCTCAGCAACGAGGCCGCCGTCGGAGGCGTCTTTGACGACAACTCGGACCCGGTCGGGATCCTGCGGGCCGGCCTCGGCGTGATCGAGGGCGGCCCCGTCGCCGCCAAGAACTTCCCCGTTCCCTACGGGACCCCGTCGATCCTGGGGTTCCTCGGCGGCAACAAGCTGGTGATCCCGAGCGAGGAGCGGGCACCGCTCTACCGCTGGGCGCCCTACGACCATCTCCCGGATCCGCTCCCCTCCCCGGTGGGCGCCCCCGGCCCCTACAGCTCGGCACAGAGCGAGGTCTCCGACATCCACCAGTTCGCCCGGAATCTCTACGAGGCGCCCGCCGACTTCACCGAGGACTACTTCCCCCTGCAGATCCTGGTCGACTTCCTCGCCGCCGCGGCCGGGGACCGGACCGGCGAGCTCCGCAACCTTCGCTACGACGGCATCCCGGAACACCCTGCGCTGTACCTGGACGCGGCGGAGGGCCTCGCGCCGACGCTTGGCCCGTCCCCGGGCGGGCCCGGCCCCACCGCCGAGATCACGCTGCCTGGCTACAACCACCTCGACGTCGTCACCGCCGCCTTCGATGCCAACGACGGCTCCCCCGAGCCGGCGCGCGAGGGGCTGGCCGAGTTCATGGACGAGGTGCTGGGGGACTGATCCCAGCGCCGTTATCCGCCGCGGCTGCGGCGCTGGGCCTCGCGCGGACCATGAACGACGGCGACCGGACAAGGGGCGTGCGCCACGCACTGCTGGCTCACCGATCCGAGCAGCAGCCCGGTGAACCCGCCGTGGCCGCGCGATCCGACCACCAGCAGCGCCGCGTCGGCGGCCTCCTCGAGCAGCGCCGCCGCGGCCTGTTCCCGTGGGAGGCGGCGCTCGACCTCGACCCCGGTCAGCTCCTCGCCGAGGGCTTCGAGGGCGCGGTCGAGCTCCTCGTTGGCTCCGCCTTCGAGCGCCGCGGGATCGAGACGTGGCCCGGGCGGCTCGAAGCCGGCGCCCATGTAACCGGAAATCGGGTAGTGCAATGCGCTGACGAGGCGCAGCCGGAACCCTCGGAGCTTCGCCTCCTCGAGCCCGAACTCGAGCGCCGCCCGTGCCGCGTCGGACCCGTCGAATCCCACCACGATCACGTCGCTTGCCGGGCTCACCGGGATTCGGCTCCGATCACGTCGGCACCCGCCAGGTGGTCCGCGAAAAAGGCGAGGATGCGGCGCCAGGCGTCCTCGGCGTCTTCGGGGCGGTACTCGATCGTCGCCAGCGGGCGCAGCGCGCGGGCCACCGGCGCCGGAAGGCTGTCGTTCATGAAGCTGTGACCGGCTTCGGGGTAGAGCTTCACGTCGTGCTCGACCCCGCGATCCTCGAGGAAGCGACGCAGGCGCTCGGCGTGGGGGAGGAGCTGGCGGTCCCGCCCCCCGTAGCCGGCCACCACCGGGCAGAGCCCATCGAGACGGGCGGGTTCCTCGGGAACACGCCCGTAGTTGACGCTGGTGGCGCGAAGACCCTCGCGGGCCCCCAGCAGGAGCGCGAAGCCGCCGCCCATGCAGAAGCCGATCGCCGCCGTCCGCTCGGCGTCCACCTCCGGGCGCTCGCGCAGGGCGCGCAGGGCCTCGGCCGCGCGGCCCAGGCCCTGCTCTCCCTCTGCGCGGGTGAGGTCGCGCACGGCACGGGCGATGCACACCGGCCGGCGACCGGGGCCGTAGAGCTCCGGTGCGAGCGCCGCGTAGCCCGCATCGGCGAACCGCTTGCAGATGCGCTCGATGTCCTCGGTGAGGCCCCAAAGCTCGTGGATCACAAGGACGCCCGGATGCGGCCCTTGCCCGTCGGGCAGCTCGAGCCGGGCCGCAACGGCCCGACCGCCCAACTCGAGATCGATTCGCTTTCCCGCCACGCGCCGATCGTACCTCAGTTCGTCTCTCGCTCGGCCTGCGCGGCGGCCTCGGTCCCCGGTCCCGCGGCCCAGGATCCCCGAGTCGTGCAACCGCGCGCCATTCCCAGTCTCATCGGCTCTCCTTCTCGATCGGGTCAGACCTCGACCGTCGACATGTCCGGGTAGCGGTCGCCCATCGTCATCCCCGGCAGCGCCACCTCGTCGAGGCGGCGCATCTCGGCATCCGAGAGCTCGAGCTCGGCAGCCGCGGCGTTGTCCTCCAGATACTGGCGGCGCTTGGTCCCCGGGATCGCGACGATGTCGTCGCCGCGGCTCAGCACCCAGGCCAGCGCCACCTGGGCCGGCGTCGCGTCCTTCCGCCGCGCCAACTCGGCGATGCCCTCGACGATCCGCATGTTGTGCTCGAAGGCCTCTCCCTGAAAGCGGGGGTTGTGACGGCGGAAGTCATCCTCGGGGATCTCCTCCGGGAGAGCCGAAGCGGCCGGTCAGGAAGCCGCGGCCGAGCGGGCTGTAGGCGACGAAGCCGATCCCCAGCTCGCGCACCGTGTCGAGCACCCGCTCCTCGGGATCGCGCGTCCACAGCGAGTACTCGCTCTGCAGCGCGGTGATCGGGTGGACCGCGTGGGCGCGCCTCACGGTCTCGGCGGATGCCTCGGAGAGCCCCAGGTAGCGGACCTTGCCCTGCTCGACGAGCTCGGCCATCGCCCCGACCGTCTCCTCGATCGGGACGCTCTGGTCGACGCGGTGCTGGTAGTAGAGGTCGATGTGGTCGAGGCCGAGGCGCTCCAGCGAGGCGTCGCAGGCGCTGCGCACGTACTCGGGGCTGCCGTTGATGCCGACGTAGCTGCCATCCTCGCGGCGCTCGTTGCCGAACTTGGTCGCCACCACCGCGCTCTCGCGCCGATCGGCGATGGCCCGGCCGAGCAGCCGCTCGTTGGTGAACGGCCCGTACATGTCGGCGGTGTCGAGCAGGTCGACCCCCAGCTCCAGGGCGCGCTGGATCGTCGCGATCGCCTCGTCGTCGTCGGTCTGCCCGTAGAACTCCGACATCCCCATGCAGCCGAGGCCGATCTCGGAGACCTCGAGCCCCTGCGATCCGAGCTTGCGCCTATCCATCGTCCTCTCCTCCTTTCCGCGCGTCCGCGGTCGAAACGCGAGTCGCGCCTCAATCCACCCACCACTCCGGGACCGGCACGCCGTCGCCCCCCTCGGGCTTCGGGCCGCCGATCGCGATCAGCTCGAGGCCGTCGGGGCCGCCCTCGAAGCCACGCACCACCTCGGGCGCCACCCGGACGACGTCCCAGCGCCGCAGCTCGACGATCTCGTCGTCGAGCCGCATCCGGCCGGAGCCCCCGACGACGACGTAGGCCTCCTCCTGCTCGCGATGGCTGTGGCCCATCGGCGAGCGGAAGCCCGGGGCGTAGCGGAAGTAGCTGACCCCGAGCTGCTCGGAGTCGAGGTGCTTGCGCGCGAAGCGCGCCTCGATCTCCTCCGGGCGATCGCGAGCGGAGTCCTCGACCTCCATCAGGTTCTTCACCTTGAAGCCGGACATCAGCCTCACCCCGCGCCCGCTCCGCGCCGCCGCAACAGCCCCCGCAGCCGGGCACCCGCCCAGCCGGGCGTGCCGCGCCTGGAGCCGGCCAGCGCCTCGCGCAGCGCCGTCGCCGCCTCCGGGCCGTGGATTCCCTCGCCGTGGCCGACCAGCAGGTGCTCGGGCGCGAGCCCGCCGAGCTGGCGCCTGGGCGGAAAGAGGCGAAGCGCGGGGTGCACCGCGAGCCGCTCGCCCGGGGCGCGGAAGAGGGGTGCGGTGCCGAGCGCCTCGGGGCAGAGGAGCACGCGCCGCTCCTCCCACCACAGCGCCACCTCCCGCCACAGCCGGTTGCGGATCACGGGGATGAACGAGAACGGCGCGCCGGCGACCCCATCGAACGGCGTCTCGTGGACCGGCACCGCGAGCCGCTCGCCAAGCGCCCGGCAATCGCGGCGGTGGCGGTCGAGCAGCATCAGCACGCCGCGCGGCTCGCCGAGCGCCCGGATCCGTTCCTCGACGCCGGGGCCGTCGACCGGGTCGACCACCCATACCCCGCCATCCGCGGCCAGCGCGTGGGAGGTGCGCCGCATCGAGGCGGGCTCGGCGGCCACCCAGCCGCAGCCGAAATCGCTCTCGTCGCAGAAGCGCACCTCCATCGTCATCCGGATGGCCCGAGGACGTGCAGGGGCTCGATCCTGACGATCACCCGGCGCTCGCCGGGCTCGCGCAGCGGGTAGCGCTCCTCGCCGAGGTACTTCTTCGCCAGGGCATCGATGTGCTCGTCGGCGCCGTCGGCGGTGAGCTCCCGCACCCGGCCCCGGATCGAGACGGCCGCGAAGGGGTTCTCGCGATCGACCACCGAGAGGCCGACCCTGGGGTCGCGCCGCAGGTTGCGGACCTTGACCCGCCCCTCGGCGCTGTTGACGAGCACGAGCGAGTCCTCGACGTCGACCCAGACCGGGGTGACGTGCGGCGTTCCGTCCGCCATCAGCGTCGCCAGGTGGCCGATGTTGGCGGCCTCGAGCAGCTCGCGGGCGGGTCCGGAGATCTCCTTCGCCATCGCTCCTCCTCTCTCAGAAGAGCGGGTCGGTGATCATCAGGTCGAGTTCGGCGCCGAACTGCTGGAAGAGGCCGAACAGCATCAGCGCGGCACCCGCGAGCGCGATGTCCTTGAGGAAGTGGACCTGGTCCTGCTGGCGCTCCATCGGCTCGGAGAGCTTCCAGAAGGCGTGCATCGTGAGCGCCGTCGGGATCAGGAAGACGACCAGCAGCGCGGCGCCGAGGTCGGCCCAGATCCCGAGCAGGATCATCAGCGCGCCCGCCATCAGCTGCACGCCGGTCAGCGGCACCAGCAGCGACGC
>CAVOKZ010000033.1:0-167005 GCA_963696625.1 uncultured Solirubrobacterales bacterium
CGCAATTTACCGGTGCCGGGAATACGGCTCTCGATGTCGTAGCCGAGTTTCTCGAATTCACGGTCGGTAGGATCGAAACCCAGACTGCGCTCGACCTCCATGACGACTGCGCGAGCGCGAGCGGCGCTGATCTGGGTATCGACCGGGGCAGTGGGTTCTACCGAGGTATGCCCGGCCATAGCATTGGATCAAACCCAACGGAACCACCAAAAGGCCTCCCAGCACCACGGGCGGCAAAGGAGATATCTGGGCTTCGAGCTTTAGATCTTCCAGCCGCTTCTGCAGCCGCCCCTGAAGAATGTCTGCACGCTTGCGGGCCTCGCCGGAGTTCAGCTTGGCATTCGGTTTGCCGGCCTGCTCCTGAAGCTTGAGTTCTTCGGCACGATGGTCCCAGTAGGTGATTTCCTTGGTAAGCCGTGGAGCGAGGGCAACGGGAAGCTGAGAAGCTGCGAGAAGTCAAAGCTGCCCGCCGTCGCGAGCGCAGAGTTGATCGCGTCGCAGGCGGGCTGGGGCAGCTGCGGGAGCTGACCGGGGTCGATCGCGGGGAACTGGGAGACGAGGTCGGCGAGCGACTTGCTCGCCACGCAGCGCGCCATCGCCTTCTTGCGCCCGCCGTAGTGGGCGTTGAAGGAGGCGACGTCGGCCTTGCGCTGGGACTTGCACTTGGCCACGGCCTGCTTCGGCGACACCTTCGCCGCGGACGCGGGCGAGGCGGCGACGGCGAAGATCGCGGTTGAGCAGAGGACGGCGGCGAATGCGAGTTTTGGGTTCATGCAGCAAGATTCGGCACCGGCTACCGGGCGCTTAACACGTTTGGACGGATGTCCGTGGAAGCCACCACAAGATCGGATGGAAACCCGGCCCTTGGCGACGCCTAGACTGGACACCAATGGCCTCCCTGCCTGGACGAATGGGTAGTGCCGCCTCGCGCGGCCACTGGCTTTCGCGCGGGCTGCTGCTGCTCACGCTGGCCGAGGTCGCGGTGCTGGTCAAGGAGCACCTCGACCGGCTGACACCGAAGGAGCGTCAGCGCCTGGTCGAGATCGTCAAGTCCTCGAAGGGCAAGCCCTCGAACGTCTCCGAGCGCCAGCGCACCGAGATCAAGGCGATGATCGAGAAGATCGGCCCGGCCGAGCTCGCCAAGGGAGTCGCCGGCAAGGCGACCGGCGGCTTCGGCGCCAAGGGCCGGCGCTACCGGGGCTAGCTCGGCGCCGCGTCGAGTACGTCGCCGACCCCGCCGTCGACGACGTGGATGACTTGCTCGGCGCCCGCCCGCTGCAGGAGGCTGGCTCCGATCCCCGAGCGGTAGCCGATCCCGCAGGCGACGGCAACCGGGCGGCTCGGGTCGATGTCGCCGGGGATCTCCCGTAGGTCGCGAAGCTTGGCGTGGACGGATCCATCGACCGACCGCTTCTTGAACGCGCCGTCGCTGCGGATGTCGACCAGTTGCAGTCCGTTGCGGTCGAGCCGGCCGGGCATGTCGGCCGCGGGGACGCGCTCGATGGCCTGGGTCGGCAGGCCCTCCTTCTCCCAGGCGGCCATGCCCCCGGCCAGGATCGCGGAGCCCGCCGGCGCTCCGACCGCGTTCGCGAGAGCCGCCGCGCGCCGGCCCTCCTCCTCGCCGGCGCCGACGAAGACGATGTCGCTGTCGGCGCCCACGGCGCGCACCAGCTCGGTGGCGAAGCCGGTCTTGCCCACGGGGATGCAGACGGCACCTGCGACGTGGGCGGCATCGGACTCCGGCGAGCGCCGCACGTCGACCGCGACGGCGCCATCGGCGAGCAGCTCGGCCGCCTCGGAGGCGCCAACCACGCTCGGCTCTCGCGCGCCGGCATCGAGGGGCCCGCGGTTGAGCTCGACGATCGCCTCTAAGTTGGCCGGCCGCTCGCCGAGGTCTCCGAGGATGCGCTCGACGAACTCTTCCTTGTCCATGCCGAGCAGCGGGCTGTGAGCCAGCTCGAACCCGAGGGTCGACGAGGTCTTGAGGTCGATGTCGGCCGAACCACAAGCCGAGCCCCGGACATGCCCGGGCCAGAGCTCCGTTTCCGGGCCCAGCCGCCCGAGCAGCGAGCTAAGGCCGTCGTAGATCAGCGGCGCCCCTTCCTCGCCTTCGATTGCAAGATCGGGACGGGCGACATCGCCGACCAGCAGCGAGTCGCCGGTGAGAACACCCCAGGGCTCGGGGCCGCGCGCCGTGTCGATCACCTCGAGCACCGTGTGCTCGGGCCGGTGCCCGGGCAGGTGCACGGCGCGGATCACGACCTCGCCGAGCGCAACCTCGCCGCCGTCGGGCAGCGGCACGTACTCGTAGGCCGGCTCAGCCGCAGGGTTGATGTGGATCGAGGCGCCGGTCGCCTCGACCAGGCGGCCGTGACCCGAGACGTGGTCCGCGTGGGTGTGGGTCTCGATCACGGCGGTGATGCGGACCCCGAAGCGCTCGGCCAGTTCGAGATAGACGGCGACGTCGAGACGAGGGTCGACCACGGCCGCGAGGGTGGCCTCGTCGTCACCGATCAGATACGACGCACAGCCGAGGTCTTCCTGGAGCACTTGCCGGAAGATCATCTGGTCACAGCTTAGGCATGTCCGAAACGAACATCGGGGAGGACGTTCGCCGCCCAGCGCGGCAGGTACCAGGCCCACGGGCCGAGCAGGCGCAGCAGCACCGGCATCAGCAGCAGCCGGATCAGCATCGCGTCGAGCAGCACGGCGATTCCGAGGATGATCCCCATCTCCTTCGGCGGCAGCGGGCCGGAGAGGGCGAAGGTGAAGAAGACGGCCACCATCACGCCCGCGGCGGCGAAGATCACGCGGCCGGAATGGGCGAGACCACCGACCATCGCCTCCTTTGCGTCGTGGGTCCGATCCCAGTGCTCCTTCGCCGCCGAGAGCAGGAAGACCGTGTAGTCCATCGAGATCGCGAAGATCATCGCGAAGAAGAACACGGGGGCCCAGGCGTCGAGGAATCCCTGGGGATCGAAACCCAGCGCCGAGTGCAGGGCGCCATCCTGGAAGATCCATTTTGCGATCCCGAATGCGGCGCCGGTCGCGAGCAGATTGGTGAGGACGCCCACGGCGGCGATCACCGGCGCCTGCAGGGCGACGAGCAGGAGGAGAAACCCGAGGACGAGGACGACCCCGATCACCAGCGGCGTCTTCGCCGACAGAGCGCGCTCGAGATCGTGGTTCTCGGCGACGGTGCCGCCGAGGGCGGCGCCCGCCGGCAACTCGCCGCGTAGGCGCTCGATCGTCTGCCCGACGGCCGGGTCCGAAGGATCCTCAGCCGGGATCACGGTGATCAGGGCGGTACCACTCGGCGCCCGCTGAGCCGGCATGACCTGGGCGATGCCGGGGTCGGCGGCCGCGACAGCGGCGACCTCCGCGGCGCTGCCCGCGGGGGCGGCGATCTGAAGCGGCCCGGTGGCCCCGGGCCCGAAGGCGCTCTGCACCTGCTCGTATCCGATCCGCGACGACTCGGACTCGGGCACGACCTTGATCGAGGGCATGGCGGTCTTCAGCTGCGTGACCGGGAAGGCGAAGACCGAAAGCAGGGCCAAGGCCGGGATGCCGTAGACCAGCGGCCGCCGCCACAGCCGCTCCCCCCAAGCCGCGAATCGCGCTGAACGGTGCTCGCCCGAGTGAACCCAGGGCAGCGAGACCTTGTCGACCTTCGGCCCGAGCTTGGCGAGCACAGCCGGCAGCAGGGTCAGGGTCGCGACGAGCACGAAGCTGACCGCGAGCAGAATCCCGAGGATCATCGATCGGAAGGCGGGGCTGGGGACGAACAGCACCGCGCTGAGGGAGATCAGCACCGTGGCTCCGGAGAATAGGACCGCCTTGCCGGCCGTGTCCATCGTCTGCGCAGTCGCCTCGACCGCCGAGAGCTTCGAGCCGAAGAACGCCCCGCGGAACCGGTAGACGAGGAAGAGCGCGTAGTCGATGCCGAGGGCGAGGGTGAACATCAGCGCGAAGTTCATCGCCCAGATCGAGACCGGCGTCACCTTCGTCGCGAGATAGAGCGAGCCGGCGGCCGAGATCAGGCCGACCATCGTCAGCATCAGCGGCAGCCCGGCGGCGACCAGCGAGCCGAAGGCCAGCAGCATGATCGCCAGGGTCACCGGCCAGGCGATGACCTCGGAGCGCAGCATCGCCTCGCGGTTGGAGGCGTTGAAGTCGGACCACATTCCGGCGGCGCCGGTGAGCTGGACGCTGACGTCGCCGCGCCCGGCGGCGGCGAGCGGCTCTTTGAGGTCGTCCGCGGCGCGGACCATCGCGTTCGAGTCGCGGGCGGCGCCGGCCTGGACGATCGCGGTGTGGCCGTCGGATGAGATCGAGGCGCCCGGCTGTGGCGGCGCCACCGTGCGGACCGCCGGGTCCGCGCGCAGGATCGCTTCGGTCCGCGAGATCGCCGCCTTGAAGCCGGGGTCGGCGACGGTCTCGCTCGGCGAGTGGACGACGGTCATCAGCCCGTAGGCGCCGAGCCCGGCGAAGTTCTTGTCGATCAGCTTGCGGGCCTCGACCGACTGCGATCCGGTGGTCTCCCAGCCGGCGCCGGATAGGGCGGTCTCGACCCGGGGCGCGAGAACGCCGAGGCCGACCGCGATCAGCGCCCAGCCGATGATGACGGCGCGGAAGTGCGTCGCCGTGTAGCGACCGAGCCTGCCGATCGGGCCGACCTGGGTCACTGGGAGTCGCTTCGGGCGCAGGGGTAGATGCTCGACTCGAGACCGAAGACGCGCTTCAGCAAGATCGACGCCGGACAGCCGCCAACCAGCACGTAGAGCCACTGGTTGACGCCGACGAACGCGGTCAGAAGCAGAAACCAGGGCGAGACGACCACGGCGAGGAGGACGCTGAGCAGCGTCATCGTCCCGGCGAGGGCGAAGAGCACGCGCTCGAGCGGCCAGCGCGAGGCACTCATCTCGACTCGCCTTCGAGCAGCTCGCCGAGCTCGTCGAGCTCGCGGCGCAGGCCGTTGCAGACCTCTTCACAGAGCCCGAAGACAACGGGGTCGGCGATCGAGTAGACGGAGTAGTTGCCCTGCTTGCGGCGACCGACGATCCCGGCGCGCAGCATCACCCCGAGGTGCTTGGAGACGTTCTGCTGAGAGGCCCCGATGGCCTCCTGCAGCTCGGCCACGGTGGCTTCGCCGTCCTGGAGGATCTCGAGCAGGCGGATCCGCATCGGCTCACCGAGAATGCGGAAGCGCTCGGCGATGCGCTCGACGAGGAGCGGGGGGATCGGGTGGGGAAGGCCGTTCTTGGTTGCGGTCTTGGTTGCCATGGGAGAGAGAATAACACAACTAAACAGTTGTGTGCTAGTGTAGCTGTATGGCAATGACCGCAACAGCAATGCCCTCGGGAACCGGACACCGGCACCGGGTCGACGTCAACGGGCGTCATCAGATCGTCACCGACGAGCCCGCATCGCTCGGCGGCACCAACGAAGGCCCCGCGCCCCACGAGCTGGTGCCGGCGGCTCTAGCGTCGTGCGTCTCGACGATGGTCTCGATGTACGCCAAACGCCACGGCTGGCGCAGCGACGTCTCGGTCGAGGTCAGCTACGAGCCCGAGGCGGAGCCCCCCAAGATCGATGTTGCCCTCATCCTGCCCCCGGGCCTCGACGAGGTCCAGGTGAAACGGCTTGAGCACGTCGCCGAGCATTGCCCGGTGCGGCGCGCGCTGGAGGCCGGATTCGCGATCCGCGAAACGACGACGACCGCCCCCGGGGAGATCGAGGAGGCGGCCGTCGAGGTGGGCGGCGAAGTGGAAGCTGCCTAGAGCTTGACCGCGCGTGAGGCAAGGTGGAGCCCGACCTTGCGCTTGACGCGCTGAAGCGCGTTGTCGACGGTCTTGGTGTCGCACTCGAGGCGTTCACCGATGACCTCATAGGAGTAGCCGTCGATGTAGAGGGCAAGCACGTGGCTCTCGAGCTCGGAGAGGACGCTCGTCAGGCAGCCCATGAGGCTGTCGAGCTCCTCGCTGGAGACGACCTGGTTGACCGGGTCGTGTGCCTCGGGCCCGGGAAGGATCTCCTCGAGCGTCGTCTCGGAATCGCCGGCGGCCGCGGGGGTCTGGGCGAACGAGACGTACTGGTTCAGAGGGGTGTGCTTGTTGCGGGTCGCCGTCTTCACGGCGGTGATGATCTGACGCGTGATGCAGAGCTCGGCGAAGCCGCGGAAGCTGGCCTCGCGCTCGGGCTTGTAGTCGCGCACGGCCTTGAACAGGCCGAGCAGGCCCTCCTGGATCAGGTCGTCGGCGTCGCCGCCGAGCAGGAAGTACGAGCTCGCTTTGACCCGGACGAAACGCCGGTAGCGGCGCACGATCTGGTCATAGGCCTCGGACTTGCCCTGTTTGGCGAGCGCGACGAGGTACTCGTCGTCGGGCCCGGGATAGCGCTTCTTGGCGGCTCCGCCCTGAGCGGGTGCGGGCGCCACTGTCTTCAATCCTTGGGTAGGTACGGCCACAGCAACCTCCTAGCGGTTTGCGGTGGCGCCAAGTACCTCCCCTGGTAGGCGCCCTTTGTGCGGTGGCCCCGAGCTGCTTCAAAAGCTCAACCTGAGGTTCACCGTTATGGCCGAGCACTATAAGGCGGAAACCGGCTATGTCAAGCCCTGCATGGACGCAAATGCAAGATCCCGTGCACGAGCCGTGTGTGCAGGGGGTTCTCCAGGCTCAAAAGCGGCGATTCGGCCCGGTTCCGTCGAGACGCCCTGGTACGAATTCGCGTATCTAGGACTGTCGTTGGCGTACTGCTTCGAATAGGAGGACGGCCGCCGCGACCGACACGTTGAGGGACTCGATCTCGCCCCTGACGGGAATCGAGACGACCGCATCGCAGCTTTCGCGCACGCGGGGGCGGATCCCCTCCCCCTCTCCGCCGAGCACCAACACGCAGCGCCCCTTGAAGTCGACCTCGGTGTAGTCCGTGGCGCCGCCGGCCTCGGCGCCGTAGACCCAGGCGCCGGCGTCCTTGGCCTCGGCGATCCAGTCGGCGAGGTTGCGAACGCGGGCGATCGGCAGATGCTCGACGGCGCCGGCCGAGGCCTTGGCGACCGCCGCGGTCACCGCGGCGGCGCGGCGCTCGGGGATGACGACCCCGGTGGCGCCGGCGACCTCGGCGGCACGGCAGGCGGCGCCGAGGTTGTGGGGGTCCTGGACCTGGTCGAGGGCGAGGACGAGCGCGTCCTCGCCGGCGAGCAGCGACGCCGGGTCGGCGTACGGATAGGGGTCGACCTCGGCGACGATCCCCTGGTGCTCGGGCGAGCCGGCGATCCGCTCGAGTTCCTCTGCCGGGGTCTTCGGCGCCTCCCAAACCCGGTGGACCTTGCGCCGCCCCTTCTGCGCTTCCGCGACAGCCTGCTTTCCGTAGACGTGTTCAGCCACGGCGAATGAGCCGCGCGCCGTCGGCGGAGTCGCGGACCTCCCAGCCCTTGGCGGCGAGCTCGTCGCGGATCTCGTCGGCGCGCTCGAAGTCCTTGTCGGCGCGGGCCTGCTCGCGCTCGGCGAGCAGCTTCTCGGCCTCGGGATCGGCGGCGTCGGACTCGGCGAGCAGCGAGTCGAGCCCGAGCAGCGGCAGCAGCTCCTCGAGCGCCGGGCGGGCGCCGGGAAGCTCGCGCTTGTTGCCTTCGGCGATCAGCTCGAACAGGGCCGCGAAGGCCCGGGGGGTGTTGAAGTCGTCGGCGAGCGCGTCGAGGAAAGCCTGGCGACGCTCGGCGACGAACGGATCCGGCTCGCCGCCGGGCGCCTCTCGCAGGTAGTTGCGGACGCGCTCGACCCGCTGACCGGCCTCGACCAGAAGCTCATCGGAGAAGGCGAGCGGCTGGCGGTAGTGGCCGGAGGCGAGGTAGGCGACGACGGTCTGGCCGCCGAAGCGCTCGAGCGCCTCCGAGAGCTGGAAGATGTTGCCGACCGACTTCGACATCTTCTCCTCGTCGAGCTCGACCATCCCGTTGTGCATCCAGATCTCGGCGAGGGGGACGCCCCGCGCGGCCTCGCTCTGGGCGATCTCGTTCTCGTGGTGGGGGAAGACGAGGTCGGAGCCGCCCCCGTGGATCTCGAAGTCGGGGCCGAGGTCGGCCTCGGCCATCGCCGAGCACTCGATGTGCCAGCCCGGCCTCCCCTCGCCCCACGGCGACGGCCAGCCGCTGTCCTCGTCGGCCTTGCGCGCCTTCCAGAGGGCGAAGTCGAGGGCGTCTTCCTTGAGCGACTCCGAGCCCGCCTCCTCGCCCTGGTCCATCTCGTCGGGGTCGCGGTTGGAGAGCTTTCCGTAGTCGCCGAAGCTGCGCACGCGGAAATAGACGTCGCCTCCCGACTCGTAGGCGTGGTCCGAGGAGATCAGCGCCTCGATCAGGGCCACGATCGCGGTCATCGTCTCCGTCGCCTTGGGCTCGGCGTCGGGGCGGCCGAGGCCGAGCGCGTCGGTGTCGGCGACGTAGGCCGCCACCATCTCCGCCGCGAACTCCTCTGAGGGGCGGCCGGCCTCGCGCGCGGCGTCGTAGATCTTGTCGTTGATGTCGGTGACGTTGATGACGAGCTTCGGCTCGTAGCCCTCGTGGGCGAGGAACCGCCGCAGCAGCATGAAGACCACGAAGGGGCGTGCGTTGCCGATGTGGATGCGGCCGTAGGTCGTCGGGCCACAGGCGTAGATACCGACCCTGTCACCCTCGCCAGGCTCGAGATCGCGCAGTCCCCCGCCGAGGGTGTCGTGAATCCGCACTTTGGGCATGTGGGCTGATGCTATGCGCAGAAGCGGCCCGCATCGCCGTGTACCCTGATGCCCGCCGTGAGGCCATCGTCACTAATGAGGCGGGGAAACATCGACGACGCGTTCGCCTCGCTGCCCGAGCGCTTCATCGGGCTCGGCCACCGCGCGCCTGCCCATGTCGAGGTCCGGCTCGCCGACGAGGGTCGCGCCTGGGGGGTCAATCTCACCGAGGACGGCTGCGAGGTGCTCGAGGGCGGCCTCCGGGATCCCGACGTCGTGATCGAGACCGACCGCCAGACGTGGCTGGCGCTCCGCTCCGGGCGGCGCTCCGGCCTCGAGGCGTTCCAGGAGGGCAAACTGCGGATCGAGGGCGGCCTGGACCTCGCGCTGGGCTTCGAAGGCCTGTTCCGCCTCCCCGACGGCTCCCCGCCGAAGATCCAGGTCAACGAGGTCAAGGCCGGCAGCCAGCGGATCTCGACGATGAGCGCCGGATCCGGCAACGAGACGGTGCTCCTCCTCCACGGCCTCGGGTCCGACAAGTCCTCGTTCGTCACCAGCCTCATCGACCTCGCCCGCGACCACACCGTGCACGCGATCGACTTCCCCGGCTTCGGCGCCTCCTCGAAGCCCGCGGCGGCGCCCTACAACGCGCCCTGGTTCGCGCGCCGGCTGCGCGACCTGATGGACACGATGCAGATCGACCGCGCCCACCTGGTCGGCAACTCGATGGGCGGGCGGATCGCGATCGAGCTGGGCCTGCTCGAGCCCGATCGCGTCTCGAGCCTCAGCCTGCTCACCCCCGCCCTCGCCTGGCGCCGGCGCCGCAGCTTCCTGCCGGTCGTGCGGATGCTGCGCCCCGAGCTCGCCGCCCTGCCGCACCCGATCCTCGTCCCGATCGTCCGCGAGCAGGTCAAGGGCCTGTTCGCCGACCCGAAGAAACTCGACCCGCAGATGATCGAGATCACCGCCCAGGAGTTCTGCCGTTCCTACCGCTCGCGCAACTCGCGTATCGCCTTCTACGCCGCGGCGCGCAACATCTACCTCGACGAGCCGTTCGGCGAGCAGGGCCTTTGGACCAGGCTCGGCGAGCTAACCCCGAAGTCGCTGTTCGTGTTCGGCGACAAGGACGCGCTGGTCCCGGCGGGGTTCAGCCGCCACGTCGAGGAGGCGCTGCCCGAGGCCGACTGCGTGGTCCACGCCGAGTGCGGCCACGTGCCCCAGATCGAGCATCCGGAGGCGACCAACAAGCTCGTCCGCGAGCACATTCGCGCGGCCGCCGCCGATCTGGGAACATCGCCCACGCGATGGGTGATGAAGGCGGCGTAGCGAGTAGCGCTCCCGCGCAAGGGGCAAACAGCAACGGCCGGGGGTTGAACGGCGGCGGCAACGATCTCCGCGGCATCCTCGGGCGGGTCGCAAAGCCCTTCGTCGACCGCGTCGCCAGCCGCCTCGGCGCCGACCTCGACGACCGCGACCCCGACTTCATCCGCGAGAAGCTGCCGCTGTTCTGGCTGCTCTCGAGCCTCTGGTTCCGCGGCGAGGTCCGGAACATGGGGAACGTCCCCGAGGGTCGCCCGGTGCTGCTGGTCGGCAACCACTCCGGCGGCAACCTGACGCCCGACTCGCTGGTGTTCACCCTCGCCTTCTCGACCTACTTCGGCGTCGAGCGGCCCTTCTACCAGCTCGCCCACAACCTCGTGCTCGCGTCCCCGTACGGGCAGTTGCTGCGCAAGTTCGGCACGGTCTCGGCCTCGCACGAGCACGCCGCCCAGGCGCTCGAGTCGGGCGCCGCGCTGCTCGTCTATCCGGGCGGCGACTGGGAGGTCCACCGCCCGATCTGGGAGAGCGACAAGGTCGACTTCGCCCACCGCAAGGGCTTCATCAAGCTGGCCCTGACCCAGGACGTCCCGATCGTCCCGGTGGTCTCGATCGGCGGCCAGGAGACCTCGATCTTCCTCAGCCGCGGCGACCGGCTGGCAAAGCTGCTGGGACTCGACAAGACCTTCCGGCTCAAGGTGCTGCCGATCTCGCTGGCGGCGCCGTGGGGCCTCAACGTCGGCGACTTCTTCGGACACATACCGCTGCCCGCCAAGATCACGATGGAGGTATTGCCGCCGATCGAGGTCAAAGAGCGCTTCGGCCGCAACCCCGACCTCGACGAGGTCTACGACCACATCACCGGGCAGATGCAAGCCAAGCTCGACGCGCTCGCGGCCGAGCGCCGCCTGCCGATCCTCGGGTGAGCGGATGAGGATCTACGAGAAGGTCGAGATCAACGCCCCGTGCGGGGTCGTCTGGGATTACATCGCCGACCCCGACCACTACCCGGACTTCATGGTCGGGCTCTCGCGCTGGCAGGTCGACGGAGAGCAGCGCAACGGCCTCGGCGCCCGCTACCGGGTGCTGATCCACGTCGGCGCCGCCGACGTAGGCGGGCTGGTCGAGATCGTCGAGTGGAAGCCGGGGCGCGACATGGCGCTCAACTCGGTGACCGGCGTCGACCAGCGCACCCGCTGGCGGCTGCGCGAGACCGCCGGCGGCGGCACCCACGTGGAGTTCCACTACGCCTACGGTGTCGCCGGCGGCGGCATCGCCGGGCTGATCGCCGAGCGCCTCGCGGCCCGCCGGCTGCGCCGCTACCTCAAGGCCACGCTGGTCAACCTCCGGCAGATCGTCGAGGGAGAGCCGGCCGCGATCAGCGGCTAGTAGGTGCGGAGCCGGCGGCCGGCGACGCGCTGCTCGCCGCCGGTGGTCTCGCGAGTGGCGCGCGCATCGGCGTCGGCGTCCTCTGAGACCTCTTTGAGCACACCGGACAGCGCCTCGCGGCGGGCGCGCTCGGTCTGCTCGCGGACCTCCGCCTCGGCCTGGCGGCGGGCCCGCTCGACGCGCTCGTCGACCTCGCGCTGGAAGCGCACCGCCTCCTGCGAAAGCCTGGTCTCGGCCTCGGCCCGAGCGCGGGCCTCGGCCTCGGCGGCGACGCGGTCGGCGAGCCTGCGCACGCGCTCCTCGGCGGCGCGGCGGCCGGCGTGCTCGGCCTCGCGAACCTTGGTCGTGAACTCGCGCTTGACCCGCTCCATCTGCTCCTCGGCCTGGGCGGCCGCCGCCTCGGCGCGCTCCTCGGCGGCGAGACTGCGCTGCTCGGCGTCGGAGGTCCGCTCGGCGAGCTCGGCGGCCTTGGCCTCAGCCTTCTTGGCGCGCTCGCGGGCCTCGGCGATCGTCGCGATCGCCTTCTCGCGCAACTGCTCCTTGGCGCGGTCGACGGCCGCCTCGGCGCTCTTCCTGGCGGCCTCGGTCGCTGCCTCGATCTCGGACTCGGCCTTCTGGACACGCTGCTCGAGGCCGTTCGATCGCGCCTCGGCCTGCTTGACGCGCTCGGCCGCGGTCTTGAGCTGGGTCTGGATCGCCGCCAGCCGGCGCTCGGCCTCGGTGGCGCGCGCCTGCGAGGAGCGAAGCTTCTGGATCAGCGGGCCGGCGCTCGCCTCGACCTCGGCCGCGCGCTTGAGCGCCTTGGTGCCGACCTCCTTGGCGCGCGCGATCGCGCGTTCCTGCACCTGGCGGGCAGCCTCGATCGCGGCCTCGGCCTCGGCGCGGGCGCGGGCCGCCTCCTCGCGGGCCTCGGCCTCGCGAGCGCGCAGCTCGTTGGCGAGCGCGAGAGCCTTGGAGCGGACACGGTCGTTGGCCTCGCGGGCGCGTTCGATCTCAGCGCGGATTTCCGCAGCATGGAGCGGCACTGCAACGCCGCCAGAATTGGTCTCGCCGCTGCTCATCTCGTATGGCTCCGGATAATCGCTCATAGCCTTGCAGACGCCGCCGACATCAATCGACGAGATCCCTTTTTACGACCTTTCCCGTGGCGTTCCGGGGCAATTCATCCAGAAACTCGATCTCACGCGGCACCTTGTAGCGCGCCAGGTGGGCCTTGACGTAGGACTTGAGCTCGTCCTCGTCGGCGTCTTTTCCCTGCTCGAGCGCGACAAACGCCTTCAGCCGCTGGCCGAACTGCTCGTCCTCCACCCCGACCGCGGCGGCCTCGTTGACCGCCTCGTGGTCGGAAAGCAGGTCCTCGACCTCGCGGGGGAAGACATTCTCGCCGCCCGAGACGATCATCTCGTCGTCGCGGCCGTCGATGAACAGGCGCCCGGCCTCGTCGAAATGGCCGACGTCGCCCGCGGACATCAGCCCGTCGATCTCGTCCTTCGAGCCGCCGCCCGTGTAGCTCTCGAAGGCCAAGTCGTTGCCGACGAAGATCCGCCCGGTCTCGCCCTTGGCCTCGTCGATCGGGTTTCCGCCGGCGTCGTAGAGCTTGACCACGGTCCCGCGCGGGACCTTGCCCGCGGTGCCGGGCGCGGCGCGGAGGTCCTCGGGAGTCGCGATCGTCGCCCAGGCGAGCTCGGTCGATCCGTAGAGGTTGTAGACGTTGTCGCCGAACTCGTCCATCCACTTGATTGCGAGCTCGCCGGGTAGGGCCGAGCCGCTGGCGCCGGTGACTTCCAGCGAGCTGACGTCGTACTTACGCCGGGTCTCCTCGGGAAGGTCGAGGATGCGCTGCATCATCACCGGGACCACGACGAGGGCCCGGGCACGGTGCTCGGCGACTGCCTTCAGCGTCTCCTCGGGATCGAAGCGGCGCTTGAGCACGGTCGTCGCCGCCAGCGGCATGCCGAGGATGAAGTTGGCAAAGCCCCAGGAGTGAAACAGCGGCGCCGCGATCACGGCCGTCTGGCGCGAGCGCATCGGGATCTTCGAGAGGAACGAGGCGAGCGGCGACAGCCCCTCGGGCTGGGGGCGGTTGGCGCCCTTGGGGGTACCGGTCGTCCCCGAAGTGAGGATCACGAAGCGGCTGTGGTCCTCGGGCGGGTCGAGGTCGCCCTTCGGCGAGCCGGCGATCAGGTCCTCGAGCGTCGTCGCGCCTCCATTCGAGGACTCGCCCCAGGCGACGAAGCGACGCAGCCCGCCGGCGGCGCCGGAGAGCAGCTCGGTGAACTCCTCGTCGTGGATCAGCGCGGCGGGCCCCTCGCGCCCGATCACGTCGGCTAGCTGCGGCCCGGCGAACGAGGTGTTGAGGTAGAGGGCGTTGGCGCCGATCTTCGAGCACGCCACCGTCGCCTCGACGAAGTAGCGGTGGTTGCGGCACATGATCGCGACGCCGTCCTCGTCGGTGATCCCCTCGTCGCGCAGCGCCCGCGCGATCGCGTTTGAGCGCGCGTGGGTCTCCTCGAAGGTCAGCGAGCCGATCTCGTCGGCGATCGCCGCCTGATCGGGATAGTGGATCGCCGTCACCGCGGAGCCGAGCGCCGGGGTCGGCCCCCAGCGCATGTACTCGCGGGCGATGCGCATCAGCGTGCCGGGCCGGATCGGGCCGATGATCCCGGCGCGCACGAGGGTGCCGATCTCGTGCACCGCGTAGTCCATCTTGTCCACGGCTTTCGCCGCGGGCCCGGGCAGCCTGCTGGTCAACGACGCGCGCAGATCCACGCGCAGAAGCCTAGAGCAGCGCCCTAATCGAGCTCGATCAGAACGGCCGCTGTGCAGGCAATTCCCTCACCGCGGCCGATCGCGCCCATGCCCTCGTTGGTCGTCGCCTTGACGTTGACGGGCGCCGAGAGCGCCTCGCCGAGCCTGGCCTGCATCTCCGCCCGGTAGGGCCCCAGCTGCGGCTCCTCGCAGATGATCGTCGCATCGACGTTGACCGCCGGGCCCGGGAGCTTGCCGACGACGATCCGCAGCAGGTCGATCGAGTCTGCGTCCTTCCATTGATCGTCGTCGGGCGGAAACAGCTCGCCGATGTCGCCGAGTCCCGCGGCCCCGAGCAGCGCATCGATGATCGCGTGGGTGAGGACGTCGGCATCGGAATGCCCGGCGAGCCCCTTGTCGTGGTCGATCTCGACCCCGCCGAGAATCAGGCTCTCCCCCGCCTCGAGGCGGTGGCTGTCATACCCGATGCCGACTCGCTGGGCCACGGGCGCAGGTTATTCGACCCCGTTTCGCCGGTCCCCGCGCACCCGCTTTGCATCGAAAGCGGCACGTTCGAGCGACCCCTTCGTTGCCTCGTGCGGGCCCTACGTGACGCGTGCCTCGGCAGGCTCCTTGGTGCGGAGGGTGAAGCGGCAAGGCGTCGCGCGTCCGATTGCCAATCGCGACGGCCGAGTTAGCGCTCGGGTGGGGTTCGAGTCCCCCGCCCTCCGCCGTTTTCGCCGGGGGCGGCTCGTGGCGGAGCCGCCCGCCGGCGTGCAATCCTTACAGGCGATTGGCAATCGGGCCCGGGGTAGCTCCCCGGCCGCAGTTCACGGCCCGCTCC
Organism: uncultured Solirubrobacterales bacterium; assembly: GCA_963696625.1. Lineage (GTDB taxonomy): Bacteria > Actinomycetota > Thermoleophilia > Solirubrobacterales > 70-9 > JAWVFN01. Next base: position 15,005 of record CAVOKZ010000033.1, read on the forward strand.
GGCGGGCCGTCGCGGTTCCTGAGAGTGCTGCTTCTCGTCCAAAGCGGAAGTCATGCTGGATCGTCTCGGGACTGCTTGGGTATCCGGATTCACGCGAAAGCAGGAGCAAGATCGCAAGCGACGGCGAGCTCGCCTAGCTCGACTCGGGATCCTCGAACCCGGCCCTGCGCCGGGCCTCCTCGGCCGCTTCCATGGCTTCGAGGGCGGCGGTTCCCTCGCCGGACCTGGCGAGTTCAGCCAGGGCCTCATCCTCGGCTTCCCGGGTTACGCTCGCCGCGCTTCCGTCGTCGAGCTCCCCGAGCTTCGCTTCGAAGCGGGCCTCGTCCTTGGCCTTCCGGGCCGCTTCCCGGGCCCGCTCAGCCCCCATGAAGTCGTTTCGCGGGTCTTTCCGGTCGAAGACGGCCTGGGTTCGCTTCTTGTTGACCAGCAGCGCCACGGTGTCACCGACCGCCGGGGGAGGGACGTTGAGGTTGTACGACTTCTCCTCGATCAGCAGCCGTACGGGCGTGCCATCGACGCCGGCAAGCTCGACCATGTACTCATCGACCGTGTACGGCGTGGTCTGAACCTCGTTCTGCCGGAAGTACTCGCGGCGCAGGAAGCGCGTGTCGATGAGCTTCGCGTCAACGCGATCCCGAAGCCGACGGGCGAGCGGCTGGAGCATCTCGCCAGAATATCGCCCGCGGCTGCGCATCGACCCAAGGGGCCTCAGGCGGCCCTGCGGAGCCGCGCCTCGTTCGCGCGAGGAGCGAGCGTCGTTGCGGAAACCGCTCCCTTCCACGCAAAGCAGGTCTATTCGGCGCCGAGGGGCAACGGGCGGCACTCGCGATTCTCGAAGACGCAGATCTCGGAAATCCCCCAGCCGCGCATTAGCTCGACCGCGGTCTCGTACTCGAAGCCGACCTGCTCGGGCGTGTGCGCATCCGAGGAGAGGGCGAACGCCGCGCCCCCCTCGACGCAGAGCTCGATGTTAACGGGGTCAGACCCCCTTAACACGGAAGGAGCTGCTCTGTTAACGGGGTCAGACCCCCTTAACATGTCGCATCACCGCCATGATCTCCTCGACTCTGGGCGGGTCGGCGGGGTAGCGACGGTCCTTGTTCTTGGGCGCTCGGCCAGCGAGGTAATCCGGATAGGTCGCCGGTGAGCGTCGGCGGCCGATTGCATCGTGGGTGGCGGTTGTTGTCATGACTCTCCTCCTCAGCGGTTGACTGAACAGGAGGACTGCTCTAGCACCGTGGCGAGGACAACCGAGTTTCGTATTACAATTCTTTGGTGGAGATTCACCCGTCGGCCCGCAAGCACGGCATCGCCGACGCGGACATCAACCACGCCGTGACCAACGCGATGACGATCGACGACCAGGACGACGACACCCGGCTGTATCTGGGACCCGCGCGCGACGCGGATCTACTCGAGGTGGTGACGATCGTTCGCGCCAGCGATCCGGAAGCTCGCGATCCACGCGATGAGGATGCGGCCGAAATACCGACCCCTGCTCGCCGAGGACTGAGATGGCACGGAAGAAGACCCACGGCAAGACCGCAAGCGGCAAGCCGGTCACAGAGGAGCTGGTTGCCGAGCTCGCCGAGAAGGCCGAGGCCGGCTACGACGTTGAGGAGACCCTCCGGCGCCGCCCCGGGCGCCCGTCTCTCGGGTCAGCGCCAGCCAATGTTGAGTCAGTGCGGCTGGAGCCCGAGCTGCAAGAAGCGCTCACGCGGCGCGCCAAGCGCGACCGGGAGACGAACTCGTCGGTCATACGACGAGCACTGCGCAAGTACCTCGAGGTCGGTTAGCGGCGCGACCGGTCCTCGCGCGAGGGGGCAACGCGTGAAACGCGGCCCTCGGTGTTCCGGCGGACCGGTGGGTCGGCCGAAGCGCCGACCGGTTGACCGGGCTACTTCGTCCTCTTCCTCCGCTTCTTCCTGCGCACGCACTTCTTCTTCCGCTTGCCCTTCTTCGTCGTCACCTTCTTAAGGCGGAAGCCCTTCCGGCACTTCTTCTTGGAAGTGGTGCCCAGCGCAGCCCCGGTGGGCGCCGTGCCGGGCGGCACGGGAGATGATTCGAACGCGCCGATGTCGCAGGCGGCGCCGAGTAGGCGCGGGAAGCCCTCACCCCGCTGGTCGAAGCTGATCGGCGTCACCCCGTCCGGCCCGGTGCAATCCACGACCCGGTCGACGGCGCCGCCGCCGGGCCCGACCGCCATCGTCCCGGTCGGGCCGCCGTTGCTCGCCAGCGGCCCGAGCAGCGGGTCAGCGGTGATGAAGCCCGCGGGGCAGGTCGGGTCGGCCGGGAAGCTGAGGTTGGCTCCCGCGTCGGTGTAGCCAGAACCGCCGCAGTTCGATCCGGTCGGCCCGGAGGCGCCCGTGCGCACGTTCGATCCGAGCAGCGTGCCTCTCAGGGTCAATGAGCCGGCCCCAGGGCGGTGGATACCGCCGCCCGTGCCTGGGGACGGCCCCGCTGTACCGGTGGCATTCGCGGCGATAGTCGTGTTGATGAGCAGGGCGGGACCAGTGGATGCGTGGAGGATCCCGCCCCCGGAGCCGCTGCTGATCAAGCCACCGCCGGCGTCGTTGGAGTAGATCGTCGAATTGAGCACGGTGAGCGACCCGGCGCCGGTGACCGCGATGCCACCGCCTCCCCCGCCCGTGGCCGGGATGATGCCGGCGCCAGCCTGATTGTCCGTGATCGTCGAGGCGCGCACGGTGAGCGCTCCCGAGGTCGCGATGCCGCCGCCGTTGCCGCCGGACTCCCCCACCATGGGTGGTATCTCCGGGTTCCCGGCGACGCTGTCGCTGATCGTCACGCGGCGCACCGTCAGAGTACCCGCGTTTCGGATCGCGCCGCCGTCTTTTTCACCGATTGATCCGTCGGGGGCTCTGCCGTTTGTGATCGCAAGGTCTTGGATCTCGACGGTGCCGGAGCTGATGTCGAACACCCGGTACTTCGCAGCCGGGGTCGCGTCCGTCGTGATCGTGGTGGCGTTCGCCCCCTGGCCGCGAATCGTGATGCTCGCCGCGATCGTCAGCTGGCCACCGCCCGCGTCGGTCAGCGCCGGATCGATGTCTGGATCGATGATCACCGTGTCGTTGTTCCCGGCATCGCCGACCGCGTCGCGCAGGGTGCAATCGGCATCGCACACTCCGTCGCCCATGTCGCTGCCGTCGTTTACGTGATAGTCGGTCGCCGCGGCCGAAGCCGGCACGGCGAGCCATGCGCATGCCGCCGCAGCACCGAGCAGCCACCGGGCGCGTTCGCGGAATCCCCTTCCCACGGCCATTTGCGCGCATCAGAATACCGCGATCCGGACGGTCAGCCTTCGGTCGCAGTTTCATTCCTCGAAGAGGAGGAGCCTGCGCACCCTCACCGCTTGCGCTCGCCTCCGCGTGCCGGCAGCACTTCTTGGGGTGTCCTGGGGGGCGAGCCACTTCCGCTCCGGAAGAAGAGCGGGCACCGCACCGCGGCGCCCGCCTTCTTGAGCGGAGCTATTACGCCAGCGCTGTCGCCGCTGGGATCAGCGGTGCGCGCCTGCTGTGGACGGTCTCGATGATCTCGCCTGCGTCGATCCCCTCCAGGTAGATCGAGGTGATACCCAGGTTGGCGTGGCCGAGCTGGCGCTGGATCACGTTCAGCGAGACCCCCTCCCGCGCCATCTCCACCGCGTGGGCATGGCGGAGCTGGTGCGGCGCGAAGCGCCGCCTCACCCCGGCCCTCACCACCAGGCGTCGGAACTGGGTCCTGACCGAGGGCGCAGACCAAGGCTGGCCGGCGGTCGGGCCCTTCACTACGCAGAAGAGCGGGCCCACCGGCAGCACGACCCGATGTTCGAGCCAGGGGCGAAGCTGCTGCCAGCCCCACTCGTCCATCCCCACCTCGCGTCGCCGTCCGCCCTTGCCTCGGCGGACCAGCATCGCCCCGCGGCCGGGCTCGAGATCTCCCTCGGCGAGCGCCAGTGCCTCCGAGATCCGAAGCCCAGCGCGCCACAGAACGACGATCAGGCCGCGGAGTCGGATCCCGGGCGGTCGCTCACCGGCCTCCCGCATCACCGCCATGATCTCCTCCACCCTGGGCGGGTCGGCTGTGTTAACGGGGTCAGACCCCCTTAACACGGAAGGAGCTGCTCGGGCGGAATCCGCCGTACTCCGTCGTCTTCGCCGAGCTTCTTCGTCCAGGTGGTTCGTGACCCGGCGGGGTAATGGGCCTCGAGCACGCCTCGGGGGACCTCGATGACCTCAATGGGGATGTAGTCCTGGTCGATGCGAATTGCGAGCAGAAGGTCGTATGGCTCCTTCATCACCCCCATGCTCGCCCGCTTGTTCTCCGGGGTAACCCGCAGCGTCCGCACCTGGACCTTGGCTCCGTCGCCGCGAACCAAATCGAAGCCCGGCGTCGAGGGCGGCTCGAGCTCAACCCCGTAGTAGGTCGCCGCGAGCGTCTCGCCGTAGTCAGCGACGATCCCCCATGAGCGGATCGCGCCAAGCTCCTGCAATTTGGCAATCAAACGCCGACGCTCGCGCTCGACCGCACGCAGCTCTTCCATCACCTGCTCGACGCGGTCAGCCATGTCCTTCGATTATCGCGACAACACGTCGCCTTGGACGTCGTTGCGTCTTAAGCGACTGCTCCGCGCGAGGAGGAGCGTCAACAGCGATCGGTGTTCATCCGGCCGACCGCGAGACCAAACTAGATCGTTAATCCGCTGCTCGTGGGACCGCAACAAGTAGCCTGAACCTCGTGGTCGCTGATACCTCCCTTCGACCGCGCCGAGCGATGCGCCACCGCGTTCTCGTAGTCGGGGTAGTCGCCCTGGTCGCGCTTTCCGGCGCTGCCCCGGCCTCAGCGACCATGACCGTGGAGGTAAGGGAGTTCGAGGATGAGCCCGGGCGCTTCTACGTCCTCGCCCAGGACTCGTCGGGCACGCGGAACGACGCATCGCTGGAGGTGATCGTGGGCTCGAGTGACGCGACGTTCCGAATCACGGATACATCGGGAGTCACGAACGCGGCAACCGGGTGCGCCTCGGTGAGTGAAACCGTTGTGGACTGCCCGCTCTTCACCTACAACCCGGTCTTCGTCGATACCGGTCCCGGGGCAGATACAGCCCGCATGACCGGATACGCGCGGAGTCTTGACGGGGAAGGCGTCTCGGCGTTTCTGCTCGGAGACGGGAATGACCGTTTCTACGGCTCCGGTGGGACAACCGTGGCGGTCGGCGGCCGCGGTCGAGACCGCCTCGTCGGGGGTTCGGCCCCCGATCATTTCTTTGGTGGGCGCGGCGACGACGTCCTCCTTGGGCGTGGCGGCCCGGATGGTTTGACCGGGGGTCCCGGGGCCGATCGGCTCGTCGGCGGGAAGGGGAAGGACTCCCTGATTCAGCACTAGCTCCTGCAGGGAGGGGCCCTGCCCGGTGGTCTTTGGCACGCCTCCTCCGCGCGAGGAGCGAGCGTCGTTGCGGAAACCGCTCCCTTCAACGCAAAGCAGGTCTATTCGGCGCCGAGGGGCAACGGGCGGCACTCGCGATTCTCGAAGACGCAGATCTCGGAAATCCCCCAGCCGCGCATTAGCTCGACCGCGGTCTCGTACTCGAAGCCGACCTGCTCGGGCGTGTGCGCATCCGAGGAGAGGGCGAACGCCGCGCCCGCCTCGACGCAGAGCTCGGCGAAGCGCGGGGCCGGGTAGATCTCGCCGACGGGCTTGCGGATGCCGGCGGTCGAGACCTCGACCGCGATGCCGGTCTCGGCGATCGCCTCGATCACGGGCCCGTAGAAGCGGGTCAGGTCGCCCTCGGGCAGCGGCTTGTCCTTGCCCCAGACCTTGACCAGGTCGGGGTGGGCGAGGATGTCGAAGAGGCCCGAGCGGGCGGCGTCGGCGAGGTAGGAGAAGTAGCGGGTCCAGACGTCGTCGGGGTCGCCGCTCGTGCCCCACGCGTCCCAGTCCGGATCGTCGACGGCGTTCTCGCCCTCGCCGATGAAGTGGACCGAGCCGACGACGTAGTCGAACTCGCGGGCGGAGATCAGCTCGGCGATCTTCTCCTCACGGCCGGGGATGAAGTCGCACTCGACCCCGAGCTTGAGCGGCGTCGTGCGCACGAACTCGCAGTAGGCGTCGAGGTCGTCGGTCGCCTGACTCACCCAATAGGGATGGCGCCAGACCTCGAGCGCCTGGGTGAAGCGGTAGACGTGCTCGGAGACCCCGATCTCCTCGATGCCCGCCGATCTCGCCGCGGCGAGGTAGCGCTCGACGTTCGCCTCGGTGAAGGCGTCGGCGGCGAGCTGCTCGGCGCCGTCGGGGCGCAGGTGCAGGTGGTAGTCAGTGAGCATCGTTTCGCTGGCGTACGCTAGTCGCGATGGTTCATCTGAGGATCGTGGTGCCGAGCCACAACTCCGAGCACGCGCTCGATTTGCTGCGCGAGACGCCCTCGGTCTGCAACCTGATCTTCCTCGAGCGCGCCGGCTATAAGCCGGAGGGCGACGTGATCCTCTGCGACGTGGCGCGCGAGGACGCGAGCGTGGTCATCTCGGACCTCAAGGAACTGCGTGTCGACCGCGAGGGCTCGATCGCGCTGGAGAAGATCGATTCGGAGATCTCCACGGCCGCGGACGCGGCAGTCGAGGCCGCCGGCGGGCTGCCCGGAGACGCCGTGATCTGGGAGGAGGTCGAGACGCGCACCTCGGAGAACGTCGAGCTCTCCTTCAACTACCTGGCGTTCATGGGGCTCGCCTGCCTGATCGCGGCGGTCGGCATCCTCCTCGACGCGCCGATCCTGATCGTCGGCGCGATGATCGTCGGCCCCGACTTCGGGCCGATCGCCGGGCTCAGCGTCGCGATCGTGCAGACCCGGCTGGGCCTCGCGAAACGCTCGGCAAAGGCAATCGTCATCGGCTTCCCGGTCGGGATCACCGCCGCCTATCTATTCACCCTCATCGTGCGCGGCCTCGATCTCACTCCATCGGGGTTCGTCACCGACGCCCACCCGTTCACCAAGTTCATCTCCCACCCCGACGAGTTCTCGTTGATCGTCGCCGTCTTCGCCGGCGTCGCCGGAGTCCTCTCGCTGACCTCGACCAAGTCCGGCGCTTTGATCGGCGTCCTCGTCTCCGTTACGACGATTCCCGCCGCCGCCAACATCGGTGTCGCCGCCGCCTACCAGGACTGGACGGAGTGGCGCGGCGCGATGCTGCAGCTGAGCGCCAACCTCGCAGGCATTCTCGTCGCCGGCGTCGTCACGCTCTGGATCCAGCAGACGATCTACCGCCGCCGCCACAAAAAGCACCTGCACCACGAAGCGCGCGAGGTCGCAGGATTGCCGGTCGGCCAGACCCGCAGCGCGTCCCTCGAGAGCTCGAGGCGCCCCTAAGCGAGCAGGGCTTCGGCGAGCCGCAGGTCGTCGGGCGTCGTCACCTTGAGGTTCGGGCCCGGCGTCTCGTGCAGCAGCACGGTGGATCCCGCGACCTCGAGCAGCATCGCCTCGTCGGTCGCCTCGGGGTCGGTGCCGAGCACGTCGCGGAGTGGACCGGCTCGGAAGACCTGCGGCGTCTGCGCCCGCCAGAGCTTCGAGCGATCGAGCGTGTGGCGGATGCGGCCGCCGTCGTGGCCGGCCTCCTTGATCGTGTCGGTGACTCGCGCCGCGGCGATCACGCCGTCCGCGTCCGGGTGGGCGGCGAGCTCGGCGACGAGCGCATCCACCAGCTCGGGTGTGACCAGCGGCCTCGCGGCGTCGTGGATCGCGACCAGCTCGGCCTCGACCCGCTCCAGCGCCGCGGCGACCGAGTCCGATCGCGTGGCGCCGCCGGCGACGGCCTCGACGCCCTGCGCCGCGACCCGCTGTTCCTCGCCGGGCGGGGCGGCGACGACGATCGCGCCGATAGCGGCCGCTTCGCGGAAGGCATCGAGCGAATAGTCGAGCAGCGGCCGACCCGCGACCTCGACGAAGGCCTTCGGGCCGCCGGCTCCGAGCCTCTTCCCGGAACCGGCGGCCGCGATTACGGCCGTAGTGCTGGAGGCGTCAGGCAGTTGCCTTGACGTCGCCGAAGCGCTCCTCCAGCAGGTTGTCCAGATAGTCCTCCGCCCCGTCCTCGTCCTTGTCGAGGGCGTACATGAACTCCGAGGCGAGGATCTTCTTCGCCCGGGTGTACATCTGCTTCTCGCCGGTGGAGAGTCCCTTCTCCATCTCACGGATCGCGAGGTTGCGAACAACCTCGGCGAGCTCGTAGACGTCGCCGGTCTTGATCTTCTCCCGGTTGTGCTTGAACCGGCGGTTCCAGTTCTTCGGCATCTCGGAGACATCGTCGGTGAGGACTCCGATGACCTTCTTCACCTGCTCCTCATCGATCACCCGCCGCAGACCGGCGATGCCCGCGTTCTCACACGGCACCATGACGGTCATGCTGTTGTGCAGGATCTGAATGGTCAGGTAGTCGCGCTTTTCCCCAAGCAGCGACTTCGATTCCTTCTTCAGCACGACGCCTGCGCCGTGATGCGGATAGACGACGTTGTCGCCGATCTCGAAATTGCAAACGGGTGCTTCGATCTCGAGGTCGGCGTCGAGAGCTTCCTCAACGTCACCTGCGTCAGCTACCTCAGCTACTTCGGGAATCGTTTGCTCCTTTCGTAGAGACGCCGGCCCTGAAGGCCGCCGTCTGAGTTGGTCAACTCTGCAAGTACCGGTCGACGAGGTCGACTTCCTGGAGGCGGCGAAGACCCTCGCGGATGTCCTTGGCGCGCGTTGCCCCGACGTCCTTGACCGATTCGAGGTCGGAGTCGCTCGCCGCCAACACCTCCTCGAGGCCGCCGAACTCCTGGATGATCCGCTGGACCACCAGCTTCGGCAGCCGCGGAATCCGCCCGAGCACCCGGTAGCCACGCGGGGAGACCGGGTAGTCGAGGGTGTTCATCTTGCGGTCGTAGCCGAGCAACTCGGCGAGACGACCGAAGTCGAGCAAGTCTTGGTGGGTCAGCTTGGTGATCGTCTGCAGCGTCTGCTCGAGGTTCTGTTCGGAGTCCTCGACCGCGTAGTCGCGCATCAGCGCCGTCTTGTCGGCGGCGACCCCGACCATCGTCTCCTCGAGCTGCATCTCGATCAGCCGGCCCTCGGTGCCGAGCTCGACGATGTAGCGCTCGACCTCGACCGCCATCCGCGTCACCAGCTCGGCGCGCTGCGAGCACCGAGAGCACGTCGTAGAGGACGCCGCCGCCCTCGAACTCGAGCGCGGTCAGCCGCGAGGAGACCGAGTCGAGCCGGGCGCGGTACTTGTCGAGCGTCGCCAGCCCCTGGTTGGCCTTGGCGAGGACCGCGGGGATGTCCTGGAGGATGTACTTCATCCCGCCCAGGTAGAGCGAGACGACGTCGCGGCGCTGGGAGATCGCGACGACGAGCGCGGGCGTCTGCTTGGAGACGCGCTCGGCGGTGCGGTGCCGCGTGCCGGTCTCGGTCGAGAGGATCGTCGGGTCCGGCATCAGCTGCACGTTCGCGTGGGAGATCTTGGTCGCCCCGCGGTCGAGCACGATCGCACCGTCCATTTTCGCCACCTGGTAGAGCAGCGCCGGGGTGTAGTCGACCTCGATCGCCAGGCCGCCGGAGAACATGAACGAGATGTCCTCGGCTTCGCCGATCACGATCAGGCCGCCGGTTCGTGAGTGAACGATGTTGTCGATGCCCTCGCGCAGAGCGGTGCCGGGCGCGACGATGTCGAGGGCCTGGAGGAGGCGGGGGTCCTGACGGGCTTCCAGTTGCTGAAGATCGTCACCGGTGACCGCGTCAGACATCGCGAGCGATGTTTGCAGAATGGTTCGCCGGCTGACTTCAGGGGATATCCGTGTGGAGAGGTCGGATTGGGATATGTCAAGGCGCATATCCTCGGCGCGTGCCGAGAGAGCCCCGGACAGCGGACGAGGAGATCATCAGCGCCCAGCTGCCGGCCGTCGCCAGCACGCGCGACGACGCCGAGCGGCTGGCGCGAATCACCGAGGAGTTCGCGATGGGGTTCGAGAAGCTGGCCGGCGTCGGGCCGGCCGTCTGCGTCTTCGGCTCGGCCCGGACGCGTGCGGGCGACCCCGAGTACGAGCTCGCGCGCGAGACCGGCCGCGCGATCGGCGAGGCCGGCTACGCGGTGATCACCGGCGGCGGCCCGGGGTCGATGGAGGCCGCCAACCGCGGCGCCCAGGACGCCGGCGCGCTCTCGGTGGGCCTCAACATCGAGCTCCCGGAGGAGCAGGAGCTGAACGACTACGTCGACCTCGGCATCGTCTTCAACTACTTCTTCGTGCGCAAGCTGATGTTCGTGCGCTACTCCGACGCCTTCGTCATCTTCCCCGGGGGCTTCGGCACCCTCGACGAGACCTTTGAGGTGCTGACCCTGATCCAGACCGGCAAGGCGATCGACCACCCGATCGTGCTCCAGGGACATGAGCACTGGGACGGCCTGATCGAGTGGCTGCGCGAGCACCTGCTCGCCAAGGAGCGGATCGCCGAAGAGGATCTACGTCAGGTCGTGATCGCCGAGACGGTCGAGGAGATCATGAGCGGGCTGCGGGATACAACTTCCTGATCTGATCGACGAAGCCGGCCATGCGCTCGGCGAGATCGCCGTCGTGGATCTCGAGCATGTTCTCGGCGTTGACCTCGCCCGAGCGCGAGAGGTTGAACGAGCCCATGAACACGGTGTCGTCGGCGACCGTGAGCTTGCAGTGCATGAAGTCGTGGACGGTGTCGGGACCATAAGGGGTCGAGGGCTTGGCGCTGAACTCGTGCTCGCGCAGGGTCGCCTCGAGCAGCGGGATCTTCCATGAGGTGCGCCCGTTCTCCGACCACTGCTGGAAGACGGTCTCGACCTGGGGACCGTCGACGACGCCGGCTATGTCGCGGCCGGAGTCGGCGAGCTCGGAGAGCGTGCTCAGCACCGGGCCGGAGGTGATCACGGGCGAGGCGATCCGCACCCGCCTGGCGCCGGCGATCGCCGCGGCGATTCGCTGCGAGAGCTTGCGCCCGTGGCCGGGGGTGAACCAGGCGCGCATCTCGGCGCCGCCGACCTCGATCTCGTCGGGGTCGCCGAAGCCCGAGCGCTCGACGTCGCGGCGGCTCCAGCGCTCCTCGAAGTTCTCGCGGTACTCGCCGGCGAGGGCAGCGGACTCGACCACCGCAAGCACGTTCTCCTGCTTGGTCCACGAGTCGATCGTCCAGTTCGCCGAGCCGGTCCACAGCGCCTCGCCGTCACGGACGGCGTACTTGTGGTGCATCAGGTCGGGGATCCCCGAGATCGCGCGAATCTCGATCGGCAGCTCCTCGAGGATGTCGGGACGGGTCGCCGGCGGCGGGTGCAGCGCGGCCGGGCGGCCGACGTCGACGTTGTAGATGAGGCGAGTCTTGACCCCGCGGGCGGCGGCTGCCCGCAGAGCGTCGGCGACGGTGTCCCCCACCCCGCCGGGGAGCCGCACCTCGTAGAGAGCGATCTCGAGCGTCTCCTTCGCCGGCTCGAAGAACGCGGCGATGCGCTCGGCAAGCTCCTCGGCCTTCTGGCCGCCGTCGGTGAGCGTGAAGACGTCGAGATCCCCGGCCATCGAGCCGGGGAATCTACGCGGCTTTGCTCAAGGGCTCTTCAGCCGCGCCGCCCGACCGGGCCGCGGCGATCGCGGCGGAGAGCGTTGTGCACGGAGTCAGGCCGCGTGAGGCCTCGGCCCCGTCGGTGCCGGGCGGGCCGAGCACGGGCTGGAGCCCGAACTTCTGCGCCTCGGCGACGCGGCGGTCGGGGTGCCCTACATAACGCAGCTCGCCGGTGAGGCCGAGCTCGCCGAAGCAGGCGATCGGGCGGCCGCCGGTGCTCAGCGACTTGCCGGAATGTGCCGAGACGATCGCCAGCGCGACCGCGAGATCGGCGCCCGGCTCGTCGACGCGGACGCCGCCGACGGCGTTGACGAAGACGTCGGCGGTGCCGAGGTGCATGCCGCCGTGGCGGGCGAGCACCGCGAGCACGAGGCCGAGGCGGTTGCGGTCGACGCCGGTCGCCGTGCGGCGCGGCGGGACGATCTCGGTCGGCGCGACCAGCGCCTGGATCTCGACCAGCACCGGGCGGGTGCCCTCCATCGAACAGAGCACGACCGAGCCCGGCGCTGGCCGGGCGTCGGCGACGAAGCGCGCCGAGGGGTCGACGACCTCGATCAGACCGCCCGAGCGCATCTCGAAGACGCCGACCTCGCTGGTGGCGCCGAAGCGGTTCTTCAGCGCCCGCAGGGTGCGGTAGGTCCGCTCGCGCTCGCCCTCGAAGTGAAGGACGCAGTCGACGAGGTGCTCGAGCGCGCGCGGGCCGGCGAGCGCGCCCTCCTTGGTCACGTGGCCGACGAGCAGCGTCGCGACGTCGAGGCGCTTGGCGACCTCCATGATCGCGCCGGCGACCTCGCGGATCTGGGCCACCGAGCCGGGAGCGCCGGTCGAGTCGGCGCCGTACATGCTCTGCACCGAGTCGATCACGCAGACGTCGGGGCGCTCGGCTTCGAGCGTCGCCACGACTTCCTCCAGCGAGGTCGATGCGAGCACGGGCACATCGAGCGCCGCCTCACCGAGGCGCTCGGCCCGCAGCCGCACCTGGGCGGGCGACTCCTCGCCGGAGATGTAGAGGACCTCGGCGCCGGCGGCTTGGAGGTTGGCGAGCGCCATCCCGGTCATCGTGCTCTTGCCGATCCCCGGCGAGCCGCCGAGCAGCACCAGCGAGCCGGGCATCAGCCCGCCGCCGAGCACCCGGTCGAGCTCGCCGATTCCCGTCTCGAGCCGGCCCGAGCGCGAGGCCGCGACCTCGCGCAGCGGCACGGGGCTGCCGGCGGCGCCCGCGGACGCGCGGCGTCCCGAGCCGCGCCCGCCGCTCGCGGGCGTCACCGACTTCTCGAGCGTGTTCCACTCACCGCAGCCCGGGCACTGCCCGGTCCAGGCCACGGCCTCGTGCCCGCAGCCCGAGCAGACGAATTTCTGCTTTGCCTTCGCCACCGAACGATCGTATGGAGAGGTCCCGACGATAAGTTCTTCTCCCCCACCCAGAGGAGGCTTCGATGGCAGCCAAGAGCAGCGCGACCACGGTTTGGCAGGGCGACCTCGAGAGCGGCAGCGGCAAGGCCAAGGCGGCGAGCGGCGCGACCCCGGAGGTCGATGTGAGCTGGGCGACCCGGATCGAGCGGACCGACGGCAAGACCAGCCCCGAGGAGCTGCTCGCCACGGCCCACGCCTCTTGCTACGGCATGGCGCTCGCCCACGGGCTCGGCGAGGCCGGCAGCCCGCCTGAGGAGCTGACGACGACCGCGACGGTCACCTTCGTGCCCGGCGAGGGCGTCAAGTCATCCGAGCTCGAGGTCACCGGCAAGGTCCCGGGCCTCGCGGCCGCCGCCTTCGAGGAGGCGACCAAGGCCGCCGCCGAGGAGTGCCCGATCTCTCAGGCGCTCAAGGGCAACGTCGAGATCTCGGTTTCGGCGAGGCTCGAGGGCTGAACCGAGCGGCCGGGCGCCAGGCCTGAGGCGCGTCGCGAAGCGGAGATAGCGATCGCTTCTTCTACTGAAACGGGGCGCCGGCGAAGAAGGCGAACCAGACGAGGAAGCCGACACCGGCGATCACCGTCGCGACGACGAAGAGCCGTTCGACTGCGTCCTCGGGACCGGAGCCGGGCTGGTACTGAGAGTCGCGCATGCTTCGGTTCCAGACCGCGCGCCGAGTCTGGGCGGCGTCGACGAGCCCCCGCCCCATTCGCGCCCGCACCCAGGAGGCGCCCAGCAGCAGCGCCGAGTAGGTGAGCAAGATCGCCATGAAGAGGAAGAAGGCGACCGAGCCGTTGACCGCCCCGGTCTTGCCGTAGAACTGGGAGGCGACCCAGATCCAGAAGATCGGGACTCCGAAGCAGATGAGCAAGGCCCCGACGACGATCGCGAGGCCGACCACGGTACCCCTTACTGCCCTGAGCGTGAAGCGGAGAGCTTCCATGCCGAGAGGACGTTAGCGGGCACCCGAGGCGCAGCCAAGCGCTGCCGCTTCGCGCGCGCGGAAATGACAGAATGGCGCCGGATGGCGGAAGAAAACGGAAAGCAGCCGGCCCCCCGCCCGCTGACGCGTCGCGAGCGGCAGATCGCCACCCTGGCCTCGAAGGGCGTGCCCAACGGCAAGATCGCCAAGCGCCTCGGCCTGTCGATCCGCACCGTTGAGTCGCACCTCTACCGGGTGTACGGGAAGCTCGGGGTCAGCACGCGCGACAAGCTGCCGCCGCTGCTTGGCGTGCTGCTCGTCTTCGGCTCGGCATCCTGAGCACCGACCTGGCCCAAGCCAGGTGGGACCTGACGCCGTTGCTCGACGGCGCGGACGCTTCTGCCCCGGCTGAAGATCCCGAGCAGGGCATCACGACACTGCTCGACGAGGCCGCCACGAAGGCGGAGGAGTTCGCCGCCGAGCACCGCGGCAAGGTCGCCGAGCTCGACGCCGAAGGCCTGCGCGCGGCGATGGAGAGCCTCGCCGAGATCTCCGACCGCATCGGGCGCGGCGCCAACTACGCGCATCTTCGCTTCGCCGCCGACACGGCCGACCCCGCCAACGGCGCCCTGGTCGCGATGGTCACCGAGCGCGCCACGGCGATCCGCACCGAGCTGCTCTTCTTCGAGCTCGAGTGGGTGGCGCTCGAGGACGAGCGCGCCGAGGAGCTGCTGGCGATCGACGGGGCCGAGCCATACGCCCACTACCTGCGCGAGGAGCGCCGCTACAAGCCCCACGTGCTGAGCGACCCCGAGGAGCGGATCATGACCGAGCTCTCGGTGACCGGCCGCAGCGCCTGGGACCGCCTCTTCGACGAGCTGACCTCGGCGATCCGGGTCGACCTGGAGGGCGAGGACGAGCCGGCATCGCTCGACGTCGCCCTCGCCCGCCTCCACGACCCCGACCGCGAGACGCGCAAGTCGGCGTCGGAGGCGGTCACCGAGGCGCTCGAGCCCGGGCTGCGCACCCGCGCGTACGTCTTCAACACCCTTCTTCAGGACAAGGCGATCTCCGACCGCATTCGCAACTACGACCACTGGCTCGCGTCGCGGAACCTCTCCAACGAGGCCTCCGACGAGTCGGTCGCGGCGCTGGTCGAGGCCGTCAAGGGCCGCTACGGCCTCGCCCGCCGCTGGTACGAGACCAAGGCGAAGCTGCTCGGAATCGACAAGCTCGCCGACTACGACCGCGCCGCCTCGGTCGTCCCCCAGGACGAGGACTTCGAGTGGCCGGCGGCCAAGGATGTCGTCGTCGACGCGTTCGCCAGCTTCTCCGACCGCGCGGCCGAGATCGCCGACGGGTTCTTCAGCGAGCGCTTCATCGACGCGCCGCCGGATCCGTCGAAGCGAGGTGGCGCCTTCAGCGCCTCGACCGTTCCCTCGGTCCACCCCTACGTGATGCTCAACTTCACCGGCAAGCGCCGCGACGTCCTCACCCTCGCCCATGAGCTCGGCCACGGGCTGCACCAGACGCTGGCCCGCGAGCAGGGCATCTTCCACCAGAACACGCCGCTGACCGTCGCCGAGACGGCGTCGGTGTTCGCCGAGGAGATCGTCTTCGGCCGCCTGCTCGACGCGACCTCCGAGCCCGGTTCGCGCCTCGGCCTGCTCGCCGAAGCGATCGAGGGCCAGATCGCCACCGTGTTCCGCCAGATCGCGATGAACCAGTTCGAGGACCGCGTCCACACCGCGCGCCGCTCAGAAGGCGAGCTCCCGCCGGACCGCTTCGGCGAGCTCTGGGCCGAGACCCAGACCGAGCTGCTCGGCGACTCGGTCGAGGTCACCGACAACTACCGCTCCTGGTGGTCCTACGTCCCCCACTTCATCGGCTCCCCCGGCTACGTCTACGCCTACGCCTACGGCCAGCTCCTCGCGCTCTCCGTCTACCGCCTCTACCAGGAGCACGGCGAGGACCTCGTCCCGTCTTACCTGGAGATGCTCAGCGCCGGCGGTTCGAAGTCACCCGAAGAGCTCGGCCGGATCGTCGGCGTCGACCTCGCCGACCCCGGCTTCTGGGACTCGGGCCTCGAGCTGGTCGAAGAGCAGCTCGACCAGGCGGTCGAGGCGGCCGAGGCCGTGATCTCCGCGCGCGGCTAGTCGCTCAAACGGTGACGGTGACCGGGAAGGTCGCCCCCAGGCCACCGTGCATACGAACACGATGCATCCGAGCGCCAGGACGCTCGCCTGCAACCTGACGCTTCGCAGCCTGGTGCAGAGCCCGGCGAGGAACAGACAGGCGGAGAACAGAACGATCGCGAGCAGGGGCGCGGCGGGGTTGGTGAACGGCTTCACGGCGAGCCACTGATCTGTCGACCTGCGCCTCCCGGTTCGCGTCCCCGGACACACGCGTCGACTCGATCCGGCTCGCGTTGGCCGCCGCGAAGTCCTTGGCCTGCTCGCTGTGCCACCGCGACCCCTGGTAGGCGGTCCAAGCCGTTGCCAGCGTGGCGATCGCGAGCGGCGCCGTCGAGACCAGGTCGATCCGGCGCTCGGCCCGGCTGCGCCGCTCGGCGTCGGCGGCCACAGCGCTCATTGGCCGGCGGAAGCGACTGGCAGGCCTTTGGCGTCGCACGGCAACGGGGCCACCTGCCCGCTGACCTCTCGCTCCTGCTCCAGCGTCCTCTGGGTTCGCTCCATCGCCACCGGTTTCAGCCCGCCGACCCCATCTCCGTAGGGGTCGTCGAGAAACTGGATCAGCAGCAGCATCGCCGCCATCGCCGCGACAATCGACCCCATCAGCATCGCCTGGCTTTTGGCGCGCTCACCGCTGTCGGCGAAGAACAGCACGTAGGAGAAGATCACGGCGGCGATGAAGAGCAGGACGATCCACAGCGGGGTCGGGATGATTCCGACGGCCCCGTGGATTCGATCCCTTCGCGCCTCCTCGCGCTCCGCCGTTCGGTCAAGCCAGTGGTCGTAGGCGGACTGCTCGGCCGCGCTCTTCGGGTCCGTGGCCCGCAGCGTCGTGAACATCTCGACGGCCCAGGGATTCGCGAGGGCCGGCTGTTCTCCCGACTCGAGCTGGGGCCACTCCTGGTGGATCACCGCCAGCGCGTAGCAGGACAGATCTCCACTCAGCTCGGCGGCGCTCGATGCCGGGAGGAACTGGGCGGTCTCGAATTGCTGGGCGACCGCGAGCGCCTCGGCCTCGGCCCCTGCGCGTGAGTCGTCGTAGCTGGTGAAGGCAAGGAAGATGATCAAGCCGAGCAGGACCGAGAACCCGGTGGCGAGGACGCCGAACCCGCCGGACGCCCGGTCGCCGTCGGCGAAGTAGCTGCCCTCCGGCGCCCCGCGCCGCACAGCGAGCATCGCGCCACACGAGACGCCCACCGAGGCGACGACGATCAGAATGGCCCACCCCAGGCTCACGACTCCCTCTCGGTCAGCGACACGACCCCCATTCTGACCCACCGGGCGGGCGAGATCACCCCTCCGGCCGGCACCTGGCTCCCATCGCCCTCGTCGAGCGCCCTGACGATGAACTCGGCGTACGACTGCGGCCGGTTCTCGTCGCGCTCACCGCCGAGCTCCGCCTTCTCGTACTCGCCGTGCGCCTGCTCGGCCCCCCGAAGGAGACGGCTCAACTCGTCGGCGTTCGGCGTCCAATCGCCACAGTCTCGACACAACCCTAAACGGGGTCTGACCCCGGTCTCGAATCAGACGGCAGGTGTGACAAGACGTTGACGACTGTCCCGCTCGGATCGCGGAGCATGAAGCGGCGGACTCCCCACTCTTCGTCGCGGAGCTCGTAGACGATCTCGTCTCCGCGCTTGACGGCCTTGGCGTGGACCGCATCGACGTCGGCGACCTCCACGGAAATGCCCGGGGCGGCCGGATCGTCGTTGCCTACGATCGTCACCTGGGCCGCGGGCTCGTCCGGCGACGCCACGGTTGAAACCCAGTCCAGGTCCATGACCAAATCGAAGCCGAGTAGCTCGACGTAGAAGTCACGCGTCTCCGCCGGCCGCTCGGAGCGAATGTTGGGCACCGCCCTGCGAATCGTCACGGCGCGACTCTAAAGGGGCGGCACAGTTCTGTGACCACTGTTAAGGGTCTGACCCCTCATCCTGCGAATCGTCACGGCGCGACTCTAAAGGGGCGGCACAGTTCTGTGACCACTGTTAAGGGTCTGACCCCTCATCGACTGACCCCTCATCGACGTTAAGGGGACTGTCCCCATGGCCACCATGGCCACCCATCTCGCAACGAACAGTGGCCGGGTCTGCACGGGACAGCGACTGGGCAGCCGAGGCGGTTATCGCCTCGGCCCAGCAGCCCTCTTCCCTAGAGCTACTTGTCGGAGTCTTCTGAGTTGGGCTCGTCGCCCGCGTCGCCGTCGGCGCCGACGCCGACCGGCTCCTTCTTCTTCTTCGGGGCGGCCTTCTTGCGCGGCTTGACGATCTTCAGCTTCAGGGGCTTGTCGTCCTCGTCGCCCTTCTCGTCGCGTTCGACCATGACCGTCGATCCGGAGGTGATCTCGCCCGACTTCAGGACTTCGTCGGCGAGCGGGTCCTCGATGTAGCGCTGGATCGCGCGGCGCAGGGGCCGTGCTCCCATCGACGGGTCCCAGCCCTTGTCTCGACGAGCAGCTCCTTGGAGCCTGGGAGCAGCTCGAGCTGGAGGTCGTGCTCGGCGACCTGGGTGCGGACGCGGCTGACCATCAGGTCGACGATCTCGAAGATCTCCTCCTTGGCCAGCTTGTGGAAGACGATGACCTCGTCGATCCGGTTGAGGAACTCCGGCCGGAAGACCTTCTTCAGGTCGCCCATGATCCGGTGCTTCATGTCGTCGTAGGTGATCCCGGTCTCGTCGGAGATCGTGAAACCGAGCGGCGTGTTGCGCGCGATGTCAGAGGCTCCGATGTTCGAGGTCATGATCACGATCGCGTTGCGGAAGTCGACCGTGCGCCCCTGGGCGTCGGTGAGCCGTCCGTCCTCGAGGATCTGAAGCAGGATGTTGAAGACGTCGGGGTGGGCCTTCTCGATCTCGTCGAGCAGCAGCACCGAGTACGGCTTGCGCCGCACGGCCTCGGTCAGCTGGCCGCCCTCGTCGTAGCCGATGTAGCCCGGGGGCGAGCCGACCAGGCGCGACGACCGCGTGCTTCTCCATGTACTCGGACATGTCGATGCGGACCATCGCCTCCTCGTCGCCGAAGAGGAACTCGGCGAGGGTCCGGGCGAGCTCGGTCTTGCCGACGCCGGAGGGGCCGAGGAAGATGAATGAGCCGGCCGGGCGCTTGGGGTCCTTGATCCCGGCGCGCGAGCGGCGGATTGCCTTCGAGACAGCCGTGATCGCCACGTCCTGTCCGATGACGCGCTTATGCAGCTCGTCCTCCATGCGGACGAGCTTCTTGGTCTCGGCTTCGGTGAGCTTGAAGACGGGGATGCCGGTCCACATCGAGACGATGTCGGCGATCTCCTCCTCGCCGATCTCCGGGCGTTCTCCGCCCTCGCCGGCGCTCCACTCGTGCTCGAGCTCCTTCTTCTTGTTGGTCAGCTGGCGCTCGGCGTCGCGGAGGTTCGCGGCCTCCTCGAACTGCTGCGCCTCGATCGCCGCCTCCTTGTCGCGGCGCGTGGTCTCGATCTCTTCCTCGAGGTCGCGGTAGACCGGCGGCTGGGTCATCGACTTGATCCGCATCCGCGACGCGGCCTCGTCGATGAGGTCGATCGCCTTGTCGGGCAGGAAGCGGTCGGAGATGTAGCGGTCGGCGAGCTCGGCGGCTGCCTCGAGCGCCTCGTCGCTGATCTTCACGTGGTGGTGCTGCTCGTAGC
This sequence comes from uncultured Solirubrobacterales bacterium, assembly GCA_963696625.1. Lineage (GTDB taxonomy): Bacteria > Actinomycetota > Thermoleophilia > Solirubrobacterales > 70-9 > JAWVFN01. Next base: position 34,768 of record CAVOKZ010000033.1, read on the forward strand.
GCTCGCGCAGGCCCTCGAGGATCTTCACCGTCTGCTCGGTCGAGGGCTGGTCGACCTTGATCTGCTGGAAGCGGCGCTCGAGCGCGGAGTCGCGCTCGAGGTACTTGCGGTACTCGTCGAGCGTAGTCGCGCCGATCGTCTGCAGCTCGCCGCGGGCGAGGGCCGGCTTCAGGATCGAGGCCGCGTCGATCGCGCCCTCGGCGGCGCCGGCGCCGACCAGGTTGTGGAGCTCGTCGATGAAGAGGATGATGTCGCCGCGCTGGGTGATCTCCTTCATCACCTTCTTGAGGCGCTCCTCGAACTCGCCGCGGTACTTGGAGCCGGCGACGAGCGCGGCCAGGTCGAGCGTGTAGATCTGCTTGTTCTTGAGCAGCTCGGGGACCTCGCCGTTGGTGATCCGGGCCGCGAGGCCCTCGACCACGGCGGTCTTGCCGACGCCGGGCTCGCCGAGCAGCACCGGGTTGTTCTTGGTGCGGCGCGAGAGGATCTGCATGATCCGCTCGATCTCGGTCTCGCGACCGATCACCGGGTCGAGCTTGCCGTCGGCGGCGAGCTTGGTCAGGTTGCGCCCGAACTGGTCGAGCAGCTTCGAAGACTTCTTGCCCTCGCCGGCGGCGCCACCGCCGGAGCCCTGGCGGCGCGAGCCGGGGCCGGAGAGCATGCGGATGACCTCGTTGCGGATCTTCTCGGAGTCGGCGTCGAAGTCGAGCAGGATGCGCGCGGCGACGCCTTCGTTCTCGCGAACAAGGCCGAGCAGGATGTGCTCGGTGCCGATGTAGTTGTGGCCCAGCGACAGCGCTTCGCGCAGCGCCAGCTCGAGCACCTTCTTGGCGCGCGGCGTGAACGGGATCTGGCCCGAGGTGACTTCCTCGCCGGAGCCGACGATGCGCACGACCTGCGAGCGAACGCGCTCGACGGTGATGTCGAGGCTCTCGAGCACGCGGGCAGCGAGACCTTCCTCCTCGCGGAGCAGGCCGAGGAGGATGTGCTCGGTGCCGATGTAGTTGTGCTTGAGCGTCCGCGCCTCTTCCTGGGCGAGGACGACTACCTGGCGGGCTCTTTCAGTGAATCTCTCGAACATTCGCTTCCTTGATCGTGTCTATCAGTGGCTTCGGCTGTTTCAGACTCTTGGTTGAGGGGACGCAGACTCGCCGGCGGTCCCATCTCGGTATCGGCTCCTGGCTGCCGATGCGTTGATTTGACCTCCGGTCTGTCGGGGACGGCGAGGACCCAGTATATCGAGGGCCCTGCTCCGCCTTGACGGTTCAGGCCCCGCATACCCCGCAGTCTGCGTATTTACGTGTCTCCGGGGGGCTCTCAATGAATCCGCGTGTGCTGCGGCTGACGGCGTCGGGCCAAGCGGGGCAAGGACGCAGGGAGGCCGTGTAGCGGCGCTACACGGCCTCCCGGGGACGCCGCCCCGCGCCGCGCCCGAGGCCGTCAGACGTGCGCGGGGGTCCACTGAGGGTCCCCTTAGACTGCCGCCGGTGAACCCGCTCGAGGCACTCAGGTCGCTCAAACGGCCCAAGCGCCCCTCGCTGAGCAAGCCGTCGTTCAGCAGACCTTCGCTCACCAAGCAGCCGTCGCCGTCGATGCCTCCGCTGTGGCTTGCCGCGGCGGCGATCGCGGTGCTGGCCTGGATCGGCTGGGCGATCTACGTCGGAGTCACGAGCGGCATCGACGAGGCGATCGGCGTGCTCGTCGCCTGGCCGACGCTGGTGGCCGCCGTCGCGTTGGTGGCCGGGCTCTTCTTCGGGATCTGGATGCTCGGCACGCGAGCGGTTCATGCGCTCGCGCGCGGCGAAGGCGACTCGGACGAAAAAGCAGACGAGGCCGGAGACGCGGAAGAAGCCGGCGACACGGAGCAAGAGGACACGGAAGCCGGGGGTGAGGGTGAGGATGAGGCCGAAGGCTCCGAGGAGGAGGCGGAAGCCGAGGAGCCTGCCGGGGCCTAGATCGTCTTCACAACTTGCCTACGCGTGGGCGCCCGCAGTTGGACTAATTTGACGGGCAGGTGGCGGCGTCGGCGAGACAACTCTGGGGTACGCGGTCTCACGCACTGCTGCTCGCGACCGCGATTCTCTGCCTCGCCGCGCTCGCGGGCGGGGCGGTGGTCGGCGCCAAGCTGATCAAGGGCTCGGCCGCCGACAAGACGCTCAGGGGCACCAAGAAGCGCGACGTGATCAAGGGCGGGACCGGGTCCGAGTACATCTACGCCCGTGCCGGCAAGGACAAGGTCAAGTCGCGGCCCGGCAACGACGACGCATACGGCGGGCCCGGCAAGGACAGGGTCTTCGGCGGAGCCGGAGACGACGTCGTCGCCGGCGGCCCGGGCAAGGACGTCCTGGACGGCGGACCGGGACGCGACTACTTCAACTCCACTGCCGAAGGGCTGCCGATCGACGGCGCCGGCGCCGCGGGCAACGACACGATCCGGGCCCGCGACGGCCAGGCCGACGTGATCAACTGCGGCCCCGGTTACGACATCGCCTTCGTCGACCGCGTCGAGGACGGCGTCTACGACTGCGAGGAGGTGAACTCGCCGTGAGCGAGCCCCGCCGCGAGACGGAAGCCGAGCGCCGCAAGCGCGCCATCGCCGGCGCCGAGGAGCAGGAGCGCTTCGCCGACGCACACCCGGAGGCTGCGCTGCGCCGCCGCGACTTCCTCGCTCGCACGGCGATGCTCGCCGGCGCCGCCGGGCTGGCCGGGGTGCTGCCCGCCGAGGCGATCGTCCGCGAGGCGGCCAAGAAGCAGGCGCGGGCCCCCTATCCGAGCCCGTCGAACATGCCGATCGACACGTTCGTCGTGCTGATGATGGAGAACCGCTCGTTCGACCACTACTTCGGCTGGCACCCCGAAGCCGACGGCCGCAACGAGGGGCTCGTCTATCCCGACCAGAACGGCAACCCGGTCGGCACCCATCGCCTCACCCCCGACTTCATGGGCTGCGCCTTCCGCGACCCCGACCACTCGTTTGCGGGCGGCCGCCACCAGCTCCACGACGGCAAGATGGACGGCTTCGTCCAGGGCAACGCCGCCGGCACCGGCAGCGACTCGTTCGCCGCCGGCTACTACCTCAAGGAAGACCTCGGGTTCATCCCCCACGCCGCCGATGCCTTCACCCTCTATGACCGCTTCTTCTGCTCGGCGATGGCCTCGACCTACCCGAACCGCCACTACCAGTGGGGCGCGACCTCGGGCGGGACCAAAGAGAACACGATCCCGGTCGGCCCCGGTCAGCTCGGCTGGGAGTGGGAGACGATCTTCGATCGCGCCCAAGCCAACGGCGTCAGCGTCGGCTACTACTTCTCCGACATCCCCTTCGCGGCACTCTACGGGCTGCGCGGGCTGGCGTGGGCGAGGCCGGTCGCCCAGTTCTACATCGACGCGGCCCTCGGGCGACTGCCCAACATCTGCTTCGTCGACCCCGCCTTCGTCGGCGAGGCGGACGGCCTCTCGGCCGACGAACACCCGCACGGCGACGTGCGCATGGGCCAGGCCTTCATGTCGGACATCGCCCACGCCTTCATCGCCTCACCCCACTGGAACCGGGGCGCGATGTTCATCGACTACGACGAGTGGGGCGGTTTCTTCGAGCACGTGCTGCCGCGCCGCGTCCCCGACGACCTCAACGACCCCGACATCAACAAGGACTTCGGGCTGACCGGGTTCCGGATCCCGGCGGTGGCGCTCTCGCCCTACGCGCGTCGCGGCCACGTCTCCCACACGGCCGCCACCTTCGAGTCGATCCTGAAGATGATCTCCTACCGCTTCAAGCTCGGCTACCTCAACAAGCGCCACCGCTATGCGTCCGACATCGGGCGCAGCTTCGACTTCGAGCACCCCAACTTCGACCGCCCCAGCCTGCCCGACCCGGTCGCCGTCGCCGGGCTGCCCTGCGCGCTGCAGCCGGCGGCGAGCGGGACCAGAGCCGCGCCGCAGCGGCCGAAGGAACACGACCTGGCGACGCTCGAGACCTCGGGCTATCTCGAGCGGCTCGGCTTCGAGGTGAAGCCCGCGACGCCCGACCGCATCTACAGCCGGCCGGACAGCGTCGTCTCGGCGGCGAAGAAGGCGCTGGGGCAATGAGAGCCGCGACGAAGCTCGCCGTCGCCCTCGCGGCGATCGCCTCCTGGGCGCTCGGGCACAGCGCGATCGCGGCCGCCGCCAACCCCGAGATCAAGCACGTCTTCATCATCGTCCTCGAAAACGAGAATGCCGACGAGACCTTCGCCGCCGGCTCGCACGCGCCCTACCTCTCAAAGACGCTGCGCTCCCAGGGCGCCTACCTGCCCAACTACTACGCGACCAGCCACTTGAGCCTCGGCAACTACATCTCGATGGTCTCCGGGCAGGCGGCGAACATCGCCACCCAGATCGATTGCCCGATCTATCTCGACTTCCTCGCGCTGCCGGTGCCGATCGGGGCCGACGGCCAGGTGGCGGGGCAGGGATGCGTCTATCCCACTCCAACCGTGCAGACGATCGCCAACCAGCTCGAGGCCCACGGCTATACCTGGAAGGGCTACATGGAGGACATGGGCGCGAGCTGCCGCCACCCGGACCTCAACACGCTGGACGGGACGCAGAGCGCTGTGCCCGGCGACCAATACGCCGCGCGACACAACCCCTTCGTCTACTTCCACTCGATCATCGACTCGCCGACCTGCGCCGCCAACGACGTCGACTACTCGCGGCTCGCCGGCGACCTCAACTCGGCCGAGACCACCCCGAACTACGCCTTCATCACGCCCAACCTCTGCAACGACGGCCACGACTCGCCCTGCGTCACCGGGGAGCCCGGCGGCCTGATCACCGCCGACGCCTGGCTGCAGAACAACGTGCCCCGGATCCTCAACTCACCCGGCTTCAAGGACCACGGCCTGCTGATCGTCACCTTCGACGAGGCCGAGGGCTCCCCGCCCGAAGGCGACGCCGGCGCCTGCTGCAATCAGCAGCCGGGGCCGAACGCGCCGCTGCCGGGGATCTTCGGCCCGGGCGGGGGCAAGATCGGGGCGGTCGCGCTCTCACCCTGCATCGAAGCGGGGACCGTCGACGAAACCCCCTACAACCACTTCTCGCTGCTGAAGAGCACCGAGGATTTCTTCGGCCTCCCCCACCTCGGCTTCGCCCGGCAGGCCGGCCTCGCCTCCTTCGGCGAGCGGATCTTCACCCGCCCGGCCTGCCCGACTTCGACGATCGCCAAGAAGTGCAAGAAGCGGGCGAAGAAGAAGCACAAGAAGAGGGCGGCCGAGGCCAAGAAGAAGAAGAAGAGCTGCAAGAAAAAGAAGCGCGGAAAGAAAAAGAAGCGCTAGGTCCGCATCGCGGGGAACAGCAGCACCTCGCGCAGCGATGAGGCGCCGGTCATGATCATCACCAGCCGGTCGATGCCGAGGCCGACGCCGCCGGTCGGCGGCATCCCGTGCTCGAGCGCCTCGACGAACGACTCGTCGTAGGGCTGGGTCTCCTCGTCACCGCGGTTGGTCTCCTCGGCCTGCGCCTCGAAGCGCCGCCGCTGCTCGTCGGGGTCGTTGAGCTCGGTGAAGGAGTTGGCGATCTCGATGCCGCCGGCGAACGCCTCCCAGCGCTCGACCAGCCGCTCGTCGTCGCGGTGGACCTTGGCGAAGGGCGAGAGCTCGACCGGATAGTCGACGATGAAGGTCGGCTGGATCAGCTTCGGCTCGACCTCCTTCGACAGCAGCCCATCCACCAGCTTTCCCCAGCCCTCCTCGGGGCTGGCCTTTGAGTCCATTGCCTTCGCCAGCTCCTCGACGGTCGGGTGCTCGAGCACGTCGATGCCGGTCTCGTCTCTGATCGCGTCGCGCAGCTTGATCCGCTTCCACGGCGGCGCCAGGTCGATCGTCTCGCCGTCGCGCTCGACCTTGGTCGTGCCGAGCACCTTCTCGGCGACCGAGGAGACCAGCTCCTCGAGCAGCTTCGCGGTGTCCTCGTAGTCGGTGTAGGCCTCGTACCACTCGAGCATCGTGAACTCGGGGTTGTGCTTGTGCGAGACGCCCTCGTTGCGGAAGTCCTTGCCGAGCTCATACACCTTGTCGATGCCGCCGACGACGAGGCGCTTGAGGTAGAGCTCGGTCGCGATCCGCAGATAGAGGTCGCGGTCGAGGGCGTGGTGATGGGTGGTGAAGGGGCGCGCCAACGCACCGCCGTAGAGGGGCTGCAGCACCGGGGTCTCGACCTCGACGAAGCCGCGCCCGTCGAGGAAGCGGCGGGTCTCGGCGATCGTCCTGCCCCTGGCAAGGAACAGGTCCCTGACCTCGGCGTTTGCGATCAGGTCGAGCTCGCGCCGGCGATAGCGGGTCTCGACGTCCTCGAGCCCGTGGAACTTCTCGGGCGGCGGGCGCAGGCTCTTCGAGAGCAGGGTCCAGTCCGTGGCCGCGATCGAGAGCTCGCCGCGCCTGGTAGCGAACACCGTTCCTTCGACCCCGACGAAGTCGCCGAGGTCGAGCGAGACAAGCCGCTCGTGGGAATCGTCGCCCAGCAGGTCGGCGCGGGCGTGGACCTGGATCTGCCCGCTGCCGTCGCGGAGGTCGAGGAAGGCGGCCTTGCCGTGGCCGCGGCGCGCGCTGAGGCGGCCGGCGATCCGGTAGCTCTGATCGGTTTCCTCACCCGCCTTGAGCCCCTCGTGGGCGGCGCGGACCTCGGCGATCTCGGTGCGATCGGGGTAGGAATGCGGGAACGGCTCGACCCCGGCCTCGCGCAGGCGCTCGAGCTTCGCCCGCCGTTCGGCGAGAAGCTGCGACTCGGACTGTTCGGCCGGCTCGCTCATCCAGCGAGCCTATCCGCAGGATTCACAGCATCGCCACGCGCGGAACGTTCCACAAGAAAGTGGGCCGCGCTCGCGCTGCCAGACTAAGCAGCTTCGATCTTGGTGATCTTCAGCTTGCGCTTCGGGCCGCGGGGAACGGCGACGTCGACGACCTCGCCCTTCTTGTGCCCGACCAGGGCCTGGCCGATCGGCGACTCGTGCGAGAGCTTCGACTCGGCCGGATCGGCCTCGGAGGCGCCGACGAGCTGGAACTTCTGCGACTTGCCCGACTTCTGGTCCTTGACGTGGACGATGGCGCCGACGGCGACCGCGTCGGTGTCGATGTGCTTCTCGTCGATCACCGTCGCGCGGCGAAGCTTCTCCTGGAGGTTGAGGATGCGCTGCTCGAGCATCGCCTGTTCGTTCTTGGCGTCGTCGTATTCGGAGTTCTCGGCGATGTCGCCGAACTCGCGGGCTTCCTTGATCCGCTCGGCGACCTCGCGGCGCTTGTCGGTCGAGAGCTCCTCGATCTCGTCCTTGAGCTTCTGCAAACCCTCTTCGGTGATCAGGGATTCGCGGGCCACTGTCCAACCTCTTCCTCTCGTTGCCTTGCCCTGGAGCAAAAAAGCCCTGCTCAGAGCCTAAAAATTCGCCCGGAGAAGCACCTTCAGAGGGCGCCCCGCACCGAGCGAGCGCCGCAGTATAGCGAGGTCGTTAGACCGCGCAATGAAGATTTATGGAGCTTTCGAGAGCGCCGATTCGAGCAGCTGGGCGACGGTGGCGGGCTCCTCGATCTGCGGGTAGTGCCCGAGCTCGGGCCACTCGGTGAGCGGCGCCGCCGGCCTCAGCTCGCGGACCGCGGCGAGGACGTTCGCCGTCGCCACGGGGTCGGCCATGCCCCAGCCGAGCTCCAGCGGCCCCTGCCAGTCGCGAATCGCGCCGTGCCAGCGCTCGGCGCGCAGCTCGCGCTCGTCCATGTAGCGGACGAGCCTGTGGCCGAGCCGCTGCCCGCCGTTATGGGAGATCAGCGCCCACTGGTCGGCGGCCTCGGCGTCGCTCAGCGGGTGGCCGGCCGAGAAGATCGAGCCGAACTGGTTGCGGAAGAAGCGCTCGCTCGAGAGCCGGGCGGCGAGCGGTCCGAGCGGGCCGCGGAGCAGCTTCTGCCCGAGCGTCGGGCTGGCGGCGCCCTGGACCATCGAGCCGTTGAAGAGCAGCACGCCGGTCAACTCGAAGCCCAGCGAGCCTTCGATGTCGCGCGCCATCAACTCGTTGGCGACGGTCGTGCCCATGTCGTGGCCGACGACGAAGACCGGCTCCCCGGGAGCGTTGCGGCGGACGAGCTCCTCGGCCGCGTCGGCCTGCCAAAGCAGCGAGTAGTCGTGGTCGCGCGGCTTGTCGGAGAGGCCGAAGCCGAGGAAGTCGAAAGCGAGGACCGCCCGGCCGCCGATCTCGCAGAGCAGCGGCTTCCAGTCGTAGGAGCTCGAGGGAAAGCCGTGGAGCAAGAGCACCAGCGGCCCGGCGCCGCCGCGGTGGAAGCTGTGCAGCCGGCGGCCGCCGAACTCGGCGTCGAGGCCCACGCGGCGCCAGCTTTCGACCCGGTCGGTTAGCCCGGTCAAGCGACCGAGGCCGGCGAATCATCAACAGCATCGCCTGCGCCGCCTGCACTAACGGCGGCGCCAAGGCGCTGCCTGCAAGGAGAGCGGCTTGACGCTGCGAGCGCCGCGACCATGCGGCGCGCCTCGCCGAGCTCGTCGGAGTGCTGGAAGCGGTCGGCCTCGTCGTGGGGAACCTCGAGCCGCTCCATGTACCAGGGGTAGAACTTGCGCAGGTAACGGGCGGCGCGCTCGGGACCGAGGTGGTCCTCGGCGCGGTCGATCACCCAGAGCAGCTCGGCGACGATCTCGGCGCGCGCCGGCGGGGCGGCGCGCTCGCCGGTCAGCTCCTCGAAGATCCACGGGTTGCCGAGCGAGCCGCGGGCGACCATCACCGCCGCCGCTCCCGATTCGGCGTAGGCGTGGCGCGCGGCGTCGGCCGTGTCGAGGCCGCCAGAAACGATCACCGGGGCATCTATCCGCTCCACCAGCCGGCGGGTAAGCGCGTAGTCGGGCTCGCCCTTGTGGTGCTGCGTCGCCGGTCGCGGGTGGAAGGCGATGCCGGCGACGCCGGCCTCTTCGACCAGCTTCACCGCGAGCTCGAACCCGGCGTCGTCGCCGGCGACGGCGCCCGAGCGCAGCTTGACCGTGACCGGGACGCCGCCGCCTTCGATCGCGCCGCGGGCGATCGCGAGCGCCAGCTCGTGATCGCGCAGCAGGGCGGCGCCGGCGCCGGTCTTGCAGACCTTGCGTACCGGGCAGCCCATGTTGATGTCGATCAGGTCGGCCCCGGCTTCGGCCGCGGTCGCGGCGGCCGAGCGCATCACTTCGGGGTCCTGGCCGAAGAGCTGGATCGAGACCGGGTGCTCGTCGGGGTGGATCTGGAGCAGCTCGCTCAGCGTGCGCTCGTTGCGGTAGTGGATGCCGAAGCTCGAGACCATCTCCGAGACCGCGAGGCCGGCGCCGTGGCGGCGCGCCTGGAGCCGGACGAACCAGTTGCCGATGCCGGCAAGCGGCGCGAGCAGCACGCGATTGGCCACTTTCACGCCCCCGATCTCAAACGGATCAGTTAGCGCGGGCTGGTCCACCATGTTCGCGCCCTTCACCGGCGCCCCCGGACGCGAAGCGGAGGAGGCGCCGGTAGATGGATACTGAAATCAATTGTTCCTTTCATATATGAGGCGCAGCCCTTTCAGTGTCAAAAGGTCGTCGATCTCGTCGACCATCTCGCAGAACGGCGCGATGCGGTTGGCGATGCCGCCGGTTGCGATCAGCGTCGCCTCGCCGAGCTCGTCCTCGATCCGGTGCGCAAGCGAGTCGACCAGCCCGGCGAAGCCGTAGACGACGCCCGACTGGATCGCCGCTCGGCTCGACTTGCCGATCGCGGACTCGGGCTCGCCGAGGTCGATGCGCGGGATCCGCGCCGCGCGCTCGGCGAGCGCCGAGAGCGAGATCTCGATCCCGGGAGCGATCGCGCCGCCGAGATACTCGCCCTCGGCCGAGACCGCGTCGAAGTTGATGCCGGTGCCGAAGTCGACGACGAGGCAGGTGCCGCCGACACGGTCGTAGGCGGCGACCGCGTTGACGAGGCGGTCGGCGCCGACCTCCTGCGGGCTGTCGATGCGGATCGGCATCCCGGTCTTGATCCCGGGTGCGATCACCAGGCAGGGCGAGCCGCCGAAGTAGCGCTCAGCGAGTCGCTCGTATTCGACGTCGAGGGGCGGCACGACCGAGGAAACCGCGAAGGCGTCGACCGACTCGCGCTCGATCCCGCTGAGCCAGAGCATCCCGGTGAGGCGGTCGGCGAGCTCGTCGCCGGTCGCGCCGGCGCGCGTCTGAAAGCGCCAGTGCTCGACCAGCCGCTCGCCGTCGAAGGCGCCGACATGGGTCTGGGTGTTTCCAACGTCTATTGCAACCAGCATTTGCAGGCAATTATCACTGGACCGGCCGCCCGGACTGCACCTGGCAGGTCAGCCAATAGGATCCCGGCCGTGGGCGCCCGTCTATACGCCATCCCCGGGTCGCACCCGTCGGCAGCCGCCGAGGCGATGCTCGAGGCCAAGGGCATCGACTACAAGCGCACCGACCTCCTCCCCGTCTTCTCCAAGGGCATCACCCGGATCGCCGGCTTTCCCGGCAACACCGTGCCGGCGTTGAAGATCGACGGCGAGAAGGTGCAGGGCACCGGCAACATCGCCCGCTTCCTCGACGAGAAGGCCCCCGAGCCGCAGCTCGTCCCCACCGACCCGAAGAAGCTCGCAAGGGTCGAGGAGATCGAGGCGTTCGGCGACGTCGAGCTCCAGCAGATCGCGCGCCGGACGATCTGGAACGCGCTGCGCCGGGACAAGGCGCCGCTGCGCAGCTACTCGGAGGGGGCCAAGCTGGGAATCCCGATCGGCGTTGCGGTCGCCACCGCGGGCCCGGTGGTCTGGGGCGCCGCGCGCCTCAACGACGCCGACGACGAGCACCTGAAGGCCGACATCGCGGCGCTCCCCGCGGCGCTCGACAAGGTCGACAAGGCGATCAAGGACGGCACGATAGGCGGCAAGCAGCCCAACGTCGGCGACTACCAGGTGGCGCCGAGCATCCGCCTGATGCTGACCCTCGACGACCTGCGCCCGGCGATCGAGGGCCGGCCCGCCGGCGAGCTGGCGATGCGCCTGTTTCCCGGCTTTCCGGGGCACGCGCCGCCGGTGCTGCCACAAGAAGCCCTCGCTCCTCTGCATTGAGCGCGACCGAGAAACTGCTGGCTCGCAACGACGAATTCGTCGCGGGCGCCTTCGAGCCGGGGCTGACCGCGGTGCCGAAGCTGCGCACGATCGTCATCACCTGCGCCGATCCTCGCGTCGACCCGGCTCACTTCCTCGGCATCGAGCCGGGTGAGGCGGCCGTGATCCGCAACGCGGGGGGCCGCGTCACGCCGGCGGCGATGCAGAGCATCGCGATGCTCGCGGCGGTCGCCGAGGCGAACGGCGTGCCGCCCGACTTCGAGCTGGTCGTCGTCCACCACACGAACTGCGGGGTCGCGGGACTCGCCGAGGAGGAGGACCTGCTGGCCGATTACTTCGGGGTCGAGCCCGCCGAGCTCGCCGACAAGCACGTCGCGGATCCCCACGCCGCGGTCGCAGCCGACATCGACACGCTTCGCGCAAACGACGGCCTGCCTCCGTCGCTGACGGCCTCGGGTCTCGTCTTCGACGTCGAGACCGGCCGCGCCGAGACCGTGGTCGAGCCCGCGCCGCTTCGCGGCTAGATGCGCAGCGACCCCGCCGGCCGCACTTCCTGCTCGTCCTTCGGCAGCTCCGCGAGGCAGAGCGCCAGCCGGGTGCCGTCCGGCAGGGTCAGCGCCGGGTCGAGCTCGAGCAGTGGCATCAACACGAAACGACGGTTTCGCACCTCGGGGTGGGGCAGCGTCAGTCGCGGCGTCTCCAGCTCGATCTCGCCCAGAATCAGCAGGTCGACGTCGAGCGGGCGCGGGCCGTGGCGCGGGCCGAGCGTCCGCCCGCGCTGGATCTCGACCGCCTTGCAGACGTCGAGCAGCGGTTCGGGCTCGAGCGCCGTGCGGATCCGGATGCAGGCGTTGAGGAAGTCCGGCTGCTCGGTGATCTCGCCGACGGGCTCGGTCTCATAGAGAGAGGAGACCGCCTCGACCTCGACCCCGTGGCGCGGGAGCTCCTCCGCCGCCGCACGCAGGTGCCCCGGGCGGTCGCCGACGTTCGAGCCGAGACCGAGATACCCGACGAGCTCAGGCGTGCTCGTCGTCTTCCTCCTCGTCGTGCTCGGGCCGGCGCTCGTGGGTGACTTCGACCGCGACCTCGTCGATCGCCAGCGGCAGCGGCGGCTCGGGCTTGGCGGCGCGAACCTGCACCGACTCGCAACCGAAGCGCTCGGTGATCCGCTCGGCGACCACCCGGCAGAGCCGCTCGAGCGTGCGGTACTTGCGCTCGGTTGCGGCGAGCACGACGATGTCGGCGACCTCGGCGTAGTCGATCGTGTCCTCGAGCCGGTCGGTGAGCACGGCGTCGCAGTCGGGCGCATCGAAGCTGAGATCGAACTCGAGCCGTTGCCCGACCTCCTGCTCGGCGTCGGTGACGCCGTGGTGCGTATAGATGGAGAGCCCACGGATCTCGACCTCGACCGTCGACTCCGCCCCGGCGCCGTTCTCGTGCGCTTCCATGGCGCTAACGATAGTTTGCGCCCCCGTATGGAGCTGATGCTCGACTCGATGCTCGAGCGAATCAGCGGGGCGCAGGCTCGCCAAGTTCGTCGGCGATTGAAGCCTTGTACCCCGCATAGGGGGTGAAACTGTTCAATCGATGCCCGCGGCGACCGCCGGGTCGAGGATCGCCGCGGTCACGGCCAGCGCCTCGCGCATGGGGCGAACGTCGTGGACGCGCACCGCCGAGGCGCCGTTGGAGACTGCGATCACGCTGCTCGCGATCGTGCCGCCGAGACGCTCCTCGACCGGCGCTCCGGTGAGCTTGCCGATGAAGCTCTTGCGCGAGGTGCCGACGAGGATCGGCCTCCCCAGATCGGTCAGCTCGCCGAGCCGCCGCAGCAATTCCAGGTTGTGATCCACGGTCTTGCCGAAGCCGATCCCGGGATCGACCCAAATCCGCGCCTCCTCCACCCCAGCGGCGACCGCCGCCTCAATCCCCCCCGCGAGGAAGCCCTTGACCTCGTCAACGACGTCTTCATAGACGGGGTTCTCCTGCATCGTCCGCGGCTCGCCCTGCATGTGCATGAGCACCAGCTCGGCGCCCCGGTCGGCAACCAGCGCCGCCATCTCGGGGTCGCCGAGCGCGGTTACGTCGTTGACGATCACCGCGCCTGCCCGCAGCGCCCGATCGGCGACCGCGGCCTTGGAAGTGTCGACCGAGACCCTGGCGCCGTCGCCGGTGAGCGCCTCTATAACCGGCAGCACCCGCGCCGCCTCCTCCTCGGCGCCGACCGCCTCGGCCCCGGGCCGGGTCGACTCGCCGCCGATGTCGAGCACGTCCGCGCCCTCGGCGAGCAGCTCGCGCCCGTGGGCGATCGCACGCTCGGCGTCGAAGAACTCGCCGCCGTCGGAGAACGAGTCGGGGGTGACGTTGACGACGCCCATCACCTGGGCCTCCGCGGTCATCGCGCCCGGATCAGGTTTCCCTTCGGGGTCAGCTCGACGAAGTGGTGGGCCTGGCCCGAGGCGTAGCGCGCGCACTGGTTGGCGGGGTCGTCGTCGACGGCGGTGCGGGGGGTGTGGGAGACGTCGACGACCCAGTCACGGAAGCCGGCGAGCGGGTTGGCGATGCACGGTCCGGTGCTTAGGTCCACGCCTCGCTGCTTGGCCTTGACCCAGGCGGCCTGAGCAGCGAGCAGCACCGGCCGCGGAGCGCTGGTCGAAACGCCTTCGTGGGCGCCGGGGCCCTGCACTGCCGGGCTGGTCGCGGTCGGCTCGGCTCCCGTCGATGAAGGAGTCGTGCTCGCCGGGCCCGGCGTCGGCGCCGCCTGGGGGCCGCTCGCTGTCGACGTTGCCGACGTTGAGGCCGAGATCGGCGTTGCGACGGTCGACGTCGTGTCCTCGTCATCCTCGCCGCAGCCGGCGAGCACCAGCACGCCAGCCACAGCCAATCCAAGCATCCGTCGTTTTTGCACGCGTGAGGTGTAAAGACGACGGCGGCCCGGGCGCACGCCCCGCTTCAGGACTGATCGCCCCGCATCTCGGCGGCACCGCCGCCGGCGAGGCCGGGCTTCGGCTGCACGCGCGGGCGGGCGCCGGAGCGGGCGGAGGACTTCTCCTCGCTGGCCGGGGCGGCCGGCGGCTCCTCCTCGTCGGGCGGGAAGACGTCTTCCTCGGACTTGCCCTCGAGCAGGGCGACGAACTGCTCGGCCTCGATCGTCTCGCGCTCGAGCAGGATCTTCGAGATCCGCTCGAGGCCCTCGCGGTTGTCCTCGAGGATGCCGCGGGCGGTCTGGTGGGCGTTCTCGACGACGCGGCGAATCTCGTCGTCGATCTCGCGGGCGATCTCGTCGGAGTAGTCGGGCTCGGCCGAGAACTCGCGGCCGAGGAACGGCATCGAGCGGTCGTGGCCGAAGACGCGCGGGCCGAGGCGCTCGGACATGCCGTAGCGCATGACCATCTGCTTGGCCGTCTCGGTGACCTTCTCGAGGTCGTTGGAGGCGCCGGTGGTGATCTCCTCGAAGATGATCTCCTCGGCGGCGCGGCCGCCCAGGGTCATCGCCATCGTGTCGGTCAGCTCGGCGCGGGTTGTGAGGAACTTGTCCTCGGAAGGCAGCGAGATCGTGTAGCCGAGGGCCTGGCCGCGGCTGATGATCGAGACCTTGTGCACGGGGTCGGTGTTCTCGAGGATGTGGCCGACGATGGCGTGGCCCATCTCGTGGTAGGCGGTGACGAGGCGCTCCTTCTCCGAGATCACGCGGCTCTTCTTCTCGGGGCCGGCGATCACGCGCATGATCCCCTCCTCGAGCTCCTTCATCGTGATCTCGCGCTTGTCCGAGCGCGCGGTGAGCAGCGCCGCCTCGTTGATCAGGTTTGCGAGGTCGGCGCCGGTGAAGCCGGGGGTCTGGCCCGCCAGCACGTCGAGGTCGATCTGCTTGGCGAGCGGCTTGCCGCGGGTGTGGACCTCGAGGATCCTCTTGCGGCCCTTGCGGTCGGGGCGGTCGACGACGATCTGGCGGTCGAAGCGGCCGGGCCGCAGCAGCGCCGGGTCGAGGATGTCGGGCCGGTTGGTGGCCGCGATCAGGATGATGTTGTCCTTCATCTCGAAGCCGTCCATCTCGACGAGCAGCTGGTTCAGCGTCTGCTCGCGCTCGTCGTGGCCGCCGCCCATGCCGGCGCCGCGGTGGCGGCCGACGGCGTCGATCTCGTCCATGAAGATGATGCAGGGCGAGTTCTGCTTGGCCTGCTCGAAGAGGTCGCGGACGCGGGAAGCGCCGACGCCGACGAACATCTCGACGAAGTCCGAGCCGGAGATCGAGAAGAACGGCACACCCGCCTCACCTGCGACCGCTCTCGCGAGCAGCGTCTTACCGGTGCCGGGAGGCCCGTAGAGCAGCACGCCCTTGGGGATCCGCGCGCCGAGCGACTGGAACTTCTTGGGGTTCTCGAGGAACTCCTTGATCTCGTGCAGCTCCTGCACGGCCTCGTCGGCGCCGGCCACGTCGCGGAAGGTGATCTTCGGAGCGTCGACCGACATCCGCTTGGCGCGCGATTTGCCGAAGCTCATCACCCGCGAGCCGCCGCCCTGCATCTGGTTCATCAGGAAGATCCAGAAGCCGAAGAAGAGGATGAAGGGAAGGATGTAGACCAGCGCCGAGAGCAGGCCTCCGCCGCCCTGGCCCTTGACCTCGGTCTTGACATCGTTGCGCTCGAGCCGGTTCATCAGCTCGGGCTCGGTGTTGGGCGGGTAGCCGGTCGAGTACTCGTTGCCGTCGGTCTGCTTGACGTCGAGCGTGTTGTCCTTCGTCTTGACCGTGACCTCGTCGACCTGCTTCGTGTCGACCTGGCCCAGGAACTGGTTGTAGGAGGGGGTCGTGTCCTCCTTGTCGTTCGAGATCAGGTTCTGCGCG
The DNA here is from genome assembly GCA_963696625.1 of uncultured Solirubrobacterales bacterium. Classification (GTDB taxonomy): domain Bacteria; phylum Actinomycetota; class Thermoleophilia; order Solirubrobacterales; family 70-9; genus JAWVFN01. Next base: position 50,695 of record CAVOKZ010000033.1, read on the forward strand.
AAGAACGCGAGAACCACCACGAGCACGATCGGGAAAAAAGCGCTGCGGAAGAGTCGTCTCACCTTGTGGCGAGGGTACCAGGGAGAAGCCGCCGTTCAGGCAAGTAGCAGGCCGGGGACAGAGTCGCGACTCTGTCCCCGATCAAGATTTCGCGTCGAGCGCAGCGACGAAGGGAAGATTGCGAAATTGCTGCTTGTGGTCGAGCCCGTAGCCGATCGCGAAGCGGTTCGGGATCTCGAAGCCGACATAGCGGATCGGGTCCTCGACCCGGCGCCGCTCGGGCTTGGTCAGCAGCGAGCAGACCTCGAGCGAGCCGGGGTTGCGCGCCTTGAGGTTCTTGAGCAGGTAATGGAGGGTCAAGCCCGAATCGATGATGTCCTCGACGATCAGCACGTCGCGGCCCTCGATCGAGGCGTCGAGATCCTTGAGGATCCGCACCACCCCGGAGGAGTCGGTGCTCGAGCCATAGCTGGAGACCGCCATGAAGTCGAGCTCCGAGGGCACCGTCAGGTGGCGCATCAGATCGGCGAGGAAGAGGACGGCGCCCTTGAGGATCCCGACCATGAGCAGGTCGCGCCCTTCGTAGTCGCGGCTGATCTCGGCGCCGAGCTCGACGATTCGCTGCTGCAGGTCCTCCTCGGAGACGAGGATGTCGCTGATCGGCTCGCCGTCCACGCTCACGGTGCCCAGTCTAGTGCCGGCTCCACCGATGCAGTCCACGTTCTGGCGGCTGCAGGTCGGCGCCTGGCGGCGTCCTCGGTCGCCGAAATGGCGCTGCCATTCCGGCTCCCTGCGTCCTTGCCATGCTTGACCTTCGCTCGCCAGAACGCGTCTGCATCGGCGGACCCGGCACTACGTCGCGCGGGCGGTGATCAGGGCGGCGCGCTCGGTGTCGCCCGAGAGCTTGAACTCCTCGGAGACCGCGACGCCGGCGACCCAGGCGATCTCTCCGGCAGCGACGACGACAGGGAGCGAGTGCCGCAGCGAGCGCGGCACCTTGGCGTCGCTGAAAAGGTCCTGGAGGCTCTTGGTGCCGTCGAGCCCGAGCGGCCGCATGCGATCGCCCTCGCGCCAGCCGCGGACGCTGAGCTCTGGACCGAGCTTCGCCGCATCGAGCGCCGCCGCCTCCGGGCCAGGCGGCGCCGGGCGTCCCTCGAGCAACTCGGCGCGCAGCTCCCAGGAGCCGACGACGCAGCTGCCGGGAACGGCGAGGATCGCCTCGCCGAGCCCCTGCGAGCCCGAGCCGAACCGCACGTGCCCGTACTCGACGGTCGCCTCCACCCCTCCCCCGAGCTCGACCGCCCCGCCTTCGGGGCTCTCGGCGAGGCGCATGATCTGGGCGGCGCGCTCGGGGCCGAGCGCCACCGGCCGGCCGGCCGAGCGCTCGGCGAGGCGCCGCAGCGCGATCCTGCGCAGCGCCGGATGCAGCTCGGCGAGGCCGGCCGCCGGGGCGGCAACCGCCTCGCCGCCGGCGCCGAGCTCGTCGAGAGCGCGCTCGGCGAGCTGCTCGAGCGCCTCGGACTCCTCGGCGAGCTCGGCCCAGGTCGCGGCGATCGTCTGCTCGCTCGCCGGGGCGAGCTCGGAGAGCACGGGCAGGATCTCCGCGCGGATCCGGTTGCGGGCGTAGAGCGGCTGATCGTTGCTCGGGTCGTCGCGGAACGGCAGCCCCTCGCGCTCGGCGATCCCGCGGACCTCCGCGCGCGAGAGCCCGATCAACGGGCGGACGACGCGACCGCTGCGCGGCGCGAGCCCGAGCAGGGCGCGGCGGCCGGGCGAGCTCGCGAGCCGGTAGAGCACGGTCTCGGCGAGGTCGGTGCGGGTGTGCCCGGTGACGATCGCGCCGGCGCCGGTCTCGGCGCGGAGGTCCTCGGCGGCGCGATAGCGGGCCTCGCGCGCGGCGGCCTGGACGTTGCCGGTGTCGTCGATGGCCGCCCGAACCGCGCTCAGCTCGACCCCGATCGCGGCGCAGAGCCCGCGCACCGTCTCCTCATCCTCGCCCGAGTCGGGCCGCAGGCCGTAGTTGAGGTGCAGCGCCCGCACGCGCCCGGGCCCGAGCACCGCGGCCGTCCCCGCGAGTGCCACGGCCGAATCGGCGCCGCCCGAGCAGAGCACGACGGCGGCGGTCTGCCCGTCGAGCAGGCCGCTCTCGCGTACCGCCGTGGCGGCCTCGTCGTGCATACCCACACATTAGGTAGATGACGATCGGCGTCCTCACCCAACGAATGTCCAGGGTGGGAGTGGACCACATGTCTAGACGCAAGCGCGCGGGCTGCCTGAGTGCGTGCCAAGGGTCGAACCGGAGAGTGCATGACCACAAAGAAGACACTCCTCAGGCTCTCGCTCGGACTGGTCGCCCTGGCGGCCCTCGCGGCGCCCTCGACCTCGGCCGCGGCCTCGTGCCCCAACTCCAACGTCCTGGCCGGCACGACGAGTGCGGCCGCCTACAACGACTCGGTCGTCTGCCTGCTCAACGAGCAGCGCGCCGCCAACGGCCTGGCGCCTGTAGTCAACGACGCCAGCCTCGCGGTCGCCGCTCTCGGGCACTCGACAGAGATGAGGGCCGATCACTACTTCGCACACGATTCGAGCAACGGCTCGAGCTTCGCCGACCGCATCGCCGCAACCGGCTTCCTGTCGGGCGCGAAGCACTGGCTGATCGGCGAGAACATCGCTTGGGGCTCGCTCACGCTCGGGACCCCACAGGCGCTGATGACGGCCTGGATGAACAGCGCTGCGCACCGCGAGAACATCCTCGAGTCCGGGTATCAGAAGATCGGCGTCGGCACCGTGTGGGGAAGCCCCAACAACCCCGACGCGGTTTCGGCAGCGATCGTCACCACCGACTTCGGAACCGTCAAGGTCGGCGGCAAGAAGTCGAAGAAGTCGAAGAAGGCGAAGAAGGCCAAGAAGGCCAAGAAGGCCAAGAAGCGCCTTCGCCGCCACTCACGCTGACGCCGGGTAGGTGACGTAGAGCGCCACCGGCTCGTCGAAGCCCTTGAGCGTCACCTCGCCGATCGGCTCGAAGCTGAGCCAGTCGGACCCCGAGATCGCCTCGACGATCGGCTTCGTCACCAGCACCTCGCCGCCCAGCGCCCTGCTGACCACCCGGTGGGCGAGGTTGACGTCGCCGCCGAAGTAGTCGCCGTCGCGGAACACGGCCCGCCCGTGGTGAAGGCCGACGCGGGGCTGGGGCCGCTCCTGGAACAGGCCCAGGAAGCCCACCGCCCACTCGGTCAGCGTCGCCGGGTCGGGCGAGACGATCATCACCTCGTCGCCGATCGTCTTCACGATCGTCGCCTCGGCCGGCAGCGTCGCCTCGACCGTGTCGACGAAGCGCTCGACCAGGTCGAGGGCCTCCTCGTCGCCCTCCTCCTCGGTGTAGCGGGTGAAGCCGGCGAGGTCGACGAAGCAGAAGGTCATCGAGACATGGGCGAGCTCCTTGCCGCCGCCGAGATCGGACTCCATGTGGCCGACGACGTCCTGCTCGATGTAGAAGCGCAGGTAGCGCTCGTGCATGTACTCCATCAGCGGGGTCGTCGCCGGCAGCAGGTCGGCCGCCAGGCCCTCTATCTCCTCGGCGATCTGCAGCGGCTCGACGCCGTCGCGAATCAGCGGCTCGTGCACGTAGAGATGGAAGAGCCGGACCTCGGCGTCGGCGACTTTGCGGATCGCCTGCGCGTAGACGCGGACGAGCTGGAGGAAGGCGACCAGCGGAAAGCCCGACTTGAGCATCTCGGAGATGTGGTCGAGAGCCTGGATGTCGTCCTCGTTGAGGGTCCCGTCGTGGCCCTTCGGCGTTCCGAGCAGGGTCGTGAGCCGGTCGATCAGCTCGAGCTCGAGGCCCGTGCGCTCGGCAGCCTCCTCTTGGGTGAGCTTGGTGCCCGGGACCTCGAACAGGTCCTCGGCGAAGCCGAAGGCCAGCTTGCCCTCGCGCGCCGCCTCCTTCACCGACTCGAGCGAGTAGCCGCGCCCGCGCATGCGCGCGACGATCCGCGCCTGGGCGGCGGCGGCGCGGGTCCATTCGCCGTTGGCGACGGGGACGACGTCGTCCTCGGCCCAGCCTCTCAGCGTGTCGACCGGCACCCCGGAAAGCTCCGCCGCCTCCTCGATCGAAATCGTCTCGTCGGCCATCAGGGGCCCCCCTCGGTCGCCCGGCTCAGTCGAGCAGCATCTGCGGGTACTCGCGCTCGAGCATCTTGCGGTAGTGCTCGAACAGCGGCTTCGCCGCGGGGAAGAAGCGGACGGCCGCCGCGGCGTCGGACGCCGACGCGCGCATGCGTCCGCGGACGAGCGCGATCGCCGGGTTCTCCCTGCCCTGGAGAAAGCGGTTGCCGACCGCCGAGTCCATGCTCAGGTGAAGGCCGGGCTTGACCTGCGAGCGCTTCGAGAAGCTCCAGTCGAGGCAGTGGTTCTTGCGCTCCGCAGCCGAGATGTCGACCCGCAGCTTGAGGTCGGTGAACTCGAGCCGCAGCGGCGCCGCGGCGGCGCGCAACCGCGGGCCGTCCTCGGGGTCGTCGTCGATGTCGGAGAGGACGGCGTCGAGAAACGAGCGCATCTGCCGGGCCGAGCGAAAGCCGGCCGGGCCGTCGTCCTTCCTCTTGAGTGAGCCTCCCATCTCTAACCCTCAACCTAAGGTTTAAGCCTACGCTGGAGGTATTCGAAGAACCGCGAAGCCTTGCCGGCGGCCTCGGCCGAGCTCTTGCGCGCGTCGTCGGTGCGCTGCGAGGCTTCGCGCCGCGCGGCGCCGACCGCCTGGTCGACCATCTGCCCCGCGCGGTCGCGGGTCTCCGAGACCGACCCCACCGTCGCCTCGAAGGTCTGCTCGACCGCCGCCCGCAGGGCATCCGGCCCGGGCACCACGCTCTTTCGCTTCGGCTTCGCCACTGCGGGACAGCCTACAACGGCCGATATGGGCCATTCATGGAGGGCCCTGGACCGCCGCCCTCGGACGCGAAGCGGAGGAGGCGGCGGTTAGTGTCGGTGCGTGACCTCGCCGACCCTCCATCTGAGGCCTTCCGCGGATATAGCGGAGGACGTACTGCTGCCGGGCGACCCGGGGCGGGCACTGGCGCTCGCCCAGGTCCTGCTGGTCAAGCCGGTGATGAGCAATCACGCCCGCGGGCTGTGGGGCTACACGGGCGTGACCGAGGCGGGAGACCCGCTCACCGTGCAGTCGACCGGCATGGGCGGGCCCAGCGCCGCGATAGTGCTCCACGAGCTCGCCGAGCTCGGGGCCAGGCGGGCCGTGCGCATCGGCACCTGCGGGGCGCTGGATCCCTCTCTTATGTTGGGTGAGCTGCTCGTCGCGGCCGACTGCCTGGGCGAGGACGGCGCCAGCGCCCGCCTCGGGGCCGGCGAGCGGACCGAGCCCGATCCGGCCCTTACGCGGGCACTCGAAGCCGAGGGCGCCCGGCCCGTGACCGTGCTCAGCACCGACCTCTTCTACGAGCCCGACGACGGGGCGCCGGCGCGCTGGCGCGAGCGGGGCGCCGGCGCAGTCGAGATGGAGGCGGCCAGCGTGTTCGCGCTCGGCGCGAAGCTCGGCCTCCGCACGGGCTGCCTGCTGGTCGTCAGCGACGTCTTCGACGGCGGCGAGCGCGAGAGGATCGGCGACGAGCAGCTCGCCTCATCGGCGGAGAAGATGGGCCGCGCCGCAGCGGCCGCCCTGCGGGCTACTCGCTGAGCCCGAGCCGTTCCTGGTCGATCGAGACTTCCGCCGGCGGCGGGGGCGGCGGGGTCGCCTCGGCGGCGCTTGTGCGAATCGTCGCGAGCTCGTCGGCCAGCGCGTCGAGGCGGTCCTCGACGGCCTCGAGCCGGTCCGAGACCGAGCGCAGCCGGCGGGCGAAGCGATCGAGGTCGGAGGCGGTGGCGACGTTCAGGTTCTTCAGCGCCGAGCCGGTCGCCGAGTTGGCGATCTCGCGCGCCCCGAGCGCGGCGTTGACCACCTGATGCAGGAGGGGGTTCTCGGCGAGCAGGTGGGCGATATCGCCGAGCGCATCCTCGCCCCGCGAGGCCACCCTCTCTCTGGTCGTCTTCTCCTCGTCGTCCACGCTCAGGGGACGGTAGCGCGGGACCGCACCGCCGCGCGGGTCGTAGACATTTGCTGGTATGCCCCATGCATATGGACTTTCCGCCCCATCGTCGTCGGTTCTCCGTTGCAGACGAGTGGGCGAACAGGTAGTTTTCCCGTGCCTGCAGGAAACGGGAGAGGTACTGCGGAGATGAGCGCGAACCGTTAGTGATCCCCGTGCCCGCAGCGACACGGCAAATATGAGACGAACGCTCACACTCGCCATCGCCCTAGGGACCGCCCTGGCGGTCATCGCGGCAGGCACCGCAAGCTCGATCACGGTGGACCTCGGCGGCGGCCTCACGATCAAGGTCCCGACCGGCGGCCTCCTGCCGGTCTGCTCCGACCTCGACGACAACGACGGCGACGGTCTCTACGACCTCAACGACCCCGGCTGCTCGGGCCCGCTCGATACGACCGAGGAGACCGCGAGCCAGGGCGGCACCCCCACCGGCACGAGCGGCGGCACCGACGGCGCCAAGGGAGCCGGCGTCACCCCGGACGTCGGCGGCAAGAAGGTCAAGGGGGTCAAGGGGATCAAGGAGGTCAAGGGGGCCACGCCCGGATTCAACATCAAGCCCGGCGGTGTCAGCGGCGGTGTCAGCGGCGGCGTCGGCGGCGGCGTCACCGGCCCCAAGGCCAAGGGGCTCCAGCTCCCCACCCTCCCCGAGCGCAACCCGGACGGGACCCCGACCAGCGCCAACCCGACTCTTTCGATCGCCCAGTTCGGTCCTGCCCCGCTCGGCGTTCCCAACTTCATCATCGACCAGTTCGAGATCCCGCCCTTCCTGCTGCCGATCTACGAGGCCTGCGGCACCCAGTACGGGATCCCGTGGCAGGTGCTGGCTTCGATCAACAGGATCGAGACCGCCTTCGGCACCAACCTCAACGTCTCGACCGCCGGCGCCGTCGGCTGGATGCAGTTCCTGCCCTCGACTTGGAAGATGTACGGCGTCGACGCCAACTCCGACGGCGTCAAGGACCCCTACAACCCGGTCGACGCGATCTGCGCCGCGGCCCGCTATCTCAAGGCCGCCGGCGGCACCGAGGATCTGCGCCAGGGGATCTTCGCCTACAACCACGCCGACTGGTACGTCGACGAGGTTCTGCTCTACGCCAAGCAGTACGGCAAGCTGCCCGACGACCTGGTCGGCTCCCTGACCGGTCTCACCGAGGGCGCCCACTTCCCGGTCGCGGCCAAGGCTCGTTACGCCGACGACATCTCCGAGCGCGAGGCAATTCGCCGCTCGCAGACCAACGCCAAGAGCTCCGGCAACGCCGCCGACATCATCTCGGGCTCCCCCACCCGCCGTGGCATCAACGTCTACTCGAAGGTTAATGCTCCGGTGGTCGCCGTCAACGACGGCGTGATCAAGAAGATGGGTGAGAGCCCCGACCTCGGCAAGTTCATCGTGCTCGAGGACGCCTACGGCAACCGCTACACCTACGCGCAGCTCGGTCAGGTCCAGCCCTCTTATCCGGCGCCGAAGGAGCACGCGCTCACCGCCAAGGACTTCGAGCTCGTGACACCCAAGGCCGACGCCAAGCCCGGGGCCCCGGCGAGTGCCGGAACCAACGACGGCAACGTGACGACCCGGGCCGGCAGCCCACCCAAGGCCGAGTCCAGCACCAAAGGTCCAGTCGATACCGAGAACCTGCGCTCGCGGATCTTCGCCAACCCCGAGGCGAGGGCCTCGGGCGACTCCTCGGCATCCTCCGGCGACATCGGCGGCCAGGTCGACGAGCTGCTGAGGAAGAAGATCCCCGGCTACGAGACCTTCAAGGGCACCTTCGACGACGCCTTCAAGTTCGACTCGAAGACGATGGAGCTGAAGCCGCTCAAGGAAGGCTCCAAGGTCTCGGGCGGCACCGTGCTCGGCCAGATCGGCGGCTCCGGAGCGGTCGCGCCCCACCTCCACTTCGCGATCCGCCCCGCCGGCCGCGGCGCCCCGTCGATCGACCCGAAGCCGATCCTCGACGGCTGGAAGCTGCTCGAGTCGACCGCCATCTACCGCGCCGCCGGTGAGAACCCGTTCAACGGCAACGACGTCACCGTCGGTCAGGTGCTGCTGATGAACAAGACGACGCTCGAGCGCCGCGTGCTCGCCGATCCGCGCCTCGAGATCTATTCCTGCGGCCGCACCGACATCCAGTCCGGGCAGATCGACCGTCGCCCGCTGGCGATGATCGAATACCTCGCCGAGCGCGGCTACCGGCTGACCCTCACCTCACTCAAGTGCGGCCACTCGTTCCTGACCGCCTCGGGCAACGTCTCAGCCCACAGCTCGGGCAACGCCGTCGATATCGCCCAGGTCAACGGGATCCCGATCCTCGGCCACCAGGGCCCCGGCTCGATCACCGAAGCCGTGATCTCCGACCTGCTCAAGCTTCAGGGCACGATGCGCCCGGCGCAGATCATCTCGCTGATGGATCTCGGCCCGCCGACGTTCATCCTGCCCGACCACGACGACCACATCCACGTCGGCTATACCCCGACCTTCGGCGAAGGTCAGCTCGGCGAGCAGCTCGCGCGGATCCTCAAGCCCGAGCAGTGGGAGCGCCTGATCGGGCGCCTCGGCGAGATCCCGAACCCCGACGTGCCGACCAAGACCTCGCCCTTCGCGGTCCCGGTCAAGCCCAGCGCGGGCGGCACGCAGCCCGGCGACTGAGCGCCCGCTAAGCCACGGCCCTCCTCTCCTTCGTCCAGTTCGAGCACCCCGGCCGCCTGGGGCTGGCCGACGGCCGCTACATCGTCCGCGACGACCGCGAGCACGACCGCGTCCTCGTGGTCCAGACCCTCGGCGCGCCCCGCCCCGGGCGCTTGCGGAGCCGGCGTCCGCGCAAGGCAAAGCCCGTCGACTCGCCGCCGGGCACGCCCGAGGTCCCGGTCAGCCGCTGCACCGTCGCCGACTCGGCGCCGCTCGGCGACGAGACCGCGGCCAAGGCCTGGCTGAAGAAGACGGGCGGCCACCCGAAGCTCCGCGCCGAGCTCGCCACAGAGGCGCTGGCGGTGCTCAACCGCGGGCTCGACGCCCTGCGCGAGGCGGCCGAGGACCCGCTCGTTCCGGAGGCGAGCTTTCACCACTCGCTCGCCGTGCGGATCGGCTTCGGCACCGGCGAGCAGATCGCAGACGGCCAGTGGACCGAGGCTCGCGAGCTGCCGCCCACCCCGTCGGCGCGCCACGAGGACCCCGAGGCCCAGCGCCGGGCGGCGCTGAAGCTCGCCGGCAGCGACCCCGACGACGAAGAGGACGACTAATCGTCTTCGTCTTCGAGCGGCTCCGGGCGGGTGATCGCGTACTCGCCGAGCGACGGCAGCTCGGAGCGGAGCTTCTCCTCGGCGCCTTCCGCCGTCGGAGCGTCGACCGCGACGACGATGCCTCCGCCGGATCCGCGCACCTGGTAGCCGAGGGCTTCGAGCACCTCCGCGGCGCCCTCGATCGGCTCGCCGCTCACTTTCAGCGTGTACTTGCCCATTCGCAGCAGCCTAGCGAGGTCGGTCAGCCCGCTCTAAACGGCCGCGGCGACGGCCGGCAGATCCTCGGCGACGTCGCCGTCGAGCTTGACCTCGGCGTCCGCGTCGAACGCCGTCGGACCCTTGGTGACGATCGCGAGCCGGCCACCGGACGCGAGCGTCACCGAGGGTAGCCCGGCGACCGGGAAGACCTCTAACGAGGAGCCGACGCAGAGCATCAGGTCGGCCTCGGTCGCGAGGCGCTCGGCCTCGGCGATCGCGGCCGCCGGGAGCATCTCGCCGAAGAGGACGACGTCGGGCCTGACGTTGCCCTGGCAGTCGGCGCAGATCGCGGCGCCGCGGTCGTCGAAGAGGCCGTCGACGTCGTCGAGCTCGTAGCTCTGCCCGCAGTCGAAGCAGCTCGAGGTGCGGATTGATCCGTGGACCTCGATCACGTTCTCAGAGCCCGCCTTGAGGTGGAGCATGTCGATGTTCTGGGTTATCACCGCGTCGAGCAGCCCCCGCGACTCGAGCCCGGCGAGCGCCTCGTGGGCCGGGTTCGGCTGCTTGGAGCCGAGGGTCTGGAAGCGAGGGCGGTAGAAGCCCCAGAACCGCGACGGATCGTCGCGGAAGGCGTCGATGTGGGCGACCTCCATCGGGTCGACCTTCTCCCAGAGCCCCTCGCCGGGGGAGCGGAAGTCGGGGATCCCCGAGGGCACCGAGATCCCGGCGCCCGTCAAGGCGACGACGCGCTCGGACTCGCGGATCAGTTCCGCGAGTCTCTTCACCCCCTGCACCGCCCCCGGACGCGAAGCGGAGGAGGCGGTGCTTTGTGCTACTTGCCCTGCCACTTGGCTGAGCGCTTGCCGAGGAAGGCGGAGATGCCCTCCTTGGCGTCCTCGGTCTGGAAGGCGGCGGCGAAGCCGGCCTTCTCGGCCTCGATGCCGTCGTCGAGGTCGCCCTTGTGGGAGACCTTCTTGATCTCCTCGACCGCGAGCGGCGCCTGGCCGGCGAGCTTGCGGGCCCACGAGATCGCCACGTCGAGCAGCTGCTCGTCGGCGACCCGCGCGTTGACTAGACCGTACTCCTCGGCTTCGGGCGCCAGCACGGCGTCGCCGGTGAGGTTCATCTCGAGCGCGCGGCTTTCGCCGACCAGCCGCGGCAGGCGCTGGGTGCCGCCGAAGCCGGGGATGATCCCGAGGTTGATCTCGGGCTGGCCGAAGATCGCCGAGTCGGCGGCGACGCGGACGTCGCACGCCATCGACAGCTCGCAGCCGCCGCCGTAGGCGATCGCGTTGACCGCGGCGACGGTCGAGACCTTGTTCTGGCCGAGCTCGCGCAGCAGGGTGTGGCCGCCGTGGATCAGGTCGGCGCCCGCGGACTCGTCCATCGAGGTGAACGCCTTGATGTCGGCGCCGGCCGAGAAGACGACCGGCAGCGAGGAGTAGACGACCATCGCCTTGATCTCGTCGTCGGACTTGACCTCCTCCCAGACCTTGCCGAGGTCCTCGATCACCTGGGGCGAGATCGCGTTCATCGGCGGGTTGGCGAGCCAGGCGATCGCAACGTCGCCGCGCTTCTCGAGCTTGACCGTGCCCTCGGCCTCGGTCTGCGGGTAGGCGTAGAAACCGTGGCCCGACTTCAGCCCGAGGCGGCCCTGGTTGACGAGGCGCTTCAGCGTCCGCGGCGGGGTGAAGCGCTCGCCGTGGGACTCCGAGTACTTCTCGAGCTTTTCGAGCATCACGTCGAGGCCCTCGAGGTCGGCCTTCCAGAACGGCGGGAACAGGCCGCGGCGCGGGTCGAGCCCGGCGCCGGCCATCAGGCCGAGGTCGATCTCGCGAACGGTGCAGACGCCCTCCTCGAGGATCAGGCAGGCCTCGACCAGCGCCTTCAGCGTGAACAGGTCGGCGAGCTCCTCCGGATCGGGATCGGCGTCGCCCTCGATGTTGGGCTGGCCATCCTTGTAGAAGCCCTCGCCGCCCGACTTGGCGCCGAGCTTGCCGTCGGCGACCAGCTTCTGCATCCCCTTGTGGACGTAGAAGCGGTCGTCGCCGTAGGACTCCTGGAGGTGCTCGGCGACGTGCAGCGTGGTGTCGAGGCCGAGCATGTCGGTGAGCACGAACGGCCCCATCGGCGCGGTCTTGCCCGCGGCGCCCTCGTCGATCTTCTGGATCGAGAGCCCCTTCTCCTCCTGGGCGCGCCAGATCTCGCCGACCGCCGAGTTGAGGATGCGGTTGACGACGAAGCCCGGGACCTCCTTGCAGGTGATCGGCTGCTTGCGGATCGCCTGGGCGAAGTTGAAAGCACCGGTCACGGTGTCGCGCGACGTCGATTCGCCGGCGATCACCTCGACCATCGGCAGCACCGAGGCCGGATAGAAGAAGTGGAAGCCGACGACCTTGTCGGGACGCAGCGTCGCCGAGCCGATCTCCTCGATCGACAGGGCCGAGGTGTTGGAGGCGAGGATCGCGTGCCCGGGAGTGACCTCGTCGAGCTCGGCGAAGACGGCCTTCTTGATCTCCATCTTCTCCGGCACCGCCTCGATCACGAAGTCGACCTCGCCGAACCCCTCGTAGGAAGTCGTGCCGGTGATCCGGCCGAGGATCTCCTCGAGGAGGGCGTCGGCCTGCTCCTGGGTCAGCTTCTCCTTGGAGACAAGCCGGGCCAGCTGCGAGGTGGTGACCTCGCGGGCCTTGTCGAGAGCGGCTTCGACGAACTTCTCCTCGACGTCCTTGACGATCACGGGCACATCCGCGGCAGCGATCACCTGGGCGATCTCGCCGCCCATGGTCCCGCCGCCGAGCACTGCGGCCTTGGATACGAACATTTCGGTTGGGTCCTCCGGAAGGGTTGGGAGCGCGGGAAGGCTAGCCGGTCTCAGCCTTCCTCGGCCTCGTGCTTGAGGCGGCCGAGGCTGCGTTCGAGCGAGCCGACGACCTGGCGGCGGACGAAGAAGATGTCGGCCGCCGGGCCGAAGAGTCCGGCGTGCTTGATCGTGTAGGTCATGGTCTGGACGACGTGAACGCCGTCGCCGCGGATCTCGAAGGTGGTCTCGAGCCGACCCTCGCTCTCGGGGTCGTCGAAGGAGATCCGGTGCAGCTTCCGCGGCTCGTGGTCGAGGACGCGCTCGGTGACGCGGCCACGGCCAGGGGGGATCGACTCCCAGGTCAGCGTCCCGTCGCGTTCCGGGTAGCCCTCTGACGACTCCACCCGGGCGAAGCCGTCGACCCAGCGCGCCCAGCCCTGATCGTCGAAGTAGATGTCCCAGACCTCCTTGAGGTCGGCGTCGATCGTGGTCTCCGCCTTGGCCTCGCCCACGTCAACCCTTTCCGTAGAGCTCTTTCTGCAGCAGCGACATCGAGCGGATCACGGACTCGATGAACGGCTCGACCTCCGCGCGCAGCCGCTTCTGCTCGCGCCGGCCGGCCGCGGTAATCGAGTAATAGCGGCGCGAGCGGCGGTCGGGGTGCTCCCAGCGGCCCTCGATCAGGCCGTTGGCCTCCATCTCGCGCAGCAGCGGGTAGATCGTGTTCGGATTGACCGAGATCACCCCGTCGGTGATCCGCTCGATCTCCTCGATCAGCCGGTTGCCGTAGGCCTCCTCGCCCGAGATCAGGTGCAGCACGAGCAGCGGAAACACGTCGCGGCGGCGGATGTCGCCGCCGAGCGCGTCGGAGGGCCGGCCGCCCTTGCGCTTCCCTTTCGTAGTCGCCTCGGCAACGGCCTCGCCCACCGGTTTCCGTGCCGCGCGCTCTCTCTCCTGCGCCACGGCGGCGAGTCTACGCCGCTTGTTACGAGTAAGTTGCCCGACATGACGACGCTGATGATTGCCGTCGGCGGGGTCCTCGGCGTGCTCAGCCGCTACGGACTCACACGCCTCACCCTGCACCAGGAGTCGCTGATCTGGATGACGGCGGCGATCAACATCTCGGGCTGCTTCGCGCTGGGTCTGCTCACCGCCACTAGCTGGTTCTCGCGCGACCTCCGCGAGGGCCTCGGCGTCGGTTTCCTCGGCGGCTTCACGACCTTCTCGACCTTCTCGGTCCAGGCCGTACTCGAGATCGACGGCGGCGAGCCGGGGCGCGCGATCGCCTATCTCGCGATCTCGGTCCTCGGGGGCCTCGCGGCAGGCGCCGCGGGCTACATCCTCGGGCGCCGGTTGGCCTGACGCCGCCTCCGTATTCAGGCAGCCGGAGCAGGACCGAAATGCATCGATGCTCTCCTTTGAGCCCCAGCGGGAGCCCCGCAGCATGTACCAAGAGTCAGACTCTCGGTGTTCGGATCACCCACCGGGGTCTGACCCCTCCGCGCCCCTCCGCGCCGGGGTCTGACCCCTCCGCGCCCTCCGGGAAGCTCTCCCTTAGCCGAGGGCGGCCGTAGCGCGGGGCTCGAGCTCCATGACCTCGGCCACCAGCTCGTAGGAGCGCAGGCGGTCGGCGTGGGCGTGGACCATCGTCGTCAGCATCAGCTCGTCGGCGCCGCTCTTGGAGGCGAGCAGCTCGAGCCGCTCCCTGACCTTCTCGGGGCCGCCGATCACCGCCGAGCCCGAGAGCTCGGAGACCGACGCCTCCTGCCGGTGAGTGAACTCGTGCTCGGCGGCCTCCTCGGGGGTCGGGAAGCGGCCGGGGTTGCCGGCGCGCAGCCGCGCGAAGGAGAGCCTCGAAGGGCCGGCGAGCCAGCGCGCCTTCTCGTCGTCCTCTGCACAGACCACGGCGCAGGCGACCTTGGCGTAGGGCGCCTCGAGGTACTGCGAGGGCTGGAACTTCGCCTTGTAGAGCTGCACCGCCGGAACCGTGTTGCGGGGGCTGAAGTGGTGGGCAAAGGAGAACGGCAGCCCCATCTCGGCGGCGAGCTGGGCCGAGTAGTCGCTCGAGCCGAGCAGCCAGATCGCCGGCTTCGGGCCCTTGCCGGGGACCGCGGTGATCCCGCGATGCGGGTTCTCCTGGCCGAAGGCACCGTCGAAGAACCCGATCAGCTCTCCGAGCTGGCGCGGGAAGTCCTCTACCGAGAGCGGGTCGGCCGAGCGCCGCAGCGCCGCCGCCGTCATCGGGTCGGTCCCGGGGGCGCGGCCGATGCCGAGGTCGATGCGGCCCGGGTGCAGCGCCTCGAGCATGCCGAACTGCTCGGCGACGACCAGCGGCGGGTGGTTCGGCAGCATCACGCCGCCGGCGCCGATGCGGATCTCCGAGGTCGCGTCGGCGAGCGCCATCATCAGCACCGGCGGCGAGGAGCTGGCGATGCCGGGCATGTTGTGGTGCTCGGCTACCCAGTGGCGGCCGTAGCCGAGCCGCTCGACCTGCCGGGCGAGCTCGAGAGAGTTGCGCAGCGCATCAGCCGGCTCCGACCCCTCGGGGACGATCGCCAGGTCGAGAACAGAGAGCGGGATCTCGCTCATGCCCCGAGTCTGTCAAATCCGCCGACTCGGGCTACTCGATTCCCTCCTGCTTGCCGGCGGGCATGAGCCGGGCGAGGATGAAACCCGCAGCGAGCATGCCGGCGCCGACGTACCACGCGGTCTCCATCGCGTTGGCGAAGTCCTGGGCGCCGGCGGCGCCCCCGACGTCGGTCGCGCCGGCGACGATCGTGCCCATGATCGCCATGCCGATGGCCGAGCCGAAGTTCCGGAACGTCTGCACGATGCCGGAGGCCTGGCCGCGGATCGCATCCGGGACCCGGTTCAGCGCGTCGGCGTTGAGCGGCGAGAAGATCAGGCCGAAGCCGCCGCCGGTCAGCAGCATGCCCGTCAGCGTGTCGATGTGGGTCAGCTGGTCGAGCTCCTGCGCCCAGACCACCATGCCGATCGCGCCGAGGAGGAAGCCGCGCACGACCGGCGTCTTCGCCCCGTGCTTGTCCATCCAGACCCCCCCGAGCCGGGCGCCGAGGAAGAACGTGTAGAACATCGTCAGGATCGAGAACCCGGCCTGGGTCGGCGGCTGGTGGGCGGCGACCTGGAAGTAGACGCTGCCGAAGAAGAAGACGCCGAGCCAGGGACCGAAGGCGAGGAAGGTGAGCAGGTTGTCAATCGCGAACGGGCGGTTGGCGACCATTGCCGGCACGTCGATCAGCGGATTCTTGACTCTGTATTCGACGCGGACGAAGGCGGCGAGCAGGATCACCCCGGCGGCGATCGAGCCGATCGTGGCGGGATCTCCCCAGCCCCAGACGGTCGATTGCTGGATGCCGAGCACGCTGAGGCCCATGCCGGCGACGATCAGGAAGGTGCCGGCCCAGTCGATCGTCGAGGGGCGCTTCTCGTTGTCGAGCTTGACGAAGTACATCTCGGTCAGCGCGAGAATCGCCACCGGGACGTTGATCCAGAAGATCGCGCGCCAGGTCCAGTACTCGGTCAGGTAGGAGCCGGCGATCGGCCCGACGGCCGTGAACAAGCCGGCGACGATGAAGAAGACCGAGAGCCCCTTGCCGCGGTCCCTGGGCGGGAACGCGTCGAGCACGAGTACCGTCGCGCAGGGCACAAGCAGCGCCCCGCCGATGCCCTGCATGACGCGGAAGAAGATGATCCACGGCGTGCCGAGGTCGGCGCCGTCGGGCGTCAGCCCACAGAGGGTCGAGCTGATCGCGAAGATCAGGATCCCGGCCACGACGACGTTGCGGTGCCCGAAGATGTCGCCGAGCCGCCCACCGAAGGCGATGAATGCCGCCGTCGAGAGCGCGTAGGCGGTTACCAGCCACTGCACCGCGGTCTCGGAGAGGTGCAGATCGGTCTGGATCGTGGTCGCCGAGATGCTGACGATCGTGAAGTCGATCATCACCATCGCCATCGCCGGGACGAGCGGCCACAAGACCCGGTAACGGAGGTATCCGTCGCCCATCTGCCGATGCTATAGCGACGAGCGCCCCGGGATTGCCGGGGCGCTCGTTAAACCGGTTCCGCGAAGGAGCTAGACCGTCGCGGCAGCCTGCTCCGACTGGCTCGCTTCGGAGTCCTGCGCCTTCTTGTCGGCGGCGTCGGCCTCGGGGGTGGAGTCGGAGACGTCGCGGCCCATGAGCAGCTCCTTGGCGATCACAAGGCGCTGGATCTGCGAGGTGCCTTCGTAGAGCTGCATGATCTTCGCGTCGCGCATCAGCTTCTCGACCGGGTACTCCTTGATGAAGCCGTAGCCGCCGTAGACCTGCACGGCGTCGACGGTGTTCTCCATCGCGGTGTCGGCCGCGAAGCGCTTCGCGTGCGAGGAGGCGAGCGTGTTGCGCTTGCCCTGGTCGAGGAGCATCCCCGACTGCCAGGTGAGCAGGCGTGAGGCCTCGACCTTGGTCGCCATGTCGGCGATCATGAACGCGACCGCCTGGTGCATGGCGATCGGCACGCCGAACTGGACGCGCTCCTTCGAGTACTCGGCGGCGAACTCGAGGGCCGCGCGGGCGATGCCGGTGGCCATCGCCGCCACGCCGGGGCGCGTGCGGTCGAGGGTCATCATCGCCAGCTTGAACCCGTGGTTCTCCTCGCCGAGCAGGTTCTCGGCCGGGACCTCGGTCTCGTTGAAGGTGATGGTCGCGGTGTTGGACGCCCGCTGGCCCATCTTGTCTTCCTTCTTGTCGACCGTGACCGTGTCGTCCTTGTCGACGACGAAGGCCGAGATGCCGCGGTGGCCGGCCTCCTTGTCGGTCTTGGCGTAGACGGTGAACCAGTCGGCGTAGCCGCCGTTGGTGATGAAGCACTTGGAGCCGTTGATGACGTACTTGTCGCCCTTCTTCGTCGCCGTGGTCTTCATGCCGGAGACGTCGGAGCCGGCGTCCGGCTCGGTGAGGCAGAAGGAGGCGAGCTTGGCCGACTCGGTGAGCATGCCCATGTACTTCTTCTTGGTCTCCTCCGAGCCACCGATGCCGACGGGAGCCGAAGCGAGGCCGTTGGCCATCAGCGAGGTGCCGATGCCCGAGCAGCCCCAGCCCATCTCCTCTTCGATCAGACAGCCGGAGAGGTAGTCAAGGCCCGGCCCGCCGTACTCCTCGGGGACGTGGGTGTTCATCAGGCCGATCTCCCAGGCCTTGTCGATGATGTCCTGCGGCCAGGTGCCTTCCTTGTCGTAGTCCCAGGCGACCTTGCGGATGTCCTTCTCGGCGAAGCTGTGGGCGAAGCTCCTGGAGATCCTTCTGCTCGTCGGTCAGGGTCAGATCAACCACTGTGCGTGCTCCTTTGCGCGGTTCGTTTGAAGTTCGTTCGAAAGAGGGGGCCAGGCGCGAACGGGTGGGCCGGACCGGGCCGCTGATTGACTGGTCAGTCAACCAGGACAAAGGGTAGCGAATCCGGCCCCGAGGTATGACGCCGCGGGACAGGCTTCAGCCGGTCCTCGGTCGTGCTCCACGGGGTCTACCCTCCTCACATGGACGCCGGATTGGTGCTGATCGTCGTCGCCGTTCTCGCGATCCCGTTCGCGGCGCTGGCTTTCGCCACCGCAGGCAAGGCGCTGAAGCAGATCGGCAAGGGCCCGTTCGCGATCGAGCAGGACATGCCGAGCGCCGGCACCGGGCCGATGCGGCCGGCGAGCCGGGCCGAGCGCGAGGCCGAGATCAGGCAGATGCTCGAGGCCCGCGCCTACCGCGCCGAGCAGCGCGGCGGCGAGCCGGTCGATGTCGACGCCGAGATGGAGAAGCTGCTCGCCGCCGAGAAAGGCGGTCAAGGAAGCTCGGCCGGGGACAGACTTCAGTCTGTCCCCGGTCAACTATCTGACGACAAGGAGCTGCGGACCGAGGTCACCCAGCTCGTCGTCGCCCGCAACGAGCGCCGCGAGCGCGCCGGCAAGAAGCCGCTCGACGTGGAGAAGGAAGTCGAGCGCCAGCTCCGCGAGCTGGAAAACCTCGGCCAGTAGGCGCACGCAAATAAACTACGTATCGCCGTGGCTTCCGACTCCGACGCCTCCAACCGCATCTTCGAGCTCGAAGAAGTGCCCGACAGCCCGGGCACGTACTTCAACCCGAAGACAGAGGTGCTGGTCGTGATCGACGACTCCGCGACGATCGACCAGGAGGTCTTCCAGAGCGGAGCCTTCCGCCGGGCCCCCTGGGTGAAGGTCTCCGACGAGGTGCCGGTCGACGAGTCGGGGCGCGACGAGCTGCTCGAGCAATTCGAGACCGACTTCCACCCCGGCGCGACCGGCGCCCCGTCGCTCGACGACGAGGACATCGAGGAGGACGTCGACTCAGAACACGACAAGGGCGATCTCGACGGCGACGCCGACGACTTCGGCGACGAAGAGGACGACGAGCCCGAGGCGGGCGGGCTCGACCTCAGCACGCTCGACGAAGACGACGAGTGATCGAGGCTCAGGCGGCCTGACCGCTCAGCGCCTCGGCGGGGTCGATGCCCCAGCGAGCGCCGGCCTCGGCGAGGTCGTCGGAGAGCGGCCAGCAGTCGGGCTTCTCGGGGCCCTCGTGCGCGGGGTTCGCCCCCTTCAGAGCCATGCAGCCGGTGTTGTCGCCGATCGCGCGGACCTCGGACACCTCCTCGGCGCCTAGGCGGATCTCGGCCGGCAGCGCGGCGAGCTCGGCGCGCTTGTCCTCGATCGGCCGCGCCGCTTCCCCGGCCTCCTGGATCAGGGTGGGCGCGACGCAGGCCACCGCCTCGTGAGAGAGGTTCCACTGGCAGGCGAGCTGCATCGGCGTCAGCCCGGCGCGCTCGGCGATCGGGCGCAGGCGGTCGAGCTTCTGGAGCGCCGCCTCGATCCAGCCGTCGGGGCGGAAGTTGCGATGGTCGCCCTGCGGAAGCTCGGTCTCGGGTGTGACGTCGTCCCAGAACAGGCCGCCGTAGTCGACGACTCGGGTGATCACCTTGACGCCGCTGCGAGCGGCGGCATCGAGGCAGAGCTCGCCGGGCCAGGGCTCGAGCGGGTTGAGGATGACCATCGCCCAGTCGATCTCCTCGCCGTAGCGCTCGAAGCAGCGAATCAGGTCGAGCGTAAAGCCGTTCGCGGGACCGGGGGCGATCCCAATCTCGGCGGCGAGCCCGGCGTCGCGCAGGCCCGCCATCGCAGTCCAGACTTCCTCCGACTCGTAGCCGGTGCGGTCGGGGTTGTGGAGCAGCAGGAGGTCGAAGCGCTCGGCGCCGATCCGTTCGAGGCTGCCCTCGGCCGCCATCCGCAGGTAGCCGCCGTACTCGCCGGGCCCGCGCAGTGAGGGGTCCGTGAAGCGCGGAAAGCCGCGCGGACCGTCGCGCTCGCCCTCGTAGAAGTCGTGGCCGACGGCGCCGACGAGGCTGTAGCTCTCGCGCGGGACTCCGGCGAGCGCCCGCCCGAGGACGCTGTCGGCCTCGCCCTGGCCGTATGCGTCGGCGCTGAGCACGGTCTCGATTCCCTCTCCGGGGCGGAGCAGCGCCTGCAGCCGCTCCTCCTCGATCGCCTCGCCGAAGTGGAGGAAGCGGCCCCCGCTCCACGTCCCGATTGCTTTCTGACCGGGATCCACGGGCTAAGAACCTACAGAGATAGGTTCTAAACCGTACTCTGGTCGCGGCGCTCGGCCAGAGCCGAAGTGGCGACCGCCATCGCCAGGGCCCCGACGATCACCGCGAGCGAAAGCGCCAGCGGCGGATGCCAGACCTCCTCGAGCAGCATCTTCGCCGCGACGTAGCCGAGGATCGCCGCGAGGGCGAGATTCAGGTGGCGGAACCGCTTGAGCATCTCCTCGAGCAGGAAGTAGAGACTGACCATGCCGAGCAGGCTGAACGCGTTCGCGGCGAAGACCACGAAGGTCTCGCGGGTGACGGCGAAGACCGCCGGAATCGAGTCGATCGCGAACATCAGGTCGAAGGCGGCGACCATGACGAGCGCCGCGAGCAGAGGTGTCGCCATCCGGCGCCCGTCCTCGAGCGTAGTCAGCCGCGAGCCGTCGTAGTCGCGGGCCATCGGGGTCGTGCGCTGCAACACCCGCATCGCGGGCGTCGTCTCCGGGTCGATCTCCTCGCCGCTCTGACGCGCGATCCTGACCGCCGTAAACGCGAGGATCGCGCCCAGTAGATAGGTCGTCGCCTCGAAGGTGTCGAGCGCCGCCGCGCCGACGACGATGAACACCATCCGCAGCCCGACGGCGAGGGCGATCCCGCAGAGCAGCACCATGCGGCGCTGTTCCTCGGGCACGGCGAAGAACGAGAGCAGGACCGCGAAGACGAAGAGGTTGTCGAGCGACAGCGACTTCTCGATCAGGAAGCCCGCCAGGTACTCGCCGGCAGCGGCGTCGTCGCCGGCGACCGCCAGCAGAACCGCAAACCCGAGGCCGACCGCCGTCCACACGATCGACCAGACCAGAGCCGCCCGAAGCGGGGCGCTCGCGCGCCCGCCGAGCCAGAGGTCGAGGGTGATGGCGACGGCGACGAATACGGTGAGCGCGATCCAGGCGAGCACGGAACTCCTTCGAGGTCGGTGGTCTCGAAGGTTTCGCCCACTCGCTGACCCGAGCCGACGCGCCGGGCCCTCCATGTCGGGGACCGTGTTGACGAACGCGCCGTCTTACAGGGCTAGTTCCCTTGCGTGTCTGAGGCTACGCGAACCCGAAGGTGATCGCGAGGATCGCGTAGACGAAGAGCAGCTGCAGCCCCTCGAGCCAGGTCGACTCGCCTTCATTGGTGACGACATTGGCGATCAGCACGGCGATCAGCATCGCGGCGACCTCGAAGCCGTTGAAGACGAGCGGCATCGTGAACGGGCCGAGGAAGAGGCTGGTGAGAACGAGGACGGGCGCCACGAACAGCGCGACCTGGGCGGCGGAGCCGATCGCGATGTTGACCGCGAGGTCCATCTTGTCCTTGCGCGCGACCAGGACGGCGACCCAATGCTCGGCGGCGTTGCCGACGATCGCGATCACGATCGCGCCGACGAAGAACTCGCTGACCCCGATCGAATGCGAGGCCTCCTCGATCGAGCCGACGAGGATCTCCGACATCAGCCCGACGGCGACGCCGGCGATCGCGAGCATGATCACCGAGCGGCGCACGCTCCAGCCCCAGGTGTCCTCATCCTCCTCGTAAGGCGGATTGAAGACGTCGCGGTGGGTCTTGAGCGAGAAGTAGAGGCCGCTGACGTAGCTCGCGATGAGGATGCAGGCGACGATGACCGAGAGGTTCTCGACTGCGCTGCCGAAGTCGATCAGCTGGGCATCGATGCCGGGCAGCCCGTGGCCCCGAGCCAACTCGAACACCGCCGGCATCACCATCGCGGTGACGGCCAGGAAGAGCATCGAGGACTGGGCATTCGCCGACTGGCGCTGGAACTTCTGCTCCTTTCGCCCGATGCCGCCGACGAACATCGCGGCGCCGAGGACGAGCAGGATGTTGCCGAGGATCGAACCGACGATCGACGCCTTGACGACCTCGTGCAACCCCTTCTGGAGCGCGAACAGGGCGATGATCAGCTCGGGGGCATTGCCGAAGGTCACATTGAGCAGCCCGCCGATGCCCGGCCCGGATCGCGCCGCGAGCTCCTCGGTCGCGCGCCCCATCAGCGCCGCGGTCGGGATCACGCCGAGCGCAGAGGTGACGAAGACGACGCTCGAGGAGGCGTCGAGGAGCTTGAGGGCGACCGCGATCGGGATGAAGGGGACCAGCACGTAGGGCCAGCCCTGCGGCGTCGCGAGGAAGCCGAGGCCGGGAAGCGAGATCTTCGGGCGGCGGGGTCGGCGGGGTCGGCGCGGGCGCCGGGGCTTGCGCTCCCTCGGCGGCTCCCCGGCGTCCTTCGACTCGAGCTTCGGGCGGGCCATCGCGGCAGCTTAGAGCTGAGGCCCCGCTATTGGAGCTGCGAGGCGCAGGCCTGGATCGCGTCCTGGCCGCGGGCCTGGGAGAGGCACTCCAGATAGGCGTTGCTCTGAACACCCGAGGGCGGCGTCGGCGTCGGCGTAGCCGAGGCGCCGCCGCCGCTCGGCGCCGCGCCCTGGAGCGCCTGGCCAAGGCCTGGGGCGTCGAGGCCGTACTTGTCGAGCAGGTTGCTCAGCGGCTCGGCGTTGGCCGGCGCGGTGATCGTCTGCGGCTGGCCGAGGTCGCTGAAGCCGAGGCTGAACGTGATCGCGATCGAGTCGCCGCCGCCACCGGAAGTCGCCGGCGCGTCGAGGTCGAGGTTGACGTCGAGCTTCTGGAGCTGGTTGGAGTCCTTGCTCGAATAGACGTCGAAGGTCGCGCTCTTGACCGAGTCGCGGAGCTGCTCGAGCTGGGCCTGGCCCGGCAGCGCCTGGGTCCCGCCCGAGGACTTGATCGTGTCGATGAACTTGCCGACGTCGACGTTGCCCGAGATGTGGATCGCGTCCGTCCCGTTGACTTCCTCGGTTCCCTCGTCGGAGAGATCTGCGAACAACTGCGAGGTGTCGAAGCCCGGCGACTTCTGCTGCTGGTTCTGCTGCTGGAGGTTGAGGAAGAGCGACTTGAAGTTGTCGAAGGTGGGGCTGTCGACCTCGTAATCGGTGTTCTGGAAGTTGACGTACGCCTTGTCGCCCGTCGAGACCAGGCCGCCGGCGAAACCGAGATCCTGGCCCCGGCCCTCGATCTTGACGTCGGCGTCGAGGTCGAACCGGGGGAAGCCGCCGGGGTCGTTCTGGAACGGGCCCTTGACCGTGGCGTCGAGCTTGCTCTCCTGCGAGCCGGTCGCCTCGAGCTTGAAGCTGACGTCGAGGATCCCGCTCGCATAGTCCTTGCCGCCGGAGAAGGTGTCGTCGATGACCTGCTGCGGGTCCTCGTCTCCGCCTCCCCCTCCGCAGGCGACGAGGCCGGCGGCGAGCAGGGCGGCGCAGAGCGCCAGGACGATGATCTTGAGGTGGGTCACAAGCGGCGGCCAGGGTAGCGCAAGGGTGTTAAGGCGGGCGCCGTTTCGTGCAGCGCGCCGGCCGGGGTCGCGTATCGTTTTCGCCATGTCGGAGGGGCGCGTTTGCGCAAACTGTGGCGCCGGGAACCCGGAGAACGCGAAGTTCTGCATGTCGTGCGGCAAGGGCCTCGCCGCCACCTGTCCGAGCTGCGGGGGGAGTCGCCTCCCAGCGCCAAGTTCTGCATCGATTGCGGCACGGCGCTCGAGTTGCGGCCCGCCCCCGCCCCCGCCGCCGCATCCCAGCCCGCCGCGGCGCCGCCCGAGGAGCGCCGCCAGGCGACCGTGCTGTTCGCCGATCTCTCCGGCTATACGGCCGCGGCCGAGCAGATGGACCCGGAGGCGGTCAAACAGCTCGTCGACGGCACGCTGCGCCGCCTCGGCGATGAGATCGAGGCGGCTTCGATCGACAAGTACATCGGCGACAACGTAATGGGAGTGTTCGGCGCCCCGGTCGCCCACGAGGACGACCCCGAGCGCGCCGTGCGCGCCGACCTCGCGATGCAGGAGGCGATGGAGGAGATCAACCGCACCGGCCGGCGCGAGAACGGCGTCAGCTTCGCCCTGCGGGTCGGGATCAACTCGGGCGAGGTGATGGCGGGCGCGGTCGGCGGCGACCGCTACACCGTGATCGGCGACGTCGTCAACGTCGCCTCGCGGCTCCAGGACGCGGGCCGGCCCGACTCGGTCACCGTCGGTGCCGCGACCGTCCGCGCCACTCGCGACGCCGTCGCCTACGACGAGCTCGAGCCGCTCCGGCTCAAGGGCAAGGAGCGCCCGGTTCCGGCGTGGGAGGCCGTCGAGCTGCTCTCGGCCGGCCCGGGCCGCCGCTTGCCCCTGCGCTCGGAGACGCCGCTGATCGGGCGCGAGAAGGAGAACGAGATGCTCGTCTCGCTGATCGAGCGGGTTGAGCGAGAGTCGGCGCCGCACCTGATCACCGTCATCGGCCAGGCGGGAGTCGGCAAGTCCCGCCTGCTTCGCGAGGTGACTTCGACCCTCGCCGAGTCGAGCGAACCCCCCGAGATCCGCACCGGCCAGTGCCCGCCCTACGGCTCGGGCATCGCCTACTGGGCGCTGGGCGAGGTCATCCGCGAGCAGTTCGAGATCCTCGACACCGACCAACCCGAGGTCGCCTGGGACAAGCTGCGCAGCGGGGTCGAGGAGCTGATGCGCGAGATCGGCGACCCCGACTCGGGCGAGCGCAACGCGGCGCTGATCGCCCGCGCGCTCGGCATCGAGCCCCCGACCGACGCCTCGGCCGCCGACGGCGAGGACCCGCAGCGCATGCGCGAAGCCCTGTTCTCGGCGATCCGCGGCTGCGTCGAGGCCCTGGCTCTGCGCCGCCCGCTGGTGCTCGCGCTCGAGGACATCCACTGGGCCGACGAGGGAATGCTCGACCTGATCGAGTACCTCGCCCGCTGGGTGCGGGCGCCGCTGCTGCTCGTTTGCATGGCGCGCGACGAGCTGCTCGAGCGCCGCCCGAACTGGGGCGGCGGCCGGCGCAACGCGACCTCGATCAGCCTCGAGCCGCTGAGCGCCGACGAAACCCGCGACCTCGTCGCGGCGTTGTTCCCTGACGCCGGCCCGGGGGACGAGGGCAACGGGCACGGTGTGATCGGCGAGGTCGCCGAGCGCGCCGGGGGCAACCCGCTGTTCGCCGAGGAGATGGTCAACCGCCTGATCGAGGAGGGCTCGGGCGGCGCCGACGCACTGCCGGGCACGGTGCAATCGCTGCTCGCGGCGCGTCTCGACTCGCTCGAGCGAATCGAGCGCCTGCTGCTCCAGCACGCCGCCGTCGTCGGCCAGTACTTCTGGGTCGGCTCGCTCGAGCGGACCGCCGAGGAGGAGGGCCTCGACCTCGCCGCGATCCTCGACTCGCTCCAGGACAAGGACATGCTGGTGCCGAGCGCCGGCAGCCGTCTGGCCGGCGAGCGCGAGTTCGCGTTCAAGCACGTACTGATCCGCGACGTCGCCTACGGGATGCTGCCCAAGTCGGTGCGCTGCCGGAAGCACGAGCAGGTCGGCGCCTTCATCTCAGAGCGTGCCGGCGAGCGCGCCGACGCCGTGGTCGGGCTCGTCGCCGAGCACTACGCGCGGGCCGCCAGCCTCGGCGCTGAGACCAACCTCGGCCCCGACGAGCTCAGCCGCCTGCGGGCCGAGGCGATGGAGCACCTCGAAGAAGCCGGCGACGCCGCCGCGGCGCTTTATTCCAACGCCGAGGCGCTCGAGCGCTACACCCGGGCGCACGAGATCGCCCGCGAGTCCGACCCCGCAGCCAAGGCGCGGATCGGCGAGAAGGAGGGCGACGTGGCGCTGCGGATCGGCCGCGTCGACCCGGCCGTCGAGGTCTGGCTCGAATGCCTCGCCTACCACCGCGGCGAGGAGAGCCTGGAGCGGGTCGGCGACCTTCATCGCAAGATCGGCGCCGGGCTCTGGACCAAGGGCGAGCGCCAGGCCTCGATCGACCACTACCAGAAGGGGATCGACCTGCTCAAGGACGGGCCGCCCTGTCTCGAGCTGGTGAGGCTCTACGAGGAGGCCGCCTCCCTCTACATGCACACCGGCGACAACATGCTCGCGATCTACGCCTCCGAGAAGGCGCTGCGCCTCGCCGAGCGGCTCGACGAGGCCCGGGCCGCGAGCCGCGCCCACGGAATCTTCGGCCGCGTCTTCGGCCGCATCGGCGACGCCGAGAAGGCTCGCGAGAACCTCGAGCGCTCGGTCGAGCTCGCCCGCGGCTCCGACCGCGGCGAGGCGGTCCGGGCGCTGCTGACTCTCGGCTACCACCTCGACGCTTCCGAGGCCGACTACGACGGTGCGACCGCCGCCTACCGCGAGGCGCTCGACCTCGCGATCGAGCTCGGCGACCTCCCGGCCCAGGTCGAGCTGCACGCCGCGCTCGCCGAGCTCGCTGTGACCCGCGCCGACTGGGAGGAGGCCGCACACGCGACCGACGCCGGCACCGAGCTCGCCGAGCGCGAGGGGCTGACCGGCAAGGCCTGCTTCCCGCTTGTGATCCGCGCCGCCCTGGCCTGGCGCGACGCCGAGTGGGAACAGGCGGCATCCGCGTGCCGGCGCGCCCACGAGCTCGGCGAGCAGGTCGGGCGCTCGGAGATCGCCTTCGCCGCCCTCTACTGGCTCGCCGCCGTGCTCCGCGACTCGGGCGACTACGCCGGCGCCGAGTCAGAGCTCGCCCGCGCGCTCGACCTCTGCGAGCGCGCCGGCCTCATCCCCCAGTCGCTCGAGGCGACCACCGCCCGCGCCGTGGCGCTCGCCCTCGCCGGCCGCGGCGCCGCCGCGGAGGCCAAGCGCCTCACCGAGCGCCTCAGCTTCCCGATCGGCGAAGCGGCCACCGGCGAGGCGACCGGTGCGGCCGCCGAGAACGCGGCCGAGGGCGCGGAGCTCCTCGCCCTCGCGGCCGACGAGTGGGAGAAGCTCGGCCGGCCGCTCGACGCCGCCCGCTGCCTCGCGCACCGCGCAAGGCGCCTCGAGGAGGCCGGCGCCGAGGAGGCCGGCGCCGCTCGCTCCGACGCAGAGCGCCGCCGGCAGGAGCTTGGGCTCGGCGCCCATACGATCCCCGCATGAGCGACGAGTTCCCCCGGCTCCTCCACGAACGCCACTACACCCGCGAGCAGGCCAACGAGCTGCTGCCGCGGATCGAGCCGATGCTGGTCAAGCTGCGCGAGGAGCGCGACCGCCTCACCGACCAAGAGGCGCACGAAGCGCTGTCCGAGGCCGCGCCGACCAACGGCGGCGGTGACCCCGGCGTCCAGGTCGGCGAGGCGTTTCTCGAGGTGCAGCGGCTGATCGCGGCGCTGAGCGCAGCGGCGATCGTCGTCCGCGACGTCGACCGCGGGCTGATCGACTTCCCGAGCTTGATCGACGGCCGCGAGGTCTATCTCTGCTGGCAGCTCGGCGAGGACTCGGTCGACTACTGGCACGACCTCGACGGCGGCTATGGCGGGCGACAGCCGCTCGATTGAAGAGAGGGTCGCCCGCCGGGTCGGCCGCGCGGTGCGCCGCATGGGCCCGAGCGAGCGGCTCGCCGGCACCGGCGCGATCGTGGCCGCCGGCAGCCTGCTGCTGCCCTGGTATGGAGCGCCGATCGCCAGCGACCTGGTCAAGACCGGCTTCGGGGCGTTCACCTTCGCGACCGCGGCGATGCTGCTCACGGTTGGAGCCACCCTCTACCTCGTCCTGGAGGTGGGCGATGGATACCGGCCGCCGCGCCCGCTGACGGTCGGCACCCTGCTGATCGCCGCCGGCGCCTGGATGGCGCTGACCATCGTCTTCCAGATGTTCGACCGGCCTTCGTTCGACCTCGCCGACGTCGACGACGACTACGAGGTGCGCTACGGCGCCTTCGTCGCCCTCGGCGGGGCTGCGGCCATAATCCTCGCGGGCACCCGGCGCCGCGTGCGCGAGGCGGCGGGACACGCCGCCCACGTCGACGTCGACGACGACGTCGATCTCGGCGAGGACGACTAAAGCGTGCTGACCGAGGCGTTTCGCAGGTGGCGGGTCCACCTCTTCGTCGCCTTCGCCTTCACCGTGATGGCCGACCCCGTGTCCTCGGTCGCCTACGCGATCGAGGCCGCGCTGCGCCACCTCGACGGCGATCCGGCGAGCCTGTTCGCGACGATGGCGCTCGTACTGGCGATCATCGCCGTCGTCGCGGCGACCTATCACCAGCTGATCGGCCGGTTCCCCGGTGGCGGCGGCGGCCCCGAAGGGGTCGCCGCCGCCTTCGGCGAGGGCTGGGCGTTCGTTCCACTCGGGGCCCTGCTCGTCGACTTCACGCTCACGGTTGCGGTCAGCTGCGCCGCCGCCTCCTCGGCCGTGATCGCGTACCGCCCCGAGCTCGCCTCGGCCCGCATCGTGATCGCGGTGGGCCTCGCGGCGGCGGTCGCGACCGGCGTTCTGGCGGGACATCGCGGAAGGATCGGCTTCGCGATCGCAACCCAGGCGTTCATCCTGCTGACCATCGTGATCATCGCCCAGGGCGCATTCGCCGATCCGGTACCCGGGTCAGGCCCCGCTGAAGGCGCCGGCGCATCGCTGGTCGCCGACCTCTCGTTCGCACCGATGCTGCTGGCAATGCCTCTGGGGATGGCGCTCGCGACCGGGGTCGAGGCGCCCTCGAATGCGATCGCCCAGCTGCCCCAGCTCGACGACGCCGGTCGCCGCATGTTCGGGCGCGTGACCCTGTGGCTGATGGTGGCCATCGTCGCCTCGCTGACATTCGGGCTGACGATCGTGACAGTCGTCCTCGGCGTCGGTCTCCCCAGCGGCGACTCGACGCTGTTGGCCGGCGTCGCCCGTCAGGCGACGGGCGGGGGCGCGATGTTCGCGACCTTCCAGGCGCTCAGCGCCCTGCTCCTGCTCGCCGCGGCGGCGTCGTCCTATCTGGCGGGCTCCGGGGTGCTGAAGGCCCTGGCGCTGCTCGGCTCCGACGGTGCCGGGCTGTTGCCGCGGCGCTTCGGCCGAGTCAACGCCTTCCTTGTGCCGCAGTGGGGCGTCGCGGCGGTGTTCGGCGCCGCGGCCGTGATCATCGTCGCGGGCGGTGGCCACGAGCAAGAGCTCGTCCAGTTCTATGCCGTCTCCGTCTTTGCGAGCTTTCTCGCGGCGACCCTCGGCTGCGCCCGGCTCTCGCTGACCGACGGCCGCCCCGTCGCCGCGTCGGTCAACGTGCTCGGGGCCGCGCTCGTCGCGCTCGTTCTCGGTCTCAACCTGACCCGCCTCGACTCGGTGATTGCTCTCTCCGCGTCCGGCCTCCTCGCGCTTCTGCTCTGGCGCTCGTGGGTCGCGCGAGGGCGTCCCGGCGGTGTCGTGGAAGCCGTGCGCTGAGCGACCGGGGACGCCGATGCCGACGCTGCTCCTGCTCGCCACGCTGACGACGCTCGCCACCGGGCTCGGGGCGATCCCGGTCTTCCTCCTCGGCGAGCGCGCGGAAGCTTGGCAGCCGGCGATGTGGGGCGTGGCCGCCGGCGTAATGGTGGCCGCCTCGATTGCGGGCCTGCTGCTGCCCGCCCTCGATGAGGGCTCGGTGGCGCTCGTCGGCGCCGGACTCGCGACCGGCGCCCTGTTTCTCGTCCTCGTCCGCGCGAGGCTCGCCCGCTCTCCCGACATCGCGATCGGCAGCCTGCGGGGGGCCGACGTCCGCACGGCGATCCTGGTCTTCACGGTGCTGACCGTGCACAGCCTCCCCGAGGGGACTGGCGCTCGGTACCGCCTATGCGTCGGGCATCTCCGGACTCGGCGCCTACGTCTTCGCGGCGATCGCGCTGCAGAACATCCCCGAGGGAACCAGCGTCGCGATCCCGATGGCCGACGCCGGGTTCAGCCGCCGCCAGCAGTTCGCCGGCGCAGTGCTGACAAGCGCGCCGCAGCCGCTGGGCGCGGCGATCGCCTACGTCGCCGTCGAAACGGTCGAGGACCTGCTCCCGTTCTCGTTCGGCTTCGCAGCCGGGCCATGCTGGGGCTCGTCGTCTCCGACATGCTTCCCCGGACCCTGACTCCCGGCAACCGCACGCTCGGCTTCGTGGGACTCGCCGCCGGCGCGATCGTGATGGTCGGCCTCAGCCTCGTGCTCGACGTCCGCTAGCTTCTCCGCCGATGCCTGGCCCCGTCATCACCGGCTACGACGAGCGCGACCAGAGCCGCACCGCGCTGGCGCTCGGCTCGTGGCTCGCCCCCTTGCTCGGCGTCCCGCTCAAGGCCGTCTACGTCGGCGGCGGCGAGCCGCCGGAACCGCCGGAGGGGATCGGGCGGGTCGAGGTCGAGGCGGTCGAGGCGGGATCGGCGTCAGAGGGGCTGTTGCGCGCCGCCGCGGCCGAGGACGCGAGCGCGATCGTCGTCGGCTCGTCTGACCGCGGACGCATCGGAAGGGTCTTCCCCGGCAGCACCGCGGTCCGGGTGATCCACGGAACGGATTTGCCCGTCGCGATCGCGACTCGCGGATCCGCCGAGAAGAACATGGGCCGCGCGCGGGTGATCGCGGTCGGCTACGACACCTCGCCCGAGGCGAAAGCGGCGCTCCAGTTCGCAGCCAAGCTCGGGGACCCCGAGCACGCGGCGCTGCGGGTGATAACCGTCGATCCAGGGGTCGCGCCGGGGGAGGACACGGGGGTCACGTCCCTGCGCAAGCAGCTCAAGGACGAGCTCCACGAGACGGTGCGCTCGCTGCCCGAGGAGCTCCGGGCCGAGCCCCGCTTTCGCAGCGGCGGCAACATCGCCGGGATCCTCGCGGAGGAATCCAGCTCGGCGTCGATCTCATGGTCGTCGGCTCGCGCGGGCTAGGGCCTCGCGGCTCGGCCGTTCTCGGCAGCGTCTCGCAGCGGCTCGCCGAGACTGCGGCGTGCCCGGTGGTGATCGTCCCCCACCGCTAGATCTAGGGCTTCGGCGGGCTGTAGGGATCGAGCCCCATCGGCCCCGACCGCCAGTCGCCCGGCAGCGCCACCTCGACGTCGACCGTCTTCGAGGGCGGCACGTCCAAGCCCTTGGGCCGGGTGCTCTCGAGCACCGTGGCCAGGTAGCGCCCGCTGACCTTGTGCGGCGGCCACCACAGGTAGTCGGCCGAGACAACCCCCTCGCCCGCGCCACCGGTGACGTCGTCTCGCATCGACAACGTCTGCTCGCCGGTCAGCAGCTTGCCCCGCAGCACCGGGTGAAACGGCTTGACCTCGACCTCGGCCCCGGCGCCCGCCGCGATGTCCTCGGCCGCGGCGTCGGCGAGCTGGGTGCCGATCCCGCCCTGCTTGATCGGGAAGTCGGAGGCGTCGCCGGCCACGTAGACGTCGTCGGCGCCGACGGCGCGAGCGTGGTCGTCGATGGGTATGAACCCGCTCTCGTCGCTCGGCAGGCCTGAAATCGCGGGCCCGTCGAGGATCGGCAGGGCGACGATCTCGCACGCCTCCAGCTTCCGGTCCTCGGGCGTAAGGACTATCCCGCCGTCCTCCTCGTGGGCGTATGAGCCGGGGATCACCTCGATCCCGCGCGCCTCGAGCAGCTCGCCCACCGCGTCGCTCGGAGTCTGCCCGAACACCACCAAGGGAGATTGCTCGGGAGTGATCACCGAGAGCTTCGCGTCGAGGCTCCGCTCGCGCGCGCGGCGCTCGGCCATCAGCGCCACCTCGTAGATCGGCAACGGCCAGCTCACCCCCGGCGGCACGATGAACGCGACCCGCCCCTCGAATCCCTCGGCGGCTCGATCGAGGATGGCGTCGATCTCGAGCGGCTCCGGGCCGGGGAAGGTCACGCCCGTCTCGTACGCCGCGCGAAAGCGCCCGCCGAGGCAGACCACGAGCTTGTCGTAGGCGAGCTCCGAGCCGTCGGAGACCTCGACGGTGCGATCGGCAGGCCGCACGGACGCCAGCCCGCCGAGGATGAACCTCGCGCCGAGGTCCGAGCACAGCATCGCCAGGTCGTGGCGCTCGGCCGGCCGGCCCTCGAATGGTTCCTCGACCAGCAGCGGCTTGTAGAGAAACTCCGGTTCCGGGTCCAGGAGCGTCAGATCGACCCGGTCCGCGGCGAGGTCGGCGAGCGCGAGCAGCGCTTCGAGCCCGGCGATGCCGCCGCCGGCGATGAGGACCCGCTGCTTTTCTTGACCTGTCATCAGTGCTCGGTGCGGAGTCTATGATGCGCCCAGTGGGAGAGGCGACCGCGCCGCCGACCGGCGCTACCACCGAGAAGCTGCCGAGCGAGCTCTACGAGAAGGAGCTGCTGCGGTTGCAGACCGAGCTGGTGAAGATGGCGGACTGGGTCAAGCGCGAGGGCAAGCGCGTCGTCGTCATCTTCGAGGGGCGCGACGCCGCCGGCAAGGGCGGAGCGATCAAGCGCATCTCCGAGTTCATCAGCCCCAGGGTCTGCCGCGTCGTGGCGCTGCCGGCGCCGACCGAGCGCGAGAAGAGCGAGTGGTACTTCCAGCGCTACATCGCCCACCTGCCCGCGGCGGGAGAGATCGTGATCTTCGACCGCAGCTGGTACAACCGCGCCGGGGTCGAGCACGTGATGGGCTACTGCACCCCCGAGGAGTACCGGCGCTTTCTGCACCAGTGCCCGATCTTCGAGCGGATGCTGATCGACGACGGGATCATCCTGATCAAGTACTGGTTCTCGGTCTCCGACGAGGAGCAGGAAAAGCGCTTCAAGGCCCGCATCGACGACCCGTTGAAGCAGTGGAAGCTCTCGCCGATGGACCTCGAGTCACAGCGGCGCTGGGTCGACTATTCGCGGGCCAAGGACGAGATGTTCGTGCACACCGACATCACCGAGGCGCCCTGGAACGTGGTCGAGTCCGAGATCAAGCGCAACGCCCGCATCAACTGCATCTCGCACCTGCTCTCCCAGATCCCGTGGGAGCACGAGGAGTGGAAGAAGGTGAAGATGCCGCCGCGCCAGTCAGACGACGGCTACGTGCGCCCCCCGATCGACTCGAACAACTACGTGCCCGACGCCGCCGGGGACCTGCTCGAGCGCAAGCGCAGCAAGTCCAAGAAGTAGAGCGCGGGTCCCACCTGGCAGGATCCTGCCTCGTGCCCGCGATCGAGACATCGCGCCTGAGCAAGTTCTACGGCGAGCACCGCGGCATCGAGGACGTCACGCTTGCGATCGAGGCGGGCGAGGTGTTCGGCTTCCTCGGCCCCAACGGCGCCGGCAAGACAACCACGATCCGGACGCTGCTCGGCCTGCTCCATCCCAGCGGCGGCAGCGCCAGCATCTTTGGGCTCGACAGCCGCCGCGACAGCGTCGAGATCCGCAAGCGGCTCGGCAACCTCCCGGGCGACTTCGGCTACGGCAAGGCGAGCACGGGCCGCGAGGCGATCGCGCTGCTCGCGCGGCTGCGCGGCGTCGCCGGGCTCGGCAGGGCCGAGGCGTTCGCCGAGCGCTTCCGCGCCGATCTCGACCGGCCGCTCGGCCAGCTCTCACGGGGCAACCGCCAGAAGGTCGGGCTGATCACCGCGCTCTTTCACGAGCCCGACCTGCTGATCCTCGACGAGCCGACCGGCGGTCTCGACCCGCTGATGCAGGAGGAGTTCCTCGACGTGGTGCGCGAGGAACGCGCGCGGGGGGCGACCGTCTTCCTTTCCTCGCACGAGCTCGACGAGGTCGAGCGGGTTTGTGATCGGGTCGGAATCGTTCGCGACGGGCGGCTGATCGCCGTCGAACGCATCGCCGAGCTGCTCTCGAAGACTCCGCGGAGGGTGGCCGTCGAGTTCGCCGGCCCCGTCGACACCAAGGCGCTCGAGAGCGTGGCGGGGATCAGCGAGGTCGAGGCCGACGGCGCGAAGGCGACCTTCAAGCTGATCGGCGATCCCGACGCCGCGCTCAAGGCGATCGCCGCACACCCGGTCGCCGAGATCGAGATCTCCCACCCGACGCTCGAGGAGATCTTCCTCACCTACTACGAGGCGGAGGGCGCATGAGCGCCCTGATCGAGACCCAGCTGCGCGAGCGCCGGCGCTCGCTGCTCTCCTGGGGGGTTCCGATCGGGCTCTTCTCGGCGTTCATCGTCGCCATCTACCCGTCGGTCGAGGACAGCCTCAAGAAGGTCATCGACCAATACCCCTCGGGTTTGAGGGAGGCATTCGGCATCACCGAGCTCGCCAACGTCGAGCAGTACCTGAGCGCCGAGATGCTGAGCCTGATCGTCCCGCTCGCGGTCGGCTATCTCGCGGTCCGCTCGCTCGCCAGCGGGCTCGCGGGGGCCGCCGAGAGCGGCCGCCTCGATGTCCTGCTCTCGGCGCCGGTTTCGCGGACACGCCTGGTCGCCTCCGCATTCGCCGCCGCGGCGATCGAGGTCGCCGCGGTGCTGGTGGTGGCGCTCGCCCTGGCGATGGCCGGCAGCGTCCTTTCGGGAGCCGGGCTCTCGTTCGGCTCGGCGCTCGCCGGCTACGGCAACATCTGGCCGCTGGCGCTGCTCGCGGCGGGGCTCAGCGTCGTCGTCACCGGGTTCTCGCTGCACACGCCGGTGGTCACCGGCGCGACCGCCGGCGCCCTGGTCGCGATGTACGTGATTGACCTCGTCGGCCGCCTCGACCCCGGCCTCGACTGGGTCCGCTACGCGTCGGTCTTCCGCTACTACGGCACCGCGATCGAGGACGGGATCGATCCCGTCTCCTTCATCGGCGTCACCGCGGCCGGCCTCGTGCTTGCCTGGGCCGGGTCGCTGCTGTTCGAGCGGCGCGACATCGCGGTCTAGTAGCGATCAGCGGCCGGTGTCCGGCACCTGCTGGGTGATGCAGTGGATGTTTCCGCCCCCGAGCAGGATCTCGCGCGAGGGCACGCCGACGATCTCGCGATCTGCGAAGCAGTCGCGGAGGATCTGCGCCGCTTCGTCGTCGCAGCGGTCGTCGAGAAGCGGCATCACGATGCGGCTGGTGGCGGCGTAGAAGTTGACGTAGGTCGCGGCCAGGCGGTCGCCGGCGCGGCGCGGGATCGTGCCCTCGGCTGCCTCGACCCCCGCGGCCTCCTCCTCGGTGATCGCCAGCGGGCCCGGCGAGGGGATCTTGACCACCTCGAGCGAGCGCCCGCGGGCGTCGGTCGCCGCCTCGAGGCGCGCGAGGGCATCGGCGGAGATCGCGTGCTGCGGATCGCCCTCGTCGCCGCTCCAGGTGAGCAGCACGACTCCCGGCCTCACGAAGCAGGCGAGGTCGTCGATGTGGCCGTCGGTCTCGTCGTTGTAGACACCCTCGCCGAGCCAGATCACCTTCTCGGCTCCGAGGTAGGCGAGCAGCGCCCGCTCGATCTGCTCGCGTGAGAGGTCCGGGTTGCGGTTCGGGTTGAGCAGGACCGACTCGGTGGTGAGCACGGTCCCCTCCCCGTCGACGTGGATCGCGCCGCCCTCGAGCACGATCGGCGCCTCGTAGCGGCCGGCGCCCTCGGCCTCGAGCACCGCGGCCGCGGCCGCGTCGTCGCGGTCCCACGGGGCATAGAGGCCTCCGTTCAGCCCGCCCCACGCGTTGAAGCGCCAGTCGACGCCTCGAAGCTCGCTGCCGTCGTCGATCACGAAGGTCGGCCCGATGTCGCGCATCCAGGCGTCGTCGGTGGCGAGCTCGACAACGCGAATGTCAGGCGAAAGCATCGAGCGGGCGCGCTCGAGCTGGGCGGGAGAGGCGGTCACGGTCACCGGGTCGCTCGGGTGGATCGCCTCGGCGACCGCGGCGAAGGCTTCCTGCGCCGGGACCGCGTTCTCTCGCCAGTTGTCGGGCCGCTCGGGCCAGGCCATCCAGCAGCCGCTGTGGGGCTCGAACTCGCCCGGCATCCGGAAGCCGTCCGCGGCCGGAGTCGAGTCGAGCGTCGCGCTGGCCATCTCGCGCCAAGTTACTCTGAGAACCGATGGAGGAGATCGAGCTGATCGCCGCGACCGAGCCGCCGGACTCGCCGGCGCGGACCCGGGAGCCCGAGCGCGAGCCGTTCCGGATCGCGGCGCTCCAGCACCGCTGGCACTCCGGCCCGGCCGAGCAGCGGGCGGCACTCGAGGACGGCATCGGGATCGCCGCCGCCGAGGGCGCCCGGCTCGTCTGCCTCCAGGAGCTGACCCTGAGCCCCTACTTCGCCGTCTCCGAGGACGGCCCCCAGGCGGCCGGCGCCGAGCCCGAGGAACTACCGGGCGGCCCGACCTTCGAGTTCGCCTCCACCGCCGCCGCCAAGCACGGAATCCACGTCCACGCCTCGCTCTACGAACGCGCCGACTCAGACGACGGGCTCGGCTTCAACACCGCGATCGTCGTCTCCCCCGAGGGCGAGCTCGTGGCGAAGACGCGCAAGCTCCACATCCCGGTCACCGCCGGCTACCACGAGGACAAGTACTTCCGCCCCGGGCCGGCGGGCGGCGACGCCTTCCCTCTCGTCGCCCTCGGCGAGGCCAAGCTCGGCCTCCCCACCTGCTGGGACCAGTGGTTCCCCGAGGTCGCCCGCGCCTACAGCCTCGAGGGCGCCGACGTGATCGTCTACCCCACCGCGATCGGCTCCGAGCCCGACCACCCAGACTTCGACACCGAGCCGCTCTGGCAGCAGGTGATCGTCGCCAACGGGATCGCCAACGGCGTCTTCATGGTCGCCGTCAACCGCATCGGCGACGAGGGCAAGCTGACCTTCTACGGCTCCTCGTTCATCTCAGACCCCTACGGCCGCGTCCTCGCCCAGGCGCCGCGCGACAAGCCCGCCGTGATCGTCGCCGACCTCGACCTCGACCAGCGCAAGGACTGGCTCGAGCTCTTCCCGTTTCTCGAGACCCGGCGGCCGGACGCCTATCAGGGCCTCACCACGCCGAGGAGCACCAAAACCGAGCGTTAGCGCTGACGCTCTCGACACAGATCTCTGACTCGAAGCGGGCGATTCCTGCGCGATTTCTCATCTCCCACGCACGACCTAAGCCGACCCCACTCAACGGGTCTGACCCCTTGAGTTGGGCTGGCTCAGATGGTGTGCCGAATTGGCGAAGTCGTCACAACTATTAAGGGGTCTGACCCCTTTCGGTTCGAGGTAGCCGCTACTCGCCGCCCGAGGGAGCGCGGGTGCCCGGGGCGTAGATCGGGCCCCCGCCGGTCTCGGGGGTGTCGTGGGTCGCGACCAGGGCCAGGGGGGCGATCAGGGTCGCGAGGAAGATCATCGCGATGCCGATGCCGACAAGGAGACGGCTGCTGGAGAGGTGGCCGAAGATCGCCACGCCGAAGCCCATCACCATCAGCGACAGGTAGGGCGTGATCGTCGTCGGGAAGATGTCGGCGAGCGGCATGGGCAGGGCGGGGCATTATCGGGCAAGGCGCGGTGCGCCGTCCAGAAACGTCGTGCCTGAAACGGCGAGACCCAGGCGCCGCCAGGCAAGGACGCAGGGAGCCGGAATAGCAGCGCTTCCGAAGACTGAGGACGCCGCATGGCGGTGACCTGGGGCCGCCGTTTCGGGTGCGACGTTTCGGGACGGTGCACAGGGAAGCACCGCGTATGATCGTCAGTCCTATGGCGCAACCCAATGAGCCGACCTCGGTATCCGAGGTACGGGACGGCCTCAAGGACGCCGGCTACCTCGCCGGCGAATCGGCGGCGCTTGTCTCCTACCTCGCCCAGCGGCTCGGCAAGCCGATCCTGGTCGAGGGGCCCGCGGGCGTCGGCAAGACCGAGCTCGCGAAGGCGCTCTCGCGCCACACCGGCCGCGAGCTGGTGCGCCTCCAGTGCTATGAGGGGCTCGACGAGGCCAAAGCGCTGTATGAGTGGAACTACCGCAAGCAGCTGCTGCGGATCCAGTCGGAGGCGACGAGCAACAAGGAGGAGTCCTGGGAGTCGGCGCGCGACGACATCTTCGACGAGGAGTTCCTGCTGACGCGGCCGCTGCTCGAGGCGATCTCCGCCGAAGACCCGGTGGTGCTGCTGATCGACGAGATCGACAAGACCGACCAGGAGTTCGAGGCGATGCTGCTCGAGGTCCTCTCCGACTTCCAGATCTCGATTCCCGAGCTCGGGCGGATCGAGGCGAAGACGATGCCGCTGGTGCTGCTGACCTCGAACAACTCGCGCGAGCTGACCGAGGCGCTCAAGCGACGCTGCCTCTATCTCTGGCTCGACTACCCCGACGTCGAGCGCGAGCTCGAGATCGTCCACCTGCACGCGCCGGAGCTCGACCAGGGCCTGGCGCGGCGGCTGGTCGAGGTCGTCCACATGGTCCGCGGGCTCGACCTGAAGAAGCCGCCGTCGATCGCCGAGTCGATCGACTGGGCCCGGGCGCTGCTGCTGATCGGCGCCGACGACATCGACCGCGAGACCTTCTCCTCGACGATGAGCATCATCGTCAAGCACCGCACCGACATCGACCTCGTCGCCGAGCGCGTCGCGGTCAAGCTCTCCGACGGCAGCACCCCGGGCGAGAAGCTGACGCCCCCGGCCTCGGGCTAGATGACTGATTCCACCGCCGCGCGGCTGCTCGACTTCTTCGAGGAGCTGCGCCACGAGGGAGTCGCGGTCGGGACCTCGGAGGCCCTCGACGCGTTCGCCGCGCTCGAGCAGGTCCCCTGGACCGAGCCCGACGACTTCCGCGAAACCCTGGCGGCGACCGTCGCCAAGTCCCAGGAGGACCGGCGCGTGTTCGAGCTGCTCTTCGACCGCCACTTCTTCCGCGCCGCCGAGGCCGAGGCGCTGGCGCGCGAGATGGAGGAGGGCGCCTTCGAGCTCGACGGCGAGATCGACGTCGAGAGCCTGCGCGAGGCAATCCGCCAGGCGATCGGTGAGGGCTCCGACGGCGAGATGCGCGACCTCGCGCGGCTCGCGATCGCGGCCTTCGGGCGCCGCGGGGAGCGCTCGGGCGTGATCGGCGTCGACGTCCAGCGCATCCGCCGCGCGCTGGGGCTCCAGGCCCAGGGCCGCGGAAGCGACGGCGACGACGGCGAGGCGGTCACGCTGGACCGCGAGAGCCTGCGCCAGTTCGAGCGCCACCTGCGCCGCGAGCTCGAGCGGGGGCTGATCGAGCGCACCGGCAAGCTGCCCCCCTCCCGCCCGCTCGCCGAGCTCGACCGGGCGCTGCCGACCAGCCCGTCCCAGGATCTCGCCCAGGTCCACCGCGCCGTCGCCCAACTCAAGAAGCGGATCGCGACCCTCGGCCACGAGCAGCGCGGCCGGCCCCGCAGCCAGGCCGTCGACGTGCGGCGCACGATGCGCGCCTCGCTCGAGACCGGCGGCGTGCCGCTGCGGCTCAAGTACCGGCCCAAGCGCCCGCGGCGCCCGGAGATCTACGTGCTCTGCGACGTCTCGACTTCGGTCTCGAGCGCCAGCGTCTTCTTCCTCTCGGTCCTGCACGCGCTCCACGACAGCTTCCGCAAGCTGCGCAGCTTCGTCTTCATCGAGCGCATCTCCGAGGTGACCGAGATCTTCGAGCACGAGCGCGACTTCCGTGCGATCTCCGAGCGCGTGTCGTCGGAGGGCGGGGTCGCGGACGTGAGCGGCTACACCGACTACGGCCGGGTCTGGCTCGAGTTCTTGGAGGAGATCGCCGAGGAGCTCGGCCCGCGATCGACCGTGATCGTGCTCGGCGACGCCCGCACCAACGGCCGCGAGCCTCACGCCGAGGTCTTCGGGCGGATCTCCGAGCGCGCCGGCCGCACCTTCTGGCTCAACCCCGAGCCCAGGCTCTACTGGAACTACGGCGACTCGGTGATGCAGGCCTACGAGCCGTTCACCGACGGCTCGTTCGAGTGCTGGACGACGAAGCACCTCGAGAACTTTGTCAACGTGGTGGCCGGCGGCGCCGTCGCCGTCGACGGCTAGTGGGTCGTCCAGGAACGGCGTGCCTGAAACGGCGAGACCCAGGCGCCGCCGGGCAAGGACGCAGGGAGCCGGAATGGCAGCGCCATTTCGGCGACCGAGGACGCAGATCCGGCGGTGATCTGGGGCCGCCGTTTCGGGTGCGACGTTTCGGGACGGCCCACTAGCTCAGCGAGCGCAGCTTCAGCATCCGCACGAACTTCTTCGGCTTGCGGTCATAGAGGCGGCTGCCGATCGAGTAGGAGGCGAACTGGAGCTCGCCGCGGCGCTGGTCGATCAGGGTCTCGATCAGGCGCTGGTCGGCGGCGGTCTCGAAGACGTCACGGTGTGAAGCGACCTCGGTGCGCAGCAGCGCCAGGTCGTGGTCGTCACCGAGGTGGGTCGAGAGGTCGTGGGCCTCCTCGGCGAGCACCGCCATCAGCCGCGGCTGGGCGGCCTTGACCAGGCGCAGCTGGTACCAGAGGTCCTTGGCGCGCTTGCGCCAGGCGTGGAGGTTCTCGACGGTCGGGTCCTCCTGGGCGCCCGCCATCCGCCGCCGGCCCCGGCGGTAGGTGCGGTGCAGGCCCGGCTCGAGCACGGTCCAGTCCTCGGCCTCCATCGGCAGCGAGGCGATCGCGGCGCGCGCCGGCTCGAGAATCGCGGAGGCCCCGGCGATCGCTTCGGCGAGCGGCTCCCCGGCGGCGTCGGCGTCGCGGGCCTGCTCGAGCCGCGTGCGCAGCGGACCGCTGTGGGCCTCGGCGAGGTCGAAACGCGCAGAAAGCGAGTCGAGCGCCTCGAGCATCACCTCCGCGTCGCGGACGCTGCTCAGCCGGCGGCCGACATCTCCGAGGCGCGCGTTCTCGGCCTTGAAGACTTCGTCGCCGATCAGATCGCGCCCGAGGCGCAGCGCCGAGCGCGCCTTCTTCAGGTCCTTGCGGGCCTCGTGGACGGCGTCGGCGGGCTCGGTCGCGCCCTCGCCGCGCAGCTGCTCGAGGGCGCTCTCGATCCGCCCTGCGATCACGCGGCGCAGGCCCTCGCCAACCGGCTCCTCGGGGCGGAGCCTGTACTTGCGCGACTCGACCGAGGGGTCCTCGGCAGGCGAGAGTGAAACGTCTGGGGGAGCCATCGACCGCAGGCTAAACACGGAATACCTCGCGAAAGGCGCCTCCTTGTGAACAAACTGTTCATCTAAGATCAGGCTCACACGAACAGGGGGGCTCGCGGGCAAGCGGGCTGAGATAGGACCCTCCGACTAGAGCGACCCGGGCCTGACCCTTCGAACCTGTGCGGTAATGCGCGCGGAGGGAGCATGGTCACTGTTACCGGGGCTCCAGATTTGGAGCCCCACTCAATTTCAAGCACAGGTGTTCACGCAGCGGGCTTGGCCGCCGCGTTTGGAGACCTCTCGGTCCTTGACGGGATCGGGCTCGACGCCGAGCCCGGTGACGTGCTCGGGCTCGTCGGCCCCTCGGGCTGCGGCAAGTCGACGCTGCTCGAGATCGTCGCCGGGCTACGCGAGCCATCGGCCGGGCAGCTGCGCGTCGGAGGAGAAGAAACCGCCGACGAGCGGCTCGCCCGCTGCACCTATATGCCCCAGCGCGACCTGCTCCTCCCTTGGCTCAACGCTATCGACAACGCCGCGCTGGCGCTGCGGGTCCGCGGCGAGAGCCGCGACGCCGCCCGCGCCGAAGCTGCACCGCTGTTCGAGCGCTTCGGGCTCGCCGGGTTTGAGCGGTCCCGGCCCGGCGAGCTCTCCGGCGGCATGCGCCAGCGGGTCGCCTTCCTGCGCACGCTGATCGCCGGCAAGCCGGTGCTGCTGCTCGACGAGCCCTTCGCCTCGCTCGATGCGATCACCCGCGCCGAGATGCAGCAGTGGCTCGCGGTCGCGCTCGATGGCGACCGCCATACCACGCTGCTCGTCAGCCACGACGTCGAGGAGGCGCTCTATCTCTCCGACCGCGTCCTCGTGCTCTCCGCCCGCCCCGGGCGGGTGCTCGAGTCGATCCCCTCCCCCGCGCCGCGCGCGCCCGACCGCGCCGGCGCCGTCAGCTCCCCCGATTTCGCCGAGGCCAAAGGCCACGCGCTGCGGGTGCTCGAGGCGGGAGCGCGATGAAGAGCCGCGTCCTCCTTCCCGCGGCGATCGTGCTTGCCCTGATCGGCCTCTGGCAGCTCGCCTCCGAGTGGGACCTGATCGCTGACGCCCTCAGCATCCAGGACTTCCTCGTCCCGTCGCCGAGCCAGATCGCCGAGGCCCTCTGGGAGCACCGCTCGCTGCTCGCCGACAGCGCCTGGGTCACGCTCAAGGAGGTCGTCCTCGGCTTCGCGCTCGCGGTCGTCCTCGGCCTCGCCTTCGCCGTGGCGATGCACCTGTCCGACACCGTGCGCCGCGCCTTCTATCCGCTGCTGGTCGCCTCGCAGACGGTTCCGGTGATCGCGATCGCGCCGATCCTCGTCGTCTGGTTCGGCTTCGGCATCGGCCCGAAGCTGGCGATCATCGCCCTGGTCTGCTTCTTCCCGATCACCGTCAACGCCTTCGACGGCCTGCGCTCGGTCGACCCCGACCAGGTGAAGATGATGCGCACCCTCGACGCCGGCCGCTGGCAGATCCTGCGCCGGGTCGAGGCGCCCTCGGCGCTCCCGTTCGCCTTCAGCGGCGCCAAGATCGCGGTCGCCGTGGCGGTGATCGGCGCCGTCTTCGGCGAGTGGGCGGGCTCGGACTCGGGCCTCGGCCACCTGATGCTGGTCGCCTCGGGCGAGCTCGAGACGGCGCTGTTGTTCGCGGCGATCGCCGTCCTGAGCGCGATGGCCGTCTTGCTCTTCGGATTGCTGGCGCTGGCCGAGCGCCACTGGCTGAGCTGGGCTGAGGGACCCCGATCGGGGTCAGGCTGAAGCCTGCCCCCGATCAACACAACTGCTAAGGAGACCGAGATGAGAAAGATCGCGATCGCGCTGTTCGTCCTCACCGGAGCAATCGGCCTCGTCGCCTGCGGCGAGAAGCAGGAGCCGTCCGTCAAGGCGAGCGCCGAGAAGATCGACCTCGATCTCGACTTCTACGTCAACCCCGATCACGCCGGGATCTACACGGCGATCGACCGCGGCTTCTTCAACGCCGCCGGGCTCGACGTCAAGCCCCACGTTCCCTCCGACCCGGCGGCGCCGATAAAGCAGGTCGCCGCGGGCCGCGCCGACCTGGCGATCTCCTACGAGCCCGAGGTGCTGCTCGCCCGCGGGCAGGGTCTCGACGTCAAGGCGGTGGCGGCGATCGTTCGCGAGCCGCTTACGACGCTGATCTCGCTGCCCTCGGCCGGCATCGAGGCACCGGGCGACCTGCGCGGCAAGACGGTCGCCACCGCGGGCATCCCCTACCAGGAGGACTACCTCAACGCGATCCTCGACAAGGCCGGCGCCCCCTCGGACTCGGTCAAGGTCACCAACGTCGGCCTCAACCTGCTGCCGGCGCTGCTCGGCGGCTCGGCCGACGCGATCCTCGGCGGCTTTCAGAACATCGAGGGCGTCGACCTCACCGAGCGCGGCGTCTCGCCGCGGATCGTCGGGGTCGAGGATCTCGGGGTGCCGAGATACGACGAGCTCGTGCTCGTCGCCCAGGGGGAGCGAATCGAGGACGACCCCGACCCGATCCGCCTCTTCATCCAGGTGCTGCAGAAGGCCTCGCGCGCCGCGGCCGCCGACCCGGCCGCCGCGACCCAGTCGGTTCTCGCCGCCGGCAGCGGCCTCGACCCCAAGCTGACCGCCGCCGAGACCGCCGCTACCCTGCCGCTGCTCGCCCAGGCGACCGACCCGCAGAACCCGCAGCCCTACGGCTACATGGACGCCAAGCAGTGGGAGGCGTTCGCCGGCTTCCTGGTCGCCACGGGCGCGCTCGAATCGGTGCCGGCGATCGACGAGGCGCTGACCAACGAGCTGCTGCCCTCACTGCCGGACTAGGGCCTCGGAGAACCAAGGGTCAGAGGCGTCAGACCCCTTTAGTAGGCAGGTCGAGGCTTCGTGTCGAAACACATACGAGGGGTCTGACCCCTTTTCGAGGGTTCGGGCGGTTGAGGTTGAGGGTTTGTGTCGGGAGTGGGTCGTCGGCCGGTTCCGCGGAGCCGGTCGAGGCCCGGCGGCATTTCTAAAGGGGTCAGACCCCTTTGGGTTGGAACGGCCGCGCTCCACGCCCAGATGCGTTCAGGGAGACGATTCTAGGCCGGGCGTCAGGCCGCGAACGTGACCGGTGGTGCTGCTGAGACGGCTTTGTGAAGGCCGTGGAGCATGAAGATCCCCGCCAACCCGCGGTAGGGCTCGTACGGCGCGTAGTACTCCTCGACCTCCTCGACCGTCGCCCGGCGGCCGAGGCCGGCGAGCACGCCGACGAGCTTGATGAAGCTGAGGTCGCCGGCGGGCAGCGAGTCCGGGTCGCCGCGGCCGTCGAGCCCGACGCACTTCACCGTCCAGGGTCCGATCTCGCGGATGGCGCGCAGGCGGCGGTCGGACGCCGGATCGAAGAGGTCGGCGCGCCCGGAGGCGACCTCCCGGGCGCAGCGCAGCATCGCCAGCGAGCGCGCCTCGGTCAGATCGCAGGCGACGAGCTCGGCCGGGGCTATCTCGCGCACGACCTCGGGACCGGGAACGTCGAGCAGCCCGGCCGCGCCGATTCCCCAGCGCCGCACGATCCGCCGCTCGATCGCCGCCGCCCGCGAGGACTCGATCAACTGCTTGGTGATCGCTCGCAGCAGCGCCTGCCAGGGCCAGACCGTGCGCCGCGACCGCATCCACGGCTTGCGATGGATCACCGGCCCCAGCACCTTGTCGCGCTTGAACCGCTCATAGAACTCCGAGAGGTCGTCATCGACCCCGAGCGCAAACCGCTGCCGCTCGACCGCGACCTCGAGCTGCTCGGGCAGCCCCCCCTCGCCGACGTGCCCGGCCCGAAAGGTGATCTCCCCCGAAGGCTGCTCCCACGCCCTGACCACGATCGGCGCGCCCTCGACGTGCAGCAACCGGTGCACCACCCCGTTGACGACACGAGTGACACCA
This sequence comes from uncultured Solirubrobacterales bacterium, assembly GCA_963696625.1. GTDB lineage: Bacteria > Actinomycetota > Thermoleophilia > Solirubrobacterales > 70-9 > JAWVFN01. The sequence continues at coordinate 95,267 of CAVOKZ010000033.1, forward strand.
GAGTCCCGGCTGGGGAGGCGGAATGGCGAACGGGGCTTGACGTCGGCCTCAAGCAAGGCCCCGAGTCTACGAGCGAGCCGGGCGGGTCCCCCTGCTCAGAGGGTCTTCTCGTAGATCCGGTACGTCTTGACCACCTTGCTCCCCATTCCCTCCATCGCCGAGTTCATCGGCTTGTTGGTCTCGAGAATCCACCCGGTATGAGCCCACATGATCCCGTCGGGATCGGTGTTGTCGATGTGGCGGATATAGAAGGAGGCGGCGATCCCGAGGTGCTGGTACTTGGGCAGCACCCCGAGGGCGAAGACCCGCACACGGTCGATCTTGCGCCGCCCGCTGAGGAAGTGCCACCAGCCCGTAGGCAGCAGCCTGCCGTTCATCTTCGCCAGCACCTGGTTGATGTCGGGAAGCGTAAGCGCCGCGCCCATCACCTCGCCATCGCGCTCGGCGATGAAGGTCCAGCTCTCGTCGAGCACCGGCTTCAGGTTCTTGGCCTGGAATTTGGCCTCGGCGTCGGTGATCGGCACGAAGCCCCAGTTGTCGCCCCAGGCCTCGTTGTAGACGCCCATGAACCGCTTGACCTCGTTCTCGAGGTCGCGCTTGCGCATGTTCCTGATCGAGACCCGGTGCTCGCCCTCGACCTTCTGCGCCGCGGCGTGGATCATCGGGTGGAACTTGGTGCCTTCGGCGAGGTCGCCCATCTCGATCCGCCACATCCACAGGTCCATCGCCTTCTCGAAGCCGGCGGCCTCGACCGCTGGCCCGTAGTAGGGCGGATGCCAGGGCTCGAGGATCAGGGCCGGCTGGTCGAAGCCGTCGACGAGGATCCCGCACTCGTCGTTGGTGGTGAAGTCCATCGGCCCGAGCATCCGCTCGCGCCCGCGCTCTGCGAGCCACCCCGCGGCGGCGTCGAGCAGGGCCTTGGCGGTCGCCGGATCGTCCTCACACTCGAAGAAGCCGAACATGCCGTCGTTGCCGCCGTGGAACTCGTCCCAGCGGCTGTCGACCTGGGCCGAGATCCGCCCGACCGGCTCGCCGTCGCGCTCGGCGAGGAAGAGCTGCACCTCGGCGTGGTCGAAGTACGGGTTCTTCTTCGGATTGAGGAACTCGCGCCGCTCCATGATCAGCGGCGGCACCCAGCGCTCGGAATCCTTGTGGAGGGCGAACGGGAGCTTGATGAACTTGGTCATGTCCCCTCGGCCGGAGACTGGGCGGACTGTTACCTCGCCGGGCACGCCTGGAACCTACACTTACCGCCGTGGCCGACCCTGCTTCGAGTTCGACCGAGGACAGACTGAAGTCTGTCCCGCGGCCGACATCACTTGACGTCTTCGCGAAGGCCAGGCACCACGACCGCTCCGAGCAGCTCGCGGCCGCCAAGGAGGCCGACGTGTTGCCCTACTTCAGGATGCTCGAGTCCGAGGCCGGCCCCGTGGTCGAGATGGAGGGGCGCGAGACGATCATGCTCGGCTCCAACAACTACCTCGGGCTGACGACGGACGAGCGGGTCAAGCAGGCCGCCCGCGATGCGCTCGAGCAATACGGCACCGGGGTGACCGGCTCGCGGCTGCTCAACGGGACGACGCCGCTGCACGCCGCGCTCGAGACCGAGCTCGCCGAGTGGATGGGCACCGAGGACGCGATCGTCTTCACCACCGGCTACCAGTCGAACCTCGGCGCGATCAGCGCCATCCTCGAGCCGGGCGACACGGTGATCTGCGACACCGGCGACCACGCCTCGATCCTCGACGGCTGCAAGCTCTCGGGCGCGCGGCTTCGCCCCTACCGCCACAACCGCATGGACAAGCTCGAGACGATGCTCGAGCGTGCCGCTTCCGACGAAAGCGGGGTTCTGGTGGTCGTCGACGGCGTTTTCTCGATGGAGGGCGACGTCTGTGACCTGCCGCCGGTGGTCGAGCTCTGCAAGCGCTTCGGCGCGCGCCTCTTCGTCGACGAGGCCCACGGCGTCGGCGTTCTCGGCGCCCGCGGGGCCGGGGCGTGCGAGCTTTTCGGCCTCGAGGACGAGATTGACCTGCGTATGGGCACTTTTTCCAAGAGCCTCGCCTCCTGCGGCGGCTTCGTCGCCGGCTCCGAAGAGGTGATCGAGTACATGCGGGTCTCCTCCCGCGCTTTCATCTTCAGCGCCTCGGCCGTGCCTGCCGCGGTCGGCGCCGCCCTCGGGGCGCTGCGGATCATCCGATCCGAGGGCCCGGAGCTGTTCGCCAAGCTCCTCGACAACGCGGCCTACCTCCGCCAGGGCCTCCGCGACCTCGGGCTCAAGGTGATCGAGCCCGGAACGCTGCCGGACGGCACCGAGGCGACGACTCCGGTCGTTCCCGTCGTCGTCGGCGAGGACTGGCAGGCCGTGCTGCTCTGGAAGGCGCTGTTCGACGCCGGCGTTTACACCAACGTCGCGCTGCATCCGGCGGTGCCGCCGGGCGGTGCGCTGTTGCGGACCAGCTTGATGGCGACTCACGAGCGCGAACACCTCGATCGGGCGCTCGAGATCTTTGGACGTGTGGTCGGCGATTTCGACGACCTGCCATCGGCCTGATTGAAAAAACCTGCTCTTAGCGAGTCGTCCAGTTCACGACCCATTGACCACTGCGGGCGCGTCGCATAGGTTGACCCGACCGAGCGCACCCGGGGCAGGGAAGCGGAAGGGCAGATACATTCCGACCGCCCCCCCGGCTCAGAGACAGCCGCCGGGGGCGCCGTCGGAGAGATACCTGCCAATCAACCCCTCGAAGGGAGATGCGCCCAATGCCCGCTGCTCCGCCGATCGCTGCACCCGCACCGACCACTCCGAAGCCCGCTCAGGCCCCTCAACATCTACAGGCGCTTGCGCGAGCCAATCGAGTGAGATTGGCCCGGGCTGCACTCAAACGAGCGGTTGCGGCAGGCGATCGTGATGTGGCCGAAGTCGTCCTCGAATGTCCGTGGGAGGCCGAGAGCATGTCTATCTCGGAGCTCCTCTCGTCCCAGCGCCGCTGGGGCCGGACGCGTTCCCGCAAGCTGCTCCAGCAGTTGGGCATGTCGGAGAACAAGGAGGTCGGCGCGCTTGTCCAGCGTCAGCGAATGATGCTGGCGTCGGCGCTACAGGCCAAGGGCGACGAGCTGCCGGCGACCCCGGCGGCGGCGATCCCCACGCGCCCGCTTATCGCAGCCTGAACGAAGAACCGCCGGTACGGCGGCGGAAGGCCCGGACAAGGCCGACCGCCGCCAAACCGCCGGTTCCGAGGCCGATAAGCAGGGCGACCCAGAGGGGCAGGCTGTCCTGCCCGATCAAGAGGACGACCGCGATTGAAGCGGTGCCGGCGCCGGCCGCGAGCAGCGTCGTGTGAGAGCGAAACCCGGTGAAGTGCTCGCGGGCCGCGATCTCGAGCCCGCCGAGCGCGGCGAGGACGAGCCCGACGGCGACGACCAGCCGACCCCTGTCGGGCGAGAGGAAGAGGCCGACGATGAGCAGCACGAGGCCGATCGCGATGACGATCTCCGACAGCGGAAAGCTGCCCCAGAGCGGGTCAGGCCGCTCCTCCTTTCGTTGAGAGGGGGCCGGAGCCCCTGGGCTAACGGACAACCGGACGAGACTTTGACCCGCCACCAGCCGGCGAGCATGCCGAACAGGCCCCAGCGCGGGCTGACGTGCCAGTGGCGGCAGCTCGGCTCACCGAGCGACTCGCTGCGCACGCGCATCCACTTGTGGGAGGCGGGGTCGGCGACCATGTCCTCGACGAGCTGACGATGAGTCTCCTCGTCCTCGGCGATCTCGGCGTGCTGCGAGCGCGCGATCGACAGCCGGCCGGCCATCGCGTCGCGGACCTGCTCGAGCTCGGCGACGCCGAGAACCCGCGGCCCGCCCGGGGCGGCGACGCCCCATTCGATGCCGGTGCGGGGGAAGGCGGCGCCGAAAAGGCGCGCCATCTCGGCTTCCATGCGGGCGATCTGGCGGCGCAGCTCGTTGCGGGCGCCGCGCTCGTCGGTCTCCGCTACTGCGGTTTCGAGCGGGGGCAGGACATCGCCGCCCGATGCAACCGTAAGCAGCTGCTCCTCTGGAATACCTGGTTCGGGGACAGGTTGAAACCTGTCCCCGATCGCCATTTCTAGCGTCTCCACGGTTTTACGAGTCTACGCCCGCACTGCACTCGCGGCAAGCCACAGTGCCTCCTCGAGGGCGATGTCGGGCACGCCCTTGACCCCGATCGCCGCGAGCAGCGTGCGCTTGGTCTCGGGGTGCACGCCGCGGCCCTCAGCCGTGTCGCCGAAGAGGACCGCGACCGGCCGCTTCTCGTCGGCGATGACGAGGGTTCCGCTGGCGAGCGAGCCGACCAGGCCTTCGAACCTCTCGCCCGGCGCCGAGGGACGGATGCCGAGCCTACCCTCGACCTTGTCCGCGTCGAAGGCCACCAGCGCAACGCCGATCTCCATCGTCGCGATCGTCAGCGCGTCGTCGAGCCGGTTCTTGCTCTTGAAGCCGCCGTCGAAGATCCGCTGCAGGGTCAGCGCCTCGACCGGGGTCCGGGTCGTGTCCGGATCGAGCCCGATCTGGCGGAAGAAGACGCGATAGGCCGCGGGGATCGGCTTCTCGCGCAGGTGGATCGCCTGGGCGCCGCCGAAGCGGTCGCTCATCTCGCGAAGCTGCTCCTTGACCGCCGCCGGGCTCTTGCCCGAGCCGCGGGCGACCGTCGTGCAATGGATCGCGAGGCCGGGGAACTCCTCGTCGAGGACCGAGGCCACCCACCCGGGCTCGGGGGCGGTCTCCCATTCCTCGGGCAGGCGCTCTACCGCCATCGCCGCTAGCCGGTGTCCGCACGCTTCGCCGAGCCGGCGATCAGCGCGTCGATCTTGGCGCTGATCTCGGCGGGGTCGATCTCTCCAATGCTCGTGCCCTGGACGATGCCGCCAGGGTAGACGTAGACGAAGGTCGGGCAACCGCCGATCCGGTAGAGGTTCGAGAGCGCGCCATCGGAGTCGAGGCCGATCGGGTGTGTCCAGCCGCGCTCGTCGATCAGCTTGCGGACCGTGTCGCGCGAATCACGGACGTTGATGCCGAGGAAGTTGACTTGCTGCTTGAACTTGCGGTAGGCGCCCTCGAACACGTCCTGCTCGGCCTCGCAGTCGCCGCCGCGCGTGAACCAGAACGAGAGCACCAGCGGTCTGTCGAAGTAGTCGCAGACCCGCATCGCGCCGGGCAACTCGACCTTGCAGGCGGGGATGCGGCGATCGCTCTGCGGGCATGGCCGGCTCGAGGTCTCGCAGTCGTCCTGGGCGATGTTGGCGTCGCCGGTGAGGTCGCTGCGGGCGTCGGGGACGGCGAACTCGGCGAGCGGCTCGCCGGCGCCGGTCGAGCCGACACCCAGCGCGCCGCCCTCGTTGGTGCGCACGGTGTTGACGCCGGCGTAGACGATGAGCACGAAGAAGGCGAGGCCGACGAAGACCATGTACGGCGAGGCTGAGATCCGCGAGCGCTTCGGCTTCTGCGGCGGCTCAGCCATGCTCCGGCAGAGGCAGAGGCGGAGGCGGAGGCGGGGCCGGCGGTTGCGCCTGCGCCTTCATCCGCTTTGCCTCGCGCGCGCTCTCGGCCCAGACGAGCACGGCCGGCAGCACGAAGATCACTCCGGCGAGGGCGACCGCGAGGTCGACGATCGTGACCAGGCCGAAGTCGCGGAGCATGCGGATGTCGCTGGCGGCGAGCGCAGCGAAGCCGGCGGTCGCGGTGATCCCCGAGGCGAGGACGGCGGTCCCGGTGCGCTCGTAGGTCCGCCGCAGCGCCTCGCCGACCGAGAGCCCGAGGCCGCGCTCGGCCTCATAGCGCGCCGAGAGGATGACGCTGAACTCGGTGGCGATCGCGATCACCAGCGCCCCGAGCGTCGCCGACATCGGATTCAGCGGCAGATCCATCGCGGCGACGACGAGCGCCGACCACCCCGTCGCCAGCGCGATCGGGATCAGCGGCACCACGACGCGGCGCAGCGAGCGGTAAACGAGGGTGAGCATCAGCGCCACCGCGAGCAGCGCCGCGGGCGGCAGCCAGTAGCGGCTGCGTGAGAGGTCCCGGTTGGCCTGCGCGGCGAGCGCCGGCAGCCCGGCGACCTCGACCTCCGTCCCCGGCGGCGGCCCGGCCACGCCGCGGGCGTGGATCTGTCCGCGGATGTCGTCGATCAGCTTCTGCTGGTCATCGAGCGGCTGGACCGGGATCCCGAAGGCGATGTTGGCCGTGTCGCCGACGCCGTTGCCGGAGGGGTCGCGGCTGATCACCGCCTGCGAGAAATAGGGCGGGATCGCGTTGAGCAGCGCCCGGGCGCGCTTGGAGGTCTGATTGCCGACCGTGTCGCCGAAGAGATCTGTCAGCGACACCGCCTGGCAAAGGTCGGCTTCGGAGCAGCGCGCGCCGGCCGTGAAGCCGTGGCGCTCGAGCACGCGCTGCTGGAAGTCGCGCATCCAGTCGATCACCGCCGGGTCGGTGATGTCGTCGGAGCGCACGGTGACGTTGAGCTCGCCCGAGACCCCGGTCTCCTCCTGGAGCTCGTTGACGTCCTGTAGCGCCGGCAGGCTCGACGGTGCGAGCTCGCGGATGTCGGAGACGACGGAAGTTTGGCTGCCCGCGACCCAGCCGCAGACCGCGAGCGTCGTAGCCGCGACCAAAACCCGGCCGGGGTTGGAGATGCCGACGGCGAGCGCGCGGTTTCCGATCGAGCCGAGGCGGCGCCCGGTCCGCGCCCGCGCCAGCTCGGCGCGCTCGCCGAGCCGGTACAGGAACGCCGGGGCCTTCCTCCCCCGCGGCCGAGTCGCGAGCCCGAGGGCGGCAAAACCAGCCGTCAGCGCGATCGCAAAGCCGAGGCCGACGCCGAGCACGAGCAGCAGGCCGAACGAGCGCACCATCGGCACCGGCGACAGCCCCAGCACCGCGAGACCCGCGGCGGTCGCGAGCACGGCGGTGGCGATCACCGGGCCGCCGCTGCCGGCGGCCGCCGCGGCAGCGTCGGGCGGCGGGAGGCCCGACTGCCGGGCCTCCACCCAGCGCGCCTGGAACTGGATCGCGTAGTCGACGGCGAGGCCGATCAGAACGGGCAGCACCGCGATCGAGGCCATCGTCAGCGAGCCACCGGCCAGCGAGAGCGCGCCGAAGGTGACTCCCGCGGCCACGAGCGCGACCCCGAGCGGCAGCAGCCGCAGCGGAGGCTCGAGCACTCCGAAGAGGACGATGCCCATGATCAGGATCGAGACCGCGAGCAGGATGAAGATCTCCGAGCGCAGCTTGTCGGCGAGCCCCTCGACCACGACCGGGACGCCGCTGACGACGTAGTTGCCGTTGTCGAGCTTGAACTGCGGATCCGCGACCGCCTTGCGGTAGAGCCCGATCATCTCGTGGCGCTCCGACTCGGAGAGGCCGGGGTCCATCCGGATCGTGATCAGCGCCGAGTTCGAGTTGGGGAACAGGTAGCTGAAGCGCGACTTCGGCGTGCCCGCGGGCTTGGTGGTGTCGAAGACGATCTTGCTGACGAAGGCGGGGTCGTCGAGCCGCGGCAGCTGAGTGATGTCGTACTTGGTCGCAAGCTGCAGGAGGTTGGTCTGAAAACTGGCGAGCACGGCGTCGGAGGCCTCCTTGGCGGCGGCGTCCTGCTCGGAGCTCGAGAGCCCCTGCTCGGCGGCCCGCTTGCGCGCCTCCTCCGCGGCCTGGGCCGAGCTCTGCTGGACGTTCTGGATCTGGCCGCTGAGCCCGCTCTGGATCTGGACCACGGCCTGGTTGAGGAACGTCGCCGGCCCGAAGACGCGGCTCGGATGCGAGGCGATCTGCTTGCAGACCGGCGGCAGACTGGCGAGCGTCTTCTCGGGCGCGTTGCCGGCGAGGCAGCCCTCGAGCTCGAGCAGCTTGCCGAGGTTGGGCGTGAGCACCAGGTTTCGCAGCTCGCCCTGGGCCAGCACCACAACCGCGTCGGAGCCGAACTCCTCCTGGAAGCGCTGGGTCGCCTTGAAGGTTGGATCTCCCTTGGAGACGAGCGTGTCGGTGCCGGCGTCGGCCTCGAGGCGGGTAGCCGCGAAGGTCCCGGCCACGGCGAGGATCGCGATGATCGCCAGCACCGGCCACGGCCTGCGCACCGCGAAGGCCGCGACGCGGCCGAATATCCGCCTTCCCTTCACCGGGGACAGCTTAGGAGCCGTGCCTGAATACCGCCTCAGTCGCCGTCGGCGAACGGCTGCCAGAAGAAGCCGGCGACGAAGATCGTCGGCAGCCGGACGGCGGGTGGAGAGACGGCAGCCGCGAGAAGCGGCTCAGTCCATCGCCAGCGGGCCTTTGATGTCCGCATTCAGGAACTGGCTGACGAACTCGTTGTTCGAGTCGAACAGCTCGTCCGAGGGGCCCGACTCGACGATGCGGCCCTTCCACAGCACCGCGATGAAGTCGGCGATGCGGCGGGCGGTGCCGAGGTCGTGGCTGATGACCAGGTAGCAGCCGCCGTTCTCCTCGTGGACCTCGCGGATCAGCTCGCAGAGCAGCGCCGTGCGGACCGGGTCGAGGCCCGAGTCGGGCTCGTCGAACATGACGATCGCCGGGTCGAGGACCAGCGCCCGGGCGAAGCCGGCGCGCTTGCGCATGCCGCCCGAGAGCTCGCTGGGCATATGGTAGTGGGCTTCCTGGAGGCCGACCTCGCGCAGGCGCCGGCTGACGATCTCGGAGATCTCGTCCTCGCCCTTGTCGGTGTGCTGGCGCAGCGGGAAGCAGACGTTGTCGAAGACGTTCATCGAGCCGAACAGCGCGCCGTCCTGGAACAGCAGGCCGAACTTCTTGCGCACCTCGAACAGCTCGTCGTCGGTCATCTGCGGCACAGACTCGCCATGGACGAGGACGTCGCCCGAGTCGGGATAGAGCAGGCCGACGATGTGCTTGATCAGCACCGACTTGCCGGTACCCGAGGGGCCGAGAACCATCGAGATCTGGTTGTCGGGAAGGCCGAGGTTGACGCCGTTGAGGATCCGTGCGCGCCCGAACTGCTTGACGAGGTCGATGATCTCGATCGCGTCCTCGCCGCCGTGGTCGCGCTTGGCGCCCGTGTGCCACTTGTACGGGTTCGGATCGTCGGCCTCGACGCCCGGGATCGAGTAGTCGCGGTTGCCGAAGTCCTCGGAGTCGGACATTCCCTGCGAGACGAGCGGATCCGCGTCCTTCTTGGCACGCGGCTTGCGAGAAGCGCCGCGCGGGGCGGCGCTCGATGCGCGCTTGCGCGAAGTCGTGCCCTTGGAGCGGGTCCCTGCCTTGCTCTTGCGAGTCGTCGTCTTCTTCTTCTCAGCCATGTTCCTCCTAGATTGTTGACTATCCGCCGATTGGCGCTCTCGGGTTCGCACCCCAGAACACCAGCGTTCCCATCATCCCGATGATGTGGACCAGGACGATGTTGAGCACCATCGATTTCGCCGTCGCCGTACCCACGCCGACCGGCCCGCCTGAGGCGGTGTAGCCGTAGTAGCAACCGACCAGAACGATCGCGGTCGCCATGAACATGCCCTTGATCACGCTGTACAAGAGGTCGGGCGGGTTCTGGAACATCCAGAAGATCAGGAAGTAGCCGCCGGAGGAGACGTCGCCGATCTGCTCGACGACGGCGAGCCAGCTGGCGAAGTAGCCGACGCCGACGGCGGCGAGATACATGAACGGCAGCACCATCCAGGCGGCGAGCAGGCGGGTCGCGGCGAGATAGGCCACGGGCTCCACGCCCATCACCTCGAGCGCGTCGATCTCGTCGGAGATCCGCATCGCGCCCAGCTCGGCGACGATCCCGGTGCCGATCTTGGCGGCCATCATGTAGCCGAAGGCGTAGGGGATGACCTCGCGCAGGTCACACCACGCGGCGAACACGCCGGCGTAGGCCGGGGCGCCGATCGAGCGCTGGAAGTAGGCGCCCTCGATGCCGCACTGGAGGCCGAGGATGAAGACCAGGCCCCAGATCACGATGGTCGAGCCGAGGATCAGGATCCCGGCCTGGCGCAGCGCCTCGCCGAAGAAACGGAGGACGCGACCCGAGTAGACGAGCCCCATGACCCTCGCGCAGAAGGCGAAGATCTCGCCCATCGAGCTCAGCCATCCCCTGGGTACGGCGAGCCAGCCCGTCATTTGATGGTCTGCAGCTCCGGGTGGGTGGCGAGCAGGGTCTGGGTGAAGACGTAGTTGAAGGCGAAGACGCCCATGAAGGCGATCACGACGGCTTCGTTCACGGCTCTGCCGACGCCGGCCGCGCCTCCGGACGCAGTCATCCCCTTGTAGGAACAGACGATGGCGATGATCGCGCCGAACAGGGTCGTCTTCAGCACCGAGCCCCAGAGGTCGGTGATCGAGGCGTTGGTGAACAAGGTGGCGAAGAACCCTCCGAGCGGCTCGTTGTAGAGCAGCTCCGCGCCGATGCCGCCCATGATTCCGAAGATCAGCGCGTAGATGTCGAGCAGGCCGGTGATCAGCATCAGCGCCAGGAAGCGGGGCACGACGAGGTTCTTGATCGGGTCGACGCCGAGCACCTGGAGCGCGTCGAGCTCCTCGCGGATCTTCCGCGCGCCGAGGTCGGCGGTGATCGCGGTGCCGGCGACGCCGGCGACGACGACCGCCGTCACGAACGGCGCGAACTCGCGGACCGAGGCGAGGACGAAGAAGCCGCCGAGCCGGTCGAGGGCGCCGAACAGCGAGAGGAAGTTGGCGGCCTGGAGGCCGGGGGCGCCGAATCCGAAGGCGAGGGTGGAGATGAGCATCGGGAACCAGCAGAGCTGGAGGGCGAAAAGAAACTGCCCGATGAACTCGCCGCCATAGGGATAGGGAGGCCGAACCGCCGACGAGATCGTCTTGGCCGTGAGAATGACCATGTCTCCGACCTGCTCAAATAGAGACTTGGCAGGTAGGAATGCTCTGTCGGCTGCGGCGCGTACCACTATCTCCCCTGGCGCATAGATTATTCGATGATCGGCCGGACCGCCAGCGGGAACCGTGGAAGCGGTCGGGATCCCCCCAGGTGTAGCTGGTATGTTGCCCGCGCCTGTGGGGAGGAGCGGCAACAGCCTTCGTTTTGCCCGCGCCAAGCGGCAGCGGGGCGTGGTCGTGCTCTTGACCGCCCTCGGAGCGGTGACTCTGGCGGCCTGCGGTGGCGGCGAGCGCCAGGACGCCGACGAGCCCGAGGCCACCTTCCCGGTCCAGATCACCGAGTCGGAATTCCCGAACCGCCAGCGCCTCGCCGAGACCTCGAACCTGGTCCTGGGCGTCATGAACGCGGGCGACGAGACGATCCCCGACCTCGCGATCACGATCTCGACCGACCCCGACGCCAACGACGCCTTCTCGGTCGTCAGCCGGCAGGCGGGCCTCGCCGACCCCTCGCGCTCGGTCTGGATCCTCGAAAACGGCTTCCCCAGGTACGTGGATGAGACGACTCCGGCCGGCGCCGACGCCGCACAGACCAAGACCTTCGCCTTCGGCCCGCTCGAGCCGGGCGAGACCAAGAACATCGTCTGGAGCCTGACCCCGGTCCAAGCCGGCACCTACACCGTCGACTACCGGATTGCCGCTGGGCTCGAGGGCAAGGCCAAGGCCGTGACCAACGGCGACAGCGTCCCCGAGGGCGAGTTCGTCGTGCGGATCTCCGACGTCCCGCCGCAGACGCGGGTCGACGACGCCGGCAACGTGGTGCCGATCGACCCGAACGACATCACCGGCCAGGCCGGCAGCCGGAAACAGCGCAACGAGGTCCAGGGCAACTCCGGCCAGTAGACGCGGCCGAGATGGGCCATTCATGTCGAACCCCCGACCGCCGCCCCCGGACGCGAAAGCGGAGGAGGTGGCGGTTTATGGCGATCGCGGCCCTCGCGGTCGCGGGCTGCGGGGGTGGCAACGACCAGCCGGCCGAAACAGATGATCTCTCGCCGACCACCCCGCCGGCGGGCGGAAAGCTTGCACTCCAGCCGATCGCCGGCGACTTCGGCCAGGCGGTCTACGTCACCCAGCCGCCCGGCAACGGCACCGACCTCTACGTCGTCGACCGCACCGGCAAGGTCTACATCGTCCGCGGCGGCAAGAAGCTCGGCCGGCCGTTCCTCGACATCTCCTCAAAGGTCTCGACCGACGTCGAGCAGGGCCTGCTCTCGATCGCCTTCGCGCCCGACTACGACAGCTCGGGCGTCTTCTACGCCTATTACACGGGCGAGGACGGCAACCAGAACGTGGTCGCGTTCAAGCGCTCCGGCAACCCCGACCAGGCGGACCCGGGCTCCGAGCGCGAGGTGCTGACGATGGACGACTACGCCCCCAACCACAACGGCGGCCTGATCGTCTTCGGCCCCGACGGCCGGCTCTACGTCGGCACCGGCGACGGCGGCGGCCACGGCGACCCCCGCCGCAACGCCCAGAACCTGCAGAGCCCGCTCGGCAAGATCCTCCGCATCGACAACCCCTCGCAGCCGGGAGCCACGGCCGAGGTCTATGCCTACGGTCTGCGCAACCCGTGGCGGTTCGAGTTCGATCAGCGAAGCGGCAATCTGATCATCGGCGACGTGGGCCAGGACGAGTTCGAGGAGGTCGACATCGTGCCGATCGCCCAAGCCCAGGGCGCCAACTTCGGCTGGTCGGCGTTCGAGGGCGACGCCCGGTTCAACCCCGACCAGAGCGCCCCGGGCGCGATCAAGCCCGCGCTCGTATACAGCCACGACGACGGCTGCTCGGTGAACGGCGGTTACGTCGTCCATGACCCCTCGCTGCCGAGCCTCGACGGCCGCTACCTCTACTCGGACCTCTGCTCGGGCGAGATCCGCAGCTTCGCCCTGCAGGGAACCAAGGCCGTGGGCGACAAACCGACCGGGCTCGAGACCCAGTCGCCGACGTCGTTCGGAACCGACAACGCCGGCCACATCTACGTCACCTCGATCAACGGCGACGTCTTCCAGATCGTCTCCGGCTGAGCGGGACTATTGGCGCTGATTCGGGTTACAACCATCGGAATGCGACGAGCGGTCTTCATTTCCCTCGCGGTCACCGCGGCGCTGCTGTGGCTGACCTCGCCCGCGTCGGCCAAGCTGAAGCTGAAGAAGATCGGCCGCTTCAACACGCCGACCTACGTCACCTCGGCGCCGGGCACGCCCGGGGTCCTCGTCGTCGAGCAGGGCGGCCGGGTGGTCTCGGTCGACGGCAAAAAGCGGCGCGTCTTCCTCAACATCACCGGTCTGGTCAAGTCCGGCGGCGAGCAGGGGCTGCTCTCGCTCGCCTTTCCCAGCAACTACGCCTCGAGCGGGCTCTTCTACGCCTATTACACGACGGATGGCGGGGCTGCGAACGTGGTCGCCGAGTTCCACCGAGCCTCGAAGTTCAAGGCCAAGCCGGGCTCGCGCCGCATCGTTCTCAGCATCCCCCACCCCAACTTCGAAAACCACAACGGCGGCCAGCTCCAGTTCGGCCCCGACGGCTTCCTCTACATCGGCACCGGTGACGGCGGCGGGGCCGGCGACACCGACAACTCGGCCCAGACCACCAACAACCTGCTCGGCAAGATCCTCCGCATCGACCCCACCCAGCAGGGGTCGAACGCGTATTCCTCGCCCGCGTCGAACGCGTGGGGCGCCGACGCCGGCCGCGACGAGATCTTCTCGATCGGTCTGCGCAACCCGTACCGCTTCTCGTTCGACGGCAACCGGATCCTGATCGCCGACGTCGGCCAGGACAAGTTCGAGGAGATCGACTTCGAGGATCTCGGGACCGCCAACGGCGCCAACTTCGGCTGGAACGACTTCGAGGGGTTCGGCGCCTACCAGGGCGCGATCTCGCCGGACCCGGCGCGTCACGACAAGCCGATCTACGCCTACTCGCATGCCGACGGCTGCTCGGTGATCGGCGGCTATCTCGTCCACCGCAAGCCGAAGGCGCTCAGGGGCCGATACGTGTTCGGCGACTTCTGCACCGGCAAGATCCAGACGATGGTGCCGACTCTGAACGGCGCGGCGAAAGTCCGCACGCTGAAGCGCCGGGTGCCGGCGCTCAGCTCGTTCGGCGTCGGCGCCGCCGGCGCCCTGTATGCAACCTCGCTCGAGGGCCCGGTCTACCGCTTCAAATAGCCCCGGCGGCGGCGCTAACCTGCGCGGGCTTTGAGAGGGCTGGAGTCTTCAGCCGGGGTCGCGTTCGGCCTGGCCGCCCAGCCGCTGTACGTGACCACCAAACCCGGCGTCGTCTATGTCGTCAACAACGGAAAGCTCGATCAGGATCCCTTCCTCGGCCTCAGCGGCCGGGTCAACCCGGCCGGCTCCGAGCAGGGGATGCTCTCGATCGCCTTCGCCCCCGGCTACGCCGACAACAGCCGCTCTTACGCCGCCTAGAACCTCCCGGACAACAGTGTCCGGGTGGACGAGTACCGCCGCTCGGATGAGGACCCTCTCGAGGCCGATCCCGGCGCGCGGCAGCCGATCATCAATGCGCCGCACGGCGAGGGCGACCGCACCCGGCACGGCCACGTTCAACGGCGGCGTCTACGCGCTGGATCCGCAGTGAAGCGCCGCCGGCTGGAGACGGTGGTCGCCGCGCTGCTCGCCGCCGCGACCGTGGTCATCGCGGCGACCCGCGACGACGACAAGCCGTTCGGGCCCAAGCACCTCGCGCTCGAGCGGGTCGCGGGATTTCGCGAACCGGTCTATCTGACCCAGCCCCCCGGCGACGGCGAGCTGCTGTTCGTGGTCGAGCGCCACGGAACGATCCGCATCGTCAAGGACGACGACAAGCTCTCGACGCCGTTCCTCGACATCCGCCGCCGGGTCAAGGCAAAGGGCGACGAGCAGGGGCTGCTCGGCATGGCGTTCGCGCCCGACTACGAGAAGACGGGCCGGTTCTACGTCAGCTACACCGGCCTCAGCGGCGACCTGCGGATCGTCGAGTACCGGCGCTCGGCCGACTCGGAGCTGCGTGCCGACCGCGAGAGCGCTCGCAACGTGCTGCGGATCCGCGAGAACTCCTCCAAGCACCACGGCGGCACGCTCGTCTTCGGCCCCGACGGCCACCTCTATATCGGCGCCGGCGACGGCGGTCCCTCCTACGACCCCTTCGACACCGCCCAGGCGCGGGGCGAGCTGCTCGGCAAGCTGCTGCGCATCGACCCGGCGAGACAGGGCAAGCGGCCGTACACGGTCCCCAAGAGCAACCCGTTCGTCGGCCGCCACGGCCGCGACGAGATCTACGCCTACGGCCTGCGCAACCCGTGGCGCTTCTCGTTCGACCGCGCCACCGGCGAGCTCTCGATCGGCGACATCGGCCAGGATCGCTTCGAGGAGGTCGACATCGTCCCCGCCGGCAAGGCGAAGGGGGCCAACTTCGGCTGGTCCGCCTTCGAGGGCTTCGGCAAGCTCAAGGGCGGCGTGCCGCGGCGGGCGACGGTGGAGCCGGTGCTCGCCTACCCGCACGGCCCCGGCTGCGCGATCACAGGCGGCTACATCGTCCGCGACCCGCGCCTCGCGAATCTCGGCGGCCGTGAGATCGTCGGCAGCTACGTCTTCGGCGACTACTGCACCGGCAAGCTCTACTCGCTGCGGCCGCCGACCGGAACCCGCGGGGCGGGCAAGGACCACCCGCTCGGGCTGCGGGTGCCGCTGCTCACCTCCTTCGGCGAGGACCGGGCGGGGCATATCTATGTGCTTTCGGAGAAGGGGCCGGTGTACAAGCTGAGCGCTACAAGAAGGCGCTGAACCGGTCGCTAGTCGCTGGCCGCTGGTCGCTGGGAACGGATCAGCCCGTTCAGCATGCGGCCGACCCGATCCGCTCGAGTGGCGAAATCGGGACTTACGCTCAGCCTCCGGGCCCGTGCCCTCGCCAGCCAGTGCTGGACCTCGTAGCAAGACCCTCGAGCGATGATCAGAACTCTGGTCTGATCGCTGTCGCTGGCACGCCCGGACGCCTCAGCGATGTTTGCGCCAACAGAGTCGGCGGCGCGAATCAGCTGCACGCCCAGCGTCCACTTGTCGAGGGAGGCCCAACCGCTAACGCTGATCCGGATCTCGTCCGAGAGTTCAGCCGCTAAGGCATAGACCTCGAGGTCATCGAACTTACCCACACAACCCGAAGTCACCACAACTCACGGGTCGCCCCCCCAGCGACCAGCGGCCAGCGGCCAACGACGTCTCAGCGGGGCAACGTAGGCGCCAAGATCCGATAGGCCTTGGCCCCAAGCCCCAGCCGCTCTCGATCCTCCGACAAGCTCGGGTCAAGGCCGGTCAGCTCGCGAACACGATCGAGCCTGTAAGCCACCGTATGCCGATGGGCAAAAATCGCGCGCGCGGTCGCGTTCATGTTGCAGTCCTGGGCGAGGTACTCCTCGAGCGTGCCGAGCAGGTCGGTGCGGTACTGGTTGTCGTAGCGGACCAGGGGCTCGACCGTGTCCTCGTAGAAGCGGCGGACCTCGCCGGGGTCGGAGATCAGCGCCCGGAACAGCAGCCGGTAGACGCCGGAGCCGGCGATGCCGTCCTCGAGCGCGGTGGCGATCCTCTCGTCGCGCGCGATCACGTCGAGGACGAGCTCGGCCTCGCGGACCGCGCGGTGCAGCTCGGCCGGATCGGGATAGAACGACGAAGCGGCCGCCGGGCCGTGGGCGTGGAGCCGGCGGACCAGCCGGGCGCTGACCTGGAGCGTGCTCTCGGGCGCGTCGTCACCGCCGCGCGCCGGCAGGATCGCGTAGAGCCGCTCGCCGATCGCCTCGGCGATCGCGCCCTCGTGCTCGGATACGACCAGCGCCGCCGCGTGCCCGGGGCGCGAGGTGCGCAGCTCGGCGACGAGGACGACGGCGCCGCGAACCAGCTCGCAGCCGAGCCGCGCGGCGCGGGTGGTCACCTCCTCGGCGTCCATCGGGCCGCCGCGGAGCTCCTCGATCAGCCCGCCGCGCAGCTCGCTCGCCGCCTCCTCGCGCGCCTCGGCGACCGCCAGCTCGGCGAGCGCCGCGAGCGCCGCCTGGCGCAGGACGCCGTCGCGGTCGACCGGCGGCTTGTCGCCCCCGTCCTCCGCCTCGCCGTCACCGGCCAGGAGCATCACCAGCCCGACCTCCTCGCCGGCGGCGATCACGGGCTCGGCGGCGGCGACCTCGTCGGGGGTCGTCACCTCCTCGCCGGCGACCCGCGAGGAGGCGTAGGCGGCGAGCCCGTTGAGCTCGCCGATGTCGGGAGCGCTCGCGGTCAGTCCGCGAGCGGGAAGCACGATCGCAACCGGTCCTCCCGCCTCCGCCGACGCCAGCTCCGCGACACCCGTGAGGCCCTCCCCGCCCAGGACGGCCTCGATCATCCGGGTCGAGAGATCTCTCATCTGGCGTCTTGGTCTGTCGCTCGTGTTTGTGGGGAGAAGTTGGGTGAATGACCGCCGCGGCCGGGGCGGCCCCCTGTGATCTGGGGACCGACCCCGGCCGCGAGGCCTGATTTGGTTACCGCTTGCCTACGCCGCGGTCTCTTCCTCGGTGTGGGCCTGGAGAACGGCTTCGCCCTCTTCACCGGTGCGGATGCGAATCGCCTCCTCCACCGGCAGGACGAAGATCTTGCCGTCGCCGACCTCGCCCGTACGGGCATGCTTGAGGATCGTCTCGACGACGAGACCCTTCTCCTTGTCTTCGACAACGCACTCGATCTTCAACTTCGGTCGTACGTTGACCGTGAGCGTCGAGCCGCGGTACGTCTCGACCACTCCCTTCTGCCGACCCGATCCCTTGACCTCGGTGATCGAGAGGGAGGGAATCCCCTTCTCGAGCAACTCGGTACGGATCGGCTCGAATGCCTCGTGACGGATGAACGCTTCGATCTTCTTCATCGGTTCATCCCTCCTTCCGGCGTCGGGGTGTCCGCGACCATGGAACTGATCGCCGGCTTACCGGCGGGCAGCGGACCACTGGCAGCCCCCGGATACTCGGGCTGCGGAATGAACTGCTCCGGATAGCCGTACATGCCGTGCTCGGTGATGTCGAGACCGGCATCCTCTTCCTCGGCCGAGACCCGCAGTCCCATCGTCTTCTTGAGAATCCAGAAGATCGCGTATGAGACAACGAATACCGAGCCGAACGCAGCGGCGATTCCAACGAACTGAATCCAGAGCTGATGGAAGCTGCCGCTGTACCAGAGGCCGGGATCGCCGACCCCGTTGAGCTCCGCGTATCGCTCGGAGGTGAATATCCCGCACGACAGCGTGCCCCAGATCCCGGCGAGCCCGTGCGCCGACGTGGCGCCGACGGGATCGTCGAGCACCTTGTCGATCGCCACAACGCCGAGGACGACAATCACTCCGGCGACCGCGCCGATGATCGGAGCGGCCCAGAACTCGACGTAGCCGGACGGGGCGGTGATCGCAACGAGACCCGCGATCGCGCCGTTGCCGGCCATGCCGATGTCGATCGTCTTACGCAGCGCATACATCGTCGCCACGGCGGTGAGCACGCCGGCGGCAGCCGCCAGGTTCGTCACCAGGGCGACCTCGGCGAAACGGTTGCCGAGAGCACCGAGCGTCGATCCGGGGTTGAAGCCGAACCAGCCGAGCCAGAGGATCAGGACCCCGAGGCCGACCAACGGCATCGAGTGTCCCGGTATGGCCCGTGGCTTACCGTCCGGCCCGTACTTGCCGCGCCGCGGACCGAGCAGGAGCAGGGCCGCGAACGCGCCGGTCGCACCGATCAGGTGGACCACCGTCGAACCGGCGAAATCCTGCATCCCGAGGTTGGCCTGCAGCCAGCCGCCACCAAAGATCCAGTGGCTGATGACCGGATAGATGACGGAGCTGAAGATGATCGCGTAGATGATGTAGACGCCGAACTTGATCCGCTCGAGCGTCGACCCCCACACGATCGCGAGTGACACGGCACAGAACACGAACTGGAAGAACAGCAGTGCCGCTGGGCTGATCCCGGCGACGTCCAGCAGCGGGAACTGCTGCGCCGCCTCAACCGGAGTCGATGCTACGTCGAGGAAGAACCCGTGGTCTCCGGCAATCGTCCCGACTCCACCGAATGCCAGGGCAAAGCCAACCGCCCAATAGCAAAGCGCTGCGATCGAGAAGTTGACGAGGATCTTGGCGATGCCGGTACCCGCGTTCTTCCCTCTCGAGAAGCCAATCTCGAGAAACGCGAAACCCGCCTGCATGAACATGACGAGCACGGCAGCGACAATCACCCACATGGTGTTGACGCTGGAGATGGTGTCGTCCAGCGTGGGGTCTTGCGCCATCGCGAGGCTGGGCACGAGCAGCAGGGCTATGACTCCCAGCGGAATCGCCGCAAGCAGTCGTCGTTTCATTCCTTGTTTCCTTTCCTTGCCCGCCGCGGGCATTGCCCCCGACGGTCGCGGTTTTACTGATGGCGCCACGGTATGGAGGACCAACGGGCCAGTCTTTAGACCGCTGTAGGAAAAGGCCGGAGCTCATTTCTCCGTTCAGTCGAACCTCGTGACGATTCGCACCTTCTAGACGCAGTGTCGAACCCGGCGGGGTCCATTTCCGACGACTGGACCCTTGCGTGGGCGCACCCGTAGGTCATGCTTGATCGCATGTCGGAGACCTCGACAGTCCGGGGCAAGGAGCTGCTGGCCGCGTTCGACGAGGGCTACGACGGCGGCGCCCCGCGACCGCTGTACGAGGAGGTGCTCGCGGCGATCGCCGCCAAGGGCCCGGCGCTGGTGGCGAAGGAGGTCGAGGCCGCGAGCGCGGCGATCGGGTTGAGCTTCAAGATGCACCGCTTCCGCCTCGACCCCGTCCCACGACTTCTGACCGCCGCCGAGTGGGATCAGATCTCGGTGGCAGCCGCCCAGCGCGCGCGGGCGCTGAACGCCTTCGCCGCCGACGCCTACGCCGAGCGCCGGATCGTCGCCGAGGGGCTCTTGCCCGAGCGCGTGATCGAGACCGCCGCCCACTACGAGCCGGCGATGCGCGAGGTCCCGACCCCGCCGCGCTCGTGGACCACCGTGGTCGGACTCGACCTCGCCCGCGATGCGAGCGGCGGATTCCAGGTCCTCGAGGACAACGCCCGCAGCCCCTCCGGTCTGAGCTTCGCCGCGGCGGCGCGTGACGCCCTCGCACCCGCCGGGCTGCCCGGAACGCCGGCCTGGCACCCGGCGGAGGCGTTCGAGTTGCTCGGCGAAGCCCTTCGCACCGCCGCACCGGCCGGCGCCAGCGACCCGATGGTGGCGCTGTTCAGCGAGGGCCCCGGGAGCGGCGCCTTCTTCGAGCACGACGCGATCGCGCGGCGGCTCGGCATACCGATCGTCACCGCCGGCGAGCTCGCCTCCTCGGGAGGCCGCATCCACGCCCGCATCGGCGGGGTGCGCAGCGAGATCGACGTGCTCTACAGGCGGGTCGACGGCGAGCGGCTGACCAAGCCCGACGGGCGCCCGACCGCGCTCGGGCGGCTGCTGATCGAGCCGCTGCAGGCGGGCGGCCTCACCTGCGTCAACGCCTTCGGCTCCGGCGTCGTCGACGACAAGCTCACCCACGCCTACGTCGAGGAGATGATCCGCTTCTACCTCGGCGAGGAACCGCTGTTGAAATCGATCCCCACCTACGACCTCGGCGACCACGACCAGCGCGCGGCGGTGCTCGAGCGCCTGCCCGAGCTGGTGATCAAGCCGCGCGAGGGCCTCGGCGGCGGCGGCGTCGTGATCGGCCCGCTGGCCACGGCGGACGAGCTGGCGGCGCTGAGCGCCTCGATCGAGGCGGCGCCCGGCCACTTCGTCGCCCAGGAGACCGTGCCGCTCTCGACCCACCCGACGGTCGACGGCGACCAGCTCGCGCCGCGCCACGTCGACCTTCGCCCGTACGCGATCACCGTCGGCGACCGGGTCGAGGTGCCGAGATCGGCGCTGACGCGTTTTGCGCCCGACCCAGGCGAGATGATCGTCAACAGCTCACGCGGAGGCGGAGCCAAAGACACATGGGTCGTCGAGTGAACATCCCCAACACCAGCCGGCCGCTGATCGGCGTCACCACCTCCGAAGTGCGGCGCGCCGAGCAGATCGAGCAGACCGCTCAGGGCGACCCGCCGCGCCACGAGATGGCGCTCGGCCTGACCTATATGCGGGCGATCGAGAAGGCCGGGGGAATCCCCGTCGTTATCCCTCCGCTGGAGGACCGCGCGATCGAGCCGCTGCTCGAACGCGTCGCCGGGATCTGCCTTTCCGGTGGCCCCGATCTCGACCCCGGCAGCTACGACCAGCAACCGCATCCGATGCTCGGCCCTACCGAGCCCGACCTCGATCGCTTCGAGCTAGCCGTCGCCCGCGCCGCAGACGAGCGGGGCAAGCCGCTGCTCGCGATCTGCCGCGGCGCCCAGGCTCTCAACATCGCCCGCGGGGGCTCGCTCCACCAGCATCTGCCCGACCGCGAAGCCGAAGCCGGGTCCGCGATCGGGCACCGGCAGAAAGCCGCCGGCGACATCGTCACCCATGAGGTCGAGATCTCGCCGCACAGCAAGCTCGCCGAGATCGTCGGCTCGACGCGGATAGAGGTCAACTCCTTCCACCACCAGGCGACGGAGAGGCTGGGAGACGACCTGGTCCCGGTCGCCTGGGCTTCGGATGGCGTGGTCGAGGGCGTCGAGGATCCGGCCCGCGAGTTCCTGATCGGCGTCCAGTGGCACGCTGAATCGCTGGTCGACCGCCCCGAAGAGCTGGCGCTGTTCGAGGCCTTTGTCGAGGCCTCGGCGGTGCAGGCCGCGAGCATCTCGTGAGTCCGACGCAGCGCGCAATCCCGGCTTGGGCCGACTGGCCGGCCGCCGCCGGGGAGACTCCCTACACGCTCGGTGTCGAGGAGGAGGTGATGATGCTCGAGCCGCACTCGTGGGCGCTCGCCCACGCGATCGACAGCGTCCTCCCCACGCTCTCGCCGACGCTCGCCGCCAAGGCGACCGCCGAGACCCACGGCTCGGCGCTCGAGCTGCAGACGGGGATCCACGGCGAGGTCTCGGGCGCGACCGAGGAGCTGCGGGCGCTGCGCGACGAGCTCCACGAGTCGCTCGAGCGGCTGCAGCTGCGGGTCGCGACCGCGGGCACCCACCCGTTCGCGGTCTGGCACAACATCGTCGTCTCCGGCGGAGACCGCTACCAATTCGTCTACGGCTCGATGCGTGAGCTCGCGCGGCGCGAGCCGACCTTCGCGCTTCACGTCCACGTTGGGATCGGCGACCCCGAGACCGCGATCCGCGTCGCCAACCGGATGCGCGTCCACCTTCCTCTGCTGCTGGCGCTGTCGGGCAACTCGCCCTTCTGGCAGGGCCGCGACTCGGGGCTCGCCTCCGCCCGCACGCCCCTGTTCCAGGCTTTCCCCCGGGTCGGCATCCCCCGCAACTTCGCCGACTACGCCGACTACGTCGAGACCGTCGACCTGCTGATCCGCTGCGAGGGCGTGCCCGAGCCGACCTTCCTCTGGTGGGACGTGCGCCCTCAGCCCCGCTTCGGCACGATCGAGATCCGGATCATGGACGCCCAGAGCCGGGTCGACGAGACCGCCGCGCTGGTCGCCCTCACCCAGTGCCTCGCCAGGCTCGAGGCCGAGCAGGGCTATGCCGGCCCGGCGGCGATCGCCTCCCAGGAGGTGATCTCCGAGAACCGCTTTATCGCCGCCCGCGACGGAGTCGACGCGCGCTTGATCGACGCCGACGCCGAGACCCGCGTCTCGGTCCGCGACATGCTCGGCGACCTGCTGCCGCTCTGCCGCTCCCACGCCGAGGACCTCGGCTGCGAGCGCGAGCTCGAGTGGGTCAGCCAGCTCGCGACGCGGTCGGGCGCCAAGCGCCAGCTCCAGCGGGCCCGCCAGGGCTCGCTGACAGGTTTGCTCGCCCACCTGGCCGACGACTTCCAGGCGACGACTCTCTCCTAGATGATTAGTTCCACGGCAGCGTGCGCGGTCCAGGCGTGCGGGGTCGTGGAACTACTCATCTAGCGGCAGGACCATGGGCTAGGTGTAAGAACCAGCCACATTGTTCGCCTTTAGCTCGGCGAGCCGAGCTCCGGGCGGCCTCTTGGCGAGGGAGCCGTGTGGTCTGCGCCAGTTATAGAAGCTGAGCCAGCCGGATAGAGCCGCGGTTCGCTCCGCCGAGTCCCGGTAGATCGCCCCGTAGGCCCAGCCGCCGAGCATCGTGCGGATGAAGCGCTCGGCCTTGCCGTTGGTGCGCGGCCGGTAGGGGCGGGTGCGGATGTGCTTGATCTTCAACGCCCGGCAGGCGATCGCGTGGGTGGTGGAGCGGTAGGCGGAGCCGTTGTCGGTCATCAGGCCCGTCACCTCGATCCCGTGCGAGCGATAGAAGGCGACCGCTCGCCTCAGGAAGCCGATCGCGGTGGTTGCCTTCTCGTTGGCCAGCACCTCGACGTAGGCGAGACGGGTGGCGTCGTCGACGCAGACGTGCACGTACTCCCAGCCGGCTCCGCGTGAGCGCTGCCCTTTGCCGCGGTTGCCCGTGACGCGGTGCCCGGCGCCTCGGTGGCCGATCCGCCCCAGCTTCTTGACGTCGATGTGAAGCAGCTCGCCGGCGCGGGCCCGCTCATAGCGGTTGGGGGGCTCGAGCGGCTCCAGGGCGCCGAGCTTGCCGAGCCCGATGCGACCTAGGACCGCCGAGACGGTCGAAATCGCCATGCCGAGCGCCATCGCGATCTCGGCCCCGGTGAGGCGCACCCGCCGCAGGGCCGCGATCGCCTCGACCCGGTCCTCCGGGGTGGCGTGGGGAACCGAGTGGGGCTCGCAGCTGCGGTCGTATAGACCTGCCTCGCCCTCTGAGCGGTAGCGGGCGACCCACTTGCCGGCGGTTCGCTCGCTCACCCCGGCGGCCTCGGCCGCCGCGGTGAGCGACCAGCCCTCCTCGACGACGCGCTTGACCATGATCGCCCTGCCCTTCGGGCCGAGCTTGGCGTTAGCGTGAATCTTCATCCGGTGTTCCTCCTTGGATCTGGGTGGCATGACACCCCCAGCCTCCAAGGAGGCCCGGATGAACAATGTGGTTAGGAACTACAGCTAGGCCCACGGGAGAAGCGGCCACGTCCCAGAACCGCGACGGCCCGCCGACCGGCTCCGCGGAACCGGCCGACGACACACTCACGACACAAACCCTCAACCTCAACCGCCCGAACCCTCCAAAAGGGGTCAGACCCCTCGTATGTGTTTCGACACGAAGCCTCGACCTGCCTCGACCTGCCTACTAAAGGGGTCTGACCCCTTTAGTTCGCTAGCTGTGTCGTGGTGGCGGACATATCGGTTGAGACGCCGTATCTAGGGTGCGGCCGCCGCGAACCTGGCTGGCTGGCCAGGATTGGCCGGCAGGAGTAGTCTTCTGCGGGTCCCGGGAGTTCGACGAGGAGGCGTTGCTGTGGCGCTGCTGAGCAGGACCAAGGAGAAGGCCGAGACCGAGGCGACGGGTAACGGCGCCGCGACCGCCGCCGAGACGATCGACGTGATCAACCCGGCGACGGGTGAAGTGATCACCACGATAGGCGTCGATTCGCCGGAGAAGGTCCAGGCGACCGTCGACCGGGTGCGCGCCAACCAGGCCGAGTGGGAGGCGCTCGGGATCAAGGGGCGCGCCAAGTGGCTGCACCAGCTCCGCGACTGGCTGCTCGACAACCGCGAGCAGATCGCCGACACGATGCAGGCCGAGACCGGCAAGGTCCGCGGCGAGGCCGGCAGCGAGGCGATCTACCTCACCGACCTGATCAACTTCTACGGCAAGAAGGCGAAGAAGATCATCGGCGACGAGAAGATCCGCCCCCATTCGCCGCTGCTCGCCTCGAAGAAGCTCCGCATCCAGTACCGGCCGTTTCCAGTGGTCGGCGTGATCAGCCCCTGGAACTTCCCCCTGATCCTCTCGCTCGGCGACGCGATCCCGGCGCTGCAGGCCGGCGCCTCGGTCGTGATCAAGCCCTCGGAGGTGACCCCGCTGGGGATCACCGAGGTCGTCGACGCCTGGAAGAACGAGATCGGCGCGCCGGACGTGCTCGACCTCGTCCACGGCGCCGGCCAGACCGGCTCCGCCCTGGTCGACGCGGCCGACTTCATCCAGTTCACCGGCTCCGACGTGACCGGCAAGAAGGTCATGGCCCAGGCGGCCGAGACGCTGACTCCGGTCAGCCTCGAGCTCGGCGGCAACGACGCATTGATCGTGCTCGAGGGCTCCGACCTCGATCGCGCCGCGCACGCCGCCGCCTGGGGCGCGTTCACCAACTCCGGCCAGGTCTGCATGTCGGTCGAGCGCACCTTCGTCGCCGCGCCCGTCTACGACGAGTTCGTCCAGAAGTTCACCAACGAGGTCAAGACGCTGAACATGGGCATGGACGGCCCCGAATACGGCTCCGAGCAGGGGGCGATCACGTTCCCGAAGCAGATGACCGTCACCGATCGCCACGTCAAGGACGCCAAGGACAAGGGCGCCCGCATCCTCACCGGCGGCGAGCCCGGCCCAGGCCCCGGCGACTGGTACCCGCCGACGATCATCGCCGATGCCGATCAGTCGATGGAGATCATGCAGGACGAGACCTTCGGCCCCGCCGTCGGCGTGATGAAGGTCAAGGACGCCGACGAGGCTGTCGAGCGTGCGAACGACTCGCGCCATGGCCTCACCGGCTATGTCTTCGGGCGCAAGCGCGAGGCCGAGCAGGTGGCGCGCAGGCTCGAGGTCGGCGCCGCGGTCGTCAACGACGTGCTCGTCAACTTCTTCGCCAACGACGTCCCGATGGGCGGCTGGAAGGACTCGGGGATCGGCTTCCGCCACGGCGACTACGGACTCAAGAAGTTCGTGCGCCCGGAGTCGATCGTGATCACCCGCTTCGGCGGCAAGCGCGAGCCGCTCTACTTCCCGTACACGGAGAAGCGCCGCAACACGCTCGGCAAGCTGACGACGTTCTTCAACGCGCGCGACCTGAAACGCCGGTTCGGTCGGTAGCCATACTTCCCTGTCGTGAGACAGGGACGTCTAATGGGGGTGGCGGCGCTTGCCTGCCTACTCGCGGCTGTCCTCGCACCGGGCGCGGGTGCGGCGGAGCCGCCACCGAGCTTCGGCCTCAACGAGGAATGGACCGAGAACGCCGACGGCGTCGAGCTCGCCGCGGCGCTGGGCGCCAACACGGCCCGCGTCCCCGTCCGCTGGGATCTGGCCGAGCCGGCTCCCGCGCGCTACGAATGGAGCCGCTATGACCGCGTCCTCGCCGAGATGTTGTCGCGCGGGATCAGCCCGCTGCTGACGATCGACGGGTCGCCGTGCTGGGCGCGCCCGAGAACGCCGTGCGGGACCGACACCCACTATCCGCCCGGCCGCCGCTTCCTCGACGACTACGCCCGTTTCGCCGCGGCGGCTTCGTGGCGCTACCGCAACCTGATCGGCGTCGAGGTCTGGAACGAGCCCAACCTCAGCGAGTTCTGGCGGCCCGCCCCGCAGCCGAACCTCTACGCGAAGCTGCTGGATAAGACCGCGCGCGCGGTGGGCAGGGTGCGGCCGCGGCTGCCGATCGTGTTCGGCGGCCTCGTCCCACAGTTCGGCCCCTCGCCGCGGGGAATGAGCGCGCCCCGGTTTCAGCGACGTGCATTCCGAGCCGGCGCCGACCGGGCAATCGACGCGTTCGGCGTCCACCCCTACGTCTACCCGAGCGACGACCCGAACCTGATCGCCGGAATCCGCGCCCAGATGAGCATCCCGCGCCAGATCGCGCGCCACTTCGGCAGACCGCGGATCCCGCTCTGGGTCACCGAATTCGGGCTCTCCACGATCGGCTTCGGCGCCGTCAGCGAAGCCGACCAGGCCAGCCGCATCGTCACCCTCTACAACCTCCTCGGCTCGATACACAGGGTGCCGGTCCTCATCCTCCATCGCCTCTTCGACGTCGATCCGGCGGCTGTGGGCTGGCAGGCGGGGATGGGGCTGCTGACGGTGGACGGCGTCCGCAAGCAGGCCTTCTGCGCCGTCGCAGGCCTTCGGCGCGGCGTCTGCCCTCCTCCTCCATAATCTCCCTCGTGAGAAGGGGCGCTCACCTCGCAACCTCGATCGGGCTGCTCGCAGTCGGCCTCGTCCTGCTCGCGCCCGCGGCCACCCCCGCCAAGAAGCACCCGAAGCTGACCGCGGGCAAAGCCGAGCGCTACGTGCGCGCGACGCTCGGCTCGCGGCGCCTGACCCCGACTCGGGCGCGCTGCCACTACGGCGGCGGGGGTTTCGCCTGCCAGTGGCGGGCGACCCGCCTCGTCCGCGGCTGGCAGTTCCACTGCCGCGGCCATGCCTGGCGCGGGCCGAAGCGAGCGACGGTCCAGGCCTGCCGGATGGCGGGACCGGAGCTGGCGCCGCTTGTCCCCCAGCAGGCGCTCGGCAACTGGCAGCCGTCGTTCGGCTTCAACGAGGACTGGCCCTCGCAGATCGGCCGCCTCGATCAAGCTGCCGGCCTCGGCGCCAACACCAACCGCATCCCCTTCAGCTGGGCGCTGGCCGAGCCTCAGCGCGAGAAGTTCAACTGGGCGCCCTACGACAAGATCTACGCCGCGATGCGCTACCGCAGGATGGCGCCGCTGCTGGCGATCTCCGGCTCCCCGTGCTGGGCCCGGCCCGACCAACCGTGCACCGACGACACCGGGTTCCCGCCCGACAAGGACCACCTCGAGTCCTGGGTCCACTTCATCAAGCTTGCGGTTAAGCGCTATCCGGCGATCGCGGGGATCGAGGTCTGGAATGAGCCGAACCTGACCGGGTTCTGGCGGCCGAAGCCGAGCCCGAAGGGCTACGCGAAGTTGCTCAAGGCCACCTCGAAGGCGGTCAGGTCGGTCAACCCGGGGGTCCCGGTGATCTTCGGCGGGCTCGTGCCGCAATTCGGTCCCGCGACGCGCGGCATGGACTCACGCAAGTTCCAGAAGCTCGCCTTCAAGGCGGGGGCCGGGCGCTACGTCGACGCCTTCGCCGTCCACCCCTACGTCTTCCCCTCAAACGATCCCAACCTGATCCTCAGCGTCCGCCTGCAGATGGCGGTGCCCAAGGGGATCGCCGCCCACTTCGGCTACCCGGGCATGCCGCTCTGGGTGACCGAGTTCGGCCTCTCGACCGTCGGCGACGGCAGGCTCTCCCTCAATGACCAGGCGACCAAGCTCGTCGCTCTCTATCAGCTGCTGCGGGCGATCCCGGGCGTGCCGGTGGTCATCCTCCACCGCCTGATCGACCTCAGTCCCAGCGACCCCAATTGGCAAGCGGGGATGGGGATTCTCAACCACCCCGGGACCCCGAAACCGTCGTACTGCGCCCTGGCGCGGGCGCGCACGGGAGCCTGCCCATTCAAATAGCCGTGTTTGCCACCTTGGAGCCATTGGTACCCTTGGGCGGAGGTTCCATCAAGAGCGGTTGAGGGACCGGCCCGCAGATACCGCAGCAACCGGCCAACATCTCAGGATCGAGGCGCGGTGCTAACGCCGGAGACGATGGAGGTCATGTGAGCAGCAACGGAAAAAGGGATCGTGACTATGTGGCCGCCGTGAACGAGCGCGTCGTCGTTTTCGACGGCGGCATGGGCGCGACGCTCGAGGAGTTCGACCTCACCGCCGAGGACTACGGCGGTCTCGCCGGCAAGTGCCACGAGGCGCTGATCCTCAACCGCCCCGACGTGATCGAGGGCGTCCACACCTCGATGCTCGAGGCGGGCGCCGAGGTGCTCGAGACCGACACCTTCCAGGGCAGCCGCCTCAAGCTCGACGAGTGGGGCCTGGCCGAGCACACGATCGAGATCAACACCAAGGCGGCCGAGATCGCCCGCAAGGCCGCGGGGCCCGACCGCTTCGTCGCGGGGTCGATCGGCCCAACCGGCTTTTTGCCCGCGTCGGATGACCCGACCCTGGGCAACATCTCCTTCGGGCAGCTGGTCGAAGTCTTCGACGAGCAGGCGGGCGCCCTGATCGAGGGCGGCGCCGACCTGCTGATCATCGAGACCCAGCAGGACATCCTCGAGACCAAGGCGGCGATCTTCGGCGCCCGCGAAGCGTTCAAGCGCCTCGGCCGCAGCGTCCCGATACAGGCGAGCATGTTCATCCTCAAGGAGTCGGGCGGCATGCTGCTCGGCACCGACCTGCCTTCGCTGACGACCACGATGAACGCGCTGGGGGTCGACATCCTCGGCCTCAACTGCTCGACCGGGCCCGAGGACATGCGCGACGCGATCCGCTACCTGGGCGAGAACTCGCCGGCGCCGCTGCACTGCATCCCCAACGCCGGCATCCCCCACCAGGGCCCCGACGGCGAGACGATCTTCCCGGCCGAGCCCGGGCCGCTCGCCGACGTCCTCGGCGACTACGTCGAGAAGTTCGGCGTCGGCATCGTCGGCGGCTGCTGCGGGACGACCCCCGAGCACATCGCCGCAATCCGCGAGCGGGTCGGCACCGACCGCAAGCCCGGCGAGCGCCCCGCGCCCGGCCCGGTGATGGTCTCGAGCATGATCACCGCGACGCCTCTGGTCCAGGAGCCGGCGCCGACCTTGGTCGGCGAGCGGGTCAACTCGCAGGGCTCGCGCAAGGCGAAGGAGCTGCTGCTCGCCGACGACTACGACGGGCTGCTCCAGGTCGCCGAGGACCAGGTCTCGGGCGGCGCCCACGTGCTCGACCTCTGCGTGGCGCTGACCGAGCGCCAGGACGAGGACGTGCAGATGAGCGAGGTGGTCAAGCGCGTCTCGCTCTCGCAGCCGGCGCCGGTCCAGATCGACTCGACCGAGCCGGCCGTGATCAAGGCGGCGCTCGAGCACACGCCGGGGCGCGCGATCGTCAACTCGATCAACCTCGAGGCGGGCCGAGATAAGGCCGACGTCGTCGTGCCGCTCGCGGTCCAGCACGGCGCGGCGCTGATCGCGCTGACGATCGACGAGGTCGGGATGGCGAAGACCGGCGACCGCAAGCTCGAGATCGCCAAGCGGATCAAGGAGATCGCCTGCGACGAGCACGGCCTCGACCCCGAGCTCTTGATCTTCGATGCGCTGACCTTCACGCTGACCACCGGCGACGAGGAGTGGCGCCCGTCGGCGATCGAGACGATCGACGGGATCCGCAAGATCAAGGCGGAGATCCCCGGGGTCAAGACCTCGCTCGGCGTCTCGAATGTGTCCTTCGGCGTCTCGCCGCGCCCGCGCGCAGTGCTCAACTCCGTCTTCCTCCACCACGCCGTCGAGGCCGGCCTCGACCTGGCGATGGTCAACCCGAACCATGTCACCCCCTACTCGGAGATCCCCGAAGAGGACCGCGAGATCACCGACAACCTCGTCTTCAACCGCTCCGAGGACGCGCTCGAGAAGTTCATCGAGCACTTCGAGTCGAAGGGCGACGAGGCCGAGGAGGAGGGTGCCGAGGACCCGACCGCCGACATGGAACCCGAGGAGGCCCTGCACTGGCACATCCTGCGCCGCAAGAAGGAGGGCGTCGAGGACCAGATCGACAAATCGGTCGAGAAGATCGGCGCGGTCCCCACGCTCAACACCGTGCTGCTCCCGGCGATGAAGGAGGTCGGCGACAAGTTCGGCGCCGGCGAGCTGATCCTGCCCTTCGTGCTTCAGTCGGCCGAGGTGATGAAACGCGCCGTCGCCCAGCTCGAGAACTACCTCGAGCGAATCGAGGGGCACAGCAAGGGCAAGGTCGTGATCGCGACCGTGTTCGGCGACGTCCACGACATCGGCAAGTCGCTCGTCAACACGATCCTCACCAACAACGGCTACACCGTCGTCGACCTCGGCAAGCAGGTCCCCGTCGACACGATCATCGACGCCGCCGTCGAGCACGAGGCCGACGCGATCGGCCTCTCTGCCCTGCTCGTCTCGACTTCGAAGCAGATGCCCGCCGCCGTCTCCGAGCTCCACGACCGCGGCCACGAGTTCCCGGTGCTGATCGGCGGCGCCGCGATCAACCGCGACTTCGGCCGCCGCATCCTCTATCCCGGCGGCAAGGAATCAGACGACATCTACGAGCCGGGCGTCTTCTACTGCAAGGACGCCTTCGTCGGCCTCGACACGATGGACGCGCTGGTCGACGACCAGACCCGCGCCGAGCTGGTGGCGAAGATCCGCGCCGAGGCCAAGGAGCTGCGCGAGAAGCCCGAGGTCGTCGACGACGGCCCGCCCGTCACCGACGACTCGGTGCGGTCGTCGGTTAGCACCGACAACCCGGTCCCGGAGCCGCCGTTCTGGGGGGTGCGCGAGCTCGAGGCCGACCTCGACGACGTCTACCCCTACCTCGACCGCCACGTGCTGTTCAAGCTTCACTGGGGCGGCCGCGGCAAGAAGGGCGAGGAGTGGCGCAAGATCGTCGAGGGCGACGGCGACGACGAGGGCTTCAACCCCAAGCTCGAGCGCATGTGGAGAGAGCAGGACTACCTGCACCCGAAGGTCCGCCTCGGCTACTTCCCCTGCAACTCAGATGGGAACGACCTGGTGATCTTCGACCCCGAGAACCCCGACACCGAGATCGAGCGACTCACCTTCCCGCGCCAGCCCAAGCACGACCGCATCTGCCTCGCCGACTTCTACCATCCGCTGGACTCCGGCGAGCGCGACGTCGTCGCGCTGCAGGGAGTCACGGTC
The DNA here is from genome assembly GCA_963696625.1 of uncultured Solirubrobacterales bacterium. GTDB lineage: Bacteria > Actinomycetota > Thermoleophilia > Solirubrobacterales > 70-9 > JAWVFN01. Next base: position 126,779 of record CAVOKZ010000033.1, read on the forward strand.
GGCGACGAGGTCACCGAGCTGATGGCCAAGCTGGAGTCAGACGGCGAGTTCGCCGAGCAGCTGTTCACGCACGGAATCGGCGTGCAGGCCGCCGAGGGCCTCGCCGAGTGGACCCACGCCGAGATCCGGCGCGCTCTCGGCATCGACCTCGACCAGGGCCGCCGCTACTCGTGGGGCTACCCGGCCTGCCCGGACCAGTCCGAGCACGAGAAGGTCTGGCGCCTGCTCGACCTCGAGAAGATCGGCATGCGCCTCTCCGGCGGCTACGCGGTCCTCCCCGAGCAGTCGACCGTGGCGATCGTCGTCCACCACCCGCAGGCGGTCTACTTCGGCATGAAGTCGGGCTTCGTCCCCGAGGACAAGGTCGGCGACGAGCTGATCGCCGGCACCGAGCGCGGCGGCGAGCTGCCGCCCGAGGACGATCCGCCCGAGGACGGCGCGGTCGAAGAAGAGGACGCGCCCGAGCCCGCCTCCGCCCAATAGATGAACGGCTGACCGGCTGACTAGTCTTTGGCTGCGCAGCCAATGCGCGTCCATGCAGCCGATACACGAGCACAGGCTGAAGCTGGGAGGGGCCGAGACCCGCGTTCTCGAGCTCGACGGCAACGGGCCTCCGATCCTCCTGCTGCACGGCTTCGGTGACAGCGCCGACACCTGGCGCCTGACGCTCGATCGCCTGCGCAAACGCGAGCGGGCCGCGATCGCGCTCGACATGCCCGGCTTCGGCGAGGCCTCGCGGCTGAAGCGGGAGCCCGAGCTGATCCTGCCCCAGCTCGACGACTTCGTCACCGCGGCGGTCGGCCGCTGGGCCACCGGGCGAGGCATCGTCGTCGCCGGCAACTCGCTCGGCGGGCTGATGTCGCTGCGCGCGGCCCAGGACGGGGACCTGCCGATCGAGGCATGCGTTCCGATCGCGCCCGCGGGCCTCGATCTCGCCCGCTGGATCACGCTGATCCAGCGCGAGCCGGTCGTCCGCAGCGTGCTCGCCTCGCCGGTCCCGGTGCCGCCGGCGCTGGTGCGCGCCGCCGCGGCGCGCGCCTATCGGGTTCTCGCCTTCGCCCGCCCGCGCGCCGCGGACCCGCGCGTGGTGGCCTCCTTCGCCAGCCATTTCGCCGGCAAGCGCGACGCGATCCGGATCATCGGCACCGCGCGGCGGCTCTTCCCCGAGATGCAGGACCCGTTCGAGCTCGCTCGGATCAAGTGCCCGACGATGGTGGTCTGGGGCAGCCGCGACCTGATGGTCCCGGCGGCCGGGGCCGAGCGGATCGCCGGGCAGGTCTCCGGGACCCGGGTCGAGATCCTCGAGGGAATCGGCCACTGCCCGCAGGTCGAAGCTCCGGATCGCGTCACCGAGCTGCTGCTCGACTTCCTCGCGGAAGAGGGTCTGGCCGAGGGCGACCGCGCCTCCGCGGTCTCCTAGGTCATCCAGTGCTCGTCGACCTGCACGCGCACTACCCGATGCACGTGATTCCGGACGCGCAGCAGCATCTGCGCGAGCGCCCGGGCGCCTTCGAGAACATGCTCCACTGGGATGCGCGCCGCAAGGCGAAGCTGATCGACCGCATCTCGGAGCGCTTCAATTACGAAGGACAGGACCTCGAGCATCCGTCGGTCACCGTCAACGGGATGGTCGCGGGCAACGTCCGCATCGCGCTTTCGGTGCTCTACCAGCCGTTCGACGAGATCAAGCTCGGCACCCGGCCGCTCGAGGACTCGAGCCGGCACATCTTCGAGCAGATGGACGCGGTCGAGAAATCGGTCGCGCCGCGAGTAGGCGACCACCGCTCCGACGTGGTTGTCGTCAAGTCCGCCGAAGACCTAGAGCGCGCCGCGCGCGGTGAGGCGTACGGGCTCGTGCACTGCATCGAGGGTGGCTTCAGCCTCGGGCCGGACGAGGACCGAGTCGCCGGGGAGGTCGAATCGCTGGCAAAGCGCGGGCTCGGCTACGTCACCGTCGCCCATCTGTTCTGGCGCCGCTACGCGACCAACGCCCCCGCCCTCCCCTTCTTTGCGGACTGGGTCTACCACGGGCTGTTCTGGCAGCCGTGGTGGCGCGGGCTCAGCCGGCTCGGCAAGGCCGCGGTCGAGGCGATGGTCGCCAACCGGGTCCTGGTCGACGTCAGCCACATGAGCGGCCGCGCGATCAAGGACGTGCTCAAGATCGTGCGCCGGGCTCCGGGCACACCCGTGATCGCCTCGCACTCGGCGGTCAAGCTCGGCCGGCGTTCACTCGGCTACAACCTGAGCCGCGCCCGGGTTCGCGACATCGCGTCGGTCGGCGGGGTCGTCGGGCTGATCCTCTGCACCCACTACATCTCACACGGCCAGCCGGAGCTGCCCGAGGACGCGACGATCGAGGATTCGCTGGCGCTTCTGTTCAGCCACATCGACCGGATCGTCGACTGGACCGACGGCTCGTTCGAGCACGTCGGCATCGGCAGCGATCTCGACGGCTTCATCAAGCCGGCGCTGCCGGGGCTCAAGGACATGGACAACATGGCCGCGCTGCAGGCCGGGCTGGCCGAGCGCTACGGCCCCGAGAACGCCGAGAAGATCTCCTCCGGCAACGCGCTGCGGATGCTGCGCTACCGCTTCAGCTGACGGGCTCGCCGCTGCGGCTGGCGACCGGCTCCGGATCGAGCCGGACCGGGGCGGCGCTGAGGGCGCGAATTCGCATGTCGGACCAGGTGACGCCCTCGCGGACCAGCGCCGGTACTCCGAGCAGCACCGCGGTCGCGATCTCGACGGCCTGGAGGATGATCCCGTAGGCGAGCGCGTCGGCGCTCGAGACGCCGAAGCCGGTGTGGAGAACGCTGATCACGGCGAGCTGGAAGATGCCGATGTTCGACGGGGTCGCGGGGACGACGGCGGTGACATTGACCGCGAAGAGGACCGCGGCGGCGGCGCCGATCCCGGCCTGGCCGTCGAGGTCGAGCGCGTAGAGCAGCGCCCAGCAGGCCGCAAGCTGCAGGCCCCAGGCGCTGAACTGGCCGAGCGCCGCGATCGTGCCCCGCTTCGGCTGCTTGAAGACGACCAGCCCGTGCCGAACCTGGAGCATCGCGCCGCGGGCGGCCTTGCCGAAGCGCGCGAGACGGCCCTCGCCACTCGAGCGCAAGAGGATCGGCGCCAGCAGCACGGCGACGAGCAGCAGCAGCGGGGCGAAGCTGAAGACGAAGAGCTTCTGGGTGTTCGAGTGGAAGAGGTCGGTGGTCGAGACGATGATCGCGCCGAGCCCGAGCAGGGCGATGATGTTGAGCACCGTCTGCGAGACCAGGGTTCCGATCAGCACCGGGAAGGTCTCGCGCATGCGGCCGATGCGGCGCGAGAGCACCATCGCCCTCGCCGGCTCGCCGAAGCGGGCCGGCAGGGTCGCCGACATCAGCACCCCGATCATCGTCGCCGAGGTCACGTCGCGGCGGCGGATCGGGCGGTTCGGCAGCGCCGCCCGGGCGATCGCCACCCACGAAAAGGCGCGCATGAAGAGGGAAGCGCACATCAGCCCGATCGCGGCGCTCACCCAGCTCACGTCCGAGCGGACGACGCTCTCGGCGACGTTGTCGACGCCGATCCGCTGCGCGGCGAGGTAGGTCAGCCCGAACGCGAGCACGGCGGCGGCGCCCATCGCGATGCGGCGGCCGACGCGGGCGCGCTTTGCCCCCGGTGTCTCCGGGATCGGGTCGAGCGTCGGCAGCCGCCGGGCCGGGCGCCGCGGCCCGCCGTCGGCGCGAATGAACCCGGTCGTGCGGGCGACGCGCTCGGCGGTGCCGATCGGCGCCGGGACCTCGATCGCGCGCTCGTAGACCTTCTCGACCTGATCGGCGACCCGCGGCCAGGCGAAGCGCTTCGCCTTCTCGCGACCGGCGGCGCCCATCGCGGCGCGGCGCTCAGGCTGATGCGCGAGCAGTTGCAGCTCCTCGGCGAGACGCTGGGCGTCGGCCGGGGGCACGAGCACGCCGTCGACGCCGTCGGAGACGACGTCGCTGTAGCCGGCGATCTGCGAGGCGATCACGGGAGTGCCGGAGGCGAAGGCCTCGATCAGGACCATGCCGAAGCTCTCGCCCGCCAGTGAGGGCGCGCAGACGACGTCGGCCTCACCGAACTCGCGCCAGAGCTGGGCGTCGGAGATCTTGCCGACGGTGTCGATGTGCTGGGCCATCTCGGGGTCCGGGAGGAAGCGGGCGACCTCCTCGGCGTCGGCGCCGACGACCGTCAGCCGCGCGGGGACGTGCTCGACCAGAGCCTCGAAGGCGGTGAGCAGGACAGGCAGGCCCTTGCGCTCCTCGGCGCGCCCGACGAATGCAATGCGGAACTCCTCGCTCTGTGACTTGGGGCCCTTCGAGGCCGCGGCGATGTCGACCCCGTTGGGGACGATCGTGTACTCGCCGCCGAACCAGCGGCGCGCGGTCCAGGCGGCGGCCTGGGAGACCGCGATCCGCGCCGAGAGCTGGTTGAACTTGCGCCGCGCGCCGAGCAGCGTCGCGATGTGGTTGGGGAAGGCCTTGGTCGAGTAGGCGTGGAAGGTGCCGACGACGGGCGCCTCGCGCCACGAGCAGGCATCCCAGCCGACGGTGGGCGCCGCCGGCTCATGCACATGGACCACGTCGTAGTCGCCGTCGCGCAGCGCGTTGCGGAGCGCGATCGGCCCGGTCGGGAAGGTCGAGAGGTTCGAGACGGCCCCGTTGGCGCCGACGCCGAAGCTGCGGCCGAGCGGCACCAGGTAATCGGGCACGGGCCGATCGACCGGAGGGGCTCTGTGGATGAGTCCACTCAGCCGGTCGGGGGGATCCCAAGGGGCGAGAACGCGGGCGTCGTGACCTCGGGAAATGAACTCCTCGGCCAGGGCCTCTACGTGCCGGTTGACGCCGCCCTGATAGGTCCATGAATAGGGCGAGACCAGCGCAATGCGCATCAAGCCAGGGTACCCCACGTCACCTCAGTGGCTGCCACGCGACGCCTGGCCGAGCGCAAAAGCCCCGCATGCAAGGAGAAACCCGGTGCCGATCATCAGCAGAACGGCCCCGGAGTCGTTGGCGACCGTGCCCAGCACCGTCGCCGCCGCGGCGCCCGCGAACCCTGCGAAGACCATCGGCTCGCCCAGTCGCCCGGCGATCTGGCGCCGCTTGACGATCGCGAACACCATGACCAGCGCCGTGATGTAGAGGTAGGGCGAGGTCGCGTTGCGCCCGAAGCTCCGCACCGAGAGCTCGATCCGGCGCTGGGCGACGTCGGCGACGCCATCGGCGCCGCCGGCCCGCAGGACCGAGCTGGTCAGGTGGGCGCCGCCGCCGAGGATCAGGTCGAGCGCCGCGAGCGCGGCGAGCGCGAGCACCGGCGCAGCGGCGATCAGCAGCACCGTGCGCCGCCGCCCTCCGGTGCCGGCGGCAACCGCGGCTGCAACCGCGGCGCCGGCCGGCAGGACGATGACGGCGCCGACGTCGGCGCCGAAGCGCCCGAGACCGAAGACCAGCGCTGCGAAGGCTCCGGCGGAGAGGAAGGCGACGATGCCACGGCGCCGCGCGAGCTCACGCGGCGACGGCGGACTCCAGGCCGCCAGCGCTGCGCCGACCCCCGCCGGCACGAGCACCGCCAGCGGCGCCTCGAGCTCGTTGCCGATGCCGAAGAAGCGCACGCCGATCGCCGGGTTCGGCCCGAGCAGCGAGAGCTTGGTCAGCGGCGAGCCGAGAGCGACATCGAGCGCATAGACGCCGACTGTGAGCCCGCAGGCGACGGCGAGCGCCGAGTAGCCGCGCAGCAGCGCCCAGGTCGCCGCCGCGAGTAAAGGTGCGCCGAGGCCGACGATCAGCCGCTCGGCCATCCGGCTCGGCTCGATCTCGGCGGCGCCGAGCAACAGCAGCGGCATGTAAACGACGGTCAGCCCGAGCAGCGGCAGCGCGACCGGCGCCGCGCGGCGGCGGCCGACCGCGAGCGCCCCGACCGCCGCCAGGACCCAGATCAGGACGTTGACCATGATCACCTCGTGCCGGCGCGAGGAGACGATCGCGAGGCGGTCGCCGAGGTCCTGGACGGCGGCGGCGGCGGCGCGCGAGCCCTCGCTGTGGATCGGCTTGCCGATCATCGCGTCCGGGGTGCCGATCCCGAAGCGGTCGAGAATCGTCGGCGCCAGGTCGGGCGCGGTGACATAACCGTCGGTGCGGGTGTTGTCGGAGGTGAGAACCCCGTCGAAGCCGCGCCCGGCGATCCCGATCGCGAGGCCCTCGCGACCCTTCGGCGGCGGCCGCTCGAAGGCGATCAGCATGTCGTCGCCGCGGAGCTGCGCCGCGAGCGCCGGAAGCCGGCGAATCGCGGCTCCGATCACGGTCACCCCGGGCAGGCAGGCGCCGGTCTCGCAGTCGAACGGTCCGGTCCGGTCGACCTCGCCGGCCCGGTTGGCGCCGATCACCGCCGGCGTGATCAGCCGCGGATCGACCCGGACCGGGATCCCGTGGTCCTCAAGCGTCTGGGCCAGCAGCCCGGGCTCGATGTCGGCCGGGGCGTCGTCGGCGCGCTCGAGGAGCGCATTCCAGCCCGGCACCCGGTCGGTCACCTGCAGCGAGTCGGGCGGGTCGCTCGGGTAAAGCGAGGTGAAGACGCGGTTGCCCTGGGTGATGTCGAGGTAGGTCGTCACCGACGAGACCGTGCTCAGCCCGGGGCTGAGCAGCCCGGGCGCAAATGCCGGCATCGGCTCGAAATCGGAGACCTCGGCGCCCGAGTCGAGCAGCGCGACGATCACCCGCGGGGGCGCCTCCCGTGCACGCGACGTGGCCGGCGCCAGCAAGGCAACCGCTAAAGTCAGCCCCAGGTAGATGGCAGATCGAACCTTCGTCAAGTTCACCTTCTTCAAGCTCGACCCGGCCTGGCGGCGGCGGGACGCAGAGGACCGTGCCCGCGACAAGGCCGAGTTCCTCGCCGCCTGCGAGGACTTCGCGGTCGATCGCTCGCTGCGAGCGTACTCGACGGTCGGGACTCGAGGCGACGTCGATCTGCTCCTGCTGAGCCAGAGCCCGACCCTCGACGACCTCCACACCTTTCACGTCGTTCTGGGCCAGAGCGGGCTCGCCCAGTGGGCCGAGACCCCCTACTCCTACCTGGCGATGACCAAGACCTCGCCCTACTCCGAGGCCGACGCCAGGCCCGAGATCTGTGTCTCCAAGCGCAAGTACCTGTTCGTCTATCCGTTCTGGAAGAAGCGCGAGTGGTACACGCTGCCGGCGGAAGAGCGCGGCCGGATCATGAAGAACCACATCGAGGTCGGCCAGACGTACCCGCAGATCACGATCAACACCGCGTATTCCTTCGGCCTCGACGACCAGGAGTTCGTCGTCTCCTTCGAGGCCGACGAGCCCGGCGAGTTCCTCGACCTGGTCCAGGAGCTGCGCGGCACCGAGTCGAGCTCCTACACCCTCCAGGACACCCCGATCTTCACTTGCGTATCGATGTCGGTCAACCGCGCCCTCGACGCCCTCGACGGCGTCGCCGCGAGCGCGGTCGCGCCGTCGCCGCTCTAGACGGGGCTATGCGCTGGCAGGCGCAGGGCCGAGTCGCCGGTCGAGAGCGCGTTCTACGACGCGAGTCACGTCGTCTGAAGCATTCTTGACCTCGACTCGGTCTCGCCTCGCGTCCTCCTGCAGCAGGCGACCCACGAGCTCGTCAGCAAACGAATAGCTCACGCTCAGGATCCCCGAGAAGTCAAGCTCGACCGGCTCATCCGACGATCGCGTTCGAGCGTCGCGAGCGATTTCAGCTGCAAGAGGCCGGGTCGCGAGCGTCTTGCCGTGCTCCGCCAACTTGATGCTCAACGACATCGCCACCTCCTTCATCGATAGACGCATCGTAGACAGCCGCGCGGTCACACCGAGACAAGCTCATAGGCGATCCATGTCCCCCTCTTGAAGCTGGCCGCCGGGAACGCGTCGACCTTGTGACCCTCTTGAACGATCTGGTCGCGAACGAAACCGGAGGCAGAGTAGATCTCAATTCTGGCGGCGTGCAGGGAAGAGGTAAGTGCCGCATCGAACGTCTCAGAGAATCCATTCCCCCGGTGGGGGTCATCGATCCCACTGACCCCCGGCTGCATGGCCTGGGCGATGGCGAACTCATCGTCGGACCACTCGGGGTAGCGCTGGCGGATGTGCTCGGGGATGCCCATCCCGAGGTCGCTGATGGCGATCGATACCGTTGGGCGCGGCTCAGTTACTCGGCGAACACAGACGAGGGCTCCGCTCCCGTGCCTCCCGTGCTCGATCGAGTTCCCGCAGAGCTCAGAGACCGCCATGAAGGTGGCGTCGCCCAAAGGCGACAGGTCGTGAACCTGGTACTCGAGAATCTCCCGCACCTGGGCAGCAACTTCCTCCACTGCCGTGAAACCCTCGAGGTGGGTTACCGGCAAGATCGAGTCATCACTCTCTGTCGATTCATCGTCGGCGTCGATGCCCATCGACTGGAACGTCGCTCTCGTGGACAGATCCTCCGGCAGGTTGATCGCCACCTCTCGCTCCGCAATCCGATGCCAATCGATGAACGTCCGCAAGCGAAGCGCGAGCATAGGGTGAATGCCTCCTCGCATCGCACTGCAGTCCAGAACAAGCCGGTCCGGCAGGTCCTGGTGAAGGGGAAAATCGTCATTCCACTGCCGTTCCCCCGCGCTCGAGCCAAGCCGCTTCTCCCAGTCCATGATGCGTCAGCGTAGGCAGCAACTCGGCCAGACCACGGGGTGCACGAGAACGGAGTCGAGGGCACCGCGCCGGTACCCTTTTGCGCTCCTAAATGATCGCAACCGAAGAACAGCCCCTGCGCGTAGCCATCGTCGGCGCCGGCCCCTCCGGCTTCTATGCAGCGGAGGATCTGCTCAAGCCGAAGGACGACGGCTTCGTCGCCGAGGTCGACCTCTACGACCGCCTGCCCACGCCGTTCGGCCTGGTCCGCGGCGGCGTCGCCCCCGACCACCCGAAGATCAAGTCGGTGATCAAGCGCTACGAGAAGACGGCGCAGCTGCCCGGGTTTCGCTTCTTCGGCAACGTGACGATCGGCGAGGAGCTCAAGCACGAGGATCTCGCCGCGCACTACCACGCGATCATCTACACCTCGGGCTCGGAGACCGACCGCAAGCTCGGCATCCCCGGCGAGGACCTCCCGGGCAGCCATGCGGCGACCGAGTTCGTCGGCTGGTACAACGCCCACCCCGACTACGCCGACCGCGAGTTCGACCTCTCGACCGAGCGCGCCGTCGTGATCGGCAACGGCAACGTCGCGATGGACGTCGCGAGGATGCTGGCGCTGCCGCGCGAGGAGCTCGTCGGCACCGATGTAGCCGACCACGCGATCGACCCGATGGCGGACTCGAAGATCAAGGAGATCGTCGTCTTCGGCCGCCGCGGCCCCGCTCAGGCGGCGTTCACCAACCCCGAGCTGCGCGAGCTCGGCGAGCTCACCGACGCCGACTGCATCGTCGACGCCTCCGACCTCGATCTCGACGAGATCTCCGAGTCCTACATCTCCTCAGACGACGCCGACCCGACCCACAAGCGAAACGTCGAGGTGCTCAAGGAGATGGCCCAGACCGAGCCCGAGGGCAAGCGCAAGAAGGTCATCCTCCGCTTCCTCTCCTCGCCGATCGAGATCAAGGGCACCGACAAGGTCGAATCGATCGTGATCGGCAAGAACAAGCTGGTCGAGGACGGTGACCGCGTCCGCGCCGAGGACACCGGCGAGCGCGAGGAGCTTGAATGCGGGCTCGTCTTCCGCTCGGTCGGCTACACCGGCGTGCCGGTCCCGGGCGTGCCCTTCGACTCCAAGCGCGGCACGATCGCCAACGAGAAGGGCCGCGTGCTCGCCGACGACGGCAAGCCGATCGCCGGCCTCTATACCGCAGGCTGGATCAAGCGCGGTCCGAGCGGCGTGATCGGCACCAACAAGAAGGACGCCAACGAGACCACAGCGATGCTGCGCGAGGACGTCGCCGCGGGCGTCGTCCACCAGCCCGCCAACCCCGACCCGATCGCGATCGAGGAGCTGATCGCCGAGCGCGACCACGAGGCCGTCACCTACGCCGGCTGGGAGGCGATCGATGCGGCCGAGACCGCCGCCGGCGAGCCCCACGGCCGGCCGCGGGTCAAGTTCGTGCGCATCGAGGAGATGCTCGAGCACGCCAAGGCCGCGGCGAAGTAGTGGCGCTCGTCGACGACGTCAAGGCGCTGATCGAGGAAGCCATTCCCGGCTCCACCGTCGAGGTGATCGACGAGGCCGGCGGCGACCACCTGCGGGTCAACGTAGCCGCGGCGCAGTTCGAGGGCAAAAGCCTGATCGACCAGCACAAGCTGGTCAAGGCAGCGGTGCGCGAGCGCTCCGATACCGGTGAACTCCACAGCCTCAGCATCAAGACGTCGCTGCCGGACTGACCCGGTCCGTATGATTCGGCGCAGTGACTGAACCGACTCTCAAAGACAAGGTCGAAGAGCTGATCAAGGAGAACCCGGTGCTGCTGCTGATGAAGGGCACCCCGGACTCCCCGAGCTGCGGCAACTCGATGCGCGCCGTCGCGGCGCTCGAGCCCTACGGGGTCGAGTACGCGGCCCTCGACGTCCTCCCCGCGATCGAGCCGATCCGCGAGGCCACCGCCGAGATCGCCGACTGGCGCACGTTCCCGCAGCTCTACGTCAAGGGCGAGCTTGTGGGCGGCGCCGACATCGTCGAGGAACTGCATGCCTCGGGCGACCTCGGCGAGATCCTCGGCGCCGAGCCCTCGGGCGACGCGCCGGCTCCGGCTGAGCCACAGGCCGACCGGCCCGTGACCCAGTCGCCGCCGATGCAGATCGACAACAGCTAGCCGACCGATGACCCGCGAAGAGGCCGAGGCGGCGTGCGCAAAGCTCGCCGCCGAGGCCCCCGACCGTGGAACCCACCGCTTCTTCCCCCGTGAGGGCGAGGACGGGGAATGGGGCGTGGTCAAGATCAACCTTCCTCCAGCGACCGGAGCAACCGGTACCGCAACTGAGGCGAAGCCCCGGCCCGAGCAGCCGGGCGATCCCCGAGAGGGCAAGCCGAATCCGAACTGGGGCTTCTGAGGGCTAGATGTAAGAACCAGCCACATTGTTCGCCTTTAGCTCGGCGAGCCGAGCTCCGGGCGGCCTCTTGGCGAGGGAGCCGTGTGGTCTGCGCCAGTTATAGAAGCTGAGCCAGCCGGATAGAGCCGCGGTTCGCTCCGCCGAGTCCCGGTAGATCGCCCCGTAGGCCCAGCCGCCGAGCATCGTGCGGATGAAGCGCTCGGCCTTGCCGTTGGTGCGCGGCCGGTAGGGGCGGGTGCGGATGTGCTTGATCTTCAACGCCCGGCAGGCGATCGCGTGGGTGGTGGAGCGGTAGGCGGAGCCGTTGTCGGTCATCAGGCCCGTCACCTCGATCCCGTGCGAGCGATAGAAGGCGACCGCTCGCCTCAGGAAGCCGATCGCGGTGGTTGCCTTCTCGTTGGCCAGCACCTCGACGTAGGCGAGACGGGTGGCGTCGTCGACGCAGACGTGCACGTACTCCCAGCCGGCTCCGCGTGAGCGCTGCCCTTTGCCGCGGTTGCCCGTGACGCGGTGCCCGGCGCCTCGGTGGCCGATCCGCCCCAGCTTCTTGACGTCGATGTGAAGCAGCTCACCGGCGCGGGCCCGCTCATAGCGGTTGGGGGGCTCGAGCGGCTCCAGGGCGCCGAGCTTGCCGAGCCCGATGCGACCTAGGACCGCCGAGACGGTCGAAATCGCCATGCCGAGCGCCATCGCGATCTCGGCCCCGGTGAGGCGCACCCGCCGCAGGGCCGCGATCGCCTCGACCCGGTCCTCCGGGGTGGCGTGGGGAACCGAGTGGGGCTCGCAGCTGCGGTCGTATAGACCTGCCTCGCCCTCTGAGCGGTAGCGGGCGACCCACTTGCCGGCGGTTCGCTCGCTCACCCCGGCGGCCTCGGCCGCCGCGGTGAGCGACCAGCCCTCCTCGACGACGCGCTTGACCATGATCGCCCTGCCCTTCGGGCCGAGCTTGGCGTTAGCGTGAATCTTCATCCGGTGTTCCTCCTTGGATCTGGGTGGCATGACACCCCCAGCCTCCAAGGAGGCCCGGATGAACAATGTGGTTAGGAACTACAGCTAGACGGCTGCGGTCTCTTCGGCGTCTTCCTTCACCTGGAAGGAAGAGCCGCAACCGCAGGCCGCCACGACGTTCGGGTTGTTGACCGCGAAGCCGGCGCCCTGGAGGCCGTCGACGTAGTCGACCTCGGAGCCGAAGACGAACTGCATCGAGGTCTTGTCGACCACGACGTTGACGCCGTCGCGCTCGAAGACGAGGTCCTCGTCTTTGCGCTTGTCGAAGGCGAGGGCGTACTGGAAGCCCGAACAACCGCCGCCGCGCACGGCGACGCGAAGCGCCTGCTCGTCGGCGTTCTGGTTCTCGCCGAGCAGCTCCTTGATCTTGCTCGCGGCCGCCTCGGTGAGGGTGACCGGCTGGACTTCTGTGGTGGTCTCAGTCATGGCCTCACATTCTAAAGCACGGGCCGAACGGGTCAAGAATCGGGGTAGGCGTGCTCCAACCACTGCCTGATTCGGCGCGAATCGCTGATCACCTCGTCGCCGTCGACGAGGACCGGGACGTGGCGCTGCTTGGTCAGCTCGGCGATCTCGGGGCGGTCGGCCTTGCGCACGGCCACCCGCTCGGTGCGGTGCTCGAGCTTGCGCTTGCGCAGGTCGCGCTCGACCGCACCGCACGGGCAGAGGAAGTTCGTCGGGGTCTTGCAGCGGTAGAGCACGCGCTGGGCCTGTCCTTCCATCAGTGCCCCGTCCAGAACGGGAGCGACGGGCGGGGGATCTTCGAGGCGGCGCCGGCAACCGCTCCCCCTGCGCGCAGCGCCGCGTCGGTCGCGCGCTCGCGGGCGCCGCCGTCACCGTCGAGCTGGGCGAACTGCCAGTCGACGGCGTCGGCGAGAGTCTCCTCGTGGGGGCGCGGCTTGAAGCCGAGCTCGCGGCGGGCCTTCTCGTTGCTGTAGGTCCACCAGAGGCTGCCCGCCTTGACCTCGTCGGTGGCCGTGGGCATCGGGATCCCGGCGCGCTCGAGCGCGGCGACGGCGCCGGCTGCGAGCTGGCCCGGGAGCTTGACCGCCGGCGCCGGCACGTCGGCGATCTGGCTCAGCTCGGCGAACAGCCGCTTGAGGGTTAGGTTCTGGCCGCCGAGGATGTAGCGCTCGCCCTCCATGCCGCGCTCGTCGGCGAGCAGGTGCCCGGCGGCGACGTCGCGGACGTCGACGACGTTGAGGCCGCCGTCGACGATCACCGGGATCTGGCGGGTGAGGAAACGGCGGATCAGCTCGTTGGAGGTGCCGGTGGGATCGTCGGGGCCGAGCACGAACGAGGGATTGACGATCACCGCGGGCAGGCCCTTGGCGGCGGCGCGCAGGACCTCGGTCTCGGCCTCGTGCTTGGAGTTCATGTAGGCGATGCCGAGGCGGCCGGCGGTGAACAGCTGGCTCTCGTCGGCGGTGCCGCCGGGCTTCGCCGGCCCGACCCCGGCGATCGAGGAGGTGTGGACCATGCGCTCCACGCCGGCGCGCAGAGCCCCCTCGGCGACGTTTCGCGTGCCGGCTGTGTTGACCTTGAACACGCGCTCGCGGTCGGAGGAACGATGTGAGGTCGTGCCGGCGACGTGGAAGACGCGGTCGACGCCGGCGAGCGCCTTACGGATTGAGTCGCGGTCGAGGATGTCGCCCTCGGCGACCTCGAACTCGATATCGCCGAGGTGCTCGGCCCGGGACGGGTCCCTGAGCAGCAGCCGCAGCTCGTCGCCGCGGTCCGACAGCGCCCTCGCCAGGTGCGAGCCGAGGAAGCCGCTCGCGCCCGTTATCAAAGACTTGGTCACGCAGGGATGGTACGGCGATGATACAAACGCCGTCCGTGACTAACCCGACTGCCCTCGTCGCCGACACAACCGGCTACCTGCCCACCGAGCTGGTCGCCAAGTACGACATCCACCTCGTCAGCCTCTACGTCAAGGTCGGCGACGAGCAGGAGGCCGAGTCGAAGATCTCCGACTACGACGCCTTCTACGCGAAGCTGCTCGACACCCCCGAGGCCGCGACCACCTCGCAGCCGTCGATCGGCGACTTCATCGAGGTCTACGAGCCGCTGCTGGAGGCGGGCCGGGACATCGTCTCGGTCCACCTTTCCTCGGGCATCTCCGGAACCTTCGAGGCCGCCAACCAGGCTCGCGAGTCGCTGATCGCCGACGGCAAGGGGGGCGAGCGGATCCACGTCGTCGACTCAAAGAGCGCCGCCGGCGGCACCGGCCTGATCCAGCTCGCCGCGGCGATCGCCGCCGACCGCGGCGCCAGCGCCGAGGACGTCGTCGCCCGCGCCGAGAGCGCCCGCACCGACCTCAAGATCTGGTTCTCGCCCGACACGCTTGAGTACCTGCGCCGCGGCGGGCGGATCGGCGGAGCCCAGGCGTGGATCGGCTCGACGCTGAAGATCAAGCCGATCCTCAGCTTCGAGTACGAGGTGACGCCGGTCGAGCGGGTCCGCACCCGCGGCCGGGCGATCGCCCGCCTGCTCGACTACGCGCGCCAGCGCCACGGCGACGGCGCCGACGGCTGGGTCGTGCAGCACATCCGCGACCTCGACGCCGCCGATCAGATGGTCGAGGCCTGCAAGCCGATCTTCGGCCGCGACCCCGAGTTCGTCTCCGAGATCGGGCCCGTGCTCGGCGCCCACGCCGGGCCCGGGCTGATCGGGGTCGGCTCGATCCCGCTCGCCGACCTCGAGTAGCTAGGCGGGCTTCGGCTTCGGCTTCGGCTTCGGCTTTGCCTTGCGCTTTGCCGCGGGCTTGCGGCGCGCCTTCGGCTTCTTGGCCGCGGCGATCCTCTCCTCGCGGAACGTCCACCAGTCGATCACGACGCTCTGGATCGCGGCGGCGATCGGGATCGCGACCAGCGCCCCGAGGATCCCCAGCAGCGAGGCCCCGATCAGGATCGCGACGATCACGATCAGCGGGTGCACCCTCACCGCCTTGCCGTAGACGTAGGGCTGGATCAGGTAGTTCTCGATCTGCTGATAGGCGATGACGACGATCGCCCAGACGATCAGGTCGCCGGGGAAGTCGAAGAAGGCGACGACGATTCCGACGAGGATGCCGCCGATCGTCGCGCCGACGAGCGGGATCAGGTCGAGGAAGGCGTAGAGGAACGCCAGCGGCACCGCGAACGGGATGCCGAGGATCCTCAGCGTGGCGTAGGTGACGAGCCCGGCGAAGACGCTGATCACGAAGTTGCCGAAGACGTAGCCGGAGATCGCCTCGGAGACATCCTTGGCGATCTTGCGCAGCCGGCGTTCTCGTGCCTTCGGCATCTGCGCAAACCCGAACTCGAGCATCCTCGGGCCCTCCATGAGGAAGAAGAAGGTGATGACGAGGATCGCGAACAGCTCGACGAATCTCGAGAAGACGCCGACCGTGACGTCCTGCAGGGTGCTCGCCGCGTCGTCGAGCTTGCTCGGCAGCTGGTCGACCTGGTCCTGGAGCTTGTCGGTGATGTCGTAGCGGTCGTCGTACTTGCGGAACTGGTCGTTGTTGCGCAGGTCGTCGATATAGCCGGGCAGGTCCTCGGAGAGGTTGTCGACGCCGTTGACCACCGGCGGGACGAGCAGCAGGCCGATGCCGAAGATCGCCGCGCCGATCGAGAGATAGACGAGCAGGATCGCGAGCGCCCTCGGGACCTTCCGGTTGTGGAGCCAGTTGACGGCCGGGGCGATCGCGAGCGCGAAGAAGACGGCAATCAGCAGCAGCCCGATCACCGAGCGCACCTGGTAGATGAGGTAGAGGCCGAGCAGGGTCGCGGCCGCGACCAGCACGATCTTGACGATCAGGCGCCAGGAGACCTCGGTGTGCTCCATGCCGCCGCAGGCTAGGCGCGGCGCCGGACGGCGGTTGACCGTTCAGTTAACGGCGGCGGAGGAAGGCGACGGCCCCGGCGAGCAGCCCGGCGCCCACACCGACGGCGATCAATTCGGTGCGGTGCTTGCGCAGCTGTCCGCGCCAGTCGGTGATCTCGTTGACGCGGCCGCGCAGAGACTGGACGCTGCTGCCGAGCTCCTGGCGACGGGCGACGATGTCGGCGCGGATCTGATCCGGCGATCTGGTGCCTGGAGGAGGAAGCGCGGCGATGCCGTTGTTCACTTTGGCGGCTCCGATAGGTCAAGACTTGCACGAATCTCCTTCGCCTGCTCGATCGCCATCTCGGGAACGGGCGGGCTGCCCTTGCGAATCGCGCGGTAGGCGTAGAAACCGGCGCCGGCGGTGATCAGGAGGAAGACAGCCGCCTCGACCAGGTATCCGAGCCAGACGCGATGACCGAAGACGTTGTCGCCGAGCAGGAACGCGATCCCGTGCATGAGGAGGACCAGCGCCGCGAGCAGAAAGATGCCGGCGGCGACGGCGACGACCGAGCCCGCGAGCAGCTTGTTGAGCTTGTCACCGATCTCGGCCTTCGCAAGTTCGACTTCCTCACGAATGAGGACCGTCGCCTGCTCGGTGACCTCGAGGAAGAGCTCGCCGACGGGCTTCTCGTTCTCGGCTCCGCGACCAACCGGCGCCTCCTCCGCCATATTCTCCGGGGGCTGCTCGGCTTTGCCCGCGCTGCCTCCGGTCGCGGGTTCGTTCGGGGTGGACGTCGTCGGCCGGGCTCCACCCGGAGGCGCGCCGCTCATTCGGGCGGCTCCTCGTCGAAGACGCGAACCCAGATCGCTTCGGCGCCGCGCTGGGCGACGATGCTCGCCAGGGCGCCGATCGCGGCGACCAGGCCGGCCCACATCAAACGCCGGACGACATCGTTCTCCACCAGCTCGTTGTGCTCGCTCACTCCTCGGAGTAAATCAACTTGCCGTTGGCGCGGTCCGCTACCGGGCCGCGCTCGGCATATACCGCCCAGCGCTCGAAGAAATCGCGGTAGACCGTGTTGGTCCACACCGGGTCCGCGGCCTCGAGCAGGCCGTGGTTGCCGTGGGGCACGGTCCAGACCCGGACGTTCGCGTTGCCGTCGGCGGCGATCGCCAGCTTCTCGGCCTCTTCGACGTTGATGATCGGGTCGTCGTCGGGGTGGATGACCAGCAGCGGCACCTTGGCGGCGCCGATGTGGCGCGTGCCCGAGGCGTTGCGCCAGATCTCCTCGGCGCTGACTCCGTAGTAGGGCGCCGAGATCGCGTCCAGTACCTTGGGCATGTCTTCGGCCTCGCGGGGCCAGCGGCCCGAGCGCACGCGTGAGGACAGCGCCGCCTTGAACGCCTTGTGGATCGGGTAGCGGGGGTGCGAACGGGGCACCGGCTGCGACAGCCTGCCCCACACCTCCTCCGGCTCGGCCGGCGGGGAAACCGCGAGCAGCCCGCCGTCGAGCGCCTGCGCGGCCCCCTCGGGGTCGCTCGCGTTGAGAACCGAGCTGCCGCCGAGCGAGATGCCGAGCGCGCCGACGCTGGTCGAGCCGAGCTCCTTCATGTAGCGGCCGAGGGCGATCAGGTCGAGGCCCTCCTTCCAGCCGGCGCTCGAGGGCGCCGAAGAGGTGATCTCGGTGAGCCCAAAGCTGCGCAGGTCGAGCACGGCGACGTTGAAGCCCCACTCGTAGAAGGCGCGAACGGCGATCCGGCGGACGTAGTCGAAGCGGCTCGTCGTGAACAACCCGTGGACGACGATCAGCCCCGGCCGCGCCGCCTCCTGCAGCGCGATCGTCGCCGCGATCCGCTCGCCGTCGGCGCCCTCGAAGATGTGGTCGCCGAACTGGGACGGGTACTTGTAGCCGAGCACCGCGCCCTCGCGTGACTGTGCGAGGACGAAGTTCGAGATGTCGCGCATCCCGAATCGCAGATCGCCGACCGGGTGGTCGGCGAGGTGCTCGGGAACCTCACGCAGATCCGCCATCAACGCCTCCATTGAGCGCTCGCGCTCGGGCGGCACCGGCAGCGCGCGCGGCTTTCGCTTCTCGAGCCAGGTGAACGCGCTGCGAAGCCGGCCGCCGACCGCCTGGCCGATCAACCAAACCGGCAGCGCTATCAGCCCGATCACGAGGTTGACCAGCTTCGCGGCGCCATGCAGCACGCGATCCTGGCGCTGGGTTCGGGCGAGTCCCTCGAACACGGGCTAGCTCACCGGGGCGCCGGCCTCGACCCGGGGCTCGAGCCCCGCGCAGATCGTCTCGACCACGAGCAGCTTGGCGCGTTCGTAGTCGTCATCCGCGCCGGGCATGACGCCGAAGATCCAGCCGGTGAGCAGCTGCTCGATCGCGCCGTAGAAGAGCATCGAGGCGAACGCGGCGTCGACGTCGGAGCGGAACAGGCCCTGGGCCTGGGCGTCGGCGACGATCTTCTCGATCGCCTCGTAGGCCTGGCGGATCTCGGAGAGGTGGGTGCGCCCGAAGCTGTTCGCGGCCCGGGTGACCTCGACGATCACGACCTTCATCAGCTCGGGGTCGTGGCGGTAGGACTCGATGATGAACCCGGCGACCGCGGCGAGCTTCTCGCGCGGGGTCTCGAGGCTGCGGTCCGCCTCGGCGCTCGCCTCGAGCAGCAGCGACCAGCGCTCGCTGAAGACCTCGTTCAGCATCTGGTCCTTGGAATCGAAGTAGTGGTAGACGAGGCCGTAGGCGACGCCCGCCTCGGCGGCGATGTCGGAGACGCGGCAGTTGTGGAATCCCTGGCGGGCGAAGACGCGGATCGCGGCGTCGAGGATCTGGCGGCGCTTCTCGGTGGCGGCCATCAGACCGCGACCTCGGTCGAGTAGACCTCGGGCCGGCGGTTGGCCAGCGAGGGCAGGCTGGCGCGGATCTTCTCGAGCTCGTCGAGGTCGAGGTCGGCGGCGGCGAACCCCGGGCCGCCGGAGACCTCGGCGAGGACGCGGCCCCACGGATCGGCGATCAGCGAGTGGCCGAAGGAGTCGTAGTGGGGCGGCGCCCCGCCGACCTGGTTGGCGGCGAGCAGGAAGGCCTGGTTCTCGATCGCCCGCGCGCGCAGCAGCACCTCCCAGTGGTCGCGCCCGGTCTCGGCGGTGAACGCCGAGGGCACGGTGAGGATGCGGGCGCCGCGGACGGCGAGCACCCGGTAGAGCTCCGGGAAGCGCAGGTCGTAACAGACCGACATGCCGACCTCGACTCCACCGGCCTCGCCGACGACGATCTCCCCGCCGGGCTCCTCGGTCTCGGACTCGCGGTAGGCGACCCCGCCGACGTCGCCGTCGAACATGTGGATCTTGCGGTACACGGCCTGGATCTCACCGTCGCCGTTGATGAGGACGGAAGTGTTGGCCAGTTTGTCGCCGTCGCCCGAGTCCCGGCGCTCGGTGATGCTGCCGGCCACCAGGTCGACTCCGAGCTCGCGAGCCCACGAACGCGCGGCCTCGATCGAGGGACCGTCGAGCGGCTCGGCGCCGGCCTCGAGGTCCTCGGGCGAACCGAGCACGGTCCATTTCTCGGGCAGGACGACGAGGTCCGCTCCTTCGGCGGCGGCTTCGCGGACGAGGCGCTCGGCGCTCTCCAGGTTCCGAGCCTTGTCTGCGGTCGAGTTGAGCTGTACGACGGCGGCGCGCATACTGGTTGACTGACCAGTCAATCGGTTGAGGCCAGTATATGGCGATGGGCCGATCCGAAACACCATCTCCGTCCGCTGGGATCGAAGCTGCGCTCGAGGAAATCGAGTGCCCCACGGCCGGCTACATCACGGTCGGCGACGCCCCCTGGTGGGAGCGCCTCTACTGCCGCGAGCGGCCGCACCGCCTCCTCCCCGCGGCGCTGGCGATGCCGCTCGCGCGCCTCGCCGGGCAGCTGGCGATCTACCGCTCGGACCCGCGTGACCAGGCGCTCGCACGCGCATGGTCGATCACCCGCTCGACCGACGTCAAGGTGCTGCGCCGATGGGCGCGGGCCAACCTGCGCGAATACCGGATGCAGGACGAGATGTTCTGGCGCCCCTGGCTCGACCGGCGAATGCGGATCGAGGGCATCGAGCGCCTCGACGAGGCCCGCGCGCCGGGTCGCGGCGTGATCGTCGCCGGGCTTCACCTCGGGCCCATGGCTTCGTTCCAGCACGCCCTGACTCTGCGCCTCGCCGCGGACGACGCCCGCCTTTACATCGCGCGCTGGGACAAGATCGAGCCCGGCAAGGTGACCACCGGCTCGCGCTCGCGCTACCTGCCGGCCAAGGTCGCCCGCCTCGAACGCGACGGCGCTCGCTTCGTCGGCCGCGGCGGCGCATACGCGATCTTCCGCGAGCTGCTCGAGCGGGGCAAGACCTGCTGGCTCGCGATCGACACCGCGGCAACCAAGCGCGGCCGAGTCGCAGAGTTCGTCAACCGCGAGGTCCGCTTCGCCACCGGCCTCGTCTCGCTCGCGCTGGAGACCGGAGCGACGATCGTCCCCGCCCACGCGATCCGCGACGGCCACAAGCCCGGCGGCCGCCTGCTCGAGCCGATCTTCGCCGGCTACTTCGACGACCCGGAGGAGCTGCACGCCCATCTCCTCGGCATCGGCTCAAATGTGGTGCTCGAGCACCCGCACCAGATCATGCCCGACATGACCGTGGCAATGGACTGGGGCAGGCTCGCCGAAACCTAAAGGTGTCAGACCTGGCTACTCCTCCGCGCCGCGCCGGCGCTCGAGCTCGGCGACGAGCGCCTTCGTGTGCATCGCCGAGAGCAGGTCGTTCAGCGGCTGGTTGCCGGCGTTGATCAGCTCCAGCACCCGGTCGGGGTCCATCTCGCCGGCGAGGCGCTTCATGATCACGTCGACCTCCTGCTTGACCAGCACCGCCATCGCCTCCTTGTAGCGGAGCGTGTCGTAGACGGTGAAGCCGATGCGCTCGTCGTAGCCGCCGGCGCGGAAGCGCGAGATTGCCTCGACGATTCGCACGTCGGTCGGCGAGTAGCCGGACTTGTTCGGGTTGATCACCTCGAGCTCGGCGAGCCGGTCGAGCGCGTCCTGGGGAACGCCGTAGAGGTTGCGGACATCGGCGGCGCTGATCCGCTCGTCCTCGCCGGCCAGCGCCCGCTCGAGCAGCCGATCGCCGAGCTCGAGCAGCGCCTCGGCGCGCCCCGGATCCTCCTCGAGCAGCTCGCGGATCACCTTCAGCGGCATGAAGCGCTCCTCCTGGAGCTGCTTGATCAGGCGGATCCGCTCGACGAACTCGGGCGGGTAGTAGGCCATGTTGCGCGAGGTCTTGACCGGCTCGGGCAGCAGCCCCTCGCGCAGGTAGTGCTTGATCGTCGCCGCCGAGACCCCGGAGGCCTCGGCGAGCTGCTTCATCCGCAGCAGGCCGTCCTCCGTTGCGGGCGTGCTCATGGCAGGAAGCTGCCGGCCTTCCCGGCGGGGGGTCCGCCGACCACGTCGGAGGAGATCAAGGCCTCGATCTCCTCGGCGGAGTACCCGGCGTCTTCGAGCACCTCCTCGGTGTGCTCGCCGAGGACCGGCCCCGGAAGGCGGTTCGGGTCGCCCGGGGTGCGCGACATCTTCACCGGCACCCCGAGCAGCTTCACGTCGTCGGCGCCGGGCTGGTCGAGCTCGACGACCATCTCGCGCTCCTTGACGAGGTCCGATTCGAGCGCCTCGCCGAGGTCGAGCACGGGCTCGAGGCAGCAGTCGTGGGTGGAGGCGAACTCGGCCCACTCGGCGCGGGTGCGCTCCTTGAAGATCTTCACGACCTCGGCGTGGGCCTCGGAGCCCGGGGGATCGAAGGCCTTGTCGGCGAGGTCGGGGCGCTCGACGCCCTCGCAGAACGCGGCCCAGAACTTCGGCTCGAGCGCACCGAGGGTGACGTCGCCGTCCCTGCAGGCGTAGGGCCGGTAACAGATGTAGCCGCCGGTGAGGCTCTCGCGGCCGCGGGTCGGCACGTTGCCGTCGGCCAGCACCGCGGCCGCGGCCATCGCCATCCAGGCGAGCGAGCCGTCCGTCATCGAGACGTCGACGAACTGGCCCTCGCCCGATCGCTCGCGCTCGCGCAGCGCCGCCATGATCCCGAAGGCGGCCATCAGCCCGCCGCCGCCGAGGTCGGCGATCTGGCCGCCGGACTGGACCGGCGGGCCGTCGGGGTCGCCGGAGAGCGCGAGCACGCCGTTGAGGCCGAGGTAGTTCATGTCGTGGCCCGCTCGCGCGGTGTTGGGGCCGGTCTGCCCGTAGCCGGAGATCGCGCAGTAGACGAGGCCGGGGTTCTCCTGCTTGAGGCGCTCGTAGCCGACGCCGAGCTTGTCCAGAACGCCCGGGCGGAACGACTCGAGGACGACGTCGTAGTCGCGGGCGAGCCGCAGCAGAACCGCCTTGCCCTCCTCCTTCTTCAGGTCGAGGCGAATCGAGCGCTTGTTGCGGTTGAGCCCGAGGAAGTAGGCCGACTTGGCCGAGTCCTCGGCGCCCTCGTGGTAGGGCGGCGCCCAGCGCACGTAGTCGCCCATGCCGGTGTCCTCGACCTTCAGGACCTCGGCGCCAAAATCAGCCAAGAGCAGGCTGCAGAAGCCACCGGGAAGAAGCCGAGAAAGGTCGAGGACTTTGACATCGCTCAAAGGCAGGTCGCTGGTCGCTGGTCTCTGGTCGCTGGTCATCGCAGTTTCCAGCGGCTAGCGGCCAGTGGCCAGCGGCCGCTTCTTGAGCCCGAGCAGGTCTCTGGCCTCCTCCACCGTCGCGGCTCTCCTTCCGATGTCCTCCGCCATCTGCCTCGCCTTGGCGATCAGCTCGCCGTTCGACTTCGCCATCTCTCCATTGGGCAGATACAGATTGTCCTCGAGCCCGGCGCGGACGTTGCCGCCGAGGTTGAGCGCGGCGGCGAGCAGCTTCCACTGGTCGCGCGAGACCCCGATCACCTGCCAGTTGTTCGGGCCCTCCGGCCCGCCGGGGATCTGCTCGCTCATGAAGCGGACGTTGGGCGGCACCGGTCGGATGCCGCCGGTGACGCCCATCACCAGCGAGATCTGCAGCGGCGGCTCGAGCGTGCCCATGTCGAGGAACGGGTCGAGGTTGGCGACGTGGCCGGCGTCGAAGCACTCGTGCTCGGGCTGGATCCCGAGCTCGTTCATCTCGTCCAAGAACTGCGAGATGAGATCGAAGCTGTTCTCGAACACCGCCTTGAACACCCAGTCCTTGCGCCGCCGCGAGTACTTGGCGTAGTTCATCGAGCTCATGTTGAGCGCGGCGACATCGGGCTTCAGCGCCCGCAGGTAGGCAAGCCGCTTCTCGAGCGGGACCCCGATCGCCCCGGTCGAGTAGTTGATGATCACGTCGTCGACCTCGGCGCGGATCGCCTCGGTGATCGCCTGGAAGTCCTCGATCTCGTAGCTCGGCGTGCCGTCGGGCGTGCGCGCATGGATGTGGATCTGGCTCGCGCCTTCGTCGACCGAACGACGCGCCTCGGCGGCGTACTCCTCGGGCGTGTAAGGGATCGCCGGGCACTGATCGCGATTGGCGATCGCCCCCGAGATCGAGTTGCTGATGATCACCGGGTCTTCGAATCTGCTCATACGGGCATCACTCCATGCTTCTTCCAGGGCCTCTCGACCCGCTTGTCGTTGGCCATCCGCAGCGCCTTGATCACGGTCGGGCGCGTCTCGCGCGGGTCGATGATGTCGTCGATCACCGCGTTGCCGGCGGCGATGTAGGGGTCGATGGTCTGGCGGACCGCGTCGAGCATCGCCTCGCGCGTCGCCTCGGGGTCGTCGGCGGCCTCGATCGCCGAGCGGCCGATGATGTTGACCGCGCCCTCGGCGCCCATCACCGAGATCTCGGCGCCGGGCCAGGCGACGATCATGTCGGGCTCATAGGCCTTGCCGTTCATCACGTAGTAGCCGGCGCCGTAGGCCTTGCGCACGACGACGGTCACTTTCGGCACCGTCGCCCGCGAGATCGCGTAGAGCATCTTCGCCCCGTGGCGGATGATCCCGGCGTGCTCGACCTTCGAGCCGACCATGAACCCGGGCACGTCCTGGAGGAAGAGCAGCGGGATGTTGAAGGCGTCGCAGAGGTTGACGAAGCGCGCCGCCTTGTCGGCCGAGTCGTTCTCGAGGATCCCGCCGAGCTGCTTGGGCTGGTTGGCGACGATGCCGCACGGCTGCCCGCCGAACCGCGCGAGGCAGGTGATGATCGTTTTCGCGAACTTCGGCTTGATGTCGAAGTACTCGCCGTCGTCGACGATCTCTTCGATGATCTCGTACATGTCATAGGGCTGGCGGCTGGAGTCGGGGACGATCTCCATCAGCTTCTCCGACATGCGGTCGATGGGGTCGTCGGTCTCGCGCAGCGGCGGCTTCTGCTCGCAGTTCTGCGGAAAGTAGGAGAGGTAGTCCTTGATCTTGGCGATGCATTCCTCGTCGTCCTTCACCTCGAGGTCGCCGACGCCCGACTTGCGGCAGTGGACCTTGGCGCCGCCGAGGTCCTCCATCGAGATGTCCTCGCCGGTGACGGCCTTGGTCAGGTGCGGACCGGCGAGCGCCATCGCTCCCTGGCCGGAGACCATGGGGACGAAGTCGGAGAGCCCCGGGATGTAGGCGGTGCCCGCCGCGCAGGGCCCGAGCATGCCGGCGACGAGCGGGATCACGCCCGACATCTCGACCTCCTCGCGGAACAGGTGCCCCGAGCCGGCGAACAGCGAGCCGGTCGCCTCCTGGATCCGCGCTCCGGCCGAGTCCAGCAGCCAGACGAACGGCATCCGCTTCGACAGCGCCAGCTCGCGCAGGCGGGTGACCTTGAGCTCGCCGGTCATCCCCATCGAGCCGGCCATCACGGTGAAGTCATAGGCGGCGATCGCGGCTGGGCGGCCGTTGACGTCGCCCCAGCCGGTGATCACGCCGTCGGCGGGCGCCTCCTTGCCCTTCATCGCGGGCTGGGAGAAGTGCGGGCGGCCGTGGATCCCCATCTCGACGAAGGTGCCTTCGTCGACGAGCAGACCGATGCGCTCGCGCGCGGTCAGCTTGCCGGCGTCGTGCTGCTTGGCGATCTTCTCCTCGCCGCCGCCGAGCTTCGCCTTCGCCCGGGCCTCGTGAAGTTGATCGGTCAGCTCGTCCAGAGGGGACGTCCCGGGAAGCTTGTGCTCTTTTGCCTTGTTCGTCTCGTCAGTCGCGGCCACTACTTGCCTTTCCACTCCGGATCGCGTTTTTCAAAGAAGGCCTGCACGCCCTCGAGGATGTCCTCGGTCGTGAACGTCAGCGAAAGCTGGGAGCGCAGGAACTCGAGCGCGTCGTCGAGGGCCATGTCCTGCTGGCGGTACATCGCGTCGTGGCCGATCCGCATCAGCACCGGGCTCTTCGAGGCGAGCTTGGTCGCCCACTCGTCGACGGCGTCCTTGAACTCGGCCTCGGGCACGACCTTGTTGGCCAGCCCGAACTCGACCGCCTGCTCCGCGGTGATCTGCTCGCCGAGCAGCATCATCTCGTTGACCTTCTTGCGCGGGACGTTGCGGTAGATGATCGCCATGATCATGTAGGGGAAGGCGCCGACGTTGATCTCGGGAGTTCCGAAGCGCGCGCCCTCCTTGGCGATCAGCAGGTCGCACGAGAGCGCCAGCCCCATGCCGCCGGCGAGCACGTGGCCGTTGGCGGCGCAGAGCGAGGGTTTGCCGAGCCGCGGCATCAAACGGAAGAACTCGAGGAAGAGGTCCGAGGCGAAGTGCTTGGAGACCAGCGGCACGTCGGCCGCGAAGCCGCCGAGGTCGGCACCCGCGCAGAAGACCTTGTCGCCGGCGCCGGTGAGGACGACACAGCGGACGTCGTCGTCGGCCTTGGCGCGCTTCATCGCGTCGACCAGCTCGGTGAGCAGGGATCCCGAGAGCGCGTTGCGCTGATCGGGGCGGTTGAGCGTGGCCGTGGCCACACCGTCCTTGACCTCGTAGAGCAGCTCCTCGTAGGAGGGGTTTTCCTCGCTCACGAGGCGGCAGCATACGACAATCCGTGCCTGTTGGGAAGTAGGAAGTTCTACTTCTTACTCTGATACTGTCCCTGCCTGCACCCCGCCTAGCGACCAAGACTTCAGGAGGAGACCTCAGATGGAGAGCACCGCGACCGGCACCTCGACCAACGGCGACACCAAGGTGATCAAGCCCGATCACGCGGGCAAGCGCAAGCACCTGCTGTTCACCGAGGAGCACGACGACCTGCGCGAGTCGATGCAGGCCTGGGTGCAGAAAGAGGTCTTCCCCGGGCGCTTCTCCTACGAGGAGAACTACTGGCCGAGCGAGCTGATGAAGCGCGCCGGCGAGCTCGGCTACCTCGGCCTCTGCTTCCCCGAGGAGTACGGCGGACAGGGCGGCGACTACTACTACTCGCTGGTCCGCGCCGAGTGCATGAGCTACTCCGGCTCCGGCGGCCTCAACATGGGTTTCGCCGTGCAGACCGACATGGTCCTCCCCCCGGTTCACCTGCTCGGCACCGAGGAGCAGAAGCAGAAGTACCTCGTGCCCGGGATCAAGGGCGAGAAGATCGGCTCGCTGGGGATCACCGAGCCGGGCGCCGGCTCCGACGTCGCCGGGATTCGCACGACCGCGATCCGGGACGGCGACGAGTACGTCGTCAACGGCGCCAAGACCTTCATCACCAACGCGCCGCGCGCCGACTTCATCGTCCTCGTGGTCAAGACCGACCCCTCCAAGCGCCACGACGGGATCAGCCTGCTGCTCGTCGACCTCAAGGACTCCGACGGCAACCCGACGCCGGGCTTCACCGTCTCGGCCGAGCTCGAGAAGATGGGCATGCACGCCTCCGACACCGGCGAGCTCGCCTTCGAGGACGTCCGCGTCCCGGTCGAGAACCTCCTCGGCGAGGAGGGCAAGGGCTTCTACCACATCAGCTGGGAGCTCCAGGGCGAGCGCATGGTCGCCGCCGCCGGCTGCGTCGCCGGCGCCGAGCGCCTGTTCGAGAAGACGCTCGAGTACGCCAAGGAGCGCGAGGCATTCGGCCGCCCGATCGGCAAGTTCCAGGCGATCCGCCACAAGTTCGCCGACATGGCGACCAAGATCGAGGCCGGCAAGCAGTTCAACTACGCGACGGCCTGGCGCTTCGCCAACGGCGAGTACCCGGTGCGCGAGATCTCCGAGGTGAAGCTCTACACCTCGCAGATGGCGTGCGAGGTTGCCGACGAGTGCGTCCAGATCCACGGCGGCTTCGGCTACATGAAGGAGTACGAGGTCGAGCGCGCCTACCGCGACATGCGCCTCAACCGCATCGGCGCCGGCACCGACGAGATCATGCTCGACGTGATCGGCCGCTCGTACGGCCTCTAGGCGGAAGCGGGGAGCTCGGTCGTGCAGGCCTTGCAGCGGGTCGCTTTGTAGGGGATCTCGGAGAGGCAGAACGGGCAGTCCTTGACCGTCGGCTCCTTGCCGGCCTCGCCGCGCTCCTTGAGCTTGTTCAGCGGAAGCACGACGAAGAAGTAGATCGCGGTGGCGACAGTCAGGAACGAGATCAGCGCGTTGAGGAAATTTCCGTAGTTGAACTGCGAGCCGTTGATCGTGAAGCTGAGCGCCGAGAAGTCGGGCTCGCCGAAAATCGCGGCGATCAGCGGCGTCAGCAGATCGCTGACCATGGACTGGACGACGACGTTGAACGCGGCCCCGATCACGACCGCAACCGCGAGGTCGATCACGTTGCCGCGGGCGATGAATTCCTTGAAGCCGTCGAGGATGTTCCTCACGAGCGGCTACCTACCCGGGCCGCGAACCGCATAACCTCCACTTGGGATGGCCCAGGTGATCAAGGACACAGGCGAGCGGGCGCTGCTGCCGCCGTTTGAGCGCGAGCACGAGGAGCTGCGCGAGACGATCGACCGCTGGGTCAGCACCGAGATCGTGCCCAACGTCGACGAGTGGGAGGAGGCGCGCGAGTTCCCCCGCGAGCTGTATGGCCGCGCCGCCGAGGCTCGGCTTCCTCGGGCTCAAGTACCCGGAGGAGCTCGGCGGCCAGGGCGGCGACTACGTCCACGACGCGGTCTGGGCCGAGGAGCTGGCGCGGGCCGGCGCCTCGGGCGGAGTCGGCGCCGGGCTCGGCGCCCACACCGGCATCGCCACGCCCCCGATCTTCAAGTTCGGCACCCCCGAGCAGCACCAGCGCTTCCTCGTCCCCGCGATCAAGGGCGAGAAGATCTGCGCCCTGGGGATCACCGAACCCGGGGCCGGCTCCGACGTCGCCGGCATCTCGACCTCGGCGAAGAAGGTCGACGGCGGCTATGTCGTCAACGGCGCCAAGACCTTCATCACCAACGGCGTCCGCGCCGACTTCCTCGTCTGCGCCTGCAAGACCTCCGAAGAGGGCGGCCACGGCGGCATCTCCTTCCTCGTGCTCGAGTCCGACATGCCCGGCTACGAGGTCACCGGCAAGCTCGAGAAGATGGGCTGGCACTCATCCGACACCGGCGAGCTCAGCTTCACCGACGTCGAGGTCCCTGAGGAGAACCTGCTCGGCGAGCACGACGGCGGCTTCAAGCTGATCATGGCCAACTTCCAGTGGGAGCGGCTGCTGATGGCGCTCGGCGCCACCGGCGCGATGAAGCGGCTGCTCGAGGTCGCGGTCGCCTACGCGCTCGAGCGCGAGGCCTTCGGGCGGCCGATCGGCTCCTTCCAGGCGATCCGCCACAAGATCGCGGGGATCTCGGTCAAGGCCGACATCGCCGAGGCGATGACCTACAACGCCCTGCGCCTCTTCCACGAGGGCCACGACGCGATCCGCGAGGTGACCGAGGCCAAGCTCTTCAGCCAGCGCGCCTGCGTCGAGGTCGCCGACGAGGTGCTCCAGATCCACGGCGGCTTCGGCTACATGCGCGAGTACGGAGTCGAGCGCGCCCTCCGCGACGCCCGCCTCGGCCCGATCGGCGGCGGCACCGACGAGATCATGAAGGAGATCCTCTCCAAGCAGATCGGGCTCTGAGGATTTGCAGGGGTTTCTGAGTCATTTTCGTCGCCGCCCAGACCAGGCGGACACAAAGCAGATCATCCGCAAGCTGCGCGTGGCCGAGAAGGCGGCGGTGGGGTCCGGTCACCTCCGCTACGCGGTCTTCTCGCGGGCCTTCTTGGCCCGGCGCAGCCGCGCATCGATTCGCTTCAGCCTGACCTCGAGCTCGGCCTCGAGCTCGGTGATCTCGTCGCGGCGGCGGTGCACCAGGTCGAGCTGCGCCTCGACGTGGCGGCGCGCTTCCTCGAGCAGCTCGCGGCGACGGACCGGATCCTCGACGCCCTCGTCCCACTCGCGGCGCAGCTCGCGGCGGCCGGCGGTCGCCTCGACGACCGCCTGCAGCTCCGCCAGGGAGAGGCCGAGCAGATTCTTCAGCCGCAGCACCTCCTGCAGGCGCTGCAGGTCCTCCTCGTCGTAGGTCCGGTGGCTCCCCGGCTCGCGGGCCTCGTCGTCGCTCAGGAGCCCGAGCTCCTCGTAGTAGCGGATGGTCCGCGGCGTCGTGTCGGCGGCCTTCGCGAGCCCGCCGATGCGCCAGCGCTTCACCGTGCTCATGCCGGCAGCCTGGTCGCGGAGCCGGGAGCGGCCACCGCCTCCTCGGCCGAGTGGACGTGGCGGGGGCGCAGGAGGGAGACGCCGGCCCCGACCACCGAGGTGATCGCGAGGACCCAGAGCGCGATGTGCATGTTGTGGATGAAGGGCTGGATCTGGGCGTCCGAGACGCCGGTCGTGATGCCCGAGAAGATCTTCAGCAGGACGTCCTGTGGGATCGCCGCGGTGACGATGGCGAGGACGAAGGCGATCGAGATGACCGCGCCCGTGTTCTGGAGCATCGTGCGCGCGCCGGCCGCGACCCCGCGGCGGTGCTGGGGGACCGTTCCCATCATGGCGGCGGTATTGGGTGAGTTGAACATGCCTGAACCGACTCCGACGAGTGTCAGCCACAGTGCTGATTGCCAATAGGCCGAATCTCCCTGCAGCGTAGTCATCCCGGCGAGTGCGAGCGCGCTGACGACCATGCCCAGCGCGGCGAGCGTCCGCGAGCCGTGGCGGTCGGCCCGGATCCCGGCGAGGGGAGAGGCCACCAGCATGCCCAGGGCCATCGGGGCCAGCTTCACGCCGGCGAGGATCGGGTCGTCTCCGTAGACGCCCTGGAAGTAGAAGACGAAGATGAACAGGAGGGCGAAGCGGGAGAGCCCGTTGATGAACGCCGCCGCGGTGGCCGCGGCGAACAGGCGGTTCTTGAAGATGCTCAGGTCGAGCATCGGCGAGGCGGATCGCGACTCGATCCAGACGAAGAGGGGGAGCAGCAGGACGCCGGCCACGAGCGCGACGATGACCTCGGGGTCGCTCCAGCTGGTGATCCCGCCCTTCGAGATCCCGTAGACGAGCCCGGTCAGCCCGGCGACGAAGGCGACCGTGCCCGGCAGGTCGAGGCCGCGGTTCGAGTCTCCGGTTGAGAGCTCGTGGAGGATTGCCGCGCCCCAGGCCGCGCCGATCAGCCCGAAGGGCACGTTGAACCAGAAGACCCAGTGCCAGGAGATGGAGACGAGGGCGCCGCCGAGCACCGGTCCGATCACGAGGCCGACGGCGGCGATCATCGAGTTGGTCCCCATCGCCACCCCGAGCTGCGCCTTGGGGAACGCGTCAGTGACCAGCGCGGCCGCGTTGGCGAAGATGAACGCGGCGCCGACGCCCTGGGCGACCCGCCAGATGATCAGCTCCGTCCCGCTGCTCGCAAACCCGGCGCCGAGCGACGTCAGCGCGAAGAGGAAGAAGCCGAGGACGTAGGCCTTCTTGCGGCCGAAGATGTCGGAGAGGCGCCCGGCGGTGAGTACGAGCACCGTCGAGGAGATCATGTAGGCGAGGATCACCCAGACCAGCTGGAGGACGGTGGTGCCGAGGGCGCGCTCCAGGTCCGGGAGGGCGATGATCAGCGTGCCGGAGTTGACCGTCGCCAACAGCATCCCGAGCGATGTGCAGCTGAGAGCCCACCACTTGTAGTTCTCGTGCTCGGCGTGGACGCCGAATCTCTGGTTCCTTACGTTCACGTAAGAAAACCCTAGCAAAGGCCAAAGAGCCTGTGCATCCGGCCGCGCCGAGTGCCGACCGAAGAATCCGCATGACGTAGGTTGGCGAGCGTGAAGCGCCTCGCCATCGCGGTAGTCGCCGGGCTCGCGCTCGCCGACGCGTCGATCGTCACCCTCGGCCTGCCGTCGATCCTGGTCGAGCTCGACTCGACGATCGACGGGGTGGCCCTGGTTCTGGGGGTCTACGTCGCGGTGCTGGCGCTGACGCTGCCGTTCGTGCCGCGCCTCGCCTCCAAGGTCGGCCCGGCGCGCCTGGCGATGATGGGCTCGGTGGTCTTCGGGGTCGCCTCGGCCGGGTGCGGGGCGGTCAGCTCGCTCGAGCCACTGCTGGTGCTACGGGCCGTGCAGGCTCTCGGCGGCGCGGCGATCCTCGTCGCGGCTTTCGAGCTGCTCGACGCCGGCGAACCGGGGCACGGACGGCGGATGTGGGTCGCCGCCTCCGTGTTCGGGACCGCCGTCGGGCCGGCGCTGGGCGGCGCCCTGACCCAGGCGTTCGACTGGCGTGCGATCTTTCTCGTCCAGGTCCCGTTCGCGATCCTGGCGGCGGTCGCGGTCTGGCCGGCGATGCGGGCGGAGGCGCGCAGCAGCGAGCCGCCGCGGGAGGCGGAGCCCTCGGGCCCCTTGCGCGCCAGCCCGGCGTTCGCCCTCGCCCTGCTCTCCGCCGCACTCACCGCGGTGATCTTCCTCGTCGTCCTCCTCCTCGTCGCCGGCTGGAGCGTCGAGCCGCTGAAGGCGGCGCTCGCGGTGACCGTGTTGCCCGTCGCCGCCTTCGCCGCCTCGCGGATCGGCGGCGACCCCGAGACCCGGGCGCTGACGGGCTGCCTGCTGGTCGCGGGAGGAGTCGGCTGCCTCGCCCTGCTCCCCGGCGACTCGGCCTGGCTCACGGTCGGGCCTCAGGTCCTCGCCGGCGCCGGCATGGGGCTGGCGCTCCCGGCGCTCGCCGCCGAGCTTCTGCCCGAGCGCACCCGCGCCGACGCGGCTCGGGTTCTCTCGGTTCGCCACATCGGCATCGCCCTCGCACTCGCGATCCTCGCCCCGATCGCCTCCTCGACCTTCGACTCCGAGGTCAGCTCGGCCCGCGAGCAGGGAACCGCCGCATTGCTCGACGCCGATCTGCCGCCCCAGACCAAGATCGGGATCGCGCCGAGGCTGTTCGGCGGCATCGACACCGAGGACCCGCGGGGAGAGCTCGAGCGCTCCTTCGACGAGGTGCGCGCCGACGCCGACTCCGAGGAGGCGAGCCAGCTCGACCGTCTCGCAAGCACCTTCGACGACGTCGTCACCGGCGCCGTGCGCTCCTCGTTCCGGATCCCGTTCATCGTCACCGCGGCGATGGCGCTGCTGGCGGCGATCGTCCTCGCGAGCGGCGGCGGCGGGGCGCTGGTCGCGATGCGCTGGGTCGGGGCGGCGTCCGTGGCCGCGGTGCTCGCGATCGGCGTCTACGCCGTCGCCTACGACCGCGACAAGCAGACCAATATCGCGATCCAGGACCCCTGCACAGACCGCGACCTGCCCGACAGCGGCGGCATTGGCGGCGCCCTTCAAGGGCTCAGCCTCGGGGCTCTCGACCGCGCCGCATGCGACATCGGCTCGAGCCGTGAAGAGCTGCTTCTCGCGATCTTCGACAGCGAGCTGGCCGACGAGTTCGAATCGAAGTACGGCACCGACCCGCGCAACCCATTCGAGATCGGCGGCGCGCTGCTCGGGCTTTAGCCGCGGGTTAGGCCGAATCCATGAGCGAGCCTGATTCCCACCAATCCGTAAGAATTCCGGGGCCAACACGCGACTCAGGAGGAGACCCAATTGGGAATGCTTGACGGAAAGAGCGCCATCATCACCGGCTCGGCACGCGGCATCGGCCGGGCGACGGCCGAGCTGTTTGCGAGCGAGGGCGCCCAGGTCCTGATCAACGACCTCGACGCCGACGTCGCCGAAGCGGCGGCGAAGGAGATCGACGGCGAGACCGCCGTCTTCGCCGGCGACCTGACCAAGGAGGGCGTTCCCGACGATCTCGTCAAGAAGGCCCTCGACGATTTCGGCAAGGTCGACATCCTCGTCAACAACGCCGGCTACACCTGGGACGGCGTCGTCCACAAGATGACCGACGAGCAGTTCCAGGCGATGCTCGACATCCACACTGTCGTGCCGTTCCGCATGGTGCGCGCGATCGCCCCCCATTTCCGCGACGCCGCAAAGAGCGAGAAGGAGAAGGGCGAGGAGGTCTTCCGCAAGATCGTCAACGTCTCCTCGATCTCGGGGACGATGGGCAACGCCGGCCAGGCCAACTACTCGTCGGGCAAGGCCGGCGTCACCGGCCTGACCAAGACCCTGGCCAAGGAGTGGGGCCAGTTCAAGATCAACGTCAACGCCGTCGCCTTCGGCTTCGTCGAGACCCGCCTGACCCAGGCCAAGGAGAAGGGCGAGACGATGAAGGCGGCGGGTGACTCCGAGGCGGACGTCGATCTCGGCATCCCCGAGCAGATGCGGGCAATGGCCTCGATGGTCATCCCGCTCGGACGTCCCGCCCAGCCCGAGGAGGCCGCCGGCCCGGTGCTCTTCCTCTGCTCACCGCTGGGCAACTACGTCCACGGTCAGATCCTTAACGTGACCGGAGGCCAGTTCGTCGGGATGACGTCCTAGGGCTTTCGTTCTTCAGCCACTGGCGCCCCCGAATCGTCGACCAGGTTCGGGGGCGGCCAGGGGCCGAACCAGTTGTCGCGGGCGCCGTCGATGGTGAGCACGGCGCCGGAGAAGAAGTCGCCGGCGGGCGAGGCAAGGTAGGCGATCAGCCAGGCCATCTCCTCGGGCTCGCCGACGCGGCCCGCGGGGATCGAGCGCTCGACGTTCTCGGTCACGACCTTCGGGTACTTGGTGCGGAAGGTCTCGGTGCCGAACTGGCCGGGCGCGACGGCGCAGAGCTTGATGTTGAAGCGCGCCCACTCGATCGAGAGCGTCTTCATCATGTTCTCGACCGCGGCGCGGGCGGCGCCGGAGTGGACCATGCCGGGCATCCCGTTGTGGGGCGAGAGCGTCACCGAGACGACCTTGCCGCCCTCCTGGGGGATGAAGGCCTTGGTCGCCGCCGCGTGGGTCATCAGCCAGGTGCCCTCGACGTTGAGCTCGATCACGGTGCGGAAGCCCTTTGGCGTGATCGCCTCGGCCGGGCTCATGAACTGGCCGCCGGCGTTGTTGACCAGAAGGTCGAGCTTGCCGTGGCGCTCGAGCACCCCGTCGAAGAGCTTGTCGACCGGGTCCTCGTGGCGGATGTCGAGAGCTTCGAACTCGGCCTTGCCGCCGGCGGCCTCGATCGCCGACACGGTCTCGGCCAGCGGCTCCTCTCGGCGGCCGCAGCCGACCACCGTTGCGCCCAGCGCCGCGAGCTCGATCGCTGTCGCCCGGCCCAGCCCGCTGCCGGCGCCCGAGACCACGCAGACCTGCCCGTCTAACAGGCCCGGGGCGAAGATCTGGGAGGGGGAAGCATCTGCCATCCGCTTCGGCGGAGAATATGGGGGCCATGCGTATCCATGCTGACCCGCAACTCGTGGTCGCGCCGCTCGAGGGCGGCCACGAGGGGGCAACCGTCGTGATCGAGCCGATGATCGGGGGTTACGTGGAGCACGCGCGCGAGGCGATGGAGAAGGCCGACGGCGCGCTCTCGCGCTTCAAGGCGCTGGGAATCGGCGGCCGCAAGATCGAGGTGCCATGCCCCGCGTTCCTCGTCCGCCACCCGACCGCGGGCGACATCCTGATCGACACCGGCCTGCACCCGGCGATCGCGACCAACCCGCGGCACAACTTCGGCACCCTCGCGGCCCGCGCAGTGCCGCCGAAGCTCGAGCCCGGCGAGGACATCCCTGCCCAGCTGCGCAAGAAGGGAATCGACCCGCGCCGGATTCGCGTGGTGATCATGACCCACCTCCACCTCGACCACGCCTCGGCGATGTCCGAGTTCGGCGACTCGACCTTCGTCTTCAGCGCGACCGAGTGGGACGACGCCACCGCGGGCGGGCGCATGCTGCTGCGCGGCTACGTCCCCTCCCAGTACGACCACGCCTTCGACTATCTGATGGTCGACTTCGAGTCGCCGGTCGAGGCCGCGCCGATCGACTCCTACGGCTCGTTCGCGCGCACCTTCGACCTCTTCGGGGACGGCAGCATCCGGCTGGCGTACACGCCGGGCCACAGCGCCGGTCACGTCTCGGTGATCCTGCGCCTGCCGCGGCGCGACTTCGTCGTCGGCGGCGACCTCCTCTACACCTTCCGCCAGCTCGTCGGCGGACCGCCGCAGCCCCGCCCCTACGACGAGCACAACTGGCGCCGCTCGCTGAAGGAGATGCAGCTCTTTCACCGCGAGTTCCCCTACGCGGTGATCACGCCGGGCCACGACGTCGAGTTCTACGAGAAGCTCGAGGACCGCTACGAGGAGTGAGTCTTCGCGGTCGGCTCGGGTGAGCCGTCGGGGATCTGCTCGCCCAGGGACTTGAGCACGTTCTTGCGCCCGTTCTCCTCGAGCGTCACGTAGAGCTTGCGGACCTCGTCGAAGACCTTGTTCGCGACCTCCTGCTGCTGCTCGCGGGTCGGCTCGGCGACCTGGGGGAAGACGAGCGGCTCACCGTACTGGACGGTGACCTTGGGGAAGCGCAGGCGCTTCCAGCTGCGAACGCCGGCCGATCCGTGGATCGCGCAGGGAACGACGGGGACGCCGGTCTCGAGCGCCAGCTTGCCGACGCCGCGCTTGGGCTCGCCGAGGTCGCCGCTGCGCGAGCGGCCGCCCTCGGCGTACATCAGCACGCAGCCCTGGCGGGCGAGGACGGTGTGGGCGGTCTTGAACGCCTCCTGGTCGTCGTAGCCGCGGCGGACCGGGAACACGCCGCTGTGCTTGAAGACGTAGCGGAACAGCGGGTTGCTGAACAGCTGCGACTTGGCCATGAACTGGACCTTGCGGCGCGAGTAAACGGCGGCGAAGAAGTGGTCCATCTGGCTGAAGTGGTTGGGGGTGACGATCGCCGGACCCCCGGTGGGAACGTTCTGAACGCCGATCTGGCGGGTGCGGTAGATCAGGATCGTCGGCAGGCTGAGGATGATGCGGACGAGGTCATAGATCCAGCCGATCCCCTTGCGGGCAGCTCGGTGGTACTGATCGAAGTACTCGGCCGGGCGCGGGTCCTTGTAGACCTGCGGCTTGAGCTTCGATTCCCTGCGATTCCCCGCGGGCATGGACTGATTTCTACCCTCCCCTACAGGGGCGGTTACGCGCCCGGATCGCCCGTGGCCCAGGCGCGTGAGCGCTCGACCGCCTCGGTCCAGCGCCCCAGGAGCGACTCGCGCTCGGCCTCGGCCATAGCCGGCTCGTAACGCGCCGCCTCGCGCCAGTTTGCCTCGACCTGCGCGAGCTCCCAGAAGCCGGTGGCGATCCCGGCGAGGTAGGCGGCGCCGAGCGCCGTGGTCTCGGCGATCTCGGGCACGATCACCGGGGCGCCGAGGACGTCGGCCTGGAACTGCATCAGCCAGGCGTTGGCGGTGGCGCCGCCGTCGGCCTTGAGCGACGCGAGCCGCTCGCCCGAGGCCGCCTCCTGCGCCCGGACCGCGTCGACCGTCTGGTAGGCGATCGCCTCGAGCGCGGCTCGCGCCAGATGAGCGCGCCCGGAGCCTCGCGTGAGGCCGACGATCGTCCCCCGCGCGTAGGGGTCCCAGTGCGGCGAGCCGAGGCCGGTGAGCGCCGGCACGAAGTAGACGTCGTCGTTGGAGCCGAGCGAGGCCGCGAGCTGTTCGGTCTCCGCCGCGTCGGCGATCACCCCGAGCCCGTCGCGCAGCCACTGCACGGCGGCGCCGGTGACGAAGACGGCGGCCTCGAGCGCGTAGGGAACCTCCTCACCCACCCCCGCCGCAACCGTGGTCAGCAGGCCTTCGACCGGCGACGGCGCGCTCGTGCCCGCATGGAGGAGGACGAAGCTGCCGGTGCCGTACGTGTTCTTGGCCTCGCCCGGCGAGTGGCAGGCCTGGCCGAAGAGCGCCGCCTGCTGGTCGCCGCCGATGCCGGCGACCAGCACCTCGCCGCCGAACTCGGAGGTCGTGCCATATGCGTGCGAGGAGGGAAGCGGCTCCGGCAGGCACGCTGGATCGACGCCGAGCAGCTCGCAGAGGTCGGGGTCCCAGACGAGCTTGTGGATGTCGAAGAGCAGCGTCCGCGACGCGTTCGTGTAGTCGGTGAGGTGGCGGCCGGTGAGCTTGAACGCCAGCCACGAGTCGATCGTGCCGAACACCGTTCCCTCCGGGAGGTCGGCATTGCGGATCAGCCACTCGATCTTGGTCCCCGAGAAGTAGGGGTCGATGACGAGGCCGGTGCGCTCGCGTACGAGCTGCTCGTGACCGGCGGCCTTGAGCTCGTCGCAGCGCTCGGCCGTGCGCCGGTCCTGCCAGACGAGCGCGCGGTGCACGGGTTCGCCGGTGGCCGGGTCCCAGGCGACGACCGTCTCGCGCTGGTTGGTGATCCCGATCCCGCTCAGCTGCGAGCCCTGGATCCCGGCGTCGGTGATCGCCGAGTTGGCGACCTTGCGCGTCGTCTGCCAGATCTCGGCCGCGTCGTGCTCGACCCAGCCCGGCTGCGGGAAGTGCTGCTCGAA
Organism: uncultured Solirubrobacterales bacterium; assembly: GCA_963696625.1. Lineage (GTDB taxonomy): Bacteria > Actinomycetota > Thermoleophilia > Solirubrobacterales > 70-9 > JAWVFN01. The sequence goes on from CAVOKZ010000033.1 coordinate 164,382, forward strand.
CTCGCTGTAGCCCCGGCCGGCGATGCGGCCGTCCGCACCGAAGACGAGGCAGGTGGTGCCGGTCGTCCCCTGGTCGATGGCGAGTATCACCCGCCGGACGCTATTCGAACTCCTCGGCTGACCAGCATCCGCGCCATGGTCGAGGGTGCAACCCCGTAGCTGTCCGCCAGCCGCTGCAACCCTTCGAAGGTCTCCGTGGCCAGCTTGATGTTCACCTGGCGCACGAACGGCGTTGGCGTCCGTCCTCGGTCCGGAAGCGCTGCTTTCGGCACATCAGTTTGCACGCCTCCGGCAGGCCGGGCTCCAAGCGATTCCCAGAAGGCATCTTCAGACTCGAAACCCAGCTTCACCCAGTAACCCTCCGTCTCCGTTGGGTCCTCGCGGTCCGCCGGGTACCCATCGCTACCCGACGGGTAGCCACTGGTACCGGTTCTAAGGTCGAGGTCCTCCGACATGGAGCCATCGAACCCGTCCGGACGCCATGGAGGTAGCGCAGAAAGTGTCGATTCCTCAGCGTCTTGCTCGGTAGACGCGACCGAACTCGCGGCGCTGGCGACCGCGGTGAAGGAAACCGCCGAGCGAGCGACCGGTCGCGCGGTGCGAGAGCGGCAGCTCGATCTCCTTGACGCGGCGTCCCGCTCGCACCGCGTCCACCGTCATCGCCATCTCCATTCCCCAGCCATCAGCAAAGGGCAATAGCTCGCGCAGAGTCGAGGCCTTCATCGCGCGCTGGCCCGAGATCGGGGCGTCGGCGCGGAACCCGCAGAGCTCCTCGATCTTCTCGCGCGCGTAGCCCACCGCGATCCCGAAGCCTCCGCCCTCGCGGCGGGCGAACTTGGCGATCGCCAGGTCGCACTCGCCCGATTCGACCGCCTCGACCAGCTTCACCAGCTCCGCCGCGGAGGCGCCGAGGTCACCGTCGCAGAGCAGGATCGTCGCGTCGTCATCGACGTTGCGCAGCACCACCTCGGCGGCGGCGGTGACGTTGCCGCCCTTGCCGAGCGGCTCGAAGCGGCCCACGATCTCGGCCCCGTGCTCCTCGGCGACGGCCGCGGTGTGGTCGATCGAGCCGTCGTCGGCAACGTAGAGGTGCTCGCCGGGGATCGTCTGGGCCAGGGCCTCCAGGGTCGCGCCGATCGTGCCGGCCTCGTTGTGGGCGGCGACGATCGCTGCCCGGTGAGAGTTTGGCGGCGGCACGGGCGGATATTGTGCCGCGCCATGGCTGACATTGAAGCTCACATAACGGGAACCGTCTGGAAGATCGAGGTCAAGGTCGGCGACGAGGTCTCCGACGGGGACACCGTCGTCATCCTCGAGTCGATGAAGATGGAGATGCCGGTCGAGGCCGAAGACGACGGCAAGGTCGCCGAGATCAAGTGCGAGGAAGGCCAGTCGGTCTCAGAGGGCGATGTCCTCGTCGTCCTCGAATAGCGAAGAGCTGGCCGGCGGCAAGCTCCTTCTCGACTATCCGGCCGAGGCCGTCGCCCGCCTGACGCTCAACCGGCCGAGCGCCCGCAACGCGCTCGACCACGAGACGCTGGGCGCGCTGGCCGAAGCGATGCCCTCGCTCGACCGCGGGATCGAGGTCCGCTGCGTGATCCTCACCGGCAAGGGCAAGGCCTTCTCGGCGGGCTACGACATCGCCGCGATCCCGGATGACAGCTTCGAGACCGACGCCGAGGCGCTCGTCGCCCACCCCTTCCAAAAGGCGCTCGACACAGTCGCCGCACATCCCTGGCCGGTGCTCTGCTCGATCAACGGCCACGCGCTCGGCGGCGGGCTCGAGCTGGCGCTCTGCTGCGACCTCCGGGTCTGTGCCTCCGGGGTGAAGCTCGGGATGCCGCCGGCGAAGCTGGGGCTGATCTACGGCCACACCGGCCTGCGGCGCTTCATCGAGACCGTGGGAGTGCCGTGGACCCGCCACCTGTTCCTCGTCGGCGACAGCCTCAGCTCGACCCGGGCCGAGAAGATCGGGCTCGTCCACGAGGAGGTCGACCCGGACGAGCTCGAGGCGGAGTCGGTCGAGCTCGCCGCCGAGATCGCCGCCAACGCGCCGCTGTCGATGAAGGGCAACAAGCTGGCGATCGACACGCTCGCCGCCAATCCGGTGCTGACGCCGGAGCAGGAGAAGGAGCTGATCGAGCTGCGCGAATCGTGCTTTACCTCCGAGGACTTCCGCGAGGGCATCGTCGCCTTCGGCGAGAAGCGCAAGCCGAGCTGGAAGGGCCGCTGACGAATTCGGCGAACCGCCTCGCCGGACGTCGTTGTCCTCCGCCCAAGTCGGGACGCGGGACCCTAGCCTGGGAGCGTCCGGTCCAATTCCTAGCCTCCCAGGCAATGGAGCCCCTGATCAGCTTCGAAGAGGCGCTCGCCCTCGGCGAGCTCTCCACCCACGAGGAGATCGGCGAGCTGGTCGAGCGCGCCTGGGCCGTGCGCCGCGAGAACTTCGGCGACTCAACCGACATGTGCTCGCTGGTCAACGCCAAGTCCGGCGGCTGCGCCGAGGACTGCGGCTTCTGCGCGCAGTCGCGCTACGCCGAGGCCGACACGCCGATGCACGCGATGATGGAGCCCGATCAGATCCTCGAGCACGCGAAGGCGGCCGAGGCGGCGGGCGCCCACCG
>CAVOKZ010000034.1:0-97270 GCA_963696625.1 uncultured Solirubrobacterales bacterium
GGTAGCGGTCGATGTCCTGCGCCCAATTCGACCCGCTCGACGTCGCCGTGCGGCCGGGAGACACAGCCATCGATTTCGACCTCGGTGCCGACGGGCCGGCTCTCAGTGGCCCCTACGCGGCCCTGCTCGTTACACCACTTGTAGCGACGTGACCCCATCTGTGGGCCCAATTTGAGCGAAACTCAGAGCAACTCAGTAGAGCCCGCAGGCACGAATTAGCCTGTATCTGAGCCACCGCAGCCGCTTCTAGCGAGTTGTGGTCCAGGCGGTCGCCGGTTCGAGTCCGGTCGTCCACCCTTCATAGAAAGCCTGCACGTCCGACCTTTCTACGGCAGTCAATTGCAGGGCCGAGCAGGAAATCCGGGCTCCGAGGTGCCATTGAGATGCCAAAGTGTTTGGCGATCGGTCACTCGGCGGCTCACGGAGCCACCCGGACAAGTGGCTCAACGGGCGACGCGACCGAGGCAGCACGCCTTAAGGCGCCTGTCCCATGTGGCCATTTACTGCTAAAGTGGCCACATGGTTGAAATCGGCGTCAGGGAGCTAAGGGACGGGTTGAGTTCCTATCTGCGCCGCGTTGCGCGCGGAGAGCATGTCCGCATTACGAGCCGTGGCAAACCGGTCGCCGACCTGATCCCGGCGCAACCGGCAAGCCCCGACGACCCCAAGCTCCTGCAGCTCGAGGCTGAAGGGAAGATCACGCTCTCGCGGCTGCCGAGGCCGGAGCGCAGCCCTGCTCCTTCGAAGGCGGCGCGCAGCGCCTCGCAGTACGTCCTCGACGAGCGCGCGTCCGAGCGCTGAACCTCTACCTGGACGCCAGCGCGCTGGTCAAGCGCTACGTTGCCGAGCTCGGCAGCGATGCAGTGCTGGAGGCAATGGATGCGGCGGGCGCCTGGCACATCTGCAGGATCGGCTACGCGGAGACCTTGATCGCGCTGACACGAGCTGCCGGCCCCAACGCTCGTCCCCGCCGGCGGTTTCTCGAGGAGTGGCCATTGTTCAACGTTGTGGAGGTAGACCAGGCCCTGGTCGAGAGCGCCAGCGAGCTCGCCACGGCTGAAGACCTGCGAACGCTCGATTCATTGCATCTCGCAGCGGCGGAGCTTGTGCCAGGCCCCGATCGCGTCCTTGCTACTTGGGACCAGCGTCTGTGGCGGGCGGCGGACCGGCGCGGAATTCAAACGCTGCCGGGCGACCTCCCCTAGCGCCCCCAAGGACTCGGCCCAGGATCCCATTCGAGGGTCCAATCTGTACGCAAGTCAGAGCAACTGGCCTGCGTCCTCAACCGCAACGCCGCGGCGGCCGATGTGTTGGCTGAAGAAGATGGACAAACACAAGCGGGACATCGGCAAGGAGATGACAGCGCAGCTGCGACTGCTGGGCGCCGGCGCGGCGATCGCCGTGGTGGCCATCGCAATCGCCGCTGCGCTTACGTTCGCGGTCGGCGCCGAGGCCGGCTACGGGCCGAAGCTGAAGGCGGGGATGAAGGCGAAGCGGGTGATCTCTTCGAAGACCTTCTCGATCACCGGCGTCGACAACCCCCAGCGCTACCAGGTGTATTGCCCGCGCGGCAAGCGCCCGCTCGGCGGCGGCGCCAGCGTCGATCCACTGCCGGACGCGGCTGGCGGCGGCGCCTATCCGGTCTCCTACGAGCGGCTCGGCCAGCAGCAGGGCTGGCACATCAGCGCCTCCCAGGTGGGCCGCGCCGGCACTACCTCGGTCCACGTCCAGGTGCTCTGCCGCCGCTACAAGGGCAACATCGAGCCCGAGGAGAAGTTCGTCAAGTCGCGCACCTACAAGAACATCGGGCCGGGGGAGACCAAGCAGTTCACCCAGACCTGCCCGAAGGGCAGGCAGCTGGTCACCGGCGGCTATCTCTCGAGCCACTTCTTCAGCAGCAAGGGCGTCTACGTGACCGAGTCGCGGATGTCGGGCAGGCGCTCGTGGACGGTTTCGGCGACGGGCGTCGCCGGCGGCAAGGGGGGGCAGATCTCCTCGATCGCGTACTGCATCGGGGCGCACAAGAAGCTGCTCGCAGAGGTTGCGAGCCCGCCGGTGACGGTGACCCCGGGCCACCCCGCCACCACGACGACCCCGGATTGCCCGGGGGGCAAGAAGCTGATTGCGGGCGGGTATTCGGCCCCGCCGGCGCTGCGCGTCTTCCAGGGCTCGTTTGAAGGGCTCGACCACTGGACCGCCGGCGCCGCCTCCTACACCGGGTCCGGTCAGATCACCGCCTTCGGTTACTGCCTGTAGCTCCACGATCGGCCGCGATAGGTTCCCGCTGTGGGCGAGATCGACTTCCTGATCAAGCGCGGAGACCTGCACGAGGTCCGCGTCGCCGATGTCGAGCCGCCCGCGGCGGGCGACGGCGAGGCGGTGCTCGAGGTCGAGAGCTTCGGGCTGACCGCCAACAACATCACCTACGCGGTGATGGGCGAGGCGATGAGCTACTGGAACCACTTTCCCGCCGAGGACGGCTGGGGGCGGATGCCGGTCTGGGGGTTCGCCCACGTCAGCGAGTCGAAGCGGGATGGTCTCGAGGAGGGCACGCGCGTCTACGGCTACCTGCCGCCCTCCAGCCACCTGCTGATCCAGCCCGACCGCATCAACGAGCACGGGTTCATCGACGCGGTCGCGCATCGGGCGGCGCTGCCGTCCGCCTACCAGGGCTACCGCGCGACCACCGCCAATCCCGTCTACAACGCCGAGCGCGACGACGAGCAGGTGATCTTCTGGCCGCTCTTCTACACCTCGTGGCTGATCGACGACCAGATCGCCGACGAGAAGCTCTACGGCGGCGACACGGTGGCGCTCTCCTCGGCGTCGAGCAAGACGGCGCTGATCGCCGCCTTCCAGCTCGCCCGGCGCGGGGGCGCCGAGCTGATCGGGCTCACCTCTCCCGGCAACAAGGACTGGGTCGAGAGCCTCAAGATCTACGGCGAGGTCCTCACCTATGACGAGATCGGCTCGCTGCCGACCGAGGGCCTCGTCTACACCGATTTCTCGGGCAACCAGGACCTGCGGGCCAAGATCCACGAGCACGCCGGGGACGGCCTGGTCCACGACATGGCGATCGGGCTCACCCACCATGAAGCCCTGACCCCCGGCGAGGGCGAGCTGCCGGGCCCGGCGCCGAAGCTCTTCTTCGCCCCCGACCGGATCCGCAAACGCGGCGAGGACTGGGGTACCGCCGAGCTCGACAAGCGGGTCGCGGCTTCATGGCACCCGTTCGCCGAATGGGCGGGCGGGTGGCTCGAGGTGCGGCGAGGAGAGGGCCGCGAGGACCTCGAGGCGACTTACCTCGAGGTCCTCGACGGCAAGGTCGGCCCGGAGGTCGGGCCGATCATCTCTCTCGGCTAAGCCGCCTTCTCGTCCTCGCCGAACTCGACGATCCCGGCGACAACGTAGATGCACAGCGCGAAGATCGCGAGCGACCACCATGGGTTGCCCTGTCCGATTGAGAGCATCGCTCCGATCGCGCCGAGGGTGCCGCCGATGATTCCGATCGTGCGCCCGTAGGCGTTACCGGCCATCAGCGAGAACCCACCGGTGAGCTGGATCACCCCGAGGATGATCAGCACCCACCCGAGCGTGTTGAGATTGTCGAGGATGTATCGGGTGTCGTTGACGAAGAAGCTCGCGTCGTCAAGCGCACCGATGCCGTAGATGATGTTGAGCGTTCCGATGACGATCAGCAAGATCGCCGCGAACGCAGTTCGACCAGCACCTCTCATAACTCTCTCCTTTTCCGCCCGACCCCGCGGGCGCTGAGCGCCCGCCGACTTTGTGGTTGACGAAACGATCCTATTCGGCTGATCGGCGGTGTGGGGCTGGGAGCGTGCAGCGGCAGGAAGCGCCCCGCCTTTACGGAAGTGTGGACCCGGAGCCGCCCGATGATCGTCGACTGCGCCCACTACAAAGACGGCAAGCGCCAGGACGAGGAGATCCTCGACCTCGAGCACGCCGCGAGTTGCGCCGAAGGCGGCGACGATTTCGTCTGGGTCGGGCTGCACGAGCCGACGGCCGACGAGCTCGACCGCGCCGGCGAGCTGTTCGGCCTCCACGAGCTGGCGCTCGAGGATGCCGAGCTTTCCCACCACCGCGCGAAGATGGAGGACTACGACGACTCGTTCTTCGTCGTGCTCAAGACCGCCTTCTACGACGAGCAGAAGGAGGAGGTGATCTTCGGCGAGATCCATCTCTTCCTCGGGAACGGTTATGTGATCGCCGTGCGCCACGGCGATGCGAGCGAGCTGCAGTCCGCGCGCAAGCGGCTCGAGGCGCGTCCCGACCTGCTGCGGATCGGCCCGGTGGCGGCGGCCTGGGCGATCGTCGACAAGGTTGTCGACGACTACGCGCCGGTCGCCGAGGGAATCGAAGACGACATCGAGGAGGTCGAGGCCGACGTCTTCAACGACGACATCCCGGCGCCGACCCAGCGGATCTACTTCCTCAAGCGCGAGGTGATCGAGTTCTACCGGGCGCTGTTCCCGCTGCTGGCGCCGCTCGATGCGCTCGAGGCGGGGGCCTACGCCGAGACCCCGGACGAGCTCAAGCACTTCTTCCGCGACGTCTCCGACCACGTCAAGCGGATCGTCGAGCAGGTGGCGTCGCAGCGCGAGCTGCTGACCAGCATCCTCGAGGCGAATCTGGCGCTGGTCAGCCTCACCCAGAACGACGTGATCAAGCGGATCTCCTCCTACGCGGGGATCATCGCCGTCCCGACCTTCATCGCCAGCGTCTACGGGATGAACTTCGAGCACATGCCCGAGCTCGGCTCGGCCTTCGGCTATCCGCTCTGCCTCGTGCTGATGGCCGTCATCGTCTTCGGGCTGGTCAGGTACTTCAAGCGCGTCAACTGGCTGTAGCGACGTCAGCCCGCTGGATCTGTCGCGGCGGCTTGCCGCCGCGACAGTAATGATGGGCGGGCGCTACGGGGCGACCTTATGACGAAGCCGCCTCTCCTATCCTCACCTCGTGATCCCGGTCGCCCACATCACGGGGACCTTCGCGCCGCTCGAGCTGCTGCCCGTCGTGGTGCTCGCCGTGCTCTACGCGAGGCGGGCGGTGACGCTCGCGCGCCGCGGCAAGCCGGTCCCGGTCTGGCGCCAGGCCTGCTTCTTCTCGGGGGTCTTCCTTGTCGTGGCCGTGCTCGTCGCCCCGACCGCGCACCTCGCCGGCGAGCTGCTGCTCGCCCACATGGCCGAGCACCTGTTGATCGGCGACATCGCGGCGCTGCTGATCGTGCTCGGGCTGACCGGGCCGGTGCTGCAGCCTCTGCTCGCGATCAAGGCGATCGACCGCCTGCGCGTGCTCGCCCACCCGCTGGTGGCCCTGCCGCTGTGGGCGCTCGACCTCTACGTCTGGCACCTGCCGGTGCTCTACCAGGCGACCCTGCACAACGAGGCGCTTCACGCCCTCGAGCACACGATGTTCGTCGGCTTCGGGATCCTGATGTGGATGCCGCTGTTCGGGCCGCTGCCGAAGCCGGCGTGGTTCGGGCTGCCGGCCAAGCTCGGCTATCTGGTCGGAGTGCGGCTCGCGGGCACCGCGCTCGCCAACGCCTTCATGTGGTCGAACACCGTCTTCTATCCCGACTACGCGCCGGGAGAGGCCTACTGGAACGTCAACCCGGTCACCGACCAGGGCGTCGCCGGCACGATGATGATGGTCGAGGGCGGGTTGGTCACGCTCGGCGTGCTCTGCTGGGTGTTCCTGGTCTGGGCGAAGCAGGACACCGAGCGCCAGCGCCTGCTGGACCTCGCCGACGAGCGCGGCCAGGCGCTCGAGCCCGCCCGCGCCGAGCGCGCCGTCGCGGCGGGCGAGGGTGCCCGGCTCGAGGAGCGGTTGCGGCAAAGTTGAACCGGCGGCATGACGTTCTGCTGACGGCGCTCGTGTTCGTCGTCGGCTCGGCGAGCCTCGGCGCCGAGATCGCCGTCGCGCGGCTGATGGCGCCGTTCTTCGGCGCCTCGACTCTGGTCTGGGCGAACACGATCGCCGTCGTCCTCGTCGCCCTCGCGGTCGGCTACTGGCTCGGCGGGCGCTGGGCCGACAAGCGCCCGGAGCTTCGGCTGCTCTGCCTTGTCGTGTTGCTCGCCGCCGTCCTTACCGCCGTCGTCCCCTTCGCCGCGCGCCCGTTCTTCGACGTCTCGATCGACGCCCTCGACGAGATCTCCGCCGGCGCCTTCATCGGATCGCTGCTCGGTGTGCTCGTTCTGGTCTCGGTGCCGGTAATGCTGCTCGGTGCCGCGACGCCGTGGGCGCTGCGCCTCGCGGTGCCCGACGTCGAGCACGCCGGCGCCGTGGCGGGCCGTCTCTATGCCGTCTCGACCGCCGGCTCGCTCGCGGGGACGATGATCTCCGCCCTCGTGTTGATCCCGCTGATCGGGACCCAGCGGACGTTCCTGGTCTTCGCGCTGGCGCTGGCGCTGGTCGCCGCCGCCGGCCTCGGCTGGCGCTACTTCGCGCTGCCCCTAGTCCTCGCGGGCGCGATCGCGATTCCGGTCGGCACGGTGAAGGCGGCGGAGGGGCAGAAGATCCTCTTCGAGGGCGAGACGACGCAGCAGTACGTGCGGGTGGTCGAAGATCCGGACGGCTCGCGGATGCTCGAGCTGAACGAGGGCCAGGCGACCCACTCCTTCTATCAACCCGGCGCCTACCTCACCGATCAGTACTGGGACAGCATCCTCACCCTGCCGTTCCTCAGCCGCTCGGCGCCGCCGCGCCGGGTCGCGATCCTCGGCAACGCCGCGGGCACGACGGCGCGCCAGTACGGGCACTTCTATCCCGAGGCGGCGATCGACGGGGTCGAGATCGACCCGAAGCTCGCCGAGCTCGGGCGCCGCTATTTCGACATGCAGAACCCGCGGCTGACGGTCCACAACGAGGACGCCCGGCCCTGGCTCGAGGGCAGCGACGGCGACTACGACGAGATCATCCTCGACGCCTACCGCCAGCCCTACATCCCGTTCTACCTGACCACCCGCGAGTTCTTCGAGCTCGCCCGCGATCGCCTTGCGCCCGGCGGCCAGGTGATCGTCAACATCGGCCACCCCGAGGACAACGACGACCTCGAGAAGGTCGTCGGCGCGACGATGGCCGACGTGTTCGCCACCGTGCTCCGCGACCCGGTCGAGGAGGAGAACACCCTGCTGGTCGCGAGCGACGCGCCGAGCTCGGTCGCCAGGCTGCGCGCCGCGGACCTGGACCCCCAGCTGCGCTCACTGCAGCTGATCGACGCTGCCCGGGTCGAGGAGCGGCTTCCCGGCGGCTCGGTCTACACCGATGACAAGGCGCCGGTTGAGTGGCTCACCGACCGGGCGATTCTCGACTACGCCGCGGGCAACTAAGGCGCCTGGCGCCAGGTGCTAGGGCGGCGGGAGTCTCAGGAGGCGGCGAACCCAGTGGTCGAGGGCGAGGATGAACAGGCTCCAGAGGTCGGCGAGGAACGCCGCCAGACGGCCCAGGGGACCCGTGACCAGCCACGCCGAGAGCCGGTCGCGAACCGATAGCTCTATCGTCGTGCGTCCGATGAAGACGACGGTAACCGAGCTGAGCGACACGAAGGTCCGGATCGACGCCGAGATTGCGGCGGACGACCTCGAGAAGCGGATGAAGGGCGCCGCCGCGCGCCTCGGCCAGGAGATGAAGATCTCCGGCTTCCGCGAGGGCAAGGTCCCGCCCGGGATGGTGCTTCAGCGCGTCGGCCGCGAGCCGGTGCTGACCGAGGCGATCGAGTCGTCGATCGGCGAGTGGTACGAGCGGGCGCTGATCGACTCCGAGATCAACCCGGTCGGCGACCCGCAGCTGAAGATCGGCGGCCTGCCCGGCGAGGGCGAGCCGCTGACCTTCCAGATCGAGGTCGGGGTGCGGCCGAGCGCCAAGCTCGGCGAGTACAAGGGCCTCGAGGTGGGCCGCGAGGACGTCGAGGTTCCGCAGGAGGCGATCGACACCGAGCTCGAGCGCTTGCGCACCGGCTTCGCCAAGCTCAATCCCGTCGACCGCGCATCCCAGGACGGCGATGTCCTGCTGGTCGACTTCGAGGGCAAGATCGACGGCGAGCCGTTCGAGGGCGGGGAGGGCCGCGACGAGCTGATCGAGATGGGCGCCGGGCGCACGCTCGAGGACTTCGAGGAGGCCCTTTCCGGCGCCAAGGGGGGCGAGACGCGTACCGCTGCGGTCCAGTTCCCCGACGACTACGGGGTCGAGGAGATGCGGGGCAAGAAGGCCGACTTCGAGATCACGGTCAAGGAGGTGCGCGAGAAGGAGCTACCCGAGCTCGACGACGACTTCGCCGCCGAGGCTTCGGAGTTCGACACGCTCGACGAGCTCCGCGATGCGATCGCCGCCCAGATGAAGGACGTCCTCGACTCACGCGTCCAGGAGGTCTTCCGCGAGAAGGCGCTCGACGCCGCGGTCGATCAGGCGACGGTCGAGCTTCCCGACGAGCTGGTCGCTGCCCGCGCCGAGGAGACGCTGAACCGCGCGCTGCACCAGCTCCAGCGCCAGGGGGTCGAACCCGAGCGCTACCTCCAGCTACAGGGCAAGACCCGGGAGGAGCTGGTCACCGACACCCGCCCCGAGGCCGAGCGCTCGCTGAAGCGCGAAGCGGTGCTCGCCGCCGTAGCCGAGGCCGAGGGCATCGAGGTCTCCGACGAGGATATGCTCGAGGCGCTGCAGGTCCCGCCCGGCCACGAGGACCACGGTCACCCCGAGCCGGCCGAGGCGCTCAAGGAGCTGAAGGAATCCGGGCGCGAGAAGCTGCTGGTCGAGGACCTGCGGCTGCGCCGCGCCCTCGACACGATCGCCGAGAGCGCGACACCGATCGAGGCCGAGAAGGCCGAGGCCCGCGAGAAGATCTGGACGCCGGAGAAGGAGCGCGAGGACAAGGGCGGGCTCTGGACCCCGGGCGACCCGAAGCCCTAGCCACGTACCGCGCCAATAGGCGACGCTGGTCCGGCCGGCGGCCTCGGAGCGGCTCGACGGCGGCCCGAGCGGCGCACTGATCTTCTACGGCGCCGAGCGCCGCCGCCGCCGTTCTCGCTGACCACGCGCCGGTCCTGTGGGTTCCCACGCTCCTCGGTGCGGCCGCCTTCCTGCGTCTGTAGGGGCAAGGACGAGGTCGATCACTTGCGAATCAATATAGTATTCCAATGTATGACGGCTGTCTCCGATCCATCCCTCGGCTCCGACGAATCCCTCGGCTCCGACGACACCGAGCGGGTCGCGCGGGCCCTGCCGCTGCAGGCGGCCCGCCTGTCTCGGCTGTTCCTGCGCCACGCTCGGACGAGCCTGTCTCGCACCGAGGCGGGAGTGCTCGCGACCCTCAGCGCCGCCCCGCGTAGGATCAGCGAGCTCGCCGAGCTCGAGGGGTTGGCTCAGCCGACGACGACGCTGATGGTCAAGCGGCTGGAGGAGTGCGGGTGCGTGACGCGCGAGCGCCGGTCGGCCGACGCGCGCGTGGTCGTGGTGTCGGTCACCGACGCCGGCCGCCGCATGCTGGAGGAGGTCCGCGGCCAGTATCGCGCCGTGCTGCGCCGCCGGATGGCGGAGATGTCCGACGAGCAGGTGCGGGCGCTGGTGGCCGCGACGGAGGCGCTGGTTCCGCTCATCGAAGCACTGCAACAAGGAGAACACGCATGAGCGAGGGGCACTCCGCGGCCGGTTTCTTCTCCCAGCCCAGGGCGGTGTGGGCGGTGGCGTTCGCCGCCGTGGTCTCGTTCATGGGCCTGGGGCTGGTCGATCCGATCCTGCCCGCCATCGCGGAGGAGCTCGACGCCTCGCCCAGCCAGGTCGAGCTGCTGTTCACGAGCTACTTCGCGTTCACGGGCGTCGCGATGCTCGTGACCAGCGCCGTAGCGAGCCGCATCGGCGCCAAGCGCACACTGCTCGCCGGCCTGGTGCTGATCATCATCTTCAGCGCGCTGGCCGGCGCGTCCAACAGCATCGGCGCGATCGTCGGGCTGCGCGCCGGCTGGGGGCTCGGGAACGCGCTGTTCATCGCCACCGCGCTGTCGGTGATCATCGCGGCGGCCAGCGGCGGCGTCGCCGGCGCGGTGATGCTCTATGAGGCGGCGCTGGGGCTCGGCATCTCGGTCGGCCCGCTGCTGGGCGGCGAGCTGGGGGCGATCAGCTGGCGCGGCCCGTTCTTCGGTGTCGCCGTGCTCATGACGATCGGGCTGGTCGCCATCTGGGTGTTCCTGCCGCGCACCCCGCCGCCGCCGCGCGCCGAGCGGGTGTCGATCCTCGAGCCGCTGCGCGCGCTGCGCCACCGTGCGACGCGCGGCAGCGGGCTGACCGCCGCCTTCTACAGCTTCGGCTTCTTCACGCTGCTGGCCTACACGCCGTTCCCGCTCGGCCTGGGCGCGCACGAGCTCGGCTACACGTTCACCGCGTGGGGCCTGACCCTCGCGGTCTTCGCGGTGTTCGTCGCGCCGCGCGTGTCGCGCCGCTACGGCGACCGCCAGGGCCTCGCCGGCGCGCTCGCCGGCGTGGCGGTGCTGCTCGTCGCCATGGGGATCTTGCACGCCTCCCAGGCCGCGCTGATCGTCTGCGTCGTCGTCTCGGGGACGTTCCTGGGCGTCGCCAACACCCTGGTCACGCAGATCGTGATGGAGTCCGCGCCGGTGCAGCGCCCGGTCGCCTCCGCGGCCTACAGCTTCGTGCGCTTCTGCGGCGGGGCGATCGCGCCGTTCGTCGCCGGCAAGCTCGGCGAGCACGTCAGCGTCGCGGCGCCGTTCTACCTCGGTGCGGCCATGACCGCGATCGCGATCGGCCTCACGTGGTTCTACCGCAGCGCCCTGGTGCCCGTGGAGCAGCCCCAGCTGCTCTCCGCGCCCGAGCCGGCCGAGGCGGCGAGCGTGGACGGCGCGCCGCTCGTGGTGGCCGTGGGGGGGGCGACCGCGCCGCAGGTCAGCGCGATGGCCGTCCCGCTCGCCCGCGCCCGCGGCGCGCACGTGCGCGTCCTGCACGTGATCGAGAGCGACGTCCTCGCCGGCGAGGACGTCGCCGAGCTGGAGACGCCCGCGGCAGCCGCCGACCTGCTCGCCCGCTGCGTCGCCGAGCTCGACGCGGCCGGCGTGCCGGTCAGCGGCGAGGTGCTGCACAGCTACGGCACGCATGCCGACATCGCCGAGCTCATCCTCCAGCGCGCCGCGGCGCTCTCCGCGCCCGTCATCGTCATCGGGCCCGACACGCGCCACGGCCCGCTCGCCTCCGGGGTCAGCGCCCAGATCGCCGCTCGCGCCCCGAGCCACGTGATCGTCGTGAACCCGGCCGCCGGGCCCCTCGGCGCCTCGCACGCCGACGGCGGCGAGATGCCCGCCGCCGACCGGCTCTGGGGCGCTTCCGGCGCCGACGGCGGCGAGGACAGCTGACCGCAGCTCGCCACACTCGAGGGCGGGCGCCAGCCGACGATCAGCCGCGAGCTGAACGAGAGCCCGAACACCGCGCCGGCGATGCCCTGGATCGCGCGGCCGGCGATCAGCACGGCGATTGCGTGCGATAGCGCGAGGTCTGGTCCCCGCCGGCCACCTGTTAGCTTCTGTGCTCGATGAGGAAGGGAGTCCTCTTCACATGCGCAGTCGCGGCGGCGACCACCCTGACCCTGGTGCTCGGGGCGGGCCAGGCGAGCGCCCGCTGCCAGGTTCAGTTCTTCCCGGATCTGTCCGGCGAGACGGGCGGGTCGCTCGGGCTCGTCTGCGGGTATCCCGACGCGCCGACCGGCAGCGTCGACGGCTCGGACGGCAAGAAGAAGAAAAAGAAGAAGCCGCCGCCCAGCTACGCGTCGATCGTCGTCAACCTGACGACTCTCAACGACGGCGACCTCAACTTCACCGGCGCCACTGCCGCCGGCTATGAGACCAAGCGCGAGGCGATTCGCAAGGCCGAGCGGGCCTGCGTTCGCGCCCAGCCCGGCAGTGTCTGCCAGAGCAGGGTCACCGCCCGCAACGGTTGGGCCGCCCTGGTCGCGACGCTGACACCGGACCAGCGGCTGGTCGTCTTCGGCGGCAACGGTAAGACCCTCGAGTCCGCGTTCCAGGAGGCCGAAGCGCACGCGCGGGAGGCGTTCGGGGGGACCGCGCCGTCCGAGATCCAGCGCGTCAAGGGCGTCCGCAGCCGCGGCGCCGAGCGCTAGCGCTCAGACCTCCAACGACGTCTGGCCCGGCAGAACCGGATAGGTCATGCGGCCGTTCTCCTCGACCACCAGCCGATCATCGAGCTCGTGCTCGGAGACGGTGCCGTCGGGGCGTAGGTGGAGCACCCTCCAGCCGGCGAGCGTCATCGCGTCGGCGACCAGCCGGCGGTGGCAGATTCGCCAGTCGCCCTCGGCGCACATGACCGCGGTGCGGGTCGTGCGCGCGATCTCGGCCAGGTCGGCGAGCCCGTCGGCGAAGTCGCGGCTCGCCATGTGGTCGGCGTAGCCGCGGAAGGCCTCGTCGGACCAGGCCGAGTTCTTGTTCGACTCGGCCTCCGGTAGACGGCGGCCGCCGAGCTGGCGGCCGAGGCTCTCGTAGCCGATGTCCGCCGACTCCAAGGAAGAGGCCAGCGCGGCCGCATTGAATTGAGGGTGGCGGCCCGAGCGCGGGGTGGCGCGGACGTCGACGACCGTCTGCACCCCGGCCTCTTTGAGCAGGCCGACGAAGCGGGCTTCCTCGTGGTTGGAATGCCCGACGGTCAGCAGCTCTCCTCGCTGCGCCATTGAGCGCATCCTCTCGCGTTTTCAATCTGTTTGCACGACGTCCGCGCACATCAGGTCGCTCCGTAGCGCCCGCCTGCATAAAGTCACGGCGGCAAGCCGCCGTGGCGCATAGAGCGGGCTGACGTCGCTAGCCGACCGCACGGGCTCTATAGACTCCCCGGCCGATGACTCCGATGGTCCCAATGGTGGTCGAGCAGACCTCGCGCGGCGAGCGCGCGTTCGACATCTACTCGCGCCTGCTGAACGAGCGCATCATCTTCCTCGGCACGCCGGTGACCGAGGACATCGCCAACCTGATCGTCGCCCAGCTGATCCACCTCGAGTCCGAGGACCCGGACAAGGACATCTCGATGTACATCAACTCCCCGGGCGGCTCCGTCTACGCGGGGCTGGCGATCTACGACACGATGCAGTTCATCAAGCCGCAGGTGGCCACGATCTGCGTCGGCGTTGCGATGAGCATGGGCGCGCTGCTGCTCGCCGGCGGCGCCGCCGAGAAGCGGATGGCGCTGCCGAACTCGAAGATCCTCATCCACCAGGTGTCCGGCGGGTTCTCCGGCCAGGCGACCGACATCGAGATCCACGCCAAGGAGATCATCGACGTCCGCCAGCGCCTCGACCAGATCATCGCCAACCACACCGGGCAGGAGCTGGACAAGGTCGCCAAGGACACCGAGCGCGACTACTTCATGAGCGCGGAGGAGGCGAAGGAGTACCACATCGTCGACCGCGTCCTCGACCGTCGCTGAAGCGTCTTCTCCCGACCCTCCTAGCTGCACTCGGCCTCGTCGTCGCTCCGGCGGCGGCCCAAGCGCCCGCCAAGCACGTGTTCCCGGTCAAGGGCCACTGGACGACCCGCGGCGCGATCGGCGACTTCGGCGCGCCCCGCAACGGCGGCCGCATCCACGAGGGCTTCGACATCGTCGCCAAGTGCGGGGCGAAGCTCGTGGCCGTGACCGCCGGCAAGGTGATCCGCCGCGGCTTCGACCCGGTGCTCTACGGAAACTACCTGCTGCTCAGCGGTAACGGCGAGGGGAGGACCTACTTCTACGCCCACCTGGTCCGGCCGGCGGCGGTCAAGCTCGGAGGCGAGGTCGGCGCCGGCCAGTTCGTCGGCAACGAGGGCAAGACCGGCAACGCGGAGACCACGGGTTGCCACCTGCATTTCGAGCTCCGGGTCAAGGGCAAGCCGGTCGACCCCGAGCCCCACCTGCGCAAGTGGGACCGGATCAGCTAGCGGCGCGCCGCGCGACGAGCAGCTCGGCGATCCGGGCCACCGCGACCCCGAAGGCGAAGTAGAGGCCCGGCAGCCAGAGGCCGACGCCGTACAGCGAGTCGTTGAGCGCCGTGTACTCGGAGAGGTCGAGCTTGACGATCGCGATCTCGGCCAGGGGGCCCACGACCGCGGCCGCGACACCACAGATCACTCCGGAGCGGTCGGCGAGGAAACACGCCGTGAGCACGGCGAGGGCGACGACCAGGGTGACCGCGGCCGCTCCGTCGTTACCGGGGAGCGACGTGATCGCGTAGATCGCGACCACGGAGGCGCCGCCGCCGATGCCGATTCTCGGGTCGAAACCCGGACGCGTCGGGCCGAGCCGGAGGCGGACCAGGGCGACCGAGACCGTCGCGACGCCGACGAGAGCCACGAACCAGATCGGGCTGTTCCAGATGAACGGCGCCCCGTGGTCGAGATAGCGGGTCACCCCGGCGTCGACCATCGCTCCGTCGCCCGCGAGGCCGGCGGCGGCGCCGAGCGCGAACAGAAACAGCAAGTCCCCCCGGGTCAACCGCATGCGTGCATCGATTATGGTCGAGCTGTGGCCCAGCGTGACGACATCCGCTTCGCCTCCGGCAACGGGCACTGCTCCGGCTGGCTGTACTCGGCGCCGAGGGGCTCGAAGCTGGTGACCGGCGCCGGGGCGCCCTGCGTGGTGATGGCGCACGGCTTCGGGGCGACCAAGGAGGGACGCCTCGACGCCTTCGCCGAGCGCTTCGTCGAGCGCGGCATGGCGGCGCTTGTCTTCGACTACCGGCATTTCGGCGACTCGAGCGGCGAGCCGCGGCAGCTGATCAACATCGGCCGCCAGCACGAGGATTGGCGGGCCGCGGTCGAGAAGGCCCGCTCGCTCGACGGCATCGACGCCGAGCGGATCGCGCTCTGGGGCTCCTCCAACAGCGGCGGCCACGTGGTCTGGGTCGCCGCGCGCGACGACCGGGTCAAGGCCGTCGTCGCCCAGGTGCCGCACGCCGACGGGATCGCGACCGCGCGCCTCGCCTCGCCCGCCCGTCTCGCCAAGCTGGCCGCCCTCGGCGTCGCCGACCGCGCCGCCTCGCTCGTCGGCCGTGTACGGACGATGCCGATCGTCGGCCCTCCCGGCTCGGCCTCGGCGATGATCGACGACGACGCCGACACCCTGTATCCGGGCATGTACCCCGACGACTACGAGTTCGTCAACGAGACCCCGGCGCGGATCATGCTCACCTACGCGAGCTACAGCCCCGGCCGCGACGCGAGCAAGATCGCCTGCCCGATCCTCGTCGTCGTCGGCAGCGACGACCACATCACGCCGCCCGATCCCGCCCGCAAGATCGCCTCCAAGGCGCCCAACGGCAAGCTGATCGAGTTCGAAGGCGGCCACTTCGAGATCTACACCGGGGAGCATTTCGAATGGGCTGTGAACGAGGAAGCCGACTTCCTCGAAGCAGGACTCGCACCCTCCACGGCGTAAGAGAGTCCGTCAGGCCGGTGCACGACGTCCCCTAAGCTTCTGGGGCGGCGTCGGACGGTGAACGTCGATTCTGAGGAGTGGATTCCGCTGGCACGCCCAACCGACTCAAACGAGCAGCTCCTCTGCAGCTTCTGCGGGAAGTCGCAGCGCCAGGTCAAGAAGCTGATCGCCGGCCCGGGCGTCTACATCTGCGACGAGTGCATCGATCTCTGCAACGAGATAATCGACGAGGAGCTCACCGCTCCGCCGAGTTTCGAGCTCGAGAACCTTCCCAAGCCGGCTGAGATCAACGACGTTCTCGACGAGTACGTCGTCGGCCAGGAGGCCGCGAAGCGCTCGCTGTCGGTCGCCGTCTACAACCACTACAAGCGCGTCCAGATCGCCCAGGCCGAGGGCGAAGACAGCGCGATCGAGCTCGAGAAGTCGAACATCCTCCTGCTCGGCCCGACCGGCTGCGGCAAGACGCTGCTCGCCCAGACCCTGGCGCGCATCCTCAACGTCCCGTTCGCGATCGCCGACGCCACGGCGCTGACCGAGGCCGGCTACGTCGGCGAGGACGTCGAGAACATCCTCTTGAAGCTGATCCAGGCCGCCGACTTCGACGTCAAGAAGGCCGAGACCGGGATCATCTACATCGACGAGATCGACAAGATCGCGCGCAAGTCCGACAACCCCTCGATCACGCGCGACGTCTCGGGCGAGGGCGTGCAGCAGGCGCTGCTCAAGATCCTCGAGGGCACGACTGCCTCGGTTCCCCCGCAGGGCGGCCGCAAGCACCCCCACCAGGACTTCCTCACGATCGACACCAAGAACATCCTCTTCGTCTGCGGCGGCTCGTTCGCCCAGCTCGACAAGGTGATCGAGCGCCGCGTCGGCCACAAGGGCGTCGGCTTCGGCGCCGAGGTCAGCTCCTCGGTCGACAAGGACACGGGCGAGATGTTCGAGCAGGTGCTGCCCGAAGACCTGATCGAGTACGGCCTGATCCCCGAGTTCATCGGCCGCCTGCCCGTTATCTCGGCGATCCACCGGCTCAGCCGCGACGACCTGGTCACGATCCTGACCGAGCCCAAGAACGCGCTGACGAATCAGTTCAAGCGCTTCTTCGAGTTCGATGACATCGAGCTCGTCTTCCAGGAGGACTCGCTCTCTGCGATCGCCGACAAGGCGATCGAGCGAGAGACCGGCGCCCGCGGCCTGCGCTCGATCCTCGAGGAGACCCTGCTCGACGTCCAGTTCGAGCTGCCCTCGCGCGGCGACGTCACCAAGTGCGTCGTCACCAAGGAGACGATCGCCAGCGGCAACAGGCCGACGCTGCTGACCGAGGCAAAGGGCGACGAGCCCCGCGACGAGCTCGAAGAGTCCGCTTGAGCGACGTCAGCCCGCCCACTTCGTCACGGTGGCTTGCCGCCGTGACGTTATGCCGGGCGGGCGCTACGGAGCGACCTAATGGCGAAGCCGCACCGCTACCCCTCGCCGCCTTGCGTGTTCAGGGAGGTAGATGTGGGCAAAGACACGCCAGATGGGCAGCATCGCACGCACGCTTGTCGGCGGTGCGTCATTAATCGTTTTGCTTGCCGTGCCAGTTTTCGCCGCGGCGGCCGCGAGCGACGTCTCGATCAGCTCGACCCTGAAGACGGTCACGGTGCGCGCGGCGACCAACACGACCAACAACGTCACGGTCAGCGCCGACGTGCCCGGCGATCAGATCCTGATCCACGACACCGCCGGCGTGGCGACCAACGACGTGCCGTGCTCGGTGCTGGTGCCGGGGACGATCGCCTGCCCACTGGCGGCGCTGACCAAGATCGAGGTCAGCCTCGGTAACCACAACGACCAGGCGACGATCGCCGCCAGCGTCCCCGCGAAGATCCCGACCAGCCTCGACGGCAGCTCCGGCAACGATCTGTTCATCGGCGGCCCCGGAGCCGACGCGATGAGCGGCAGCTCGGGCAATGACTCCGAGTCCGGCGGCCCCGGGCCGGACACCTTCCGCGGCGGCTCCGGGTTCGATATCGCCAGTTACCAGGATCACTCCGGCGGCGTCACCGCGTCGATCGGCGGCCGCTCGAAGCAGGACGGCGGCGCCGAGGACGGGCCTCCGGGCGCTGCCGACTCCGTCAACGGCGACATTGACGCGCTGATCGGCGGCGAGGGTTCCGACCTGCTCGTCGGCGACCGCGACGCCAACTCGCTGCTCGGCATGGGCGGCCCCGACTTCGTCATCGGCGAGGGCGGCAACGACTACTTGAACGGTGGCGTTGGCGTCGACTTCGTCGCCGGCAACACCGGCGGCGATTTCCTCGACGGCGGCCCGGACCCAGACGTCCTGCGCGGCAACCGCGACAACGACTTCCTCTTCGCGCGCGACGGCGTCCGCGACATCAGCCTCCGCTGCGGCCCCGGCCGCGACCGCCTGCGCCGCGACTCGGTCGATCCCCGGGGCAAGAGCTGTCGGCCGCACCGCCGCCACAAGCGCCGCTAGCGCACTGTGGCTAGCTCGACGGGATCAGTTCAACACGAACTGCCTGGTCCGGCAGGCCGAGCGCCGTTGCGATAGCCGCCCTCAGGCCATCGAGTTCGAGGTTCGGGTACTTCTTCACGGCCGCTTTAAGGGGGGGCTCGACACCTTTAGTCGGATAGAGCAGCTGCACCTCAACAGGCACGCCATCGGAGACGGCGACGATGGCTCGCTCGTGGACCTCATCACCGTGCACAGTGGCGCCGCGCTCGACCGCTCGCAGGGTGACTGCGATTGCGTCCGCTTGGCTGTCGTAAAGGGCTTCCATCGCTCAGTCCTTCCAGGTAGCGATCACAAGGTTAGGGGCATCCAGCGCGATCACCACAACCACCACCCTGTCGCCGATCACCGCTGTGAGGCGAGGGTTTCCGTCCGAGTCGGCCTCGGACCGTACGGGGTCGGCGATTGTGAGCTCGACTTCCTCCTCGGTGATGCCGTAGAGCCGCATTCGGTTCTTCGCGTGTCTGCTGTACCTCAACCGTTGACACGGTGACCGGGAGGTGCGCGCGCGAGCCGCGACGATTGTGCCGGGAGCGTGAATAATCGCCGCGATGGACTCGGCGAAACGCAAGCGCCTCGAGGAGACGACCCGCTGGGACCCGGGCGAGGTCGAGCAGCGCGTGTTCTCCTCATGGCTCGAGGGCGGTTACTTCAACCCCGAGGCGACCGGCGGCGCCGAGGAGAACTACTCGATCGCGATCCCGCCGCCCAACGTCACCGGGGCGCTGCATATGGGGCACGCGCTCAACGGCTCGATCCAGGACGCGCTGATCCGCATGCAGCGGATGCGCGGGCGCAACACGATGTGGATTCTCGGCACGGATCACGCCGGGATCGCGACCCAGGCCGTGGTCGAGAAGGAGCTCGCCAAGGAGGGGGTTTCGCGCCACGACCTCGGCCGCGAGAAGTTCGTCGAGAGGGTGTGGGAGTGGAAGGAGGAGTACGGCTCGACCATCGTCGAGCAGTTCCAGCGCCTCGGCGCCTCCTGCGACTACGAGCGCGAGCGCTTCACCCTCGACGACGGCTACGTCACGGCCGTCTACCGCGTGTTCACCGCCCTCTACGAGAAGGGCTACATCTACCGCGACAACTACATGGTCAACTGGGATCCCGGGTTGCAGTCCGCGGTGTCGGACCTCGAGGTCGAGAACCGCGAGGTCGACGACAGGATCTACGAGATCGCCTATCCGCTCGAGGGCGAGGACGCCGGCGAGCTGGTGGTCGCCACCGTGCGCCCCGAGACGATGCTCGCCGACACGGCCGTTGCGGTGAACCCGAGCGACGAGCGCTACAAGGACATCGTCGGCAAGAACGTCGAGCTGCCGCTCGTCGGCAGGCTGATCCCGGTGATCGCCGACGAGCACGTCGACGTCGAGTTCGGCACCGGGGCGCTGAAGATCACCCCCGGCCACGACCCCAACGACTTCGCCATCGGCCGCGCTCACGGCCTCGACCAGATCAGCGTCATCGGCGAGGACGGCCGCATGACCGACGCCGCCGGCGACCGCTTCCGGGGGATGTCGGTCGCCGACGCCCAGAAGGAGGTCGTGCAGGCGCTCCGCGACGAGGGCTTTCTGCGCGGCGAGGAGCCCTACCGCCACTCGGTCCCGTTCTCGCACCGCTCCGGCGAGCGGATCGAGCCGCTGATCTCGCTGCAGTGGTTCTGCCGCATGGATGAGCTCGCCGGGCCGGCGGTCAAGGCGGTCGAGGACAACGCGGTGCGGATCACGCCCGACGGCGCCCGCCGCCAGTACTTCGAGCGCATGGAATCGATTCCGCCGTGGTGCATCTCGCGCCAGCTCTGGTGGGGTCACCGAATCCCGGTCTGGTATCGCGGCGAGGAGACCTACGTCGGCGAGGCCCCGCCCGAGGGCGACGGCTGGGTCCAGGACGAGGACGTCCTCGACACCTGGTTCAGCTCGGCGCTGTGGCCGTTTGCGACCCTCGGATGGCCCGACGCGGACGCCGCTGAGTACAAGGCCTTCTTCCCGACCGACGTGCTCTCGACCGCGCGCGACATCATCGCCCTCTGGGTGGCGCGGATGGTGATGATGTCGCTCGAGTTCACCGGCGAGGTCCCGTTCTCCGACGTCTACGTGCACTCGGTGATCCAGGCGCCCGACGGCCGCCGGATGTCGAAATCGCTCGGCACCGGGATCGACCCGCTCGACGAGATCTCCGAGCACGGCGCCGACGCGCTGCGCTTCGGGCTGCTGGCGATGACCTCGACCCAGGACGTGCGCTTCTCCCAGGCCCGGGTCCAGCAGGGCCGGGACCTCGCCAACAAGATGTGGAACGCGAGCCGGCTGATCCTCAGCGAGATCCCGGAGGACGTTGCTCCGGCCGCGAGCACCGCCGCCGTCGAGGACCGCTGGATTCTCTCGTGCCTGCAGCGCGCGACGGCGTCGTTCACGGAGCGGGTCGAGGCCTTCGACTTCAGCCACGCCGTGCTCGAGCTCTACGACTTCTTCTGGTCCGAGCTCTGCGACTGGTACCTGGAGATCGTCAAGCCGCGGCTGTACGACTCCGACGAAGCCGCGGCCCAGAACCTGCTCTACGTCCTCGAGCGCGTCCTCGCGCTCGCCCATCCGGTGATGCCGTTCATCACCGAGGAGATCTGGTCCTACCTGCCCGACCGCGAGCGCCAGCTCGTCGTCAGCCCGTTCCCGGAGGCCGACGAGGCGCTGATCGACGACGCCGCCGAGGCTGAGATCGCCCAGGCGATCGCGCTGACCCGCGCGCTGCGGCGCTGGCGCGATCTCGCCGGCGTAGCGGCGGGGGCGACGCTCGGGGCTCGCACCGGCGAGCCGCCCCACGAGCTCGTCGGCCGTCTCGCGCGGGTCGAGTTCACCTCCGACGGGGGCGAGCCGATGGCCACCGTCGCCGGAGTCGAGCTGCTCGCCACCGAGGGGGTCGACGGCGAGGCGGTCGAGAAGCGGATCGAAGAGCGCCGCGAGAGGCTCCGCGGCGAGGTCAAGCGGGCAGAGGGCAAGCTCTCAAACGAGGGCTTCGTCGCCAAGGCCCCCGCCGACGTCGTCGACGAGGAGCGGGCCAAGCTCGAGGCCTACAGGGCGGAGTTGGAGGAGCTCACATAAACGGCGGCTCCTCCGCTTCGCGTCCGGGGCCGCCTGACCCCGAGGCGTATCTCCTCTCGCTCGAGCCGATCGGCTGGAAGCTGGGGCTCGATCGCATGCGGCGGCTCTGCACGCTGCTCGGAATGCCCCAGCACCGTTTTGCCTCGATCCACGTCGTGGGCACCAACGGCAAGACCTCGGTGGCGCTGATGACCGCGGCGCTGCTCGAGGCCCACGGCGTGAGGACGGGCGCCTACGTCTCGCCGCACGTCGTCTCCTGGCGCGAGCGGATCTGGATCGGCGGCGAGCAGATCTCCCAGGAGGCGTTCGCGGAGGCGGTCGAGCGCTGCGCCGAGGCGGCGGAGACCGCGAACCGGGCGGCCGGGGAGGAGGGGCCGGTGACGCAGTTCGAGCTCGACACCGCGGCGGCGTTCTTTGCGTTCGCCGCGGCGGGAGTCAAGCTCGCGGTGGTCGAGGCCGGGCTCGGCGGCCGGCTCGATGCGACGAACGTGATTCCCTCGAAGGCGACCGTGCTGACCTCGGTCGGGCTCGATCACACGGAGTGGCTCGGCGAGACCGTCGAGGAGATCGCCGCCGAGAAGCTGGCCGTGCTCCGCGACCACACGACGCTGATCACCGGCCGCCTTTCGCCCGCAGTCGAACCGGTGGTCGAGCGCTTTCTCTCCGAGCGCCATGCGACGCGGATTCGGGCCGCCCCCGCACGGGGCGGCTTCCCGTCGGAGAACTTCGCCCTGGCCGAGGCGGCTGCGAGGCAGGTCCTTCCCCGGCCGCCGCGTGGCGCGAAACCCACCCCAGCGGAAGAAAAAGCGACACGCGAGCTCGTGGCGTCGATTCCGGGTCGGGCTCAAGTGCTCCCGGGCCATCCGACGCTGATCTTCGATGCAGCCCACAACCCCGACGGCGCCCGCGCGCTCGCCGACCTGCTCCCCAGCGTCGCCGGCGCCGCCCCCGTCATTGCCTGTGTCGCCGTTCTTGCCGAGAAGGACGCAGCGGGGATCTGCGAAGCGCTGGGTCCGGCGTGTGATCTCGCCCTCTGCACCGAATTCCCGGTCGACGCCGTGCGTGGCTCCGGCCGGCCGGTGGGAGAGGCAATGCCCGCCGGCGAACTCGCCGAGCTCTGGCGGCAGGCGGGGGGGAGGCCGAGGCGATCTCCGACCCGCTCGCCGCGTGGCAAAGGGCACGAGAGCTTGCCTCGGAGCGGGGCGGAGTGGCGCTCGCAGCCGGATCGCATTACCTTCTGCGGACCCTATGGACCGAGAGGCCAGATCCGAGCTCCTGACGATGATGGGCCTGGTCGCGATCGTGGTCGCGATCGTGATCCTCGTCTTCTTTGGGATCGGCTATGCGTTCGGCCGCATGTTCCTCTGATCAGATGACCGAACGCCAATCCCCGCGCACCCGGTGACGCGCCTGGCGCTGCGCATCTCTGCGTCCTCGGGCTTGCCCTTGCAACCAGCAAGGGCTGCGCCCTGCGTCCTTGATCTGCTTGGCCCGGCACGCCACCGTGCACACGCGGATTGGCGTTCGATCATCTAGGCCAAGACCGCTACCCTGCCGACCTCATGACCGTAGCCCTCTTCGGAATATCGAGCAGCGGCCTCGAGATCTTCGTGGACCTGCTGGTCCTTTTCCTGGTCCTAGTCTATTTCGCCCTGATCTACTGGGTCTACCTCGACGCCAAGCGGCGCCTCGAGGACCCGGTGCTGATCGGCTGCGCGACCGCCGCGGCCTTCTTCCCCTTCGTCGGCCCGATCGTCTACACGATCCTCAGGCCGCCCGAATTCCTCGACGACGTCCACGAGCGCGATCTCGAGATCCGCGCCTCGGAGCTGCGCCTCAGGCAGCTGATCGAGCAGTCGTGCCCGCACTGTGAGTATCCGGTCGAGCTCAACTTCCTGCGCTGCCCCAACTGCGAGCGCAAGTTGAAGCAGCCTTGCCGCTCATGTCACAAGCCGCTCGACCCGAAGTGGGGCGTCTGCCCGTACTGCGAGACCGAGGTCCAGAAGCCGAAGGCCGCTCCGACCGAGGGTCGCCGCGCGAGCCGCCGTGACCGCCAGCGGCGCACCCAGGAGCAGCGCGCCGCCCCGCCCGCGCAGCCACCCTCCGGCGGCCAGCGGCCGCCGAGCACCGCGGCCCGTCCCGCTCAGGGCGGTGGCCAGCGCCAGCCCGAGCGGGCCGCCACGCGCCGGCAGCAGAGCACTTCACCGAGCCAGCCCGCGCAGCGCGGGTCGGGCCAGGGACAGCAAAGCTCGGCCAGCGACCCCCAATCCCCGCGCACCAGGTGATCCACCCGGCGCTGCGCATCTCTTCGTCCTCGGGCTTGCCTTTGGCACCGTCAAAGGCTGCGCCCTGCGTCCTTGACCTGCTTGGCCGGGTGAACCACCGGGCACACGTGGATTGGGGTTCGATCGCCTGATGGCAAGAACCCTGATCCTGGTCAAACCCGACGCCTTCGAGCGAGGCCTCACCGGTGAGGTGATCGCCCGCTTCGAGCGCAAGGGGCTGAAGCTCACGGCCGCGAAGCTGATGACGGCCGACGAGGCGATCGCCAACGAGCACTACGCCGAGCACTCCGAGAAGCCCTTCTTCGGCGAGCTGGTCGAGTTCATCACCGGCGGCCCGCTGGTCGCTCTCGTGCTCGAGGGCCCGAACGCCGTCCCCGCCGCGCGCCAGCTGATCGGCGCCACCGATCCGGTCGAGGCCGACGCCGGCTCGATCCGCGGCGAGTTCGGCACCGAGGTCACGTTCAATCTCGTCCACGGCTCTGACTCCGAGGAGTCGGCCGAGCGAGAGATTGGCATCTGGTTCCCCGAGCTGTAGACATCACCCGCCGGCTGCTCCGCTTCGCCTCCGCGGCCGTCGGGAAAGGGCGCTCCATAGATGGCCCATATCGTTCTTGCGTCTAAGAGTCCGCAGCGCAAGGCCCTGCTGGAGGCCTTGGGGATCGAATTCGACGTGGTCGTCCCCGAGATCGAGGAGCTGATCGGGGGCGAGCCGCACGAGCTCGTGCGCGAGAACGCCCTGGTCAAGGCACAGGCAGTCGCGGGCCTCGTCGAAAAGGGAACGACCGTGATAGCCGGCGACACCGAAGTCATCCTCGACGGGCGGCCGCTGGGGCAGCCGGCCGACGAGGCCGAGGCGCGCGAGATGCTCGTTGCCCTATCGGGGCGCCGGCACGAAGTCCTCGGTGGCGTCGCCGTGATCGCCTCCGAAGAGGAGGCGGTTGGCGTTGAGGCTTCGCGTGTGCGCTTCCGTCAGCTGGCGGAAGCCGAGATCGACGCCTACATGGCCTCGGGCGAGTGGCAAGGCCGCGCCGGCGGCTACGCGATCCAGGGCCTCGGCTCGGCACTCGTGGAGGAGGTCAAGGGCGACCTGTCGAACGTGATCGGGCTGCCCGTGGCGCTGCTCTTGAGGCTCGCTCCGGAGCTCTTGAAGCCGAGTTAAGCGTGCCGACAGAGTCCATCTCTACCTTCTAGGCGTGTATCGCAAGCAGGTCCGACGCCGGAGGGCGGTTCTTCTGCTGCTCGTCGCGGCTTCATTCGTCCTGCTCAGCCTCTATTACCGCGAGGGGTCGGGCGGGGGTCTGCACCGTGTCCAGAACGGGGTGGCGACGGTCCTCGGCCCGGTTCAGGGCGCGGCCGACCGCGCCTTCAAGCCCGGGCGCGACCTGATCAACTGGTTCAGCGAGACCTTTCAGGCGCGCGGCGACAACAACAAGCTTCGCGACCAGGTCTCCGAACTGCGTGAGCAGCTCGCGGTCGCGCAGACCCAGGACCAGCAGTCCGAGGAGCTGCGCAAGCTGCTCAAGCTCTCCTCGAGCGGCCTGGTTCCCGATGGACTCGAGCCGGTGACCGCGCGCGTGATCGGGCGTTCGCCGACCGTCTGGTACTCGACCGTGCAGATCAACACAGGCTCGAGGCTCCGGCGTCCGCCTCGACGACCCCGTCGTCACCGGCGACGGCCTCGCCGGGCGGATCAGCCAGGT
Organism: uncultured Solirubrobacterales bacterium; assembly: GCA_963696625.1. Taxonomy (GTDB): domain Bacteria; phylum Actinomycetota; class Thermoleophilia; order Solirubrobacterales; family 70-9; genus JAWVFN01. The sequence goes on from CAVOKZ010000034.1 coordinate 25,034, forward strand.
CACACACGGCACCTCCGAGGTGACGCTGATCACCGACCACACCAGCTCGGTCGCGGCCCGGGTCGAGCCGGTCGGCGCCACGGGCGTGGTCGAGCCCGAGGTCGGCGACCCCAACGACCTCGTGCTCGACTACCTCGAGAACGGCAGCGGCATCGCCGAGACCCAGACCGTCGTCACCGCCGGGTTCACCACCGGGGGCCTCGACTCGCTGTTCCCGCCCGGGATCCCGATCGGCGAGGTCTCCGACGCCTCGCTCGAGGAGCGCGCCGCCTACCAGCGGGTGCACATTCGCCCCTACGCTGATCTCCGCGACATGGAGTTCGTGCAGGTGTTGACGGGAAACAAGTGATCCTCACCCCGCCCATCCTCCTGCGGCTGGCCGCGATCTCGCTGTTCACGGCGATCGCGCAGCTCTCGTTCTTCGCCCAGCTCGACTTCTGGGGATCGAGTCCCGACTTCGCGCTGCTCGTCGTGATGTCGCTCGCGCTGCTCGGCGGCAGCATGCCCGGCGCGGTCTCGGGCTTCTCGATCGGGCTGCTGATCGACATGCTCTCGTTTCAGACGCTCGGCGCCACGGCGCTGACCCTGCTCGCCGTGGGCTATCTCGCCGGCCGTTACCGCGAGACGCTCGGGCAGCCGAACCGGACCACGATCGTCGCCCTCGGCGGGGCGCTGACGCTGATGGCGGCGCTGCTGTTCGCCGGAATCCAGGTGATGCTGCGGGTCGGCGCCGACGTCAGCCCGCTGGTGATCCGCGATTTCATCGTCGTAACCCTGCTCGGCGTGGTCCTGGCGCTGCCCGTGTTCGCCGGTGTCCGCCGCCTCCTGCGCTCGGCGCTGATCGAGGACCAGACGCGGGCGCGGCGCCCGGTCGCTCCGACCCCGGCCGAGGGCCGCTGATGTACCTGCTCGAAGAGGACAACGAGGCCGAGCGCCGCTCGCCGATGTCGCTGCGGATCGCCGTCCTGGCCGGGCTCGCGATCTTCATGTTCAGCGTCATCTTCTTCCGCCTCTGGTACCTGCAGGTGCTCTCGGGCGACCGCTACCTCGCCCGCGCCCAGGACAACCAGCTGCGCGAGGTCCGCGAGCAGGGCCCCCGCGGCGAGATCCTCGACAGCCAGGGCAACATCATGGTCGGCAACAAGCTCAACCTCGCGCTCGAGGTCCTGCCCGACGATCTGCCCTCCGACCCGGCGACGCGGCGCGAGGAGCTGCGGACGCTGGCCCGGGTCGCCGGACTCGACCTCCGCGAGATCCGCAAGACCCTCGCGGCTCAGGACCCGAGCGTCACCGGCGGCAAGGTGATCATCAAGCGCGACCTCGAGCCCGACGAGATCTACTACCTGCGCGAGCATCAGGCCGCCTTCCCGGGCGTCGAGGTCGACCGCGTCTTCGTTCGCACCTATCCCGACGGCGATCTCGCGGCGCAGCTGTTCGGCACGCCGGGCCAGGTCTCCGAGGAGCAGCTCGGGCTCTCGCGCTTCTCGGGCCTCGAGCAGGGCGACGTCGTCGGCCAGTCGGGGGTCGAGTACGAGTACGACCGCTACCTGCGCGGCGGCATCGGCGACACCAAGATCCCGATCGACGCCCGCGGCCGGCCGACCGGCAACCCCCAGGTGACCCCGGCCGATCCCGGCGACAACGTGCGGCTGACGGTCGACCCGAGCGTCCAGGAGACGGGCGAGGCCGCCCTCGGCTCGTTCGGGCTGCCGGGCGCGTTCGTGGCGATGGACGTCCAGACCGGTGCGGTGATCGCGATGGGCTCGACCCCGACCTATGACTCGAGCGTGTTCACGAAGCCGTTCTCAAAGGCCAAATACAAGTCGCTGACCTCGAAGAAGAGCGACGCGCCGCTGGTCAACCGCGCGATCTCGGGCGCCTACCCGACGGGCTCGGTGTTCAAGCCGATCACCGCCGTCGCCGCGCTCGAGGGCGGCCTGCTGACCCCGGCGACCCAGGTCTTCGACGGCGGCGTGCTCAAGGTCGACGTGCTCGAGCTCCACAACGCCAAGGACGCCGTGTTCGGCAGCCTGGACATGGCCAACGCGCTGCGCGTCTCCTCCGACATCTTCTTCTTCAAGCTCGGGCTCAAGGCGCCGGCGGAAGGCAACGGCGGCCTGATCCAGGACTGGGCGCGGCAGCTCGGCCTCGGCGCCCAAACCGGGATCGACCTCCCCGACGAGGCGCAGGGGTTCATCCCGACGCCGGCCTGGCGCGACAAGCTGTTCGCCGAGAAGCAGACCGACCGCCCCTGGACGCTCGGCGACAACATCAACCTCTCGGTCGGGCAGGGCGACCTCCAGGCCGATCCGCTGCAGATGGCCGTGGTCTACGCCGCCCTCGCCAACGGCGGCGACGTCGTCGTCCCGCACGTCGCCGACCGGGTCGAGGACGTCACCGGCAAGGTGCTCCAGGAGGTGCGGCCCCAGGTCAAGCGCCACGTCGACATCGACGAGGCCAATCGCGAGGCGATCCTCGACGGGCTCCACGCCGCGGCGATGAGCCCGGGCGGCACGTCGTATCCGATCTTCGGCAACTTTCCCGTCGACATCATGGGCAAGACGGGGACCGCCGAGCGCGCGCCGAACCCCGACCAGGCCTGGTACGTCGCCGTCGCCCCGTACGACAACCCGCGGATCGTCGTCGCGGTGACGATCGAGAAGGGCGGCTTCGGCGTCGACACCGCGGCGCCCGTCGCCCAGCAGATCCTCGCCGACTACCTCGACGTCAAGCCGGGCCCGCCCGCGACCAACCCGTCGGTGACGACCACCGAATAGTGGCCGGCGCGCGCACGACAACCCCACCGGTTCGCCGCCGCCCGGGCGCCGATATCGCCGAACGGCTCAACCTGCCCTACATGGACGGCGTCCTGATGGCCGCGGCGCTCGGCCTGGTCGCCTTCAGCCTCCTCACCCTCGGCGTCGCGACGGCCGACGACATCCCGGGCGACCCGCTCTACTTCGTCATCCGCCAGGGCGCCTACGCGATCGTCGGCCTGATGCTGCTGTTCGCCGTCGCCCGCGTCGACTACTCGCGCTTTCGCGAGCTGCGGGTGGGGATCTACTCGCTGATGGTCGCCTCGATCTCGCTTGTGCTGCTGTTCGGCGCCGCCGCGCGCGGGTCGCGGCGGCGGATCGAGCTGCCGTTCTTCGGTTTCCAGCCCTCGGAGTTCGGCAAGGTGCTGCTGATCGTGGCGCTCTCGGCGTTCGTGATCGAGCGCGTACGCAGGGGCTCCGACGCGCGCAAGACGATCCGCATCCTGATCCTCGGCCTCGCGCCGACGGCGCTGATCTTCCTCCAGCCCGACCTCGGCACCGCGATCGTCTTCGGCGTGATCACGCTCGCGCTGCTGTTCATCTCAGGCACGAAATGGCAGCACTTTGCCGCTATGGGGGCCGTGGCAGCTATCCTGGCTGTGTTGGCCCTAGTGGTGGCGCCGGCTGCCGGCGTCCCGCTCCTCCGGGGCTACCAGGAGGAGCGGCTCACAAGCTTTCTACATCCGAGCGACGACCCGAGCAATTCGAGTTATCAGATCAATCAGGCGCTGATCGCCGTAGGGGCCGGTGGCAAAACCGGCCGTGGCGATGAAGCGACCCAGACCGATCTTGACTTCCTACCGGAGCGACATACAGATTTCATCTTCGCCGTCATCGGCGAGCGCTTTGGGTTTCTCGGGGCCGCTCTCGTACTGTCCCTCTACGCCTTGCTCGTCTGGCGGGCGCTGCGCATCATGAAGATGTCGAAGAACTTGTACGGGACCCTGATTGCCGGCGGTATCGCCGCCATGCTGATGTTCCAGGTGTTCGTGAACATCGGCGTGAACATCGGGATCATGCCCGTAACGGGCGTCACCCTGCCGCTGCTTTCTTACGGCGGCTCCTCGGTGATCGCGACGTTACTGGCGATCGGTCTTTTGCAGAGCATCCACGTGCAGTCGCAGCTGAATCCTCCCAGTAGGGCAAGGCCCCTACTGATCTGAGCAGCTCACGCGCACTACAAGCACTGAACGAACGCCGTGTGACGGCGGGCGTCGCGCGCTGCTCGCGAAAGGATTTGAGATGAAGAAGAACATCCTCGTCACCGTCGACCGCGGGGAGACCCGGGTCGCCGTCCTCGAGGCAAAAGGCCAGCCCACGCGGCTGGCCAAAGAGAAGAAGCCCGCCGCCAAGGGCGGCAAGGCCAAGCAGAACGGCGGTAACGGCTGGAAGCCCGGGGAGCTCTATGTCGAGCGCCGCGGGCGCCGTTCGATCGTCGGCAACATCTACAAGGGCCGGGTCGACAACGTCCTGCCCGGAATGGAGGCCGCCTTCGTCGACATCGGCCTCGAGCGAAACGGCTTCCTGCACGTCGACGAGATCGTGCTCCCCTCGGGCGAGGCGGCGCCCAAGCGCGGCCGCGGCCGCGGGCGCCGCATCGACGAGCTGATCAAGCCGGGCCAGGAGATCATCGTCCAGGCCGTCAAGGACCCGCTGAAGACCAAGGGCGCGCGGCTTTCGATGCAGCTCTCGGTCGCGGGCCGCTACCTCGTCTACATGCCCTCGGGCGACGGCATCGGCGTCTCCAAGCGCCTCTCCGACTCCGAGCGCCAGAGGCTGCGCAAGCTGCTCGAAGGCTTCGACTTCGGCGATGGCGGCGTCATCGTCCGCACCGCGGCCCAGGGCGCGAAGAAGGCCGACTTCGAGCGCGAGGTCGGTTACCTGCACAAGCTCGCCGACGTGGTCAAGCGACGCGCCGAGAAGGCGCCCGACGGAACGATGGTCTTCCAGGAGGCCGACCTCTCGATCCGGGTGCTCCGCGACGTTCTCGCAGCCGAATTCGAGAGCGCGATCCTCGACGACGAGAAGCAGTTCGAGCGCGTGACCGGCTTCCTCGAGCGCACGGCGCCCGAGCTGGTAGGCAGCGTCGAGCTCTACAAGGACCCCGAGCCGCTGTTCGAGCGCTGGGACCTCGAGAAGGCATTCCGCTCGACACTCGAGCGCCGGGTCGACCTGCCCTCGGGCGGCTACCTGATCATCGACTATGCCGAGGCTCTCACAGTGGTTGACATCAACACCGGCAGCTTCACCGGCCGCGGCAAGGGCCGGCTCGAGGACACGATCACCCGGGTCAACGTCGAGGCCGCCGAGGAGGTCGTGCGCCAGCTTCGGATGCGCGACATCGGCGGCATCATCGTCATCGACTTCATCGACATGGCGCGGGCCAAGAACCGCGACCAGGTGCTGAAGACGCTGCGCAAGGCGCTCGACGAGGACCGCACCAAGAGCTATGTGGTCGAGGTCTCGCCGCTGGGCCTGGTCGAGATGACCCGCCAGAACGTCACCGACGGCGTGCGCGAGATCCTCACCAAGCGCTGTCCGACCTGCGACGGCGAGGGCGTGATCGAGTCCGAGGAGACGGTGGCGATCGGCATCGTGCGCAAGCTGCGCGACGTGATCGCCGAGGACCCGGCGCCCGAGGCCTACCTCGTGCGCGTCAACCCCAAGGTCGCGGCCGAGCTGCTCGACCCCGAGCACGGCCTGCCCGAGCTCGAGGAGGAGACCGGCAAGCGCTTCCACTTCGAGGGCGGTTCGGCGCTGTCGCTCGACACCTTCAAGGTCGTCGAGACCGGCACCCGCGAGGAGATCGAGCAGCGCGCGCTGCCGTTCCAGGTCGGCGAAGAGGTGCTGATGAAGATCGAGGAGCCGCACATGTACAACGCCGACGACGCCGTCGCCCGCGTCGACTCCTACATCGTCAGCGTCACCGGCGCCGGCCCGCACGTCGGCGAGCAGCGGATGGTGCGGATCGAGAGCGTCGACCGCTCGACCGCGGTCGCCTCGCTGATCGACAACGGCAGCGGCGGTTCGGCCGCCGAAACTGCAGCTGGGGAAGGGGATGAAGAGCAGCTAGAATCCTCCGACTCCGGTGGGCGCAGGCGCCGTGGTCGCAGAGGCGGTCGAGGCCGCTCGAAGACGCCCGCCTCAAACGAGTAACCCAAGAGAAAGCACATGTACGCAGTCGTAGAGACAGGTGGCAAGCAGTACCGAGTCGAGAAGGGCGACGCCCTGCTCGTCGATCGCCTGCCCGAAAAGGAGGGCGCGAAGGTCTCGCTGCGCCCGCTGGCTGTGAGCGATGAACAGATGTTGATTGGGTCGGACGCGGAGAAGGCGAAGGTCGAGGCGGTAGTCGCCGAGCACGTCCGCGGCCCCAAGATCCGCGTCTTCAAGTACAAGGCCAAGAAGGGCTACAAGCGCCAGTCCGGGCACCGCTCGGAGCTGACCCGCCTCGAGATCACCGGCATCAGCCTTTCGGGCGGCGGCGCTTCGAAGAAGCCCGCCTCAAAGCCCGCATCCAAGAAGGCATCGGCAAAGAAGGAGGCCGCAGATGGCTCATAAGAAGGGACTCGGATCGAGCCGCAACGGCCGCGATTCAAACCCGAAGATGCTCGGCGTCAAGGTCTTCGCCGGCCAGAAGGTCGGCGGCGGCGAGATCATCGTCCGCCAGCGCGGCACCCGCTTCTACCCGGGCGACGGCGTCGGCCTCGGTCGCGACCACACGATCTTCGCCACCCGCGCCGGCACGGTCGAGTTCAAGCCCGGCCGCAAGGGCAAGGTCATCTCGGTCGTCGCGGGCGAGTAGCGCCCGAACCCCCAAAACCCCGCAATGAAGGGGGGCGAATTTCACTCGAATGAAGACTTGTACCCCGTATGCGGGGTGCAGATCTTCAATCGACCGATGAAACGCCTTGGCGGCTGGCTGAGAGGCAGCACGGAGTGGTCAGCCGTGCCCAGCTGCTCGGGTTGGGGCTGACGCCGAAGCAGATCGAGCGGCGACTGAGCAGCGGCCGTCTACACCGCCTTCATCGAGGGGTTTACGCCGTGGGGCGGCCAGGCCTGACTCGACATGGCGGGTGGATGGCCGCGGTGCTCGCCTGCGGGCCGGCCGCCGTGCTGAGCCACCAAAGTGCGGCCGAGCTTTGGGGCATGACCCACCGGTCGAGGCGAGTCACGAAGACGTCGGTCACCGTCCCCCCAGATCAAGCCCCGTCCCCATCAGGTGTCCTCGTTCATCGCCGCAGTTTGAGCGACGACGACCTCACGACCCGCGAGGGCATCCCGACCACGACCCCGCCGATGACCCTCATAGACCTCGCGACCGGCCTCAGCCCTGCCCGTCTCGAGGCGGCAATCAACGAAGCCGACAAGCTGGGTCTCGTCAACGCCGCCGATCTCCCCTCCCTCGTCGCGGGGTTTTCGGGTCGGCCAGGCGTCAAGCGCCTGCGGTCACTGGTGGACCGCCACGCCTTCCGCCTCACCGACTCGGAGCTCGAGCGCCGCTTCCTGCGCCTGATCCGCGCCGCCCGCCTCCCCGATCCCGAGACCGGGGCCCACATCGCCGGCTTCAAGGTCGACTTCGTCTGGGCCGACCAGCGCGTGGTCGTCGAGACTGACGGCCTTCGCTTTCACCGCACGCCCGCGTCCCAGGCGCGAGATCGGAAGCGCGACCAGGCGCTGACCGCCGCCGGGTTCACGCCCCTCCGCTTCACTCACGCGCAGATCCGGTACGAGCCCACTCATGTTGAGCACACGCTGCGGCTCGTCCTGGGCGGTGCTGTGGGGCCATCGCCTCGGGCCGGCTAACCAGAAAGGGCCGCCCGGAGGCGGCCCTTTCCGTAAAACGGTCTCAGCCCCGAGCTACTTGGTGGGGAAAGACTTGATCAGGTTGCCCGTCACCGTGATCGAGTTCAGCGTGGCAAACGTAGTGGTGCTGCCGTTGCTGAGCCGGATGAACCAGGTGCCCTTCGGAGACACGCCTGACAAGGCGAGCAGGGCGACGTTCCCGATCGTGCCCGCATAGGGCGAGGTGAGCGTCGAATCGGGGTTGGGGCACGGCGGGTGGGCCGGCGGCCCCGTGATCCCGACGCAGGGGCTCGCCGGTGAGTTCGGCGTCTCCGTCGTCGGACCGCTGCTGGTCTCGCTCGGCGCCGGGGTGAAATGGTTCGGGAACGGAGAGCCGAGACCGGCGGTGCGACCCGTCGGGCCGATCAGCAGGGCGCCGACGGCGCTGGCGAACCCGGGGGCACCGGTGAACGTCGTGGTCACCGAGATGCCCTTGAATGAGATCTGCTTCCCGTTGAACTTCTTGCTGGTGATCGATCCGATCGGGACCTTGATCACAGGCGCGTCCCCACCCACCGGGGTGAGCGGGATCGCGGTCGGAGTCGTCTTGGTGATGGTGAAGGTGTTCCCACCCTTCTTCTTCTTCTTCTTCGCGTCGGCGACGCTGCCCGACACGAGGCCCACAGTCACGCTCATCACGAGCGCGAGAATTCCGATGCCCGCCAGGCGGGCTCGTTTCCTCTTCATCTCACACCCTCTCCTTTATTCCTGAGTACGTGAGGAATCACTGCCCTAATTTGCTGTGGCGCCACCCTGTCCCGCCACCGCAGCTTCTGCCAGCTAACGTCGCGACATGCTTTTTGACCGAGCCACGATCCATGTCGAGGGCGGCGCAGGCGGCAACGGCGTGGTCAGCTTCCGCCGCGAGGCCCACGTGCCGCGGGGCGGGCCCGACGGCGGCGACGGCGGCCGTGGCGGCGACGTGATCCTCGTCTGCGACCCGCAGCGGCGCGACCTCTCCTCGCTCGGGCGCAGCCGCCACTTCCGCGCCGAGCGCGGTTCGCACGGCCAGGGCGCGCGCCGCCACGGCGCGAGCGGCGCCGACCTCGAGATTCCCGTGCCGGCGGGCACGGTCGTGACGCTGCTCGACGGCTCGACCCGCGAGCTGCTCGCCGACGGCGACCGGGTCGTGGCCGCCTCAGGCGGCACCGGCGGCCACGGCAACAAGCGCTTCGCCGGGGCCACCCGGCAAGCACCGCGCTTCGCCGAGAAGGGGCTCGAGGGGGAGTCGGGGGAGATCGAGCTGCACCTGAAGCTGCTCGCCGACGCCGGGCTGATCGGCCAGCCGAACGCCGGCAAGTCCTCGCTGCTGGCGCGGCTGACCCGCGCCGAGCCCAAGGTCGGCGACTACCCGTTCACAACGCTCGAGCCGGCGCTCGGCACGATCGAGCTCGACGACCGCCAGGTCGTGCTCGCCGACATCCCCGGCCTGATCGAGGGCGCCGCCGAGGGCGCCGGCCTCGGCCACGAGTTCCTCGCGCACGTCGAGCGCTGCCGCCTGCTCGTGCACCTGGTCGAGGTCGAGCCCCCGGAGGGCACGCCGGAGGGCAACTACGAGCAGGTTCGCGCGGAGCTGTCCGAGTACGGCGCCGGGCTCGAGGCGCTGCCGGAGATCGTCGTCCTCTCCAAGAGCGACCTGCTGCCCAAGGAGGATGTCGCGACCCTCGAGCGCGCCTGGCGCGAGCGGCTCGGCGACGGGGTTGCCGCGGTGCGCAGCATCTCCTCGGCGACCGGCGCCGGGCTCAACGAGCTGCGCGCCGTGATCGTCCGCGACCTCCCCGCGGCGCAGGCGCCCAGCGCCGAACCCTCGGAGTTCGAGGCCGAGCACCTCGTCTACCGCCCCGGCGATGAGGAGGGATTCGACGTCGAGCAGCTCTCAGAGCACCGCTTCCGCGTCAACGGGCGCGGCATCGAGCTGCTCTTCGCCCGCCACGACACCTCGAACCCCGAGGCGCTCGCCTACCTCGAGCAGCGGCTCAAAGAGATCGGCGTGCTCGCCGAGCTGCGCCGGCGCGGATTCGCCTCGGGCGACGACGTGGTGATCGGCGAGCTCGAGCTCGAGCTGCACACCGGCTGACGGGAAAGCGCGACGGCCTCTGTATCTGCGCCGGGGCCGGGCTGAAGCCTGACCCCAGCCTAGACTCCTACGCAAATGACCGTGGTCGCGAAGCTCGGCTCTTCGATCGTCGCCGGCGACGCCGGCGCGCTGCGCGAGGACGTCCTCGACCGCGTCTGCGCTCAGGTCGCCGAGCTCCACCACGGCGGCGAGAACGTCGTACTCGTCACCTCGGGCGCGATCGCTCGCGGGATGCGGCTGATGGAGCTGCCCGTCAGGCCGCGGGCGATCGACGAGATGCAGGCTGCCTCGGCGGTCGGCCAGGGCGACCTGTTTCGCTCTTATGAGCAGCGGCTGCTCGCCGGCGAGGTCCACGCGGCGCAGGTGCTGCTCACGGGGTTCGACCTGGCGACGCGGATGCACTACCTCAACGCGCGCTCGACCCTGCGCCGGCTGCTCGACTGGCGGACGGTGCCGGTGATCAACGAGAACGACACGACCACGACCGACGAGATCACGTTCGGCGACAACGACTTCCTCGCCGCGCAGGTGGCGATCATGCTCGAGGCGCGGCTGCTGGTGCTGCTCACCGACATCGACGGGCTGCACACGGCCGACCCGCGGCGCTCCGATGACGCGGAGCTGATCGCCGAGGTCGGCGCGCCCTCCGAGCTCGGCGGCTACGAGATCGGCGACCGCACCTCGCCGTTCGGCTCGGGGGGGATGCGCAGCAAGGTCGCCGCCGCCGAGATGGCCGGCGCCGCCGGGATCCCGGCGGTGATCTGCAACGGGACGGTCGACGGAACGCTGAGCACGGCGGCGGCGGGCGAAGCCGTGGGCACGCGCTTCGCTCCCCACACCGAGGCGGCGTCGAGCTTCAAGCTCTGGCTGCGCTACGCCAAGCCGGCCAAGGGCTCGGTGCGGATCGACGACGGGGCCGCAGAGGTCCTGCGCGAGAGGGGCTCGAGCCTGCTCCCGGTCGGGATCACCGACATCGAGGGCAGCTTCGAGGCCGGTGACGCCGTCGAGGTCACCTGCAACGGGTCGTCGATCGGCAAGGGGATCGTCAACTACTCGGCCGAGGAGCTGCGGCGGATCAAGGGCATGCGCACCGAGCAGGTGCGCGAGCTGATGCCGGCGGGCTCCGAGGAAGCCGTGCACCGCGATTACTTCGTCCTCACTTGAGGCGAGCGAGCCCAATCCCCGCACCCACGACGACGGCGCGGATTGGCCTCGATCGCCTAGGGTTCTCCGTGGATGGCAAGCGATCTGCAGTGGGCGGTGTTCAACCGCCTCACCGATGTGCACGTCGGGACCTACAGGCTCACGGGCGGGCGGATCGGCTCGCGGGTGCCCTGGGGCGAGCACGGGAGCATGCTGCTGCTCGAGCACGTCGGCGCCAAGAGCGGCAAGCACCGCACGATCCCGCTGCTCTACATCGACGACGGCGAGGACGCCGTGATCGTCGCCTCCAAGGGCGGCTCGCACAAGCACCCGGCCTGGTTCCACAACCTGATGGCGAACCCGGCGACGCGAGTTCAGATCGGCTCCGAGAAGCGCGACGTCGTCGCCCGCAAGGCCTCAGGACGTGAGAAGAAGAAGCTCTGGCCCCGCGTGGTGGATATCTGGCCGTCGTACGAGGGTTACCAGCGGCGCACCGAGCGCGAGATTCCGCTGGTGATCCTCAGCCCCCGCGGTTGAGTATGTCCACCGCCTAACCTTTCCTTATGGCAACTACCGCGACACCGGTCGCCGAGGTCTGCCGCGCTGCCAAGGAAGCCGCGCTGCGCCTCGCCGTCGCCACGACCGAGGCCAAGAACGCCGCGCTGAGCGAGATCGCCGACCGGATCGAGGCGCGCCAGGCGGAGATCCTCGAGGCGAACGCCGCCGACCTCGAAGCCGGGCGCGAGGCGGGGCTCGACGAGGCGCTGATCGACCGCCTGCTGCTCGACGACGAGCGGATCGCCGGGATCGCCGAGGGGGTGCGCCAGATCGTCGCCCTGCCCGACCCGGTGGGCGAGGTGATCGAGGAGAAGACCTTGGACAACGGCCTCCGCTTCCGCACCGAGCGGGTGCCGATCGGCGTGATCGCGATCGTCTACGAGGCGCGGCCCAACGTCACCGTCGATGCCGCGGCGCTGTGCCTGAAGAGCGGCAACGCCGCGGTCCTGCGCGGCTCCTCGAGCGCCGAGCGCTCGAACGCGGTGCTCGCCGGGATCGTCGCCGATGCGATCGGCGACGCCGGGCTGCCCGAGGGCGCGGTCGGGCTGATCGCCGGCGGCGATCGCGCCGAGCTCGCCGAGCTGGCGACCCAGGACGACTACGTCGACTTGATCATTCCCCGCGGGGGAGAGGGGCTGAAGCAGGCGCTCAAGGGGGTGGCGACCGTTCCCGTGATCTACGCCGCCGCCGGCAACTGCCACGTCTACGTCCATTCCGACGCCGACCTCGAGATGGCGCGGAAGATCGCCTACAACTCGAAGGTCCAGCGGCCCGGCGTCTGCAACGCATCCGAGACGCTGCTCGTCCACGAGGCGGTCGCCAAGGATCTGCTGCCGCCGCTGCTCGCCGAGCTGCACGGCGCCGGGGTCGAGCTGGTCGGCGACGAGCCCGCCCGCGCCGACGCCGGCGAAACCGAGGTCGGGCCGGCGACCGAGGAGGACTGGGACACCGAGTACCACGGGCTGAAGATGTCAGTCGGCGTCGTCGATTCGCTGGAGAAGGCGATCGCGCACATCAACAGACACGGCAGCGGCCACTCGGAGGCGATCGTCACGTCCTCCGAGGAGGCGGCGAACGAGTTCACCGCCGGCGTCGACGCGGCGGCGACCTTCGTCAACGCCTCGACCCGCTTTCACGACGGCTACGAGTTCGGAATGGGCGCCGAGATCGGGACCTCGACCCAGAAGCTGCACGCGCGCGGGACGATCGGTGTGCGCGAGCTGACGACGACCAAGTACGTCGTGCGCGGCGACGGGCAGGTCAGGGAGTAACCGCGTCACTTCTTCGCTCGGAGTTCTTGGAGGGGCATTCAACCCCCCTCACGACGGTCACCTGTTGCTCGCGCGGACGGCGATCGATCAGCTCGGCCTCGACCGGGTGCTGCTCGTGCCGACCGGAAAGGCACCGCACAAGGTGATCGAGGACAACCCCGGGGCCGAGGCGCGGCTGCGGATGACCGGGTTCGCCGCGGAGGGCGAGGAGCGGATCGAGGCGTCCGACATCGAGGTCAGGCGCGAGGGGCTCTCCTACACGTACCTGACGCTCGAGGAGCTCGCCGGCGAGGACCCAGACCGCGAGCTGACCTTCCTGATGGGCGCGGACATGGCGGCGGCGCTGCCCTCGTGGGAGAAGCCGGAGCGGGTGGTCGAGTTGGCGCGGCTCGGAATCGCCGCGAGACCGGGTGTGGACACCCGCGCGGTCGAAACCGCTTTACACGAGCTCGGAGCCGCCGGTCGTGCTGAGATCATCGCTATGCCCGAATGCGAAATCTCCTCCAGCATGGTGCGGGAACGTGCTGCGGCCGGTGAGTCGCTCGAAGGGCTCGTGCCCGAGGCGGTGGCGCGGCTGATCGAGCGCGAGGGGCTCTACCGGTGAGCGCCGAGCTTTCGAGCGAGGCGCTGGCGCGGCAGATCGCCACGATCGCCGACGCCAAGGGCGCCGAGCAGATCGTCGCGCTCGACGTGCGCGGGCTGGTCGGCTACACGGACTTCCTGCTGGTCGCGACGGCGCGCAACGAGCGCCAGGCGAAGGCGATCGTCGACGAGGTTCGCAAGGTCTTGAAGGCGGAGGGGCGGATGCCGAGCCGCACCGAGGGCGAGCAGGAGGCCGAGTGGGTCCTCCTCGACTACCTCGACTGCGTCCTGCACCTGATGACGCCCGACAGCCGCGAGCGCTACCGGCTCGAGCAGCTCTGGGGCGAGGCGCCGCCTCTTGATCTCGAAGACGGCCCCCGCCGGCCGCTTGCGGCCGGCGGTTGACGTTCGTCGTCCGCGCCGCTTCGTAATTTCCCCAGTGTGGCCAAGGATGGGAATCGGAAGTTCGCGCGCAGCGTGTTCGGCTATGACCGCGAGGAGGTCGAGTCGGAGATGGCCAAACGCGATGCGCGGCTCCAGCGCCTCGAGAAGGAGGCCGGGCACCTCGCCGAGCGCGTGCTCGACCGCGAGCGCCGCCTGCGCTCGGCGCTGGCGCAGCTCGAGCAGAGCGAGAAGGTGCGCAAGGGCGCGGGCGAGGCGACCTTCGCCCGCGAGCCGGCCGCCCGGCCCACCGGGCTGATCGCCCGCAGCGTGCGGATGGCGGAACGGATCGCCGAGACCGCCGGGGTCGGGGACCTGCTCGAGGCGGCGGGGCTGCTGCCGCCGAAGCAGGAGGCGGGCCCGAAGGCAGTGCCGAAGCCGGCAAGGCCCGAACCCGCACCGAAGCCGGTCGCCGAGGGCAAGATCGAGATCGACGTCGGCCCGCTCGCCGATTTCGCCCAGCTCTCCGGGTTCGAAGACGCGGTGAAAAGGGTGAAGGGCGCCGACGAGGTCAAGGTCGAGCGATTCTCCGGAGGACGCGCCGCGATCTCTCTCCGGCTCGAAGATGCCGACCGCCTGGTCGGCGACCTCGAGCGCCACGCCCCGCTCGCCTTCAAGGTGAGGACGACCGGCAAGAAGCGGATTGTCCTCGACGTGCAGGCAGACTCGGCCGCCGCGGCCTAGTGGACACACACTCGTCACATTCACCGCGCCACCTGTGACGCCTGTTCATGGAAGCTTCGCTTCCATGAACAGCAATCAGAAAGGCTTGATCGCAGAGACGGCAATCGCCGCCGAGGCTGCGCGGCTCGGCATTGGCGTTGCACGGCCATTCGCAGACGAGCGCTACGACCTGATCTTTGATCTGCGGCCCAACCTTCTCCGCGTTCAGTGCAAGTGGGCGAGGCGCGAGGGAGACGTGCTCGTCGTCCATATCGGCGGCTCCTGGCACTCGCCGGGACGCGGGTACGTTCGAAGCACCTACACGGCCGAGGAGATCGACGCGGTGGGCGTCTACAGCGAAGATCTCGATGCCTGCTACCTCCTCCCGATGGACATGGTCGCAGGGCAGGGCCAGCTGTATCTACGCCTCTCGCCTCCGAATAACAACCAGCGCGCCGGGGTAAACTTCGCGTCCCAATATCGACTCGGGGCTATAGCTCAACTGGGAGAGCGTCTGGCCGGCAGCCAGAAGGTTGAGGGTTCGAGTCCCTCTAGCTCCACTTCCGACCGAATCTCGTGCCGCTTGAGAAAGCGGTCGGCATGGACGTCTTCGATTCCCGCCTCGCCCACTACGTCCGGCATGCCGAAGCCGGCAACGAGATCCTTGTGACCCGCTGGGGCCGCCCGGTGGCCAAGCTCGGCCCGCCCCAGCCGACGCTGCCCGAGGCTTAGCTGCGCAGCTCGTCGAACAACTTCGCCCAGCGGGCCTCGTCGCGCTCGGGCGGGATGACCAGCGTGATCCGCGTGCAGATGTCGCCGTAGCGCTTCTTCACCTCGGCGATCGCGTCCTCGGGCGTGCCGACCACCGCGAACGTGTGGAGCACCTCGTCGTCGATCATCGATCCAAGCTCGTCCCACTCGCCGCGTTTGGTCATCGCCTTCAGCTCCTCGCCGAGATCGCCCCAGCCGTGCATCTCGAGCACCGGCTTGTAGGCCGGGGTCGAGCCGTAGAAGCCGATCTGCTGCTTGATCGTCGCCACCCCGGCAGTCATCTCCTCCTCGGTGTCGGCGGCGACCACGAAGGCCGGCGCGGTGATCTCGAACCCCTCGCGCGTGCGCCCGGCCTTCTCGAACCCCTTCTCGAGCGCCGGCAGCGTCGCCTCCCGCAGGTACTTCTCGGTCGAGAACCCGTGGATCAGGATCCCGTCGGCGACCTCGCCCGCGGTCTGCGTCATCAGCGGGCCGACCGCCGCGACCATGACCTTGGGGTTGCCGTGCGGGTTCGGCCCCGGATTGAAGAACGGCGCCATCAAGGTGTGCGTATAGAACTCTCCCTCGAACTCGAGCGGCGCACCGGTCGCCCAGGTGTCCCAGATCGCCCGGATCGCGAGCACGAACTCGCGCATCCGCGCCGCCGGCTTCGACCAGGGCATCGAGTAGCGCCGCGTGATGTGCGGCTTGATCTGCGACCCGAGCCCGAGTATGAATCGCCCGCCCGAGAGCGCCTGCACGTCGTTGGCCTGCAGCGCGACCGTCATCGGGTTGCGCGCGAACGCCACCGCGATCCCGGTCCCGATCTCGAGCTTCTCGGTCCGCTCCGCGGCGATCGCGCAGCCCAGGAACGGATCGATCTGGGTCTCGACCGCGAACCACCCGTCGTAGCCGTCGGCCTCGGCCTGCACCGCCGCCGCACCGGCGTCGTCGATCGTCCCCGCATATCCCCCCGCGTCGATCTTCACCGCGCGGGCATCATGTTAGGAAGCGCTGAACTTCCAGCGCTTGCTCAGCGTCCGCGATCCGACCTGGACCGTGACCGATGCCTTGTACTTGCCCCGCTTCAGCGGCTTGATCGGGATCACGACTCCGCCGGGCGGAACGAAGGGCCCGAGCGACGGGTTGGTCGAATCGACGATCTTCAGCTTGATCTTGCTCGACTTCTTCTTCGACGCCGAGGCGTTCCGCGTTCGCTGCTTGACGCTCGCCGCGACGATGTGCGGCTTCACGGGCCCCAGCGGCAGCACGCCGTCGGCGAAGACGAAGATGTACGGTCCGGTCGTCGTCCCCTGCTTGATCCCGACCAGCTCGCCCGGCGTGAACGGCCCCTCCGCCGCCACCTCGGCCGTGTAGATGTGCGACTTCGGTCCCGGGTAGGTGTAGAGCCGCGGCGCCGCGGGCTCGGCGCGACGCGGCTCGGCGAGCGCCACCGCGCAGCTGAACCCGAACGACTCGTTGTAGCCGCTGACCCCCAGCGATGGATCGAGCAGCTGGGCAAGGTGGATCGGCGCCGTCTCCCACGGATTGTCGTTGACCGTCGTCCACGGCCGCGCGCCGAAGGCGAGCACGGCGTGGTTGCCGGCGTCGTCGCCCGCCATCGTGTACGCGGGTCGGCCCGGCGCCTCGTCGTGGTCGAGGGTGTCGCCGTTGGAGTGCATGTAGTTGTTGTGCGCCGCACATCCGCCTGACAGCGCCTGGTTGTTGACGACCCCCGAGGGCAGGCCGTTGGCGCGCCGCTGCGCATTCAGATTCGAGATCGCGGTCGCGGCCGTGACCGCACCCGCGGCAGGCGCGATCGCCGACACCAGCAGCCCGGCGCCCAGCAAGGCAAGGATAAGACGTTTCCCCGGCATCCCTGAATTAGTCTAGAGCCGCCAGCGCGGCGTCGAGCGCCGGGCGTGCACACGGCTCGAGCCGTCTGCGCACGCGCCACGGGAGGGCCTCGGCTTCTGCCAGTCCGCTAACCGCCGGCTATGGAGTGCCGCATGACCACCGGCTCTGCGTCGGGCGGCAGCTCGTGCACGACCTCGGCCGAGCCGTCCGGGTGGCTGACGCTGGCGAGTATGCCGGCGTCGAGCTCACTGCGACGCATCGACCGCGGTCTCCTGCGCATCCCGATCCTCCGCCGTCCAGCTCGCGGGCTCGGTGTGGCCCGTGCGATCGAGTCCGATCAGGCGTGACACTCCAGGGAGCCTACCGGCCGACCTAGACTCCGCCTGGTGAGCAGCTACGACCCACACGCGATCGAGCGTAGGTGGCAGGCCGTCTGGGCCGACGAGGAGACCTGGAAGGTCGCCGGTCCCGGCGAGCCCGGTCACGATGAATCGAAGCCGAAGAGCTACGTGCTCGAGATGCTGCCCTACCCGTCGGGTGAGCCCCACGTCGGCCACCTCAAGTGCTACGCGGTCGGCGACGCGATCGCCCATTTCCAGCGCCGCCACGGCTTCCAGGTCATGCACCCGATGGGCTACGACGCCTTCGGGCTGCCCGCCGAGAACAACGCGATCAAGACCGGCGAGCCCCCGCGGGTCGCGACCGAGAAGTCGATCGACTCGTTTCGCAAGCAGTTCATGGAGTGGGGGATCTCGATCGACTGGTCGCGCGAGATCGGCACCCACGAGCCCTCCTACTACCGCTGGACGCAGTGGATCTTCCTCAAGCTTTTCGAGCGCGGCCTCGCCTACCGCACCGAGGCCGCGGTCAAGTGGTGCCCCAACGACCAGACCGTGCTCGCCAACGAGCAGGTGGTCGACGGGCATTGCGAGCGCTGCGGCCACCTGGTCGAGCAGCGCCAGCTCGAGCAGTGGTTCTTCAAGATCACCGACTACGCCGACCGCCTGCTCGCCGACTTCGGGCTGCTCGAGGACTGGCCCGAGAACGTGATCACGATGCAGCGCAACTGGATCGGCCGCTCCGAGGGCGCCGAGGTGGTCTTCCGCTGCGAGGAGATCGGCCTCGACTTCCCGGTGTTCACGACGCGGCCGGACACGCTGTTCGGCGCGACCTTCTTCGTGCTCGCCCCCGAGCACCCGCTGATCGACCAGCTCGTCGCCGGAACCGAGAACGAGCAGGCGGTCCACGACTACGTCAACGAGGCGGTCCGCGAGTCCTCGGCCGACCGCGGCGACGCCGACCGGCCCAAGACCGGCGTGCCGCTGGGGCGCTCGGTAGTCAATCCCGTAAACGGGGAGAGCATCCCGATGTTCGTCGCCGACTACGTGCTGATGGAGTACGGGACGGGCGCGATCATGGCGGTTCCGGGGCACGACCTCCGCGACTACGAGTTCGCCAAGGCCTTCGACCTGCCGGTCGAGCGCGTGATCGAGGGCGAGGACCCGGAGGTGGCCCGGGAAGACGGTCTGCCCTATCCCGGCGACGGGCCGATGGTCAACTCCGGGCGCTTCGACGGCCAGAACAACCGCGAGGCCTATGAGGAGATCGCCGAGTGGCTGGCCTCCGAGGGCCGCGGCGAAAAGACCGTCCACTACCGCCTCCGCGACTGGCTGGTCTCGCGCCAGCGCTACTGGGGCGCGCCGATCCCGATCGTCTATTGCGAGAAGGACGGCATGGTCCCGGTGCCGGAGGAGGAGCTGCCGGTCGAGTTGCCGGAGATCGAGGACTACGCGCCGAAGGGCAAGAGCCCGCTGGCGGCGGCCGAGGACTGGGTCAACGCGACCTGCCCCAAGTGCGGCGGGCCGGCGACGCGCGAGACCGACACGATGGACACCTTCGTCGATTCGTCCTGGTACTTCCTGCGCTACCTCGACCCGCGCAGCGCCGAGGCCGCGTTCGCTCCCGAGAAGGCCGACTACTGGATGCCGGTCGACCAGTACATCGGCGGCGTCGAGCACGCGATCCTCCACCTGCTGTACGCGCGCTTCTTCACCAAGGCGCTGGCCGACATCGGCGCGCTCGAGGTCCAGGAGCCGTTCGCGCGCCTCTTCACCCAGGGGATGATCACCCGCGACGGGGCGAAGATGTCGAAGTCGAAGGGCAACACGGTGAGCCCGGCCGAGTACGTGGCGAAGTTCGGCGCCGACGCCGCCCGAGCGTACATCTGCTTCATGGGCCCGCCCGAGCGCGGCGGCGACTGGAGCGACGAGGGAGTTGCCGGTGTCTCACGGTTCCTGAGCAGGCTGTGGCGGCTCTGCGAAGAGGTGGTCTCCAAGACGGCTTCGCCATCAACCGCCGCCTCCTCCGCTTCGCGTCCGGGCGCGGCGGCGGAGGGTTCCGGCGGGGTCGACCGAATCAGCCGTGAGCTTCTGCAGAAGGCCCACTGGGCGATCGACAAGGTCACCGCCGACTTCAACCGCGACTTCCAGTTCAACACCGCGATCTCGGCGGTGATGGAGCTCGTCAACAAGGCCTACGAGCTCAAGGACGGGCTCTACGGCTCTCCCGAGGGCGATGCCGCGCTCCGCTTCGCGACGTCAACCGCCGCCTCGCTGCTGTTCCCGTTCGCCCCGCACATGGGCTCGGAGGTCTACGAGCGGATCGAGGGCGCCCGCGTCTGGGAGCAGCCGTGGCCGAAGGCGGACCCGGCGTTCCTGGAGAGCGACACCTTCACCCTCGTGCTCCAGGTCAACGGCAAGCTCCGCGACCGCATAGAGGCCCCTGCCGGCGCCGGGGAGCCGGAGCTGCTCGAGCTTCGCCCACGCGAGCGACAAGGTCAGCCGGCACGTTGACGGCAAGGACGTCGTCAAGGAGGTCGTCGTGCCCGGCAAGCTCGTCAACATCGTCGTTCGCTGACAACTCCCGGGCTTCGGTCTGCTAGAAACCGGCGCGCATGCTCGTTCGGCGGCTCGCGGAGGCACCCTCAGAAGACTGGCACCAGCTCAGGACCCGGATCCTGATGGACGCTGGAGAGCTCGGCTCGCGCCACCTCTCGGTCGCCTGGATCGAGGTTCCCGCCGGCTCCGAGCAGGAGCTCCATTCCCACGAGGAAGCCGAACAGGCCTACATCGTCGTCCGGGGCCGCGGCGTGATGACCGCCGCCGGCGACGCCCAGGAGCTCGGTGAGGGAGACCTGGCGCTGATCTCGCCGGCCACCGACCACTCGATCTCCAACAACGGCGACGGCGAGCTCTGCTGCATCTCGGTCCAGTCGCCGCCGGTGACGCTTTCCGAGGTTTTCGGCTCGCAGCTCGCCGCCGACGTCGCCGGCGCCTACGAAGACGACGAGTAGACGCCGGATCCTCGCCCGCGGCCGCGTCCAGGGCGTGTTCTTTCGCGACTCGGTTCGCCGCGCCGCCGAGGATGCCGGCGTCTCGGGCTGGGTCACCAACCGCGACGACGGTGCGGTCGAGGCGGTATTCGAGGGCGACGCGGGCGCGGTCGAGCGCCTGGTCGAGCTCTGCCGCCGTGGCCCGGGGAGGGCTGAGGTCGAGAGCCTCGATGTCGCCGAGGAGGAGCCCGAGGGCCTGAGCGGCTTCCGCATCGTCTGAGTCGCGCTTTCCTTGCAGAGCGAGCGCCATCGGCGCGGCGGGCGCGGGGACGATCGCCCGGTGCCGGAGCTGAGCCGCTCGCAACTCCTCGTCTATGGCGCTGTCGCCGTTGCCCTGCTGCTGCTCGGCGCGCGCTGGATCCGCGCTGCCGATGACGGCGCCCCGCCCGCCTCGGGCGGGGTGAGCTTCGCCGCCGACTCCTCGCCTGACGCCGGCGGCGGGGGAGACGTCGTCGTCCACGTCGCCGGCGCCGTGCGCAAGCCCGGGGTCTACACGCTGCCGGCCGGCTCGCGGGTCGCCGACGCGGTCAAGCGCGCCGGCGGCGTCTCCCGTGACGGAACCCAGGACGCGATCAACCTCGCGGCGCGGCTCAGTGACGGCCAGCAGATCGTCGTCCCCTCGGGGCAGCCGGGCGCGACCGCCGCGACCGCCGTGGACGCGCCGATCAGCCTCGGCGGCGCCACGGTCGAGCAGCTCGACACGGTCGAGGGCATCGGCCCGGTCACCGCGCAGAAGATCGTCGACTACCGCGACCAGCACGGCGGCTTCTCCTCGATCGAGGAGCTCGACCAGGTCCCGGGCATCGGCCCCGCGACGATGGAGGCGCTCACGAGCCGGCTCCAGCCTTGAGCGATCCCGAGGCGGCCGCCGGGCTCGCGCTGCTCGGCTTCAGCGCCGCCGGGCTCGTCGCGGTCCAGCTCCATGGCCGGTCGCGGTGGCCGCGGATCGCTGCGGCCGGATTCGTCACCGCCACGCTCGCGCTCGGGCTCGGCGCCGCGAGGCTCGAGGCGATCGACTCGGGTGCCTTCCGCGGCGCCACCGGGCGCGCGGCGAGCGCCACCGGCTTCGTCGTCTCGGTGCCGCGCCGCTCGCACGGCGAGGTGCGGGTCGAGGTCTCGACGCCCGAGGGCAAGCTGCTGCTCGCCGCCCACGAGCCGGTGCCCGAGCTCGCCGTCGGCGCCGAGGTGCGCGCGAGCGGTGTCCTCGCCCCACCCGATCCGTACCTGCTCGCACTGCTGCGCCGCCACGGGATCGCCGCGGCGCTGCGCACCGAGGCGATCGAGCCGACCGGCGCCCGCCGCGGAGGATTCGCCGGGCTGCTCGACGCGATCCGCGCCCGCGCCGAGGCGGCGCTCGGCGACGGCATGCGCGAGCCGCAGGCGGCGCTGGCCCGGGGCTTCGTCCTCGGCGAGGACGACCGCATCGACCCGCAGACGGTCGACGAGTTCAAGGGCTCGGGCCTCCAGCACCACCTCGCGGTCAGCGGTGAGAACATCCTCCTGCTCGCGGTGCTGGCGATGCCGCTGCTGGCGCTGGCCGGCCTCGGCCTCCGCGGGCGCCTGCTCTGCGTACTGATCCTGATCGCGATCTACGTGCCGGTCGCCGGCGGCGGGGCGTCGATCCAGCGCGCGGGGGTGATGGGGGCCGCCGGGGTGGTGGCGCTGCTCGAGGGCCGGCCTCGCTCGCGCGTCTACGCGGTGCTGCTCGCCGTCTTCGCGACGCTGCTGGGAAACCCGCGCGCGGCCGGCGACGTCGGCTGGCAGCTCAGCTTCGCCGCGGTGATCGGGATCTTCCTCTGGGCGCGGCGGATCGCGCGGTTGCTGCCCGGCGGCGAGGGCGGCGGCTGGCGCCGCGCCCTCGCCGAGGGTGTGGCGATGACGATCGCGGCGACGGTGGCGACGGCGCCGCTGATGGCCCACGACTTCGAGCGGATCTCGCTGACGACGCTGCCCGCAAACGTCCTGGCGCTGCCGGCGATCGCGCCCGCGATGTGGCTGGGGATGCTGGTCGGCGGCGCCGGCCAGCTGCCATTCGTCCCGGTCGCGCCGCTGAACGCGGTCAACCAGCTCGTGCTCGCCTACATCGAGCAGGTCGCCCACTGGTTCGGATCTCCCGGCTGGGCGACGGCGCCGGTGCGGCTCGCCGGCGTGGTCGCGGTGGTGGCCGCTTATGCGGCCGTTGTCTCGGCGATGTGGCTGGGGCTTCGGGCCGCCGAGCGCCGAGGGCGCACCCGGCCTCGGTGGCGCCCGGGTCGTGCCGCCGCGCTCGCCGGCGTCGCCGTCCTCCTGGCGCTGGCCGGATCGTGGGCCCGTCACGGCGCGCCTGCGAGCTCGCAGAGCAACGCCCTGCGCGTCTCGATTCTCGACGTCGGCCAGGGGGACGCGATCCTCCTGCGCCCGCCCGGATCCGATCCCGTGCTCGTCGACGGCGGCCCGCCGGGCGACGGCATCACCGATCTGCTCGCGGCGCACGGCGTCGAGCGCCTCGCGGAGGCGATCGTCACCCACCCGCAGAGCGATCACGAGGCCGGGGTGATCGACGTGCTCGGCTCAGAGCCGGTCGCCGAGGTCGGCTATGGAGAGCCGGACGCGGCCCTGGCCGGCGCCGCGGCGGCGGCCGGGGCCAGGACGCTGCCGCTCGCCGAGGGCGATCAGCTCAGCTTCGGAGACCTCCAGCTCACCGTGCTGTGGCCGCCGCGGGAGCCATTAGCCGGCGACTCCTCCGCTTCGCGTCCGGGGTCGCCGGGGGTCAGCAGCGGCGGGGTGGACCGTACCGGCCCTACTGATCCAAACGCGCGCGCCCTCGTGATCCGAGCCGACTGGCGCCACTTCTCGATCCTGCTCACCGCCGACGCCGAGCAGGAGCTCGCTCCCGTTCAGACCGGCGCCGTCGACGTGCTCAAGGTCGCCCACCACGGCAGCGCCGACGCCGGGCTCGACCACCTGCTCGAGACCAGCGTCCCCGACCTCGCGGTGATCTCGGTCGGCGAGGGCAACTCCTACGGCCACCCAACCCCCGAGACGCTCGCCGACCTCGCCGAGCACCGCGTCCCGCTGCTGCGCACCGACGAGGACGGGACGATCGAGATCTCAGCCGACGACCGCGGCTGGCGCGTCGACTCCGGCGGCTAGTGTCTAGCGACCAGCGACCAGCGACCAGCGACCAGCGACCAGCGACCAGCGACCAGCGACCGAACCCGATGCCCGAAATGAAACCCGCCTACCTCTTCAGCGGCGACGACGAAGCGAAGCTCGCCGCGACCCGCGGGCGCCTGCGAGCGCGCGCGGAGCGCGAGGGCGGCCCGGGCGCGCTGGAGACCTTCACCGGCGAGGGCCGCTCGGGCCCCGACCCCGATGCGCTGATCGCCTCGATGCCGGCGATGTCGCTGACCGCCGAGCGCCGATATCTGCTTGCCGACGGGGTCGAGTCGTGGGGCAAGTCACAGACGGGTCGCGTCGCCACGGCGCTCGGCGCGACCCCCGAGGCGACGACGATCGTGCTGATCGCCCACGGCAAGGCGCCGGCCGCCCTCGCCAAGGCCGTCAAGGCCGCGGGTGGAGAGGCGATCGCCTACGAGGCGCCGAAGGCGCGCCAGATCCCGGCGAAGCTCGTCGCCGAGGCCAAGCAGCGCGGCTTCGCGCTCGAGCCCGACGCCGCCCGGATGCTGGTCGAGCGCCTCGGCGCCAACCCGCTGCGGCTCTCAAACGAGCTCGACCGGCTCGCGCTCTGGACCGGCGAGGGCGGGAACGTCACCGCCGAGGACCTCAACGCGATGATCGCCGACACCACCGAGCAGGCGGTCTGGTCGCTGGCCGACGCCGTCGTCGAGGGCGATCAGGCCGGCTCACTGGCGATCGCCGAGACGCTGATCGGCCAGGGCGAGAGCGTCAACGGGCTCTCCTACATGCTCTCCTCGCGCCTGCGCGCCGCCGCCAAGGCGGCGGGCGAGCTCGAGGCGGGGAAATCGCCGAAGCAAGTCGCCGACGGGCTGAAGATGCACCCGTATGCAGCGAAGATGCTGGTCAAGCGGCTCGGCGACCGCTCTTCGAAGCAGCTCCGCGACGCGGTGGGCGCCGTCGCCGACCTGGAGATGTGGTGCCGGGGGGGGTCCGACTACACCGAGGACGTCGCCCTGACGCTCGCACTCAAGCGCGCAACAGTCTGACCGTCGTATCCGCGCAGGGCGAAGCCCGAGGAGATGCGGCTCTATGTCAGCTCTTGGGAAGCAGGCGGGCGGCCCTGGCCTTCTTGCGGGCGCCGGTGTTGCGGTGCAAGGCGCCCTTCTGCACGGCCTTGTCGATGCGCGAGACGAGGGCGTTGTGAGCCGTGGCGATCGTCGAGGAATCGCCGCCGGAGACCGCGTCCTCGAGCCTGCGGAAGGCGGTCTTGACCGCGCTCACGAAACGCAGGTTCTCTTGCCGCTCGCGGGCGGTTCGGGCGATTCGCTTCTCTTGCGATGCGATATTGGCCATGGCGGGACCCGCTTGACGGGCGGCGAATGAGAATACAGATATGACCGACGAGCCCTACGACGAGGAGTCACACGACCCCCTGGGGGTGCCTCCGGACCCCCCGGGCGTCTTCGACCCCTCCACCCAGGAGTTCCCCGCGCTCGAGCCCGACGACGAGCAGGAGGTCGAGCGGATCGAGAGCGCGCGCGAGCAGATCGGCATGTTCGAGACCGGCGAGTTCATGGCGATCCCGGCGCCGGTGCCCGCTCGCCCGTTCGAGCCCCCGGAATGGGACAAGCCGGCCCGCGGGCGCGGCGGCCGCCTCGCCCGTTCGACCGCCTTCTTCTCGCTGGCGACCACGGCGTCCCGCGTCGCCGGCCTGATCCGCGAGGTATTCGCCGCCGGCTACTTCGGGGTCAAGGGGCCGATGTCGGCGTTCACGATCGCCTTCCAGGTCCCGAACCTGGTGCGGAGCCTGTTCGCCGACGCCGCGATCCAGGCCGCGTTCGTGCCGGTCTTCACCGAGATGCTCGAGAAGGGCAAGAAGCGCGAGGCGTTCAGGCTGGCCTCGACTCTGCTGTTCGCGGTGACGATGGTGCTCGGCGCGATCACCGCGATCTTCGTGCTCGCGGCGCCGGTGATCATGCCGATCTTCGCGCCGGGCTTCGAGGGCGAGACCAAGCACCTGACGATCGTCCTCTCCCAGATCCTCTTCCCGATCCTGATCATGCTCGGGGCGACGGGGATGGTCGTCGGCATCCTCAACAGCTACGACCGCTTCGCCGCCTTCGCGATCTCGCCGTTCTTCTGGAACGTCGCGATCATCATCGTCCTCGTCGCGCTGGCGCCGGCGTTCCCCGAGGACAAGCAGATCTACGCCTATGCGATCGGCGTCCTGGTCGGCACCGCGATCCAGCTCGCGATCCCGGCTTGGGACCTGCGCCACACGCCGTTCAAGTTCAAGTTCGAGCTCGCCTGGACCGCCGAGGTGCGCCGCGTGCTGCTGCTGATGCTGCCGGTGACGCTCAGCCTCGGGCTGATCAACTTCAACCTGCTGATCAACAGCTTCTTCGGGACCCTGGTCTCCGACGAGGCCCCGGCGGCGATCGACAAGGCCTTCCGCATCTACATGCTGCCCCAGGGGATCTTCTCGGTCGCGGTCTCGACCGTGGTCTTCCCGACCCTGGCCCGGTTCGCGGCGCGCGGGGCCTACGACGACCTGCGGCGGACGATGGCCAACGGCATGCGGATGATCGTCCTGCTCCTGGTCCCGGCCGCCGCCTCGATCCTGGTGCTCTCGACGCCGATGATCCGCCTCGTCTACCAGCGCGGCGAGTTCGACGCCTCGCAGACCCACCTGGTCGCGATCGCGCTCTTCTGGTTCGCCTTCTCGCTGCCCTTCAACGGGCTCTTCCTGCTCCAGACGCGCACCTTCTTCAGCATCCAGCGGCCCTGGATCCCGACCGCGATCTCGGGCGCCAACCTCGCGATCACCGCGCTGGTCGCGCTCGCGCTCTACTCGCTCGGGATCGGCGGCATCGTCGCCGCCACGGTGGTCGCCACGGCCGCCAGCGTCGCCGCCCAGGCCTACGTCCTGCGCGGCATCCTCGGCGGCCTCGAGCTCGGCCGCTTCGTCGACACCTCGATCCGGGTGCTCGCGGCCTCCGCCGTGCTCGCCGGCGTCAGCTACCTGGTCTGGTACGGCCTCGACAGCGCCCTCGGACGCAGCTTTGTCGCCCAGGTGATCTCGATGACCACCGCTCTCGGCGCCGGCGGCCTGGTCTACCTCGGCGCCGCCAAGGCGCTGCGGATCGCCGAGATCGACCAGCTGCTCAATCTCGTTCGCCGGCGCTAGATGAGTAGTTCCCCGACCCCGCACGCCTGGACCCCGCGTGGCGCTTCGCATCTCTTCGTCCTCGGGCTTGCCTGTGCCCCCGGCACAGGCTGCGCCCTGCGTCCTCGATCTGCTCGGCCACGCGCGCCCCAGGCGCACGCTGCCGTGGAACTAATCATCTAGGCTCCGCGCCCCGTTACCGGTGCCTGCTTTCACGCGCGACTGCGAAAGCGAGCGGCCACCTTGCCGGACTTCTCCTCCTCGTCTCCGACTGGCTCACTGGGGGTCTTAAGCACGCTGAGCTCGCCCGGGGGCGCGGTCGCCTACTCGCCGGCCCGCGGGCGGTAGGTGCCGAAC
Source organism: uncultured Solirubrobacterales bacterium (assembly GCA_963696625.1). Classification (GTDB taxonomy): domain Bacteria; phylum Actinomycetota; class Thermoleophilia; order Solirubrobacterales; family 70-9; genus JAWVFN01. Next base: position 52,068 of record CAVOKZ010000034.1, read on the forward strand.
GCCCATAGGTTGCCCTCCGGGTCCCGGACCGTGAAGTCGCGCGAGCCGTAGTCGGTGTCGGTGATCTCAAGCGCGATCTCGCCGCCGGCCTCGCGGACGCGCTCATACAGAGAGTCGACCTCGTCCAGCGCGCAGTAGACGAGGCTGCCGCCGGCCGGCAGACTGCGAAACGGCTCCCGGCCCACGCCCGCCGAGGTCAGCATCAGGATCGCGCCGCGAAGCTCGATCTCGGCGTGGACCACGTTGCCGTCCTCGTCGCGATGGTCCTCGCGGCGCTCGCAGCCGAGCACCTCCTCGAGCCACCGTATCCCCGCGTCGGCGTCGCGGTACTGGAGCTCCGGATAGAAGGTGGGGGTCGAGATCTGCGTGCTCATCGGTCCTCCTTGGGTCGCGATTGACGCCCGTGAACCTAGACGGGCGAGGGGATCTCGTCTTGGACGGATGGGAACGGCGGCGCGGTCTCGGGCCAGGCGCAGCCGTCTGCGATTCCGCCCTCGTCGGGGAGCAGCAGCGCCTCGAGCTCGGTCGGGGCGAGCCCGGAAAACTGGCGAAAGTCGCGGTTCAGGTGGGCCTGGTCGTAGTAGCCGCAGTCGAGCGCGATCTCGGTCAGGCCACGGCGCTTGCCGTTCGCTGCGTCGAGCCGGCGAGCCGGGGGGGAGGCGCCGAGCAGCCGAGCCGCGCGCCCGAAGCGAAGCAGGCGCGCCAGCGTCTTCGGCGCCAGGCCGACCTGCTCGCCGAAGCGCGAGCTCAGGTGCCTACGGCTGCAGCGAAGCTCCGACGCCAGCTCGCTCACTCCCAGGCGCCCGTCGGCCTCGAGCAGCCGCCGCCAGGCCCAAGCGACGTCGGGCGCAGGGTGCTGAGCCCGCGCGAAGCGCTGGAGAAACAGCCGGTCGAGGATCGAGAAGCGCGCCCGCCAGTCAGCCGCCTCGTGCAGGCGCTCGGGCAGGCGCGCCCCCGGTGCTCCGAGCACGTCCTCGAGTTCCACGACGCGGTTGGTGAGCTCGCGCATCGGCAGCCCGAGGAGCATGAACGCTCCCAGCGGGGTGAGGTCGATCTGGACGCCGCGCTGGCTGCCGAAGGAGTCGACGAGGGCGTAGGAATCCGAGAGCCCGGCGACGAACGCCCCCACGCGCCTGCGGCGCTCACCGAGATCCGGGAAGGAGACCTCGATCGGGTGGTCGAAGCCCACGATCAGGGCGGCCTGGGCGGTTGCGAGCTCGCGCCGGCGGCTGAAGGCGACGGTCTCCTCGTCGTAGCCGCAGTAGCAGCGCACGTGCGGCCGCAGGCGAGGATCGGCCTCGGCGACCACCATCTCCCAGCGCCCGAGCGGGGAGGAGTGGCGGATGGTGCAGGGTTGAGCGGTTCCCATGGGCGCAAGGTACCGCGACCATCAATCCGAATCTCGTCTGGCGATTGGGCTTGCGCCTTCCTCTTCGCGTTCTTGATGGCGCGGGTGACAAATGGGGTCAGGTGACAAATGGGGTGACAAATGGGGTCAGGTCTTGAATGCAACAGGCCGCGTGAATGTCGGATGGCAGACCTGACCCTGGAGACACATGACCCCAGACCCTGCCAGACCCCGCTCGGGCTTCCGGTGCCACGCGGGAGCGGTTGTGACCGATCGCGGGCGGCCGCGACTCGTCGGCTTGGAGAGCGCCTGTTCCAACCTAACGGGGTCTGACCCCTTTAGAAAAGCCGCCACGCCTCGACCGGCTCCGCGGAACCGCCGACGACACACTCACGACACAGAGTCTCAACCTCAACTGCCCGAACCCTCCAAAAGGGGTCAGACCCCTCGTATCTGTTTCGACACGAAGTCTCGACCTGCCTACTAAAGGGGTCTGACCCCGTCAATCCCGTCAATCCCAAAGGGGTCTGACCCCGTCAATCCCGTCAATCCCAAAGGGGTCTGACCCCGTCAATCCCGGAACGCAGCTCATTCGCAGTTGATTACGAACACTTGGAGATCTCGTTCGACAGGGTGAAAGTCACAGAGGCCACCTTGGCAACCGATTGATCGTGGGCGATTCCGCTCGCACGCATGGGACGCCCAACGTGCGATAGCGGCCGGTCCGTAGAGCGTGCGAGAATGTGCTCGTGACGAAGTCAGACCTGCACGAACTCGTCGACAAGCTCCCCGAGGGCGCGGTCGACGGTGCCGCGGTACTCCTCGAGGGGATCGCCAAGGGTCGGATCGACCCCGACCAGGCGTGGTTCTGGACGCGCGAATGGCAGGAGGGCGAGCAGGAGGCCGATGCCCAGCTCGCCGCCGGCGAGGGCACCGTGCACAAGAGCACCGAGGACTTCGTCGCGCACCTCAAGAAGAACGCTTCAGCCCCGTCCGAGTAGCCGGTGCCCACCCATCGGGAGCTGCCCCGCTTCCTCCGAGACTGGCGAGGGCTGCAAGCCGATCAGCGCGTGGCGTTCCTCACGGCGCTCGAGCTGTTCGTAGCCGGCCTGACGGTCGGGCGCTTCGAGCCACGCCTGCGAATCAAACGAGTGCAGGGACACCCGGGTGTGTGGGAAATGACCTGGGCGCCCGACGGTCGGGCTACGTTCCAATACGGAGAAGAGATCCGGCCGGGCGACCGGCACATCGTCTGGCGGCGGATCGGCACGCATGCGATCTTCCGCGCGCCTTGACCGGGGCGCTCGGTGTGACTCCTCTGTGCGAGAAGCAGCAGCATCGCAGAGCGCGCCGCTCACGATCCAGCGCAGTACTCGAAATCACCCTCCAGAGGGAAGGTGGGGCGGGTTAGATGTAGTTCCTAACCACATTGTTCATCCGGGCCTCCTTGGAGGCTGGGGGTGTCATGCCACCCAGATCCAAGGAGGAACACCGGATGAAGATTCACGCTAACGCCAAGCTCGGCCCGAAGGGCAGGGCGATCATGGTCAAGCGCGTCGTCGAGGAGGGCTGGTCGCTCACCGCGGCGGCCGAGGCCGCCGGGGTGAGCGAGCGAACCGCCGGCAAGTGGGTCGCCCGCTACCGCTCAGAGGGCGAGGCAGGTCTATACGACCGCAGCTGCGAGCCCCACTCGGTTCCCCACGCCACCCCGGAGGACCGGGTCGAGGCGATCGCGGCCCTGCGGCGGGTGCGCCTCACCGGGGCCGAGATCGCGATGGCGCTCGGCATGGCGATTTCGACCGTCTCGGCGGTCCTAGGTCGCATCGGGCTCGGCAAGCTCGGCGCCCTGGAGCCGCTCGAGCCCCCCAACCGCTATGAGCGGGCCCGCGCCGGTGAGCTGCTTCACATCGACGTCAAGAAGCTGGGGCGGATCGGCCACCGAGGCGCCGGGCACCGCGTCACGGGCAACCGCGGCAAAGGGCAGCGCTCACGCGGAGCCGGCTGGGAGTACGTGCACGTCTGCGTCGACGACGCCACCCGTCTCGCCTACGTCGAGGTGCTGGCCAACGAGAAGGCAACCACCGCGATCGGCTTCCTGAGGCGAGCGGTCGCCTTCTATCGCTCGCACGGGATCGAGGTGACGGGCCTGATGACCGACAACGGCTCCGCCTACCGCTCCACCACCCACGCGATCGCCTGCCGGGCGTTGAAGATCAAGCACATCCGCACCCGCCCCTACCGGCCGCGCACCAACGGCAAGGCCGAGCGCTTCATCCGCACGATGCTCGGCGGCTGGGCCTACGGGGCGATCTACCGGGACTCGGCGGAGCGAACCGCGGCTCTATCCGGCTGGCTCAGCTTCTATAACTGGCGCAGACCACACGGCTCCCTCGCCAAGAGGCCGCCCGGAGCTCGGCTCGCCGAGCTAAAGGCGAACAATGTGGCTGGTTCTTACAGTTAGACCTGGGTCGCCGCAATGCCCGCCGCGGCGACGAGGATCGACGCGATCATCCCGCCGCCGACCTGGATCAGGGTTCGCTGGAGCGCGTCGAAGCGCTGGTCCATGCGGTCAAACCGTGCGTCCATGCGGTCAAACCGCTGGTCGACGGCATCAAACCGCTGGTCGACGGCATCAAACCGCTGGTCGACGGTGTCAAACCGCTGGTCGACCCTGAGCGCGAACTCGTCGAGACGCTCGTCACTCCACACTGCTCGTGCATGCTCGGGCATGTCACCAGGATAGAGCCGCCCCGTACCCTTATTCGCCCCCGCCAATGGAACGCATCCGCAACTTCTCGATCATCGCCCACATCGACCACGGCAAGTCGACGCTGGCCGACCGCATCCTCGAGCTCACCGGGGCGGTCGAGTTCCGCGACCACATGCCGCAGCTGCTCGACTCGATGGACCTCGAGCGCGAGCGCGGGATCACGATCAAGGCGCAGGCGGTGCGGGTGCCGTACACGGCGGCCGACGGCGCGCTGTACAGCCTGCACCTGATCGACACCCCGGGACATGTCGACTTCTCGTATGAGGTTTCGCGCAGCCTCGCCGCCTGCGAGGGCGCGCTGCTCGTGGTCGACGCCGCGCAGGGAGTGGAGGCGCAGACCGTCGCCAACGCCTACGTCGCGATCGAGGCCGGGCTCGAGGTCGTGCCGGTGCTCAACAAGGTCGACCTGCCGAGCGCCGATCCCGACCGGGTCACGACGGAGGTCTGCGACCTGCTCGGCTGTGACCCTTCCGAGGTGCTGCGGATGTCGGCGAAGACCGGTGAGGGGGTCGGTGAGGTGCTGCAGGCGATCGTCGAGCGCATCCCGCCGCCCGAGGGCCGGCCCGACGATCCGCCGCGGGCACTGATCTTCGACTCCGAGTTCGACCAATACCGCGGCGTCGTCGCCTACCTGCGGATGATCGACGGCGAGTTCAAGAAGCTCGAGCCGATCGCCGCGATGCAGACCGGGACCGAGGCCGACATCGACGAGATCGGCTATTTCGGCCCGAAGATGACGGCGGTCCCCGGGATGGCCGCGGGGGAGGTCGGCTACGTGATCACCGGGCTCAAGGACGTCTCGAAGCTCCGGGTCGGGGACACGCTCACCTCGCGGGTCCGTCCTGCGGGCGAGGCGCTGCCCGGCTACCGCGAGGTCCGGCCGATGGTCTTCTGCGGCCTGTTCCCGATCGACACCGACCGCTACGAGGACCTCCGCGACGCGCTCGAGAAGCTGGCGCTCAACGATGCCGCGCTCTCGTATGAGCCCGAGACCAGCCAGGCGCTGGGCTTCGGCTTCCGCTGCGGCTTCCTCGGCCTCCTGCACATGGACATCGTCCGCGAGCGGCTCGAGCGCGAGTACGACATCGACCTGCTGGCGACGACGCCGAACGTGAGGTACGAGGTGCTGATGACCAACGGCGAGGCGATCGAGGTTCACAGCCCCACCGACATGCCCGACCCGGGTCTGATCGAAGAGGTGCGCGAGCCGTTCATCCGCGCCACCATGATCACCCCGCGCGAGCACGTCGGCGCGGTCATGGACCTCTGCCAGGGGCGCCGCGGGACCCACGTCGACATGCACTACCTCTCGCCCGAGCGGGTCCAGCTCCGCTACGACCTGCCGCTCGGGGAGATCGTGCTCGACTTCTTCGACCTGCTCAAGTCCTCGACCAGGGGCTACGCTTCGCTCGACTACGAGCCGATCGGAAACCAGGCCTCGAACCTGGTCAAGCTCGACGTCCTGCTCGCCGGCGACAAGGTCGATGCGCTGTCGCTGATCGTCCACAAGGACTCCTCCTACGAGCAGGGCCGCACGCTCGTCGAACGCCTCCAGAAGACGATCCCCCGCCAGCTCTTCGACGTCCCGGTCCAGGCCGCGATCGGCTCCAACGTGATCGCCCGCGAGACGGTCAAGGCGCTGCGCAAGGACGTCACCGCCAAGCTCTACGGCGGCGACGTCACCCGCAAGCAGAAGCTGCTGAAGAAGCAGAAGAAGGGCAAGAAGCGGATGAAGCAGGTCGGGGCTGTCGAGGTGCCCCAGGAGGCGTTCCTGGCCGTGCTGAAGGTCGATGAGTGAGCTGAGCGACGCCCAGCGCAACAGCGCGCCGGCTCACGGATTGGCTTGAGGCCTGGAACCTAAAGGGGTCAACCTGAAGGGGCCTGACCCCTTTGGAAACGCGCCGGTTAGAATCGCCGCCGCGATGCCCGTCGAGACCAAAGCCGTCGGCAAGGAATGGGAGCCCGCGGCCTTCGAGGTCGAGGGCGGGCGCATCACCCAGTACGCCGACGCGATCGGCGCCGAGAACGACATCCACCGCGATGCCGAGGCGGCAAAGGCGGCCGGGTTCCGCGAGATCGTCGCGCCGCCGATGTTCGCGGTCGTCTACAGCGCCCCGGCGATCGGGCCCGCGCTCCTCGACCCCGAGGTCGCGATCAACTTCCCGGCGATGGTCCACGGCGGCCAGGAGTTCGCCTGGGGCGAACCGGTCTGCGCCGGCGACACGATCACGACGACCGCCAAGTGCAACGAGATCTACGAGAAGGACGGCAAGGGCTTCTACGTGTTCGAGACCGTCTCCACCAACCAGGACGGCGACGAGGTCGTGCGCGGCACCTGGACCAACATCGTGAGAGGTGTCTGAATGGCCGACCTGAAACAGGGCGACGCGATCCCCGGGCTCCACGTCACGCCCGACGCCGGGCTGACCAAGCGCTACGCCGAGGCCTCGGGCGACGCGAACCCGATCCACACCGACCCGGAATTCGCCAAGTCCGCGGGCCTGCCCGGATGCATCCTCCACGGCCTCTGGACGATGGCCCAGGTCGCGCGCGCCAACTCCGCGATCGCCGACGGCGACCCGCGGGCGCTGAAGCGGCTCTCGGTCCAGTTCCGCGGCATGGGCTTCCCCGAGCAGGAAGTCGTGGTCACCGGCACCGTCAAGGAAGCCGGCGACGGCAAGCTCGTGATCGACACGGTCGCCGAGCAGAACGGCAACCAGATCATCCGCAACGCCGAGGCCGAGCTCGAGCTGCCCTGACCGCGTCGGGCCGGACCGTCGCCGCACCTAAAATTCCAGGTGTGCTGAGCGAACGCAGACAGCAGGTCCTCGCGGCCGTGGTCGAGGCCCACCTCGAATCGGGGCGGCCGGTCGGCTCGCGCGCGATCGCCGGGCATCCGCAGATCGAGTGGAGCTCGTCGACGGTGCGCGCCGAGCTCGCGGCGCTCGAGAGCGACGGGTATCTCACCCATCCGCACACCTCGGCCGGGCGCCAGCCGACCGACAGCGGCTACCGCTTCTACTTCGACGCCCTGCTCGCCATGCGGCCGGCCGCGGCCGACGCCGCCGGCGCGCTCGAGCTTCTCGCGGATGCGAAACGAGGTCGAGGACGCGATCCGCGAGACGACCGCCGAGCTCTCGCGGATCAACGACCTGCTCGCCGTGGTCACCGCGCCGCCGATCGAGTCTGCGCGCATCCACCGGGTCGAGGTCCTGCTGCCTCAGCCGCGGGTCGTGACCGTCGTCGTGATCGCCTCCAACGGCGAGGTCTCGAAGCGGACGATGACCTTCTCGAAGCCGGTCGACACCGGCCTCGCCGCCTGGGCCTCGAGCTATCTCAACGAGCGGCTCGCCGGCCTCGCCGTCGGCGGGCGGATGATCGCCGACCGGCTCGCCGACCCGGAGCCTCTCGCCGGCCGAGGCCCGGTTCATCGCCGAGCTCTCGCCGGCCCTGCGCGACCCCGACGAGGCGGCCGACCACGTCCTCTACCTCGACGGCGCGGCGCGGCTGCTCTCCGAGGACCACGCTCAGGAGATCCCCCGCGCCGAGCAGCTGCTCGAGGCGCTCGAGCGCCGCGTAACCCTGCTCGGCGTGCTGCGCTCGGCGCTCGACTCGCGCTCGGTCTTCGGCTGGATCGGCGAGGAGAACCCGCGGCCGGAGCTGCGCGGCGTCAGCGTCATCGGCGCCAACTACGGGCTCGCCCACCGCAATCTCGGCTCGGTCGGCGTCATGGGGCCGCTGCGGATGGACTACGCGACCGCGATCTCCTCGGTGCACTCCGCAGCCGGCGAGCTCTCGCGGTTCTTCGAGACGGTCTACGACGAGGGCTGAGAACTTGGCGACCGCTGTGCCGCGCGACTACTACGAGGTGCTGGGCGTCGAACGGGGCGCATCCGAGGCTGAGATCAAGAAGGCGTTCCGTGCCAAGGCCCGCGAGCTGCATCCCGACGTCAACACCACCGACCACGACGCCGAGGAGCGCTTCAAGGAGTGCGCCGAGGCCTACGAGGTCCTCTCCGACCCCGAGCGGCGCCAGACCTATGACCGCTTCGGCCACGAGGGGCTGCGCTCGGGTGGCTGGGCTCCCCACGCGGCGGCCGGCGACTTCCAGGACATCTTCCAGGCCTTCTTCGGACAGGGCGGGGGCGACATCTTCGGCTTCGGCCGCCAGGGCCCGGCCGGCGGGGCGGACATCGGCACCTCGGTCGAGATCTCCCTCTCCGAGGTCCTCCACGGCGCCGAGCGCGAGGTCAGCTTCGACGCGGTCAAGGTCTGCGATCACTGCCGCGGAAACGGGGCGGAGCCGGGGACCCCGATCACGACCTGCGAGAACTGCGGCGGCAGCGGCCAGCTGCGCCAGGTGAGCCAGAGCATCCTCGGCCAAGTCGTGCGCGGCGTTCCCTGTGACGTCTGCAACGGCCAGGGCAAGTTCGCCGAGACTCCGTGTGAGGAGTGCGAGGGCCTTGGCCGGGTCGCGGGCAAGCGCACCTATGAGGTCAAGGTCCCGGCCGGAATCGAGGACGGCCAGCGCATCCGCATCGGCGGTGCGGGTCACGCCGGCGAGCCCGGGGCCCAGGCCGGCGACCTCTACGTCGAGGTCCGGGTCGAGCCCGACGATCGCTTCGAGCGCCAGGGCACCAACCTGATCACCGCCGTCGAGGTGCCCGCCACCGCGGCGATGCTCGGCGACGAGGTCGAGGTGCCGACGCTCGAGGGGCCGAAGACGGTCAAGGTCCCGGCCGGGACCCAGCCCGGCGACTCGGTGCGTCTCAAGGGCGACGGCCTGCCGGCGATCGGGAGCCGCGGCCGCGGCGACCAGCACGTCGTCTTCCAGGTCGTCATCCCGAAGAAGCTCAGCCGCAAGCAGCGCGACGCCGCCCGGCAGCTCCACGATCAGCTGTGATCCGGCTCGCCGTCCGCTGCCCGCCGGATCTGGCCGAGGCGGTGCTGGCGGAGCTGCTCGTCCTCGCCCCCGGAGGGGTGGAGGAGGACCAGGGGCAGGGGTATGTCGAGTACGCGATCTACGGCGCGCCGGGCGAGGTGCCCGACCTCGGGCCGCTGAAGGCGACCGTTCTCAACAAGACGATGGGCCGGCCGGCCGCCGGCGAGGAGCAGCCGGCGCTGATCGACGTCTCGAGCAGCGAGGTTCCCGACGACTGGGCCGAGCGCTGGGTCGACTTTCATAAGCCGGTCCTGGTCGGCGACCGGGTCCGCATCCGGCCTTCATGGGAGCCAGAGACCGACGACGGGGTGATGGACGTCGTTGTCGACCCGGGCCAGGCCTTCGGCACCGGCGCCCACCCGACCACGCGCCTCGGGCTCGAGTTCCTGATCGAGCTCGCCGACGAGGGCCGCGCAGAGGGCGCGATCGCCGACTGGGGCACGGGATCGGGCGTGCTCGCGATCGCCGCGGCCAAGCTCGGCTGGAGCCCGGTCAGCGGCTATGACCACGAAGCGGCGGCGCTCGACGCGGCCAGGGCCAACGCCGAGGTCAACGGGGTCGAGATCGAGTTCGCGCGCGTCAATCTGCGCCAGGAGGACCCTCCGCCGGCACCCACGGTGATCGCCAACCTGACTTCGCCGATTCTGGTCGAGCTGGCGCCGCGGATTGCGGCGTCGCCGGGAGCGCCGACCACGCTCCTCTGCTCGGGGATGCTCGCGGTCGAGGTCGATCTGATCGCCGGTGAGATGGCCGAGGCCGGGTTCGCCGAGAAAGAGCGCCGCACCGGCGGCGACTGGGGTGCCCTGCGGCTCGAGCGTTAGCGACATCAGCCCGCCCTATCTCGTCGCGGCGGCTTGCCGCCGCGACTCTATGACGTGCGGGCGCTACGGAGCGACCTAATGAGTGCCGGAGTCGGTCTCGACCGACTCGAGCACGCCGAGGATCTCGATCACGCGGCAGACGAGCAGCCGTTCCTCGTCGACATCGACCCAGACGCCGGCCGACGCCGGGAAGACGACGTGGTCGCCGGGCTCGATCGGCATCTGCACGCCGGCCTGCTCCCACCAGTCGAGGCCGGGGCCGACGGCGAGGACTATTCCCTGCTGTGGGGGCGCGTCGTCCATCCCGGCGGGCACGACGAGGCCGGAGTTGCGCATCCGGTCCTGGTCGAGCTCCTTGACCACGATCTGGTCGAACAGCGGCCGCAGCTGGTGGTGGACGGTCTCCATACCCGAACGAGTGCTCATCCGTCTATTTTCGCGCATCGGGCATCATCTCCGCGCATGAGCTCAACCCCCGACAGTAGCCTGCCGATCGGGATGTTCGATTCGGGCGTCGGCGGCCTCACCGTGCTCCACGAGTGCCTGGTCTCGCTGCCGAGCGAGGACTTCCTCTACCTCGGCGACGACGCCCACTTCCCGTACGGCGCCAAGTCGCCCGAGGAGCTGCGTGAGTGCGTGGCGCGCGACACCCGGCTCTTGCTCGAGCGCGGCGCGAAGCTGATCGTGATCGCCTGCAACTCGGCTGCGACGGCGGGGCTCGAGACGACGCGCGAGATCGCCGGCGAGGCGGGCGTTCCCGTCGTCTCCGTGATCGAGCCCGAGGCCGAGATAGCGGCGGCGATCACGCGCTCGGGGCGGGTGGGAGTGCTGGCGACGCCGGCGACGGTCGAAGGAGGCGGCTACGCGCGCGCCCTCTCGCGCCAGCACCGCGACCTCGAGGTGACCGAGGTCGAGGCGCCGGACCTGGCGGCGATCATCCAGCGCGGCTTCCCCTTTGACGAAAACGTGGTTGCCACCGTGCGCTCCTACTGCGAGCCGCTCAAGCATGCCGAGGTCGACACGCTCATCCTCGGCTGCACCCACTTCCCCCTGGTGGCCCCGATGCTGCAGCGCATTCTCGGCCGCGACGTTCGCCTGGTCACCGCGGGCCACGCCGTCGCGGGCGCAGCCCAGCGCTATCTCGAGGCCCACGGAACCCTGCGCGGCGGCACGGAGGAGGGCGCCTACCGCTTCCTCTGCACCGGCGACGTCCCCAACTTCCGCGAGCTCGGCACCCGCTTCCTGCAGATGCCGCTCACCGATATCGAGCACGTCGAGCTCGACGACTGAATCCCGATCCCCGCACGCCCCGACGACGCAGGTGGACCGGGGTTCAGTTGTCGGGACGAATACCCTTTGTGACGATGAGCATCCTCGAACAGGTGCAGTCCGACGTCAAGGACGCAATGAAGGCCGGCGACAAGGAGAGGGTTGGGCGGCTGCGCATGGTCGCCAACGCGCTTCAGGTCGCGGCCAAGGAGGGCAAGGACGACGAGGTCACCGTGCTGCAGGGCGAGCGCAAACGGCGGCTCGAGGCCGCCGAGGCCCTGCGCGGGGGCGGTCGAGAGGAAGGCGCCGCGGCCGAGGAGGCCGAGGCCAAGCTGATCGAGACTTACCTCCCCGAGCAACTCTCCGACGAAGACCTGGCCGAGCTGGTCAGCTCCGCGGTCGAGGAGACCGGCGCCTCAGAGCAGAAGGACATGGGCAACGTGATGAAGGCGCTGATGCCGAAGGTCGGCGGGCGGGCCGACGGCAAGCGCGTTTCCCGGGCGGTTCGGGAAAAACTTGGCGCGTAGGCAGCTGACGATCGACAACTCGGTGGCGGCCGAGCTCGCCGGCTCCGAGGACGCCGTCTTGCGCGCTCTCGAGGGGCATCTCGGCGCCAAGGTCTTCCTCCGCGGCAACGTCCTCACCCTCGACGGCTCGGCCGGGGAGGTCCAAACGGCAGAGACCGTGGTCGGCGAGCTCGTCGATCTGATCGAGCAGGGCCACGAGATCGCGCCGGGCACGATCGAGGCCGTGACCGGCGCCCTCGACGCTCACGAGAGCCCGGCCGAGATCCTCGAGGACGTCGTCTGGCAGCACCGCAGCACCCGCGTCGCGCCCAAGACCGTCAACCAGGAGCAGTACGTCGACTCGATTCGCAACCACACGATCACCTTCGGCATCGGCCCCGCCGGCACGGGCAAGACCTATCTCGCCGTCGCAATGGCTGCCGCGGCGCTGTCGAACCGCCAGGTGAGCCGCATCATTCTCACTCGCCCCGCGGTGGAAGCGGGCGAGAGACTCGGCTTTTTGCCCGGCGACCTCCAGGCGAAAGTCGATCCCTATCTCCGCCCGCTGTTCGACGCGCTCTACACCATGCTCGAGCCCGAGCGCGTCAACGACTACTTCGAGCGCGGCACGATCGAGGTCGCCCCGCTGGCATTCATGAGGGGCCGTTCGCTCGATTCTTCGTTCGTGATCCTCGATGAGGCCCAGAACACCAGCCCCGAGCAGATGAAGATGTTCCTCACCCGGCTCGGCTTCGGCTCGAAGATGGTTGTCACCGGCGACATCACCCAGATCGACCTCGAGCGCGGCGAGCGTTCGGGCCTGATCGAAGTCGCCAAGATCCTCGAGGGGGTCGAGGACGTCAACTTCATCCGCTTCGGGGGCGAGGACGTCGTCCGCCACAAGCTGGTCCAGCGAATCGTGGCAGCCTATGGGGAGCACTCCGAACGTGACCGATCTGGCTGACGTGCCCGAGGAGCTGCGGGTCGCGGTTCAGGCCGCGCTCGATGCCGCCGGGGTGCGCGAGGGCCACGTCGCGGTCGAGCTCGTCGGTGAGGGCAAGATCCGGACCCTGAACTATGCGCACCGCGGCAAGGACGAGCCGACCGACGTGCTCGCCTTCCCGCTCGACGAGAAGGAGGGCGCGGTCGGGCCGCGCGAGCTCGGCGATGTCTTCATCTGCCCCGAGTTCGCGACCGACGTGGTCGAGGCGGCGGTGCACGGGACTCTCCACCTCTGCGGTCACGACCATGAGATCGACGACGGGGAGATGCTGCGCCTGCAGGACCGGATCATGGCCTCACTGTGAGCCGCTCCGGATTCGTGGGACTCGCCGGAAGGCCCAACGTCGGCAAGTCGACGCTGGTCAACGCGATCGTCGGCGCCCATGTCGCGATCGTCTCCGAGCGCCCGCAGACGACCCGGCGCGCCGTGCGCGGCGTCGCCACCAACGTCGACGCGGCCTGGCAGCTCGTGCTCGTCGATCTCCCCGGCGTCCAGCGCCCGCGCGACGTGCTCACCGAGCGCATGCAGCGCCGGGTGCAGCGCGAGCTGGCCGACTCCGACGTGGCCCTGCTGGTCGTCAACGCCAAGGAGGGTGTCGGCCCCGGCGACCGCTTCATCGCCAAGGCGCTGCTCGGCGCGGGACCGGACGTGCCGGTGATCTGCGTGGTCAACAAGATCGACCAGGCGGGGCCGGGCGCCACCGCCGCCGTGCTCAGCGAGGCCGCCGAGCTCGAAAGGCGTCGACGAGCTGTTCCCGGCCAGCGCCAAGACGGGCGAGGGCCTCGAGCCGCTGGTTTCGCGCCTCGCCGAGCTGGTCCCCGAAGGGCCGTTCATGTACGAGCCCGAGCAGCAGACCGACCAGGCGAGCGAGGTCCTGCTCGCCGAGCTGATCCGCGAGCAGGTTCTGATGCGGACCCGCGAGGAGCTTCCGCACGCGGTCGAGGTCGAGGTCTCCGACATACGGCCCGGCTCCTCCGCTTCGCGTCCGGGGCCCGGCGAGGTCACGATCGTCGAGGCCCATATCTGGGCCGAAACCGAATCGCAGAAGAAGATCCTGGTCGGCAAGCGCGGAAACAAGATCAAGGAGATCGGCACCGCGGCTCGGGGCGAGCTCGAGCGCGAGCTCGGCGGCAAGGTCTTCCTCGACCTCCAGGTCCGCGTGCGCGAGCACTGGCGCCGTGACGACGCCCTGCTCGACCGCCTCGGGATCGATTAGGCGCCCACTGAAACGCCTGGTCCGGGCCGCTTTCCGCGCGTCCCTACCATTGCCGCATGCCGCAGGCAATCAACTTCGGCGACGACGGGCTCGTCCCGTGCGTCATGCAGGACTGGCGCTCCGGCGAGGTCCTGACCTTGGCCTACATGAACGAGGAGGCGCTGCAGCGCACGCTCGGGACGGGTGAGGTCCACTTCTACAGCCGCTCGCGTCAGGAGATCTGGCACAAGGGCGGCACCTCGGGCAACGTCCAGCGGGTCAAGCAGCTGCGCTACGACTGCGACGGCGACGCGATCCTCGCCCTGGTCGAGCCGGCCGGGCCGGCCTGCCACACAGGCGAGCGCTCGTGCTTCTACCGCGACCTCGAGGGCAGCGCCGACACCGGCGTCGACGCGCCGCCGGCGCCCGGCGAGCCGCTGCCCGCGACCTACGAGGCGCTGGCGACGCTCGAGCGCACCCTGCTCGCGCGCCGGCGCGAGCGGCCCGAGGGCAGCTACAGCGTCGAGCTATTCGACGACCCGGGGCTCGCTGCCGACAAGGTCAACGAGGAGGCGGCCGAGGTGGTCAAGGCCGTGAAGTCGGAGTCAGAGGAGCGGGTCGCCGAAGAGGCGGCCGACGTCCTCTACCACCTCGCGGCGCTGATGCTTACACGCGAGATCTCGATGGCCGAGGCGCTGCACGTCTTGAACGGACGGCGGAAGTGAGCGTCATGGCCGATCCCGACCTGACGCCGTCGCTCGACGCGGCGCAGGCCCTGGCCGAGAGCGCCAACGTGATCCCGGTGCGCCAGACCTTCGTCGACGACACCGAGACACCGGTTTCGGCGTTTCTGAAGCTGCGCGGCGACGGCCCGAGCTTCCTGCTCGAGTCAGCCGAGCAGGGGCGCCTCGGCCGCTACTCGTTCCTCGGTTTCAACCCCCGCGCCGAGCTGCGCTGGACCGACGGCGTCCTGGCCGAGTGGCGGGGGCAGGGGGCGGCGACCGGCGCGCACCCGTTCAGTGAGGCCGAGACGACCGATCCCTACGGGGCCGTCGCCGAATACCTCGACGCCTTCAAGATCGCCGAGGTCGAGGGCCTGCCGCCGTTCGCCGGCGGCGCGGTCGGGCTCTTTGGCTACGACCTCGTGCGCACGGTCGAGGACACGCTGGGACCACCGAATCCCGACCCGGTCGGGCTTCCCGACCTGGCGTTGCTCGTAACGGATGTCCTGCTCGCCTTCGACCACCAGCGCCACGAGCTGACCGTGATCGCCAACGCCTACGCCGACGACGAGGGCGGCATCGACGCCGCCTACGAGCGCGCCGCGGCGGCGATAGCCGATGTGCGCAGCCGGCTGAAGGAGCCGGTTCCCGAGGCCGAGGACACCGTCGCCTCCGAGGCCCCGCACTTCGAGTCGAACCTGACCAGGGAGCAGTTCGAGGCCAACGTCTCGCGCATCGTCGAGTACGTCTACGCCGGCGACGCCTTCCAGGTCGTGCCCTCGCAGCGGTTCAGCGCCGAGACCCCGGTCGAGGCGTTCTCGATCTACCGCGGTCTGCGCACCGTGAACCCCTCGCCCTACATGTACTTCCTCGACTTCGGCGACTTCGAGATCGCCGGCGCCTCGCCCGAGCCGCTGGTCACGGTCACCGGCGACCGGGTCGAGACCCGGCCGATCGCGGGCACCTACCCGCGCGGCGCCGACCCCGAGGAGGACCGCCGCAACGCCGAGAAGCTGCTCGAGGACCCGAAGGAGCGCGCCGAGCACGTGATGCTCGTCGACCTCGGGCGCAACGACCTCGGCCGCGTCTGCGAGTACGGCTCGGTCGAGGTCGACGAGCTGATGGTGGTCGAGACCTACTCGCACGTGCTTCACATCGTCAGCGCCGTGTCCGGCAAGCTCCGCGACGGGGTCGGCGCGATGGACGTGCTGCGCTCGGTGCTGCCGGCGGGGACCCTCTCGGGCGCGCCCAAGGTCCGTGCGATGGAGATCATCGACGAGCTCGAGCCCCACAAGCGCGGCTCCTACGGCGGCGCGATCGGCTACCTCTCCTACGGCGGAGACCTCGACACCGCGATCCACATCCGCACCGTCGTCGTCAAGGACGGCCTCGTCCACGTCCAGGCCGGGGGCGGAACCGTCGCCGACGCCAAGCCCGACTACGAGTTCGAGGAATCGGTCAACAAGGCCAAGGCCGTGTTCCGCGCCGTCGAGATGGCCGCCAAGCAGCCCGACTGGCCCTGAGTCATGAGAGTCCTCGTCATCGACAACTACGACAGCTTCACCTACAACCTCGTCCAGTACCTGGGCGAGCTCGGCGCCGAGCCCGACGTCGTCCGCAACGACCGCGCGACCGTCGCCGAGCTGCTCGAGCGCAAGCCCGACCGGCTGGTCGTCTCGCCCGGGCCCTGCACGCCGGCCGACGCGGGGATCTCGGTCGAGGCGATGCGCGCCTTTCCCGAGGCGGGCGTCAAATCGCTCGGGGTCTGCCTCGGCCACCAGTCGCTGGTCGAGGCCTTCGGCGGCAAGGTGATCGTCGGCGACCCGGTGCACGGCAAGGACGCCGAGGTCTCCCACGACGGCAAGACGATCTTTGAGGGCCTGCCCGATCCGCTGCTCGCCGGCCGCTATCACTCGCTGGTCGCCGATCCCGACCTTCCCGACGATCTCGAAGTCTCGGCCACCTACGGAGACGTAGTGATGGCGGTCCGCCACAAGGAGCTGCCCGTCGAGGGAGTCCAATTTCACCCGGAGTCGGTGCTGACGCCCGATGGAAAGCGGTTGCTCGAGAATTTTCTAGCGACCAGCGACCAGCGACCAGCGACCAGCGACCAGCGACCAGCGACCAGCGACCAGCGACCAGCGACCAGCGACCAGCGACCAGCGACCAGCGACCAGCGACTAGCGACCAGCGACCCAATGCCCGAGCCCGCCACAAACGACGTTCTAACCAGAGCCATCGACGAGGTCGCGTCGGGATCGCATCTGACCGCCGACCACACCTCGGCGGTGCTCGAGGAGATCATGGCCGGCCGGGTGAGCCCGGTTCAGACCGGCGCCTTCCTGGTCGCGCTGCGCGCCAAGGGCGAGACCGTCGCCGAGCTCGTCGGCCTGGCGCGGACGATGCGCTCGCTGGCCGCACACGTCGAGGTCGACCGCGCCGACCTGGTGGACACGGCGGGAACCGGCGGCGGGCCGACGACCTTCAACGTCTCGACCGCCGCGGCACTCGTGGCGGCCGCGGCGGGGTGCAGCGTGGCCAAGCACGGCAACCGCTCCTCGACCTCGAAGTCGGGCTCGGCCGATCTGCTCGAGGCGCTCGGCGTGCGCATCGACCTCGCCCCCGACCAGGTCGCCGAGTCGATCAACGAGGTCGGCTTTGGCTTCATGTTCGCCCCCGCCCACCACCCGGCGATGAAGCACGTCGTCCCGGTCCGCAAGGAGCTCGCGGTGCGGACCGTGTTCAACTTCCTGGGCCCGCTCACCAACCCGGCGGGGGCCTCGCGCCAGCTGCTCGGCGTATCCGACCGCGCCTACCAGGAGACGATCGCCGAGGCGCTGCTCGGGCTCGGCACCGAGCACGCGCTCGTCGTCTCCGGCGAGGACGGCATCGACGAGCTCTCGATCGAGACCAAGACCCGCGTGATCGAGATCGCCGACGGCAAGAGCGAGGAGTGGTTCGCCGACCCGCAAGAGCTCGGCTTCAAGAGCGCCGAGCTCGCCGACGTCGCGGGCGGCACGCCCGACGAGAACGCCGCGGTCGTCGACGCGGTCTTCGCCGGCGAGGTCGGGGCCCCGCGCGATCTCGTCCTCCTCAACGCCGGGGCGACGATCTTCGTCGGGGGCAAAGCCCATGACCTCGCGGCCGGAATCAAGCTCGCGACCGAAACGGTCGACTCAGGGGCTGCCGCCGACCTGCTGCGGCGCTTGATCGACAAGACCGGCCAGCTGTCAGCCGGTTGACTCCGACCCGCACACCCGCGGCATGCGGGCCGAAGTCAACCGGCTAGCCTCCTGACTGCATGGCCATGATCGAAGAGCTCGTGGCGGCCGCCCGCGAGGGGACCGAACGCCGCAGCGCCGTCGTCTCGCTCGCCCAGCTCGAAGAGCAGGTGGGAGGGCGCGAGGACGACCGGCGCCCGTTCAACGAGGCCCTGACCCGGCCCGGCCTGTCGCTGATCGCCGAGTTCAAGCGCCGTTCGCCGAGCATCGGCGACATCCGCCCCGGGGCCGACGTCGCCGAGATCGTCCAGGCGTACGAGCGCGGCGGCGCGGCGGCCCTCTCGGTGCTGACCGAGGAGGCGCATTTCGGCGGGTCCCTCGACGACCTACGCGCCGCCCGCGCCGCCACCGGCCTGCCGATCCTGCGCAAGGACTTCGTCGTCGAGCCCTACCAGCTCTATGAGGCGGCGGCGAGCGGGGCAGACGCCGCGCTGCTGATCGTCGCCGCACTCGATCCCGACGAGCTCGAGCACCTGCACGATGAGGCTCGGGCGATCGACCTCGACGTCGTGGTCGAGGTCCACTCCGACGACGAGCTCGACACCGCTCTCAACGTGGGCGCCGAGGTGATCGGCATCAACAACCGCAACCTCGACGACTTCAGCGTCGACGTGCAGACGACCTTCGAGCTGATGCCCGACGTCCCGGCCGGCAAGACCGTCGTCTCCGAGAGCGGCATCGCCGACTCCGACCAGCTCTCCGGGCTCAGCGAGATCGGCGTCGACGCTGTGCTGGTCGGCGAGACGCTGATGCGCGCCGACGACCCCGAGTCGGCGGTCCGCAACCTGCTCGCCGGCGAAGAGCCGACCTCCGAGTACCAGCTTTAGAAAGCCCGATTGCCCGGTTTAGAGCCGGTTGAGGGCCTCGCCCGATACTCGGCGCGTGGCAAAGGTCAGGAACTTCTTCGGGACGTCGTTCGGGTCTGCCGTGCTCGGCGGGCTCGTCGTCGGCCTGCTCGGCTGGTTTGCGATCGCGGTCGGCTGGATCGAAGGCGAGTCGAGCGGCTCCGACCAGATCAGCCAGCCGACGCTGACCAAGCCCGTCAGCAACAACACCGCCGACGGGCTGACCGTCAACCAGATCTACGAGAAGGACTCCGACGGCGTCGCCTTCGTCACCGCCGAGAAGACCCAGAACGTGCAGTCGCCGTTCGACCTCTTCCCCCGGCAGCAGCAGGCCGAGGCGACGGGCTCCGGGTTCGTCATCGACGACGACGGCCACATTCTCACCAACAACCATGTCGTCTCCGGCGCCTCGAAGGTCACGGTCAAGATCGGCGACGGCGACACCCAGGACGCCAAGGTCGTCGGCGCCGATCCGTCCTCCGACGTCGCCCTGCTCCAGGTCGGCGACACCGACGGCCTCAAGCCGCTGCAGCTCGGCGACTCCTCCTCGGTCCACGTCGGCGATCCGGTCGTCGCGATCGGCAACCCGTTCGGCCTCGACAGCACCGTCACCTCGGGAATCGTCTCGGCGCTCCAGCGCGAGATCAACGCCCCCAACGGGTTCTCGATCTCGGATGTGATCCAGACCGACGCCGCGATCAACCCCGGCAACTCCGGCGGCCCGCTGCTCGACGCCGACGGCCGCGTGATCGGCATCAACTCGCAGATCGAGACCGGCGGCTCAAGCCAGGGCTCGGTCGGGATCGGCTTCGCGGTCCCGATCGACACCGCCGACGACGTCGCCCACCAGCTGATCTCGACCGGTGAGGTGAAGCGAGCATTCCTCGGGGTCTCCGGCGCCGACGTCACCCCCGACCTCGCCAAGGCGCTGAATCTGCCCAGCGACCATGGCGCGCTCGTCCAGCAGGCCTACCAGGGCGGCCCCGCCGCGCGCGCCGGTCTCGAGGGCGGGACGACGCAGGCGACCGTGGGCGGCGCGCAGGTCGCCCTCGGCGGCGACATCATCGTCAAGGTCGACGGCAAGGACATCGAGGGCATGGACGACGTCGTCAGCGCCGTCAACGATGCCGAGCCCGGCGACAAGATCACCCTCGGCATCCTCCGCGACGGCAAGCCCCAGGAGATCGAGGTCACCCTCGGCGAGCGCCCGACCCAGATCAAGGACTCGAACTCGGGCACCAGCCCGCAGACGCCGCAGGTCCCGGGCATCCCCTAGCCCCCGACCTTCTCTGAGAGAATCCCGGGCCTCATGGGAGGCGAGGAGGAGGAGGAGGAGGAAGAGGCGCTCGAGGGCCTGCGCCGCAGCGAGCAGAAGCTGCGGGAGTACGCGGACGAGCGCGGGCTCGTGCTCAGCGTCGATCCGCTCTGGCCGGGTGCGCCGCCGCCCGAGCAGCAGGTCGGCCCGGTACGCCACGCCGTCTGGTCGCTGGCCGGGCGCTTCCCCGGCGGGGCCGTGGGGCGGCTGCGACACCAGGCCGTCTACGGGCAGGTGCTCGGCACCGAGGTCGCCGGCCAGCACACGATCATGGTCTCGAAGCTGCCGGAGAGCGTCGGCTATGTCCCGCTGCTCAACCTGCGCCCGGCCGACTTCGGCGCCGGATTGTTCGTCTGGGCCGGCGACAAACGCGCGCGCCAGGAAGCCACCTTCGAGAGCGCCGAGCTCGACCGGCGATACCTGATCGGAGACCGCCAAGGGCCAGGACCAGAACTGGCTCTACCAGCTGTTCCCGCCGAGCTTCATCGACTGGCTGGCGAGCTCGACTCCCCCGGACTTCGGCTTCCGCCTCGATGGCGGCGTCTTCACCTGCGAGGCGCCGGAGTACCGCGGCCAGGCGACGTCGCTGACCGGCGAGGTCGAGCCGAGCTATCTCGACATGCTCTCGGAGGCGAGCGGCCGCGTCGCCGGCAGGGTCCGCGACGAAGTCCTCGAGGAGGTCGGCACCTCGAAGGAGGGCAAGGCCCCGAGCCTGGCGGCGGCCGCTGAGAGCGCCAAGCCCAGGCACGGTTTCGCCGTCCGCACGCTGCTCAAGCTGACCGGCGGTGAGGACGACAGCGGGGTGAAGGCATACGCCGAGGAGCGGGGCATGGACGTGACCGAGCCCGCGGCGTTCCACAGCGCCCACATCACGTTGCCTTTGCCGGGCACCGTCACCGACGTTGCTTCGGGCACCCTGCCCGGCACGGAGCGCCGCGGCCACGTCGCCTGGATCGAGTTCGCCAGCGACGTCGACGTCCAGCGCGACTACCTGGCCGCGGTCGGCGAACTCGAGCGCGACGTGTCCTCGGCCTGGATCGACGAGGAAGACATCGGCGTTCCAGGGTTCGACACCGACCTGCCCAAGGCCGCCCTCGAAGCCGCCCGAGCAGCCGGCTACGGAGTCAGCACCGGCGGGCGCAGCGCCTGCGTCTACACGCGCACCTCCGGGCACACGCCGAAGGCCGAAGCCGATGCCTTCGCCGCGCGGGCGGCGGAGGTCCTCGCTCTGATCGAGGCCGGCTGACGCAAGCGCGGTAACGGCCGGCGCGGCGCGGTCTGCGACCCTTGAGGGTCCAATGACCACGAAGATCAAAGTCTGCGGCATGACCAGCCTCGCCGACGCCGAGCAGGCGGCGGAGCTCGGCGCCTGGGCGGTCGGGCTGATCCACTACGAGAAGAGCCCGCGCTTCGTGCTGCCCGACGTCGCGGCCGAGGTCGGCGCCGCGCTCAAGCGCCGCTGCGAGGTCGCCGGCGTCTTCGTCAACGCGACCCTCGACGAGGTCTCCGAGGCCGCCGAAAACGCGCAGCTGACGATCGTGCAGCTCCACGGCGACGAGGGCGCTGAGTTCTGCGAGGAGGTCGCCCGCCGCACCGGGGCCAAGGTGATGAAGGCGTTCCAGGTCAGCGACGCCGGCGACGTGCGCGCGGCCGAGGCCTTCCGCACCGATTTCCACCTCTTCGACGCCTACGTCCCCGACCTCTACGGAGGTACGGGCCACACCTTCGACTGGGCGCTGCTCGGTCAGCGGAGCTCGAAGATCCCGATGGTGCTCTCCGGTGGCCTGACCCCGGAGAACGTTGCCGAGGCGATCGCCGCCGCGCACCCGTTTGCGGTGGACGTCGTCAGCGGGGTGGAGGCGGAGCCCGGTCGTAAGGATCCGAAGCTCGTCGAGGCGTTCTTCGAGGCGGTCGGCGTCCCGGATGACCCGTCCGCAACCAGGGTCCGAGCTCCCTGGGTCAACGAGACGACTGGATGAGCACGGCAATCGAAGAGCGCTTCGGCCCCTACGGCGGCCGATACGTCCCCGAGACCCTGATCGCGGCGCTCGACGAGCTGACCGCGGCCTGGGGCGAGGCCCGGGAGGACGCCGAGTTCCAAGAGCGCCTCGCGGACCTCAACCGCAACTACATCGGGCGGCCGACGCCGCTCTACCTCGCCGAGCGCCTCTCAGAGCGTGTCGGCAACCGCGTCTACCTCAAGCGCGAGGACCTCGCCCACACCGGCGCCCACAAGATCAACAACGCGATCGGCCAGGCGCTGTTGGCCCAGAGGATGGGCAAGCAGCGGGTGATCGCCGAGACCGGCGCCGGCCAGCACGGCGTCGCCACCGCGACCGCCTGCGCACTGCTCGGGCTCGAGTGCGCGGTCTACATGGGATCCGAGGACATCCGCCGCCAGGCGCCCAACGTCGAGCGGATGAAGCTGCTCGGCGCCGAGGTGATTCCGGTCGAGGCCGGCGCACGAACCTTGAAAGAGGCGGTCAGCGCCGCGATCCGCGACTGGGTCGCGAGCGTCGAGACCACCCACTACGTGATCGGCTCGGTCGTCGGACCGGCCCCGTATCCCGCGCTGGTCCGCGACCTCCAGCGGGTGATCGGCGACGAGGCGCGCGAGCAGGCGCTCGCAGCCGAGGGCTCGCTGCCCGCGCGGGTGATCGCCTGCGTCGGCGGCGGCTCGAACGCGATCGGGACCTTCACCGCCTTCGTCGAGGACGAGGGCGTCGAGCTGATCGGCGTCGAGGCGGCGGGCGAGGGGCTCGACGGCAAGCACGGCGCCTCGCTGGTCGCCGGGCAGCAGGGAGTCCTGCACGGCGCGATGTCGTCGGTGCTGATCGACGAGGACGGCCAGATCCTCGAAGCCCATTCGATCTCGGCCGGGCTCGACTATCCCGGCGTCGGCCCCGAGCACGCGCTGCTCCGCGACAGCGGCCGGGCCCGCTACGAGGCTGTCACCGATGTCGACGCCCTCGCGGCCTTCGCCGAGCTGACCAAACTCGAGGGGATCATCCCTGCGCTCGAGCCGAGCCACGCGATCGCCTGGCTGCTCGCCCAGCATGAGGGCTCCGACGGTTACGACGTGTTGACTCTCAGCGGCCGCGGCGACAAGGACCTCGCAGAAGCCCTGGAGAGAATGGGGCCGTTGGATGAGTGACGTAGTCACGGAGACCGGACTCGCCCGCATCGCCGCCGCATTCGACGCCGCCAAGGCCGACGGCCGCGCCGCGCTGATGCCGTACATGATGGGCGCCTTCCCCGACCAGGCCACGGCGGCGGCGGTCGCCGACGCCTACGCCGAGTCGGGCGCCGACCTGATCGAGCTCGGGATCCCGTTCTCGGACCCGCTCGCCGACGGCCCGGTGATCCACGCGGCCGACACCAAGGCTCTCGCCGCCGGCGCCACCTTCGAGAAGGCGCTCGCCGCCTGCGAGACCGTCGCCGGCCGCGTCCCGGTCGTGGTCATGTGTTACGCGAACATGGCGCTGAAGCTCGGAGTCGAGCGCTTCGCCGACCGCATCGGCGCCGCAGGCGCCGCCGGCGCGATTGTCCCCGACATGCCGCTCGAGGAATCCGGCGAGATGCGTGAAGCACTCGCCGCCCGCGATTTGGCGCTGATCTCCTTCGTCGCGCCGACGACGCCCGCCGACCGCCTCGCCAAGATCTGCGAGACGGCGACGGGCTTCATCTACGTCGTCTCGACCACGGGCACGACCGGCGAACGCACCGAGCTGCCGGCCGAGCTCCGCGACCTCGCCGACCGCGCCCGCGCGGCGTCGCCCGTGCCGACCGCCGTCGGCTTCGGCATCTCGACGCCGGAGCAGGCGGCCGAGGTCGGAGGGATCGCCGACGGCGTGATCATCGGCAGCCGGCTTGTACGCGCCGTGGACGAGGCCGGGGGCCCCGAGGAGGCCGCTCGCGAGGTCTCGGGCTTCCTCAACGAGGTCCGCGACGCCCTGAGCCGGTAGATTTCCCGCCGATGCGACTTCTCGTATTCACCATCGTCGCCCTGATGGCGATGATCACCTGTTACACCGTGCTCGGCTGGGGCGGGCCGGTCGTCGCGTGCGTGTTCCTCTTCATCGTCTTCAACGGCGTGCTCGACCGCGTAGCGCAGCCGCTGATCGCGAGGCTCAAGGCATAGAGCTGGCCGTCCGGCGAGCCGGTCACGAGGACTTCTCCGCCCTTCAGCAGACCCTCGCCCGCGCCTTCTCCGACGACCCGGTCCTGGCCTGGGTCTGCCCGCACGAGTCGCTTCGCCCGCGCGTGCTCGAGCGCTTCTTCGGGTCGCGCCTGCGCCATCTGGCGCCGGCGGGCGAGATCTGGACCACGCCCGAGCTGACCAGTGCGGCGCTGTGGGCGCCGCCGGGGCGCTGGAAGACGACCATGCGTCAGGACCTCGAGATCGCGGCCGCGGTCGCGCACCCGCGGCTGATCGCCAGGGCCCCGATGTTGGCCTACGGGTTGCTCGGGGTAGAGTGCAGGCATCCGCCCGACCCGCCCCACTGGTACCTGGCGGTGCTCGGCACCGACCCCGAGCACCAGGGAGGCGGCCTGGCCGCGGCGGTGCTCGCGCCCGTGCTCGAGGAGTGCGACCGCGACGGCGTCGCGGCCTTCCTCGAATCCTCGAAGGAATCGAACCTCGACTACTACGCGCGCCACGGCTTCCGGGTCACCGAGAAGATCAACCTGCCGCGCGGCCCGCGGGTCTGGCAGATGTGGCGCGAGCCACGGTCGTAGGATGAGCCGATGAAGATCGGTGTCCTCACAGGCGGCGGCGACTGCCCCGGGCTCAACGCGGTGATCCGCGCGATCGTCCGCAAGGGGGTCGCCGAGTACGGGCACGAGTTCGTCGGCTACCGCGACGGCTGGCGGGGGCCGCTCGAGGGCGACGGCCGGCCGCTCGGGGTGCCCGATGTGCGCGGCATCCTGCCGCGCGGCGGCACGATCCTCGGCTCTTCGCGGACGAACCCGATGAAGGGGGAGGGAGGGGTTGAGAAGCTGATCGCCAACCTCTCCTCCGACGGAGTCGACGGGCTGATCGCGATCGGCGGTGAGGACACGCTCGGGGTCGCGACCAAGCTCGGCGAGAACGGGGTCAAGGTCGTTGGAGTGCCGAAGACGATCGACAACGACCTCGGCGCCACCGACTACACCTTCGGCTTCGACACGGCCGTCAACATCGCGATGGAGGCGATCGACCGCCTGCACACCACTGCCGAGAGCCACAAGCGCGCCCTGATCGTCGAGGTCATGGGCCGCCACGCCGGCTGGATCGCCTTCCACGCCGGCGTTGCCGGGGGCGCCAACGTGATCCTCATCCCCGAGATCGAGTTCGAGATCGAGAGGGTCTGCGAGTACATCGAGCGCCGCTACGAGAGCCAGTACTCGCCGATCATCGTCGTCTCCGAGGGGGCGCAGCCGAAGGGCGGCATGCCGGACGCCGACGATGCCCCGACCGACGCCTTCGGCCACGTGCGCCTCGGCGGCATCGCCCACTGGCTCGAGGGGGAGATCGAGAGCCGCACCGGCCACGAGGCACGCGCGACCGTCCTCGGCCATGTCCAGCGCGGCGGCACTCCGACCGCTTTCGACCGCGTGCTCGCCACTCGCTTCGGCCTGCACGCGATCGACGCCGCCCACAACGGCGACTGGGGCCAGATGACCGCGCTGCGCAGCACCGACATCGTGCTCGTACCGCTCGCCGACGCGACCGCCGAGCTCAAGACCGTTCCCGAGAGCCTCTACAACGAGGCCGAGGTGTTCTTCGGTTGAGGGTGCTGGCGGTGGCCGTCGCGGCCGTCGCGATCGCCGGCTGCGCGGCGTCTGACGGCGGCATCGCCTCCGACGCCGCGCTCGGCGTCTATCTCAGCGTTCCGCTCAGCGGACCGCAGGCGGCAGCGGGCAGGGCGATCGCCGACTCGGCCCAGGATGCGCTCGACGAAGCCGGGGGCAAAGCCGGCAGCCACCCGCTCCAGCTCCATGTCCTCGATGACACCGGCGGGGGCCCGGACCGGACTCAAGCCCAGACCGGCGCCAACGCCCGCACCGCGACCGAGGACGCCGACACGATCGCCTACATCGGCGAGCTCGACGAGGCGGCTACTCGGACTTCGCTGCCGATCACCGACCTGGCCGGCATCGCGCAAATCGTTCTCGGCCCGGTCCCGACCGGGCTCGACGTCGCGAACCTCATCGACGCCCGCTCGGTTCACGGCCGCGATCCGGGCGCCGCCGTGATTGAGCTGCTGATCAGGGCGATCGAGAAAGCCGGAGACGACGGCGGCGACCGCGAGAAGGTCCTCGACGAGCTCAAGGCCGAAGCCGTGAACCAGGCCGGCTAGGGGATGCGCGCTTTGACCCACTCCTGAAGCTCGGGGATCACTCTTGGGTCGATCGTGTGCGGCATGCGGCTCTCGAGATAGGTGACGGGGAGGCCGGCCTCGGTCAGCAGGTCGCGGGCCTTCCGGCCGAAGTCGACGGAGATCACCGGGTCCAGCTCGCCGTGGGTGATCATCACCGGCATCGTCTTGCGGGCCGCCAGGTCCGGCTGCCAGCCCTCGACCGTGGGGATGAAGCTGCTCATCGCGAGTAGCCCGGCGGGCTGGGGGCGGCCGCCGCCGAGTCCGAGTGAGTAGGACATGACTCCGCCCTGGCTGAAGCCGCCGAGCACGGTCCGATCCCAGGAGATGCCGCGCTGCTCGAGCTCCGAACCGAGGAACTCCGCAAGCGTGCCGAGAGTCTGGCGCCAGCTCTCGGGCTCGGGGTATCCGACCTTCATGAATCGGTACCAGTGGCGCCCTCCGGGCGGCTCGTCGGTGATCGGCGCCCCCGGGGTGATCCCGAACAGGCGCTTGTCGGGATCGAGGAAGTCGAGGAATCCGAAGAGGTCGTGCTCGTCGGTCGCGCGACCGTGGAGGAGGATCAGCGCGCCTTCGGGATCGCCCTGGGCTTCCCGCCGCTCAGCGACCCACATGACTGCGTCTCCTCCGCTTCGCGTCCGAGGATGCGGTCAAGACTTTGCGGTGCGCGGATTGACGATCGGCCGCAGCGTGGACTCAACCTGTTCGCGCAGGTGCTCGAACGCCGGCGGCAGCGAGAGCTTCTCGCCGAGGTGCTCGAGGGGCTCGTCGACGGTGAAGCCGGGTCCGAGCGTCGCGATCTCAAAGAGGACGCCGCTGGGTTCGCGGAAGTAGATCGACTTGAAGTAGAAGCGGTCGATGATCGGCGTCGCCCGAGCGCCGGCGGAGAGGGCCTTCTCGCGCCACTCCTCGTGCTCGGGGATCTCCGATGCCCAGGCGATGTGATGCACCGTGCCCGCGCCCTGGAGGCCGGGCTCCGGCGGCGGCGGGTCGTAGGAGTAGGTGCCGCCTCGCCTGACACCGCGCGCCTCCCAGCAACCGTCATTCTGCTCGAACTCGAGCGCCTTGACCAAACCGGTGCTGGCCTCCGGGTTGCCCGCGTAGGCGCGGGCCGAGTCGAAGCCCTGGAGCGCCATCTCCTCGGGGATCTCCGGGTGCTCGGCCTTGAGCGGCGGGTCGCCGCTCTCGTCGACGGCGATCGCGAGCCCGAGACCCTCGGGGTCCTCGAACAGCAGGACGCCGTCCTCGACCGCGCCCGAGATGCCGTGGTCCGCCAGCCGCTTCTCCCAGAACTCCACCGCTTCGGGCGAGCCGACCCTGAAGCGGATCTGGTGGATCATCCCGTCGCCGTCGCGGCCGGTCGGGACTCCGGGGAACTCGAAGAAGGTGATGTCGGCGCCGGCGCTGCCCGCCTCGTCGGCGAAGAACAGGTGGTAGACGTCGGTCTGGTCCTGGTTGACCGTCTTCTTGACCAGGCGCAGGCCCATGACACCGACGTAGAAGTCGACGTTCTTCTTCCCGTTCTCGGTTATGCAGGTGATGTGGTGGATGCCTTCGAGTTTCACGATCTGGTGCGCTCCTCGAGGGGGAAGATGAACGACTCGTACGTCCTTCCAGTCGCGCGCTCCATGCCGATCTCGCAGGTGCGGTTGCTCGACAGGTGGAGGTCGAACTCGCGCGCCGTGACCTCCGCGGCTTCACCGGCGGTCGCGGCCGCGGTCAGCTCGGGGTGGAGGATCCCGCGGTCGCCGGCGAAACCGCAGCAGGTCGCCGTCGGCGGAACGACGACCTCCTCGGCGAGGGCTTCGGCTATCGCCCGCAGGCGGCGATCGAGCCCCAGGTGACGCGCCGAGCAGGTGGGGTGGACGGTGGCCGAGGAGGCGGGCGAGGAGACCTCGAGCTCGCCGAGCAGGCGCTCGCCCCACACGACCGAGTCGAGCACCTCGATCTTCGACAGGCGCTGCTTCCATTCGTCGTCGAGCGCCTCGGGTATCTCGGCGACCACGCCGTTGGTGCACGAGCTGGCGTCGATGACGACGGGCAGCGCGCCCTCTTCGCTCCAGCGCCACAGCGCCTCGGCGGTGTGGACCGCCATCCAGGCGTGGGCCTCGGTCTGGCCTTTGGAGTGGAACGGCGTTCCACAGCAGTAGCCGGCGGCGTCACCGGGGATCCAGACCGGCATCCCGGCGCGCGCCGAGACGGCGACCAGCGCCTCCGGCAGCGAGGGGCCGCCCTTCCCTCGCGAGTTGCCGAAGATCCGGTTGATGCAGGCGGGCAGGTAGACGGCGACGGCGCCCTCGCGCTCGGTCCTCGGCAGCCCGCGCGCCGCCTTCGGCAGCGCCTTGCCGCGCTTGCTGAGCTGCGCCGGGGCTCCGCCGACCCGCAGCCCGGCGCGGCCGAGGCGCTCGACCGTCGCCCACCGCTTCGCCGCCGTCAGCGCCCGCCGCTGCGAGCGCGGCGTCGCCTCCTTCGCGCGCAGCTCCTTGACCAGCTTGCCGGTGTCGATCCCGACCGGGCAGGAGAGGCCGCAGGTGCCGTCGGCGGCGCAGGTCTCGACCGAGTCGTATTCGTACTCGGCGATCAGCGCCTCGCGCACCGCCGACTCGGCCGGCTGGCGCGCCATCTCCCGCCGCAGCACGATCCGCTGCCGCGGCGTCGTCGTCAGGTCGCGGCTCGGGCAGACCGGCTCGCAGAAGCCGCACTCGACGCAGGCGTTGGCGACCTCCTCGACCAGCGGCGTCGACTTCAGGTTTCGCAGGTGGACCCCCGGGTCGCGGTTGAGCAGGACGCCCGGGCCGAGGACGCCGTCGGGGTCGGCGAGCTCCTTGATCCGCCACATCAGGCCGGTCGCCTTGGCGCCCCACTCACGCTCGAGATAGGGCGCCATGTTGACCCCGGTCCCGTGCTCGGCCTTGAGCGAGCCGTCGTACTTGTCGAGGATCAGCGCCACCAGGCCTTCCATGAACTTCTCGTAGCGCTCGAGGTCCTCGGGCTTGGCGAAGTCCGGGGTGAGCATGAAGTGGAGGTTGCCGGCGGAGGTGTGGCCGGCGACGCCGGTCAGATAGCCGTGCTCGCCGAGCAGCGCCCGGATGTCCTCGGCCGAGTCGGCGATGCGGGCCGGGGGCACGCAGACGTCCTCGATGATCAGCGAGGTCCCAGGCGGGCGGATCTTGCCGAGCAGGCCGTGCAGCCCTTCGCGCACGCGCCAGTTGAGCTCGACCGTCTCGGGGTCGCGGGCAAAGACCGGCTCGGAGATCGGCGTGCGGGTGGCCAGCACCTCGGCGGCCTTGGCCTCCGCGGCATCGAGCTCGGCGTCGTCGGCGCCGCCGAACTCGACCAGCAGCGCCGCCGAGTCCGGGGGCAGCTGCTGCCACTCCTGCGGCGCGCCGGGCATGTTGAACGAGGCGGCGATCAGCGCCGGGGCGACCATCATCTCCACCGCCGTGGCGCCGGCGGCGACGAGGTCGGGGACCGGCTCGCAGGTCTCGTGGAGCCCGGCGAAGTGCAGCCAGGCCGTGGTCGTCAGCGGCGGCTGGGGCACGGTCTCGAACACCGAGTCGGCGATGAACGCCAGCGTCCCCTCCGAGCCGACCAGCAGCCGGCGGAAGATCTCGACCGGCTCGTCGGCGTCGAGGAAGGCGCAGAGCCGGTAGCCCATCGTGTTCTTGATCTCGAACTTGCGGCGGATCCGGGCCGAGAGCTCGGCGTCGGCGCGGATCTCGTCGCGGATCTCCGCCAGTCCCTTGGCGAGCGCCGGCTCGGCCGCGGCGAACGCCTCGGCGGCGTCCGGCGCTGCCGTGTCGACCACGGTGCCCGAGGGCAGGACGAAGGTCAGCTCGCGCACGGTCGAGTAGGAGTCGCGCGCGACCCCGCAGCGCATGCCGCCGGAGTTGTTGGCGACGACGCCCCCGACCGTGGCGATGTCGGTGCTGGCGGGGTCGGGGCCGAGCTTGCGCCCGTAGGGGGCGAGGATCCGATTGGCGTGGCCGAGCACGGTGCCGGGGCGGACCCGCACCCGCGCGCCGTCGTCGAGCACCTCGACCCCGGTGAAGTGGCGGCGGACGTCGACGAGGATGCCGTCGCCCTGGCCCTGGCCGTTGAGGCTGGTGCCCCCGGATCGCAGCGTCACCGGAATCCCCTTTTCGCGGCCGTAGGCGAGCACGGCGGCGACGTCCTCGGCGTCGTGGGCCATGACCACCGCCTTCGGGATCAGCCGGTACGGGCTCGCGTCGGACGCGTAGCGGACGAGGTCGGAGACCCGGCGCAGGACCCGGCTCTCGCCGACCAGCTCTTCGAGGTCCCGGCGCAGCGGCTGCGGCGTGCCGTCGGCGAGCTCGTCGGGAACGCGGTCCGGCGCGTAGCCGGAGGTCTCGGGCGCGAGGCTCTCGACCCGGGCGGCGGAGGGCATCTAGTGGCCCATCAGAACAGGTGCATGCCGGGGGCGACGCCGACCTCGATCACGCGCGGCGAGGAGGCGGCGATCGAGTCGGCGAGGGCCGTGTGCAGCTCCTCGCGGCTATCCGCCTTCTGGGCGCCGACCCCGTAGCCGGCCGCGACCTCGGCGACCTTGAGCTGCGGCAGGTCGAGTCCCGGCGCACCCTTGACTTCCTCGATGTCGGCGAACCACTTGAGGATCGCGTACTCGGAGTTGCGCAGGACGAGGAAGGTGACCGGCACCTGGTATGCAGCGGCGGTCCAGAAGCCGCTGATCGCGTACTGCGCCGAGCCCTCGCCCAGCACGCAGACGACCGGGCGGTCGGGCTGGGCCATCTGCACGCCGATCGCCGCCGCGAGCCCGAAGCCGAGACCGCCGCCGGCGCCGAAGTAGTAGCTGCCGGGTTTCGACAGCCGCAGCTGGTTGCGCAGCGCCAGCGTGCTCGAGGGCGACTCGAGCACGACGATGCCGTCCTCGGGAAAGACCTGGGCCAGGGTGTTGTGGACCATCGTCGGCGTCAGCGGATCGGTCTCCTCCCCCGGCGTGGGGTCGGGCAGGGGGGCGGGCTCGGCGCGGTTCGCCTCGGCGACCGCCTCCAGCAGGGCGCGCAGCGCCAGCCCGACGTCGGCGAGGATCACGTCCCCCATCGGCGCCCGCGCCGCCTCCTCCGGGTCGCTGGTGATCTCGACCAGCTTTGCCCCCTCGGGCAGCAGCGGTCCGGGGATGTACGGGTAGTAGGGGAAGACGGAGGAGCCTACGACGAGGATCAGGTCGCGGCCCTCGAGGGTCTGGGCGACGGGGCCGATCGCGGGGGGGAGCACGCCCTGGAACAGCGGGTGTCCCTCGGGGAAGCCGATCCGGCCGCCGCCCGGCGCCGGCGACGCGAACACCGGCAGCTTCTGGCGCTCGGCGAGGGCGACCGCATCGTCCCAGCCGCCGCTGGCGTCGATGTCGGGGCCGGCGACGAGCACGGGGCTGCTCGCCTCCTCCAGCCGTATTGCCAGCGCGCGAATCGCGTCGGGGTCGGCGCCGCTGCGCGGCTCGACCGTGCGGTCGATCAGGTGCTTGGTCCCGGCGTCGTCCGCCTCCTCGGTCCAGTCGTCCATCGGCAGCGACACGAAGGCCGGGCCCTTCGGCGCCAGCGAGGCGGTGTGGATCGCGCGCGCCAGCGCGTGCGGAACGTCCTTGGCGCGCGGCGGCTCGAAGCTCCATTTCGCGAACGGGTCGACGACGCGGATCGCGTCGCTGTTGGTGAGGTTCGCCTGCATCGTGATGTGGGCGCGGACCTGCTGGCCGGCGGTGACCAGCAGCGGCGAGTGGTTCGCCCGGGCGTTGAACAGCGCCCCCATCGCGTTGCCGACGCCCGGCGCCGTGTGGAGGTTGACGTGGGCGGCGCGGCCCGAGGCCTGGGCGTAGCCGTCGGCCATCCCCACGGCGACCGCTTCCTGGAGCCCGAGGACATAGGTGAAGTCGTCGGGGAACTCGGCGAGCATCGGCAGCTCGGTCGAGCCCGGGTTGCCGAACATCGTCGTCATCCCGTGCTCGCGAAAGAGCTCGAACGCGGCCTCTCTCACCGTCGCCATGCGGCGGACGTTATTTGAGCGCGGCCTCGAGCGCCGGTTCCAGCTCTGGATACCGAAAGCGGAAGCCCATGTCGAGCGCGCGGCGGGGCATGATCCGGGCGCTCTCGGTGGCCATGCCGGCGAAGCTCGGAGCCGCGGACCGCGGCGACCGCGAACTTCGGCAGCGGCACGAACGACGGGCGGTGGAGCGCCTTGCCGAGCGCCTTCGAGAACTCCTTGTTGGTCACCGGGTTCGGGGCAGTCGCGTTGATCGTCCCCGAGACCTCCTCGTTGTCGAGGGCCCAGAGCAGCAGCGAGACCTCGTCGGCGATGTGGATCCACGACACGTACTGCTCGCCGCCCGCGATCGGGCCGCCGACGCCGAGCCGGAAGGGGAGGAGGAGCTGCTTGAGCAGGCCGCCGTGGCGGGAGAGGACGAGGCCGGTGCGGACGATCACCACGCGCGAGCCGAGCTTCTCGGCTTCGCGCTCGACGCCCTCCCACTCGTCGAGGAGCTCGGCCCCGAAGCCCTCGCCGAGGCGCGAGTCCTCGTCGAGCATCTTCGCCCCGCGGTCGCCGTAGTAGCCGATCGCCGACTGCCCGATGAAGACCTTGGGCGGCAGGTCCGCCGCGGCCATGCCCTGGATCAGGTTGCGGGTCGCGGTCACGCGGCTCTCGCGGATCCGCTTCTTCGCCGCCTCCGTCAGCCGCTGGTTGATCTCCTCGCCGATCAGGTTGATCACCCGGTCGACCTGGTCGAACGCCTCGGCCGGCGGCCGCTCGATCGCCGGCTGCCACGCGTACCACCTCACCGTCGGGTTCTTCGGTTTCGCCTTCTCCGGGTCAC
Source organism: uncultured Solirubrobacterales bacterium (assembly GCA_963696625.1). Classification (GTDB taxonomy): domain Bacteria; phylum Actinomycetota; class Thermoleophilia; order Solirubrobacterales; family 70-9; genus JAWVFN01. The sequence continues at coordinate 85,288 of CAVOKZ010000034.1, forward strand.
GGGTCAGGCCGACGACCTCATTGCCGCGCGCGAGCAGCGCGTCGGCGACGGCGGATCCGATCAGCCCGCTGGCTCCGGTGACGAGGATTCGCAAGGGGCGCGAATCGTATCGGTGGGGGATGGCCCGGCTAGGGAAGCCCGGCGCCGTCGATCGTCTGGAAGGTCCCGGTCTCCTCCGAGAAGCGGGCGATCCCGGCCGTCTTGGCCTCGTCGACGACGGCCTGGGCGACGGCCGGGGCGACGTCGCGGTCAAAGGCGCTGGGGATGATGTAGTCCTCGGCGAGGTCCTCGTCGGAGACGACGTCGGCGATCCCGCGCGCCGCCGCCATTTTCATCTCCTCGGTGATCCGCGGCGCGCCGGCGTCGAGCGCCCCTCGGAAGACGCCGGGGAAGCAGAGCACGTTGTTGATCTGGTTCGGGTAGTCCGAGCGGCCCGTGGCCATGATCCGCACGTAGGGCTCGGCCTCCTCGGGCATCACCTCGGGGGTCGGGTTGGCCATCGCAAAGACGAGCGCGTCGTCGTTCATCTTCTCCAGCGACTTGGCCTCGACCAGCCCGGGGCCGGAGAGCCCGACGAAGAGGTCACAGCCCTCGATCACGTCATTGGGCCCGCCCGAGACCTTCGCGGAGTTGGTGTTCTCGGCGTACCAGCGCTTGATCTCGGTCATCTCGCCCGACTGGTAGTCCTCGCGATCGGTCGAGACCGCGCCCTTTCGATCGCAGCCGATGATCTCGGTTACACCGGCCGCCTGCATCATCTTGGTGCAGGCCATGCCGGCCGCGCCGAGGCCGAGGAACATCACCCGCAGGCTCTCGATCGGCTTGCCGACGATCTTCAGCGAGTTGAAGAGGGCGGCCATGACGACGACGGCGGTGCCGTGCTGGTCGTCGTGGAAGACGGGGATGTCGAGCTCCGCCTTGAGCGCGTCCTCGATCTCGAAGCAGCGCGGCGCCGAGATGTCCTCGAGGTTGATGCCGCCGAAGGTGGGGGCGAGGAGCTTCACCGTCTCGATGATCTGCTCGGGGTCGTTGGTCGAGAGCGCGATCGGGAAGGCATCGACGTTCGCGAACTCCTTGAACAGCATCGCCTTGCCCTCCATCACCGGCATCGCGGCCTCGGGGCCGATGTCGCCGAGGCCGAGCACGGCGCTGCCGTCGGTGACCACGGCGACCATGTTGCGCTTGATCGTCAGCTCGAAGGCGCGGCTCGGCTGCTCGGCGATCGCCGTGCAGACGCGCGCCACGCCGGGCGTGTAGGCCATCGAGAGGTCGTCGCGCGTCTTCAGCGGGTACTTGTTGTGGATCTCGATCTTGCCGCCCTGGTGCATCTCGAAGGTGCGGTCCGAGTAGCTCAGGACCTTGGCGCCGCGGGTGGCGCCGATCGCGCGCAGGATCTGCTCCCAGTGCTCCTGGTCGCGGGCGTCGATCGTGAACTCGCGCACGCGCTTGCCCTCGCCGCCGGCGCCGGGGACCATGTCGACCGAGGAGAGGCCGCCCCCGGCCTCGGTGATCGCGGCCGTCAGCTTGCCCAGGGGCTCCTGGCGCGCGTCGAGCTCGACGCGGACGGTGACGCTGAATTGGGCTTGTACGGACATTGGCGGTGATCATAGGGCGGAGCGGAAAAACGGCTGGGGAAGGGGGGCGAGAGGGGCCGATTGGCGACTTAGTTGCCGTATGGGCAACAAACTCGCCAATGTCGACTTGATGGTCGCCGAGACTGCCGCGCGGCAGCACGGGCTGGTGACGACAGCGCAGCTACGCGAGGCGGGCCTGGGCGCGACGGGCGTATCCCGTCGCGCGGCCGCCGGCCGTCTCCACCGCCTTCATCGCGGGGTTTACGCGGTTGGCCACACGCGACTCAGCTTCGAAGGCCGCTGCCTCGCCGCCGTGCTTGCGCTCGGAGACGGCGCCACTCTCAGCCATGCCAGCGCCGCGGCGGTCTGGGGCATGCTGCGACCTGCGTCGGGGCCGGTTCACGTCACCGTTTCCACCGACGCCGGGCGGGCGCGACGCGACGGCATCACAATCCACCGCTCACAGCTCGATGCAGGTGCGGTGACGAGCCACCACTGCATCTCATTAACCCGCCCCGCCAGAACCCTCCGGACCTCCCACGCACCTCTTCCCCAGCCGCAGTTCGGCGCGCCACGCGACAGGCCGTCGATCTGCGGCTGGTCGCCGAGGCAGACCTCGACCGCGGCCCCGAGCTCACCCGCAGCGAGCTCGAGCGCCTCTTCCTGGCGCTTTGCCGTCGGCGGCGCCTGCCGCCGCCCGAGGTCAACGTCCGGGTGGGGCCCTACGAGGTGGACTTCCTCTGGCGCTCGCAATCGGTGATCGTCGAGACCGACGGCTTCGAGTTTCATGGCAACCGGTTGGCCTTCGAGTCCGACCGTGCCCGGGATGCCGCGCTCCAGGCAGCGGGCTTGGGAGTCCTCCGGTTCACGTACCGGCAGCTGCGCGACTCACCCGCGAGCGTCGCCGGCTCCTTGCGTGCCGTGATCGGGCGCCGCTGATAGCCCCCATATCCTCTGGAGCGTGCCCGCCGACACCGCAGCCAAGAAGCCCGCGGCAAAGAAGACCGCCAAGCCCGAGCTGTTCCTGATCGACGGCAACAGCCTCGCCTACCGTGCGTTTTTCGCGCTGCCGGAGTCGATCGCGACCCACGACGGGCGGCCGACCAACGCGATCTACGGGCTGGCGTCGATGTTCGCCAAGATGCTCACCGACTTTCACCCTTCGGCGGTCGTCGTCTGCTGGGACGCGGGCTGGTCCGGGCGGGAGAAGACCTACGAGCCCTACAAGGCCCAGCGCAAGCCGCGCCCCGACCTGCTCAAGGAGCAGTGGCCGCACTTCATGCCGGTATGCGAGGCGTTCGGCTTCACCAACATCAGAGTCGAGGGCTTCGAGGCCGACGACGTGATCGCCACGCTGACCAAGCGCGCTAAAGAGCAGGGGATCGACGTGATGGTGGTGTCGGGCGATCGCGACGTCTACCAACTGGTCGAGGACGGGGTGCGCGTTATGACGACCTCCCGCGGCGTCACCGACACCAAGATCTACGACGCCGAGGGCGTGGTCGAGCGCTACGGGGTGCCGCCGGAGCTCGTGACCGATCTGATCGGCCTCAAGGGCGACACCTCCGACAACATCCCCGGCGTCCCCGGGATCGGCGACAAGACCGCCGCCGCGCTGCTTCAGGAGTTCGGCTCGCTCGAGGACGTGCTCGCCAACGTCGACAAGATCTCCGGCGCCAAGCGCAAGGAGAACCTGACCAACCACGCCGACGATGCGCGCGTCTCGAAGCAGCTCGCAACCGCGGTGACCGACATCGACATCGAGCTCGACCTCGACGATCTGATGGCGAAGAAGATGGATCGCGGCCGGCTGCGCGAGGTCGCGCGCGAGTTCGAGCTGCGGGTCGTGATCGAGCGCATGGAGGAGGAGCTCGGCGCCGACTTCATCCCCGAGGGAGGAGGGGCCGCCGAGGTCTTCGAGGTCAGCTCGGAATCGGGCGAGATCGCCGACCTCGCCAAGGGGCCGATCGCGATCGCCGTGGCCGGCGGCACCTGGTCGGCGGCTGACGCGAAGAAGGTCGTCAGCGGCGAGTTCGGCGAGGCGGCCGAACTTGCGAAGGCGATCGGCGACCGGCCGCTGATCGGCCACGATCTCAAGTCGCTCGCCGGTGGCGCCAGTCACGGGCTGCTCGCCGCCGCCGAAGGCAAACTCGACCTCGAGCACGACACGATGGTCGCCGCCTACCTCCTCGACCCGGCGCGGCGCACCTACGACCTGATCGAGATCGGCGCCCAGCGTGGGCTCGCCGCCGCCTCGGCGGGCGACGGCGACGAGGCCCAGCTCGAGCTCGGCGAAGAGCCGCCGCCCGATCCGGCCGCCGAGGCCCGGCTGGTCTGGGAGATCGCCGAGCTCCAGCGCAAGGGCTTGAAGGAAAACGGGCTCGAGCAGCTGATGAACGAGGTCGAGATGCCGCTCGTCGACGTGCTCGCCGAGATGGAGCGGGTGGGAGTGATGCTCGACGCCGAGCGCCTCGCCGAGATCGGCAAGGGCTTCAGCAAGCGGATCGCGAAGCTCGAGAAGGACATCTACCGCCTCGCCGGCAAGGAGTTCACGATCGGCTCCCCGCAGCAGCTCGCCGAGGTCCTGTTCGACGAGCTCAAGCTCTCGAAGAAGCGGCGCGGCAAGACCGGTTTCTCGACCGACGCCCGCGTGCTCTCGCAGATCCGCGAGGAGCACGAGATCGTCGCCCAGATCGAGGAATGGCGTGAGCTGACCAAGCTGAAGAGCACCTACCTCGACGCGCTGCCCGAGCTGATCGACTCCGACAGCGGGCGCATCCACACGACCTTCAATCAGACCGCGACCGCGACCGGGCGCCTCTCGAGCACCAACCCCAATCTCCAGAACATTCCGATCCGCTCCGAGGAGGGCCGGCCGATTCGCTCGTGCTTCGTCGCGCCCCGGGGGCAGCGGCTGCTCTCGGCCGACTACAACCAGATCGAGCTGCGCATCCTCGCCCACATCGCCGGCGAGGACGCGCTGCGCGAGATCTTCAAGGAGGGCGTCGACGTCCACACGGCGACTGCGGCCGAGATCCTCGGCGCCGACCCCGAGAACGTCAGCCCGTCAGAGCGCTCCAAGGCGAAGATGGTCAACTACGGGATCGCCTACGGGCTGTCGGCCTACGGGCTCGCCGATCGCCTCGCGATCTCCGAGGACGAGGCCGGCGCCTACATCGAGCGCTACTTCGAGCGCTTCCCGAAGGTGCAGGAGTACATCACCAGGACGATCGAGCAGGCCCGCGGGGACGGCTACGTCTCGACTCTGCTCGGCCGCCGCCGCCCGATCCCCGAGCTGAAATCGGGGCGCCCCCAGACCCGCAGCCAGGGCGAGCGGCTCGCGGTCAACATGCCGATCCAGGGCACCTCGGCCGACATCATCAAGCTGGCCATGGTCCGCGCCGACAAGGCGCTCGCCGCATCCGACTTGAAGACGCGGCTCGTGCTCCAGATCCACGACGAGCTGCTGTTCGAAGGCCCGCTGAAGGAGATGGAAGCGGCGGGCGAGCTCGTCGAGGAAGCGATGTGCGCCGCCTTCGAGCTCGACCCGCCGCTCGCCGTCGAGATCGGCGTCGGCAAGGATTGGCTGGCCGCCAAATAGCCAGGCGAGAGAAAGCGCCGGCTCAGGCGAGCAGGGCTTCGAGCCGGTCGGCGAGCGCACCGACCGCCGGTCGCTCGGACGGGCTCTTCGCGAGGCAATCCGCGAGCAGATCGATCAGGGCTCGCGGCGCCCTTCGGAGGTCGGAGATCCGCGGCGCCGGCTCCCCGAGCTGCGGGTACGCGCCTCGGCGGGCGCCGGGGAACGGCGGGCTGCCGGTCGCCGCCTCGAACAGCGTCGCGCCGATGCCCCAGACGTCGGCTGCTTCGCCGACGACGTCGCCGCGGGCCTGCTCCGGCGGCAGATAGCCGCTCGTCCCGAGGCCCCGCGGCGCCCGCCCCGGAGGGCGCGCGAGGCTGAGGTCGATGACCTTGGCGGTCCCCGCGTGGGCGATCACGTTGGCGGGCTTGAGGTCGAGGTGGAGCTGGCCCCGCGTGTGCAGGTAGCCGATCGCAGAGCAGAGCTGGAGGCCGAGCTCGGCGATGTCGGCGACTGAAAGCCGGCGCCGGGCGGTCTCGATCATGTGGGCGAGGGTCTGCCCGGGCAGGGTCTCGAGGATCAGGACCGGCTCCGGCGTCGGGAGCAGCTCATAGGCACGCACGATGTTGGGGTGGGCGAGGGCGAGCAGCAGCCGGCCTTCGTTCTCGAGCCGCGCCTGGACCCGCTCCTCGGGGCGATCCGGGCGGGCGAGCTTGGCGATCGCGCGGCAGTCGCGCTCGAGGCTCCAGACGTCGTAGACGTCGAGCGCTTCGGCGCGGCTGAGGTGGGCGATCACCTCGTAGCCCGGGGCGAGCATCTCGCCCTCGGCCAGCACCGCAGCCGCGCCTCGGCGCTCGGCGGTGGCGGGGCTCACGCCGTCACCTCCGCCATCTCGACTCGGTCGGGGTCGAGCTTCTCTCCATGGTGGAGCGCATAGAGCCTCGCGTAGGCGCCCCCGAGCGCGACCAGCTCGCGGTGGGAGCCCGCCTCGATCACCTCGCCGCCGTCGAGCACGGCGATCTGGTCGGCCTCGCGAACGGTGATCAGGTTGTGGGAGATGACGATCGTCGTGCGGCCGGCCATCAGCCTCCGCAGCGGGGCGATGATCCGCTGCGTCGATTCGGCGTCGACGCCGGTGGTCGGCTCGTCGAGGACCAGGACCGGGGCGTCGCGGACCATCGCCCGGGCGATCGCGATCCGCTGGCGCTGGCCGCCGGACAGGAGCCGGCCCTTTTGGCCGACCACCGTGTCGTAGCCGCCGGGGAGCTCGGAGATGAAGTCGTGGGCGTCGGCGGCCCTGGCCGCCGCTTCGATCTCGGCCGCGCTCGCTCCTTCGCGGCCGTAGCCGATGTTCTCGCTGATCGTCCCGTCGAAGACGAGGCCCTCCTGGAGCAGGAGCGCCACGTTGTCGCGTACGGTCGACAACGAGAGGTCTCGCACGTCAACGCCGTCGAGGCTGATGCTGCCCGCCGACGGGTCATAGAAGCGCAGCAGCAGCTTCGCCAGCGTCGATTTGCCCGCGCCGCTCGAGCCGACCAGGGCGAGGGTCTGACCCGGCTCGACGGCGAGCGAGACGCCGTGGAGCGCCTCGCGCTCGGCGCTCGGGTAGCTGAAGCCGACGTCGTCGATCCGGACCGCGCCACGCGCGCGGCCCAGCGCCACCGGGTGGGCGGGCTCGTCGACCGAAGGCCGCTCGTCGAGCAGCTCGATCACCCGCTCGGCGGCGGCCGAGGCGGCGTAGATGCGGTTGACGAGGCGGCTCATGCCGCGCACCGGGCTGTAGAGCTGGGTGAGGAAGGTCATGAACACGAGCAGACCGCCGAGCGTCAGATGACCCTGAGAGAGCTCCCAGGTGCCGAGGGCGATCACGAGAAGGCCGCCGCCGAGCTCGATCACGTCGATCAGCGGGGTGTAGAGGGCCTTGATCCGGGTCGAGGCCATCTCGGCGGCGTAGGCGCCGAGGTTCTCGCGGTGGAAGCGGTCGGTCTCGGTCTGCTCGCGGCCGTAGGCCTGGACCAGCGCGGGGTTCGAGAGGCTCTGCTCGGCGACGCTCGTGATCGAGCCGCTGCGGCGGCGCTTCTCGCGCGAGGCGGCCTTGATCAGCCGCGAGAAGTGGCGGGCGGCGAGCCAGAAGAGCGGCGCCACGATCAGCGACACCAGCGCCAGGTCCCACTGCAAGTAGAAGAGCGCGGCCGAGAAGAAGACGATCCGCAGGCCGTAGGAGAGGAAGTCGGTGACCCCGGAGAGGACGAAGGCCTCGATCGCGGCGATGTCGCCGGTGAGGCGGGAAAGCACGTCGCCGAGCTTGCGGCGGTCGAAGAAGTCGAGCGAAAGGCTCTGGACGTGGCTGAAGAAGCCGGTCCGCAAGTCGAGCAGAAACCGCTCGCCGATCCAGGAGGCGAGCAGCTCGTCGGCGAAGCCGAGGGCGCCGGCCGCCAGCGTCAGGCCGATGTAGGCGAGGGCGATCCAGGCGAAGGGGCCGAAGTCGTGCGGGACTAGAACGTCGTCGACGACGAGCTTGAACATCCAGATCGACGCGGCGTCGACCAAAGGCACCGCGACGATGAAGACGAGGCCGAGGCCGATCCAGCGGCGGTAGGGCCGCGCGTAGGGCCAGAAGCGGCGGAAGATCTCGCGCACCGGAACCGGAGGGGCGGCGGCGACGAGCGCCTGCCGCCCCTCGCGCGGATCCGGTGTGAGCAGCCCGCTTACGCGGCTGCGAATTCCCATCAGCGTCAGGCGTCGCTGCCGCTGTTGGAGGTCGAGTTCGAGTTCGAAACGGAGTTCGAGTTCGAACCGCTGTTGCTCGTGCCGGTCGAGCCGCTGGCCGGATCAGTGGGGGCGAAGGCCCCTCGGTTGCGGCGCCTGCGGCGACGACGGTGTCGACCTGCCATGTTGATCTCACTCCTTTGATTCGGGAACAGGGACTGGGGCTTCTAACCCGGTCCCGCGGTGAAGATCACTCGAATAAGTGAGTAGTTCTCAGTCGTCGTCGGGTTCGCTGCCCGACCCCGATGAGCCTGAGCCCGACGAATCGATTTCCCCGGATCCCGAGCTCGACGAGCCGGAGCCCGACGAGCCGGAGCCCGACGAGCCGGAGCCCGAGGAGCCGGAGCCGTCGCCGTCGTCGCCGGACCCGGAGGACTCCGAGCCGCTGCCCGAGTGAGAGTCGTCGGAGCCATCGCCACGGCCCGAGCCCGAGCTGCCGTGGCCGGAGTCGTCGTCTCCGGAGCCGTCGCCGCGGCCACCGCGGTCGTCGCTTCCGCGGCCGCCGTGGTCATCGCCGGGCTCGCTCTCGCCCGGGCCGCTGGTGGAAGAAGTGGGTGCAGCGCGGTGGGCGGCGCCGCGATCGGGCGCGGCGTCGGCCTTGTGGTTCTCCTGGATCGCCACCCCGGCGGCGCTGGTGCCCGCGACGAGCAGAGCCGCGATCCCCGCCTTCGCGCCGAGCCCCAGACCGGTGCCGGCGCCGGCGCCCGCGACGACGCCGGCGCCGTCGGGTCCGATGCCCATAGCCAGGGCTCGCAGCAGCGGCAGCGGCACCAGCATGCCGGCGCCGTTCCTGAGCGCGGTGCGGGCGCGGTGGATCGACTGGCGCACGGCGCCGCCGCTGATGCCGAGCGATTTGGCGATCTGCTCGTGCGAGAGGCCCTCGAGCTCGCGCATCACGATCGCGGCGCGCTGGGACTCGGGAAGGTCGGCAAGGCCGGCCATCAGCGATTCCACCTGGCGGCGGCGCTCGATCGTCTCGATCGGGTCCTCGCCGCCGGCCAGCCGTTCATCCAGCTCGGCGCTCGCCGGCGGCCCGTCGCGGAGCTCGTTGAGCGCCGTGTTGCGGACGATCCGGTAGAGCCAGGGCTTGAGCTTGATCTCCTTCTCGGAGCCCTTGAGCGCGACGAACGCCTTCGAGAAGGCGTCCTGGGTGACGTCCTCCGCCCGCTGACGGGTGACGATCGCGCCCGCGTAGCGCTGCAGCGGCTTGCCGTAGCGCCGCACGATCTCCTCGAACGCGGCCTCGCTGCCGTCGCGGGCGAGCTTGACCAGGCGCCCGTCCGGCTGCAGTCGCAGGGCGGGGCCGGCGAGCAGGCGCGGCGCAAACGATTGGGCGGGCGGCGGGTTCACGATCGGTTCGATAGATATGACAGCAGGTGCCGGGTTTCTACTCCCGGATACGAAGACAAGAACACGAACGGATGGCCAAGATCACGCGCGAATTCCATGGATAAGAGCGCCGCCGTCGTCGTCATGGCCGTGGTCGGCGGCTGCATCGCGCTGCAGGCGCCGATCAACGCGGGCCTCGGCAAGACGACCGGCAGCTACCCGGCGGCGTTCATCTCGTTCGCGGTCGGGACCCTGATCCTCGGGGTGATCGTCGTTCTTTCGGGCAAGGCGAGCGGCGTCACCGACGTAACCACCGTCAGCTGGTACTACCTGCTCGGCGGGGCGCTCGGCGCGGCCTACGTGTTCGCGGCGCTCTCGCTGGTGCCGACGATCGGCGCCGGCGGCGTCGCCGCCGCGACGGTCACCGGCCAGCTCACGCTCTCGGTCGTCCTCGACCGCATCGGCTTCCTCGGGCTCGACGAGGTGGCGTTCAGCCAGGAACGGATTCTCGGCGTCGTCCTGCTGATGGCAGGGACTTTTCTGGTCGTAGCCGGGAAGTGATCAGGCAGCCACGCCGCCGATACGGTCCACTTGGGGCGAACTCTTTTCCGACACCCCCGGACGCGAGGCGCAGGAGGTGTCGGTTGGCGGCGGCGCGATGCGGAGGTAGTGGCCGAAGGACCAGTCGATGAACCGCTTCCTTGCGGCCACACGCACGACCGCGCGCTGAACGCGTGCCGGAAGGCGGGGGAGGAGGCGCTGGGCGCGGAGCATCCAGCGGAACTTCCACTCGTGCTTGTCGGCGAACGAGGCGTAGTCGGCGAGCGCCGCGCCGCGGGTCTTCAAGCCGGCGTGGACGGCGCGCAGCTCGTCGCCGAGCGCGATGCCGAAGTAGAGCGCCGTGCGGATTCCCTCGGCGGTGAGCGGCAGGCAGTGGCCGGCCGAGTCGCCGCAGAAGAAGACGATGTCCTCGGTCGCGGGACGCATCTTGTGGGGGATCCAGTTGCCCTGGTAGCGCACCCGGTCGCGCTCGAGGTCCTCGGCGAGCAGCTCGGTCGTGTCGCGGACGTGGAAGCGGGGATCGAACGAGCCGACGCCGATCCGCTGTTCGCCTGCCGCGGGGAAGCTCCAGCCGTAGCCGGCGGGCACGTAGCGGCGGTCGATCCAGACCTCGAGGTCGTCGCTGAGGCCCTCGGGGTGGACCTCGAGCCCGCGCGATAGCGGCGCGTCAGGGGGCTGGAAGCCGCCGTCGGAGGCGAGCACCCGGCGCCAGCCGAGTGCGTCGACGATCAGCGGCGCGCTGAGATCGCCGCGGTCGGTGTGCACGGTCTCGCCGGTGCGGCCCTCGACCTTGGCGGTCTCGAAGGAGGCGTCGTTCTGGTCGTCGAGAAGCCGGCAGAGCTCGCGGTAGTCGAAGGTCGAGAAGGTCCAGGGCAGCTCGTAGCGCGAGGTGCCGTGCGGCGTGTGGACGACGAGCTCGCCGAACTCCTGGCGCTTTGAGCCCTCGAGCCCGAGCGCCTCGAGCCAGGCCGTCGGGATCCCGCAGGCCGAGGTCTGGCGCTCGCCGATCTCGTAGCGGTCGAGGATCATCGCTCGCGCCCCCGAGCCGGCGAGCTGCCGGGCGACGGCGAGGCCGGCGAAGCTGGCGCCGCAGATCAGGACGTCGTATTCGCCGCCGAGCGGGACACGCTCGGGACCGCGCTTGGTCGCACGCTTGGGCATCGCCTGAGAGTAACGCGGCTCCCAGCCCACCGGATCGCTCAGCCATGTCTAACATCCCTCGCTGTGCCTGAGACCGAAACCGCCCCCGAGGCAACCGTAGAGCCGACCGCGCCCGCACCGAACGGCGCCGGCAATGGCGACTTCATGATCGAAGTCGACGGCAAGATGGTGCCCAACTACGCGGCGACGATGGTCTCCTTCAAGGAGGGGGACGTCGTCAGCGGCAAGGTCGTGCGGATCGACAAGGACGAGGTCCTGGTCGACATCGGCTACAAGTCCGAAGGCGTCATCCCCTCCAACGAGCTCTCGATCCGCAAGTCGGTCGATCCCTCCGAGGAGGTCTCGCTCGGCGAGGACGTCGACGCGCTCGTCCTCACCAAGGAGGACCAGGAGGGACGCCTGATCCTCTCCAAGAAGCGCGCCCGCTTCGAGAAGGCCTGGCGCCGGATCGAGACCGCCGCCGAGTCCGGCGAGCCGGTCGAGGGCAAGGTGATCGAGGTCGTCAAGGGCGGCCTGATCCTCGACCTCGGCGTCCGCGGCTTCCTGCCCGCGTCGCTGGTCGACATCCGCCGCGTCCAGAACCTCGACGAGTTCATGAGCCAGACCCTCGAGTGCAAGGTGATCGAGCTCAACCGCTCGCGCAACAACGTCGTGCTCTCGCGTCGCGCCGTGCTCGAGGAGGAGCGCAAGGAGGTCCGCGAGCAGATCCTCGGAAACCTCGAGCCCGGCCAGGTGGTCGAGGGCAAGATCTCCAACATCGTCGACTTCGGCGCCTTCGTCGACCTCGACGGCATCGACGGCCTGATCCACATCTCCGAGCTCTCCTGGAGCCACGTCAACCACCCTTCCGAGATCCTCGAGATCGGCGACACCGTCAGCGTCAAGGTCCTCGACATCGACCGCGACCGCCAGCGGATCTCGCTCGGCCTCAAGCAGACCCAGGAGGACCCGTGGCAGAAGGTGCTCAATGAGTACGGCGAGGGCGACACGCTCGACGGCACCGTGACCAAGG
>CAVOKZ010000035.1:0-28463 GCA_963696625.1 uncultured Solirubrobacterales bacterium
AAAAATGTTTATGCTGGCGAGCTGTATCTTCGCGTGACGCACAGAATGCTCTACGCGCAGACCACCGCCTACCACGAGCAGTTGAAGTAAACTACGATATTGAGTTGCTCTATACATCCGACATCAAGTAAGCACACTCTAAACCGAGGAAAAAAATATGTTACGCTATTTAACCGCCGGCTAATCTCATGGCGGTCACCGCGCGGCGATTCTCGAAGGCATGCCCGTGCTGGCGCTCGCCCTTGACCGAGGAAATCATCAACCACGACCTTGCCCGCCGTCAACTTCTGGCTCGGCGTGAGCAACACGCCGAACGGCGCCAGCAGCACCATCGTCTACGCCCCCCGCCGGCGGCGGAGGCGGCGGATCGTCGGCGCTTCCCGGAGCGTCGAGCGTCGCCGCGACGACCGAGTCGGCCGGTGGGTCCGGTGGCGGCGGCGACGGTGGCGGCCACAAGAAGAAGAAGAAGAAGAAGAAGAGGCCTGCGGCCGCGACGACCGTCGTCGGCACGGTCGTCCACGTCAACCCCCTCGCCGGCAGCTACGCCGTGGCGAGCGGCGGCAACCTGATCTCGGTCCACTCCTCCACCCCGCCGGCCCCCGGCGATCAGATCTCGACTCCGGTGGCGAAGCTCTTCAACGGCACCTACTCGGAGGACGGCGCGCGCTCGGCACAGGGCACCACGAAGGCCGCGACCTTCACCGGCATCGTCACCTACCGCGACGAGACCGCGCTCGCCTACGTCGTCTCCTCGCGCGGCTCCTCGGTGCTCGTGCACGCGCCGCAGTCGCCGCCGGAGCAGATTCCCCAGCTCGGCGCCGGCGTCACCGCCTCGGTGGCGATCGGCGATCCGACGGCGGCGGCTCCCCCGGCGCCGGTTCCGCCGCCGCTGATCCCGCCGCAACCGGCCCCCTGCGACGCCGACGGGCCGACGAATCCGGCGACGAGCGCACCCACGAGCACGATTCCGCTGACCCAGACCGCGCTCACCGTCGATCAGCCGAGCCTCACCGCCGCCGACCTCGAGGGCATCGTCCAGGCGGTCTGCCCGGCGACGAGCGAGATCGTCGTCTCCGCCGACGACAGCCGCGAGACGTTCGCCGATCTGGCCCTGCCGGTGCCCGCGACCAGCGGGATCGACCTCAGCAAGATCACCGTCGGGCAGTCGTTCAACCTCGCAACCGCCTTCGACGCGGCGACCAAGGCGTTCTCGGTCACCGGCGTCTCGAGTGACCAGGGCGCCGCCGGCTCGAACGACCCGGCGCTGGGTCAGGGCACGCTGAAATAGGTCGCTAGCCGCTGGTCGCTGGTCGCTCGGGGCCCCGGCCTGGCTCGTGACCGGTGCATTCGATGACCGGGAGCCGCGGATAGCGCGGGAACGATGGGTCCGTCTTCGAGCGCTCGCAGAGCGAGAAGATCGAGCCTCGCGTGTTGGGCACGAGGCGCTGGTGAGCGCAGCTGTCGCAGAGGCCCGCCTTCACCTTGACCCTCAAGCTAGCTGACCGGGGTCAGACTGAAGTCTCACCCCGGCCGACGTTACTTCACTTTGTATAGTCTTGGGTGTGAGCACTTTCCGGCGTTTGCTCGGCTTTTTGCGCCCGTACCGCCGGGGATTGGCGCTGTCCCTCGTTCTGGCCTGGTTTGCGATGGGGATGACGGTATTGATCCCCTTGCTCATCGGTGCGGGGGTCAACGCGATCGAAGACGGCCGCCGCGACGATCTGCTGCCGATCGCCGGCGCGATCCTCGGTGCCGGGATCCTGCGGTTGGCGCTCACCTTCAGCCGCCGCGTTTACGCAGGCAAGGTCTCGCTCGGGGTCGAATATGAGCTGCGCCAGCGCTTCTACACGCACCTGCAGAGGCTCGAGCTGGCGTTCTTCGACTCGCAGCAGACGGGGCAGCTGATGTCGCGGGCGACCGTCGACCTGCAGGCGATCCGCTTCTTCCTCGGCTACGGGCTGATCTTCATCACCCAGAACCTGCTCACGATCGCCTTCGCCGCCACGGTCATGGTCGTGATCAACCCGCCGCTGGCGGTGCTCGCGCTCGCCCCGGTGCCGTTCCTGATCTTCACCGCGATGCGCTACAACCGCCGCAACCGCCCGGCGCTGCAGGAGGTCCAGCAGCGGATCGGCGAGCTGACCTCGGCCGCCGAGGAGAGCGTCTCGGGCATCCGCATCGTCAAGGCCTTCGCCCGCGAGGACCACATGATCAACCGCTTCCGCGGCTCGGTCGCGCGCGTCTTCGAGCAGAGCATGCTCACCACCCGCCTCCAGGCGTTCTACTCGCCGCTGATGGGGTTCCTTCCCCAGATCGGGATGGCGCTCGTCCTCTTCGTCGGCGGCCGCGAGGTGATCAAGGGCAACCTCTCGCTCGGTGGATTCACCGTCTTCTACGGCTACATGCTGATGCTGACCGGGCCGGTGCGGATGCTCGGGGTCGCGCTGGGGATGTCGCAGCGGGCGATCGCCTCGGGCAACCGGCTGTTCCAGGTTCTCGACCGCGAGCCCAGCCTCAAGAGCCCGCCGGGCGCACCGCCGCTGCCGCCGGGCGGCGGCCACGTCGAGCTCCGCGACGTGACCCTGCGCTACCCGGAGCGGGCGGCGCTGGCGGCGGTCGGCGCCGACGCGCCGATCGACGGCATCGCTCGCGACGCGGCGCTGACCGGGGTCAGCCTCCAGGTCGCCGCAGGGCGCACGGTGGCGCTGGTCGGGCCGACGGCCTCGGGCAAGACCAGCCTCGTGGCGCTGCTGGCGCGGCTATACGACCCGACCGAGGGCGAGGTGATGATCGACGGTGTCGACGTGCGCTCGGTCGACCTCGAATCGCTGCGCGGCGACATCGCCTACGTCTCCGACGACAGCTTCCTCTTCTCCGACTCGGTCGCCGCGAACATCGCCTATCCGGACTTCTCGGCAAGCCAGGAGCGGATCGAGGCCGCGGCGCGCCGGGCACAGGCGCACGACTTCATCACCAGGCTGCCGGAGGGCTACGAGACCGTGATCGGCGAACGCGGGCTGACGCTCTCGGGCGGCCAGCGCCAGCGGATCGCGATCGCTCGGGCGCTGCTCGCCGAGCCGCGGGTGCTGATCCTCGACGACGCGACCTCCTCGGTCGACGCCCGCACCGAGGCCGAGATCAAGCGCGGACTGACCGAGGTGATGAAGGGCAGGACGACATTCATCGTCGCCCACCGCCTCTCGACTATCTCGCTCGCCGACGAGATCGTGGTCATGGAGGAGGGCCGGATCGCCGAGCGGGGCACCCACGAGGAGCTGCTCGAGCGCTCGCCGCTCTACGCCGAGATCGCCGAATTCGGGCTCGAGGACTCGGTCTGCCTCCAGCGCGACCTCGAGGAGCGAGAAGAAGGGGCGCGGCTGTGAACGAAGGCGGCGAAGCACAGAACCCGTTCAAGCAGATCGCCCTGCTCTTCGGCTCGATCTGGAAGCTGATTCGCGGAGAGGACGAGCGCGGCCGCAAGGTGCGCTGGATGCTCGGCCTGCTGCGGCCGTACCGCAAGCAGGTCGTGCTCATGTTCGCCGCGTTGATTGTCTCGACCGCCGCAGGCCTCGCACCGCCGTTCCTCGCGGGACTGGCCGTCGACCAGGGGATCAAGGCCGACGATCTCAGCGCGCTCGACTGGATCGTCGCCGCCTTCGTCGTCGCGGCCCTCCTCAACTGGGCCGCGACCTACGGCGAGACCTACCTCGTCGGCTGGGTCGGCCAGCGCGCGCTCCAGGACCTGCGCCAGCGGATCTTCGCCCACCTGCAGACGATGTCGATCGGCTTCTTCACCCGCAACCGCCCCGGGGTGCTGATCTCGCGGATGACCAACGACATCGACGCGCTCAACCAGCTCGTCACCGACGGCATCGTGACCTTGTTCCAGGCGACGCTGACCCTGGTCGGCGTGATCGTGATTCTGCTGCTGCTCGACGTCCAGCTGGCGCTGATCACCTTCCTCACCTTCCCGCTGCTCGCGATCGCCAGCATCGCCTTCCGCGTGATCGCCGCCGGCGCCTACCGGGTGACTCGCGAGCGGATCGCCGAGGTCACCGCCTACCTGCAGGAGTCGCTGAGCGGGATCCGGGTCGTGCGCAGCTTCGCCCAGGAGCAGCGCCACATCGAGCGCATGGGCGAGCTCAACGAGGCCAACCGGGTCGCCAACCTGAAGACGGTCTACCTCAACGCCTCGTACTTCCCGGCGGTCGAGCTGCTGCAGGCGATCGGGACCGGGGTGATCCTGCTCTACGGCGGATACCAGGTGATCGACGGCAACACCGAGATCGGCGTGCTGATCGCCTTCGTCGGCTACCTGACCCAGTTCTTCGACCCGATCCAGCAGCTCTCGCAGCTCTACACCACCTACCAGCAGGGGATGGCGGCGCTCGACAAGATCTTCGACCTGCTCGACACCTCGCCCGACATGACCGACCGCGACGACGCGCTCGACCCGGGCCGCCTGCGCGGCGAGATCGAGCTCGACCAGGTCAGTTTCAGCTACGACACAACCATTAAGGGGTCAGACCCCTTAACAGTTGAAACCGAAGGGTCAACGCCTCGATGGGCGCTCGATGACGTGAGCATCACCGTGCCTGCCGGACAGACGCTGGCGCTGGTCGGCGAGACCGGGGCGGGCAAGTCGACGCTTGCGAAGCTGGTCGCGCGTTTCTATGACCCCCAGCGCGGGCGGGTGCTGATCGACGGGCGTGACCTGCGCGACCTCGACTCGCGAGCGCTGCGCAGCCAGCTCGGGATCGTGCCCCAGGAGGGGTTCCTGTTCTCGGGGACGATCCGCGAGAACATCGCCTTCGGCCGCCCCCAAGCCGGCGACGAGGAGATCCACGACGCGGCGAGGACGATCGGCGCCCACGACTTCATCTCCTCCCTGCCCGCCGGCTACGACACCGAGGTCGGCGAGCGTGGGGCGCACCTGTCTGCCGGCCAGCGCCAGCTCGTCGCCTTCGCGCGGGCGCTGCTCGCCGAGCCGCGGATCCTGATCCTCGACGAGGCGACCTCGAACGTCGATGTCCGCACCGAGCGCACGATCGAGCGCGGGCTCGAGCGGCTGCTCCAGGGCCGCACCGCGATCGTCATCGCCCACCGCCTCTCGACGATCCGCCGCGCCGGCCGCATCGCGGTGCTCGAGAACGGCCGCATTGCCGAGTCGGGGACGCACGACGAGCTGATCGCCGCGGGCGGGGCCTACGCGCAGCTGTACGGCACTTGGGCTGAATCAGCCGCCTGACATCAACCGCCGCCTCCTCGCTTCGCGTCCGGGGGCGGCGGTCCCGGGCTCTCCAGGAATGGCCCTTATCGGCCGCGTTACGTCAGCCGGGGCCGACGCCGCCGCCGGACCCGCTGGTACCGCCGCTCGAACCGGACGAGCCTGAGGAGCCGTCGGTGCTGCCGCTGCTAGAGGAGCCGCCGCTGGTCGGCGGCGCGCTGGTCGCGGGCGGGACGTAGGTGCCGGACGAAGAACTGGAGCTCGAGGTCGTGTCGGTGGCCGCACTGGAGGAGGCGGTGCCTTCGCCGCCGCACTCGAGGAAGCCGTAGGAGCTCGCGGCGCTCGACGCCTGGTCCTTGGCGGCCTGGAGCTCCGCCTCGGCCTCGGCGGTGCTTTCGCCGCGCTGGGAGGCGAGGTCGATCTTCTGGCCGGCGGTCACCTCGGCCTCCATCGCCGTGAGGAAGTCCTCGAGGTCGTTGCCGGTCGAGGTCACGCCGGTGCTGGTGCCGGTCGAGGTCGCGCTGGTGTCGGTCGAGCTCGAACCCGTGGCCGACTCCGGAAAGGTGCCGAGGTCCTCGGTGGTGGCGGTCGCGGTCGGGTCGGTCGAGCTCGAGGAAGTGCCGTCAGGCGTGCCCAGCGCACGGATGTCGGTGACGACGCCCTGGCGGATGTCGGCGACGTCGGCAGCGCGGGTGATGCCCTCGCCCGCCGCGGCGATGTCGGCGATCTGGGTGTTGGCCGTCTCGCAGATCGCGTCGGCCTGCGAGATGAACTCGTCCTGGGTCAGGGCGGTCGGCGTCGTGTTCGAGACGACGATCGGGGTCTCGGGCGTGCTGTCGCCGCCGCAGGCGGCGAGCGCGACACCCGAACCCAGGCCCAGCGCGACGAGGCCGGTTGTAACGGCATACCTCCGCATCGGCGCCGCAAGGTAGCAAACACACCGGAATGCGCTCAGGCAGCCTCGCCATCCGGTTTTCGATGCCCATTGCGCCCGCCCCAAGTGTCCGTCAGCGCGTGGCAATTTGGGCATAAGAACTCCAGGTTCTCGATTCGGTTGTCCCGTCCGTCTCCGTTCCTGTGGTGCAATTGAGGATTGAGTGGTTTTCCACGCCACTCGTCAAGGCCACACCCCTCGCAGCGGTTCTCCTTGAGGCCGGCGTCGATCAAGCGTGCCTTGAGGTGGGTGCGACTGGTCCGACGCCCCACCACGAGCAGCTCCTCGAGCGGGATGCGGTGATCGCGGGGCTGGATGTCACCGCGCTCAACAGCCTTGTGCCAGGAGCCCTTGTGAAAACCGAACGTCCTGGCACATTCGCGCACCGCCATTCCGGCGTGGTGGGCCTTCTCAATCTCAGCCCAGTCGTAGTGCTTGCTGAAACGGTCGTCGGGCTGGATGCCCAGCCGCCTTGCGTGGAACGCGACCGTCGACTTCGCGATGCCGAGTTCGCGAGCTGCCTCGGCGAAGGTGGACCCTTGCGACAGCAGGTTGGAAACCTTGGTCCGTGTGGCGCGCTCGCCGACCTGCGTCCCCGGTGGCCGTGGTGCGATGTCACCTCGCTTGACTGCGGCAGACCACGCCCGCTTGGAAAAACCAAACAGCTCCCGACACTCGTCTCGCGTATGGCCGTCGTCGTACCACCGCTGAACGGCCGCCCAATCGGTCTCTGCCTCTTGACCCATCGAACATTTGTTCCCATGCCGGCCGGACAGAATCGCCGCTGGGCGCGGCGCTTGAACCTTCGGATGTGGTGATCGGTACTCCGGGGGGAGGGGTCGAACCTCCGTCTCCGCGTCCAGAGCGCGGCGTCACTACCACTGGACTACCCCGGAAGGCGGGGCGAAAGATACCGACTACACGAGCGAGGTTAGGTCCGAATCAGCGTCCGCAAACGTCTCCTTGGCGCCTGAAATGTCGACCCGGTCCGCGATCAGCCGCCGGGCGTGGACCAGGTCCTCGGAGCGGCCGACGGAGAGGCCGGCGGCGAGCTTGCCGTCGTGGATGTACCAGGCGCTGAAGTTGGCCTCGTCGGGCTCGCCGCGCCAGACGATCTCGTCCCACTCGTGGGCGGGGCCGACGTACTCGAGGCTCGCCCAGTCGGCGAGGTCGCTGAAGAAGTAGGGGACCTCGGTGTAGGGCTCGGCGTCGCCGAGCATGTTGCGCGCGGCGTGGCGGCCCTGCTGCAGGGCGTGGTCCCAGTGCTCGACCCGGAGCCGCCGCCCGTGGACGACGCTCTCGTACGAGCAGGCGTCGCCGGCGGCGAAGATCCCCTCGGCCGAGGTCTGCAGGGTTTCGTCGCAGATGATCCCGTCGCCGACCTCGAGCCCGGCCTTGCCGGCGAGCATCGTGTCGGGGCGGACGCCGGCGCCGATCACGACCGCGTCGCACTCGATCTCTTTCCCGCTGCTCAGAAGCACCTTTTCGACCCGCTCGTCGCCCTCGAAGGCTTCCAACTCGACCCCGCCTATGACGTCAACCCCGTGCCCTTCGAGCACGTCCTGGAACCAGCGCCCGACCTCGGGGCCGAAGCCGCGCGACATCGCGACGTCTTCCATCATCGCGATCGTGCATTTCTTGCCGATCGCGGTCAGCGACGCCGCGACCTCGCAGCCGATGTAGCTGCCGCCGATCAGCACGACGTGCTCGCGGTCGGCGACGTCGTCGCGGATCGAGTCCGAGTTTCCGAACGCGCGCAGGTAGTGGACCCCCTCGAGCGCGGCCCCGTCGACGCGGAGGATGTTGACCATCGCCCCCGTGCCCAGCAGCGCCTTGCCGAAGCCGACCTCCTCCCCGCCCTGGAGCTTCGCCGTCCGCGCCTCGAGGTCGAGGTCCATCACGTTCCTGCCGCTGAGCAGCTCGACCGAGTTCTCCTCGTACCACTCGGGCGGGTGCACGTGGGCGTCCTCGCGCTTCGACTCGCCGCGCAGATACTCCTTCGACAGCGGCGGCCGTTCGTACGGCGGCTCGGGCTCGCGCCCGACCAGCAGGATCTCGCCGTCAGCGCCCTTGCGCCGCAGCTCGGCCGCGCAGAAGGCGGATGCCATGCCGCCGCCGATCAGCAGGTAGTCGACCTTGCGGTCCGGGCTCAACCGGCGCCACCGTTGGCCGCGAAGAGGGCCTTGAGGTCCTCCTCGAGGCCGGGGTCCAGCACGGCCAGAACCTCGTCCTCAGCCCGAATGTCGGTCTCCGGCCCGGGCACGAACCCCTGGCCATCGCGCAGCACCGAGATCAGCAGGCTGCCCTCGGGCATCGCCAGGTCGCCGACGGTCTTACCGATCGCCCGCGAGGTCTTCTCGATCTGGATCTCGATGATCTCGAGTCGCTCGCCCGGCAGGTCGAGCAGGTGGACGAGCCCGTAGTCGGGCACCTCGTGCTCGATCAAGCGCAGGACCGAGTCGGTCGCCGAGACGTAGGGCTTGATGTCGAGCAGCTCGAACCAGTCGCGGTTGCGGGGGTTGTTGACGCGGGCGATGATCCGATCGACCAGGTACTTCTGCTTGGCGACCTGGCAGACCAGCAGGTTGTCCTCGTCGTCGCCGGTCATCGCGATCACCATGTCGGCACGCGAGATCCCGGCCCGCTCGAGCACCCAGAGCTCCGACGCGTCGCCGTACTGCACGTTGTGCTCGAGCTCCTGCTCGATCTTCAGGTAGCGCTCACGGCGGTTCTCGATCAGGGTCACCTCGTGGCCCTTGCCGAGCAGCTCGCGGGTCAGGTTCCAGCCGACCTTGCCGCCCCCGGCGATGATGATGTACTTCGGCTGACCCACGACCTAGTGATCCCCGCCCGTGGCGCTCGGGTCGAGCACCGTCTCCTGAAGCTTCTCGATCGCGAACTGGGTCCCGGAGATCGTCCGCAGCCCCTGGCTGCCGTACCACTCGGCTCGCCGCGGGTCGAGCACACGGGCGACGACGCTCGGCACGTTGAACCGCTTCTCGGCGATCTGGGCGATGATGATGTTCGTGTTGTCGCCGTCGGTCGAGGCGACGAAGGCGTCGGCGCGCTCGATACCGGCGGCGATCAGGGCGTCGACCTCGAGCCCCGCGCCGACGGTGAAGCTGCCGCCGGCGTCCTCCCACGAGCCCTCGAGATCGACCTCGAGGCGCGCGTGCGCCTCCGGGTCTTCATCGAGGCAGGAGACCACGTGCCCGGCCTTCAGCATGCTCTGCGCAACGGCAGAGCCAACCCGGCCACATCCGACGACGAGTACGAACATTGAACGCGAATCATATGCCGGGCGCGTCCTCCGCCTCGTCCTCCGGGGCCGCCTCCCCCGGCCCCGAATCGGTCGGCGGCGCGGTCAGCAGCACCCGGCACGGCGCCTTGCGCATCACGTGCTCAGTCACTCTCCCCACCTCGTCGGGCCGCGGGGCGCCGATGCCGCCGAGAACCGCGCCGCCGCGGATCCGGGTCGGCGGCTCGGCGCCCATGACGATCACCTCGGCGCCGCGGCGGTTGGCCTCGTCGATGATCGCCGCGCCGATCTGACGGGCCGGGACGAGCTCGGTATGGACGTCGACGGACTCGTATTCCCTGCCCACCTCCTTCGCCCGCTTCAACGCGCGCTCGGCCTTCGCCTGTACATCCTTGGGCAGCGGCGAGTCGATCGGCACCGTAAGCGGCCGCTCGGCGACGTAGATGACCTCGAGCCGCGGCGGCGTCTCGCCCTCTTCGACCTCGGCGTCGGCGAGCCGCCCCGCCGTCGCGACGATGTCGTCGTCGAGCTTGGTGCCGAAGACGGGAACGAGGATGTTTCCGTACTCGACGTCGGGCTGGCGCTTGACGAGCGCCTCCGCCGGAACGCTCACTCGCTTGGTCAGCGACGTCCCCTCGACCAGCCGCCTGTAGACGAAATAGGCGACGAGGCCGAAGAGCATCCAGCCGCCGCCGACAAGCGTCGCATCGCGATGGAGCGCGATCACGCTGACCCACGAGAAGGCGGCGATCACCGCGCCGGCGAGCGCCGGCAGCGGCAGCCGGTGCCCGAGCACTCCGATGTTGAGCGGCACCTCGTAGGGGCGCTCGCGGTCGGGATCGGTGATCCGCAGCCGCACCACCGAGGCGTGCGCGATCGCCAGCGCCAGCGTCGCCCCGAAGGCATAGATCCCGGCCAAGAAGAGGACGTCGCCGGGGATCGCGAGCGCGAACGCGAGCACGGCGGCGAGCACGATCGCCAGCCGCGGCGTCGTGTTGCGGCCGAAGAGCTTGCCGAGCCAGCTCGGGATCTGGCGGTTGGTGGCCAGCGTGTAGACGTGGCGCGACAGCCCGAGCATCGCCGTGTTGGCGGCCATGATCAGCACCGGCACGGCGACCAGCATCGTCGTCCAGCGCATGAGCTCGGCCACCCACTCCGGCGTGTAGCTGTTGACGACGGCGAGCACCGGCTGCTCGATCTGGCTGCCGGCGAGCGCGGTTTCGGGCCCATCGGGCCCCGGCACGACCGGCACCGCCATCAGCGCAACCGCCGCGATCGCGGCGTAGAGCAGCGGCACCGAGACCGCCCCGGCGCCGATCACGCGCCTCAGGTCGCCGGCGTCCCATTCGATGTCCGGCGCCAGGTTCGACGCCGCCTCGATGCCGGCGAAGGCGACCATCGCCAGCACGAACGAATAGACGACATCGCTGACCGACGGCGAGGAGAAGAGGTCGAGCTGGTCGGTGAGCAGCGACGGGTCCCAGACGACGATCACCCCGACGGCGATGATCGCCACCCGCAGCGCGAGGTCGGCGAGGGCGACCACGATCAGCACCCGCAGCCGGCTCGAGCCCGTGTAGCCGCTCATGTTGAGGACGGCGACGAAGGCGATCACCGCGGCGGCGATGCCGACCTCGTCGACCCCCGAGTCGAGCGAGCTCGTGATCGGCGTCAGGTAGTGGGGCACGGTGATCGCCGCGAGCGCGATCACGATCAGGTAGTCGATCAGGATCGCCCAGCCGGCGATGAAGCTGACAAGCTCGTTGAAGGCGTGGCGGGCGAAGGCCGAGGAGCCGCCGCGCTCGCGGAACATCGCGCCGCCCTCGACGTAGGTCATCGTCGTGATCGCGAAGAACAACCCCGCGGCGAGGAATATCAGCGGCGTCAGCCCGAGGCCGCGGTCGGCGACGACCCCGAGCGCGAAATAGATCGAGAAGCCGACCCCCGACGAGGCGGTGACGAACAGCAGCGGAACGCCGAGCCAGCGTCTCAAGCGATCACTTGAACGTCAGCCAGAGCCTGGCGATGCCCAGTGCCGTGAACCCGAGGCCGAGCAGAAAGCCGACCGCAAGCGGCCCGCCCCCGTGCGCGATGGTCGAGATCAGGATCACCACTCCGAAGATGATTATCAGCCCCGAGAAGACGCGCACGCCGCCGCGATACATCTCGTCGATGCCGTTGCGCTTGCCGCCGCTCATGCGACCGGTGCGCTCGCCCGCGCCTGGCCGGGGTCGCCGACGACGAGCACCCGGCACGGGCGCTGGGCGAGCACCGTCTGCAGGGCCTTGTTGTAGAGCGGCGCCCCGTTGCGGTAGAGAAGGCCGATGACGATCGCCGTCGCCCGCACCTTGTGAGCCTCCTCGACCATCGCCCGGCCGGCCTGGTTGGGGCGGATTCGGTGCACGTGGCCGGTGACCCGCAGGCCGCCGATCAGCTTGGCGCGCTCGATCTTCTCCTGGGCCTTGCGCTCCTGGGTCTCGAGCGGGGCGTCGAGCGGCAGGTGGCTGGGAACCTCGACCAGGGAGAGCACGTGGACGGCGCGGCGCTTCGGCGAGGCGAGCTTTACCGCCGTCGCCATCGCCTCCTCTGAGAACGGCGTTTCCTCGTCGTATGCCATCAGCACGCTGTCGTACTCGATCTCCTCGACCCCGAGCGGCTCGAGCGTCTTGACCTTGACCGTCTTGGTCAGCGACAGCCCGTGCCGGCGGCGATAGAAGTAGTAGAGGAGGACGCCGAACACCATCCAGGCCCCGCCGGCGGCGAGCGTCGCCGGGTCGAGAGCCATCACCACGATCCAGGCGCCGAAGGTGCCGAAGCCCCCGAAGACCGCCGTCGCCGGGATCGAGACGCCGCGCAGGGTGAAGTTCAGCGGCGGCTTCCAGCCCCGCTCCTTGTCGGGGAGGCGCTGCCGCAGCTTGATCACCGAGATGTGGGCGATCGTGAACGAGAGCATCGCGCCGAACGAGTACATCGTCGCCAGGAACGCGGTTTCGCCCGGGATCAGGGTGATGATCGCGACCCCCGAGAAGATCAGGATCGCGATGTAGGGGGTGCGGAACTTCGGGTGAACCGCGCGCAGCTTCTCCGGGAGCTGCCGGTGCAGCCCCATCGAGTAGGTCAGCCGCGAGACGCCGATCAGCCCGGCGTTGGTCGCGATCAGCAGGATCACCGCCGCGAGCACGCCGACGTAGATGCGCAACGCGTCGGTGAGGCCGGCGCCCAGCCCGAGGTTCTCGACGATGCCGAGCACAGGGTCGTCGGCGAACGTGGTGCCGAGCTGGGTCGAGTACTCGCCGCCGTGCTGGACGACCGGCATCGCCGAGAGGGCGATGATCGGCAGGAACGCGTAGAGCCCGACCACGGCGAGCACCGTCAGCCCCACCCCGCGCGGGATCGTCCGCGGCGCGTCCTTGGCCTCCTCGGCCATGTTCGAGATCGTCTCGATCCCGGTGTAGGCGACCATGCCGACGGCGATCCCGAGCAGGAAGTCGCCCCAGGTCGGCGCGACGCCGAAATGCACCTGTTCGACCAGCGTCTCGGGGCTGAAGACGAGGATCATGCCGATGCCGACGAGGATGATCTGGGTCGCGAGGTCGGCGATCGCGAGCACGAGGTTGAGCCGCGCAGACTCCTGGGTGCCCTTGACGTTGAGCGCCGCCAGCCCCACGATCAGGATCGCGCCGCCGATCACGTCGCCCGGACCGTGGCCGAGCGGCTCCCAGAACACGGCCAGGTAGTGGGGCACGAAGAAGGCCGAGATCGCGACCGTGATGATGTAGTTGAGCATCTGCCCCCAGGCCGCGAAGAAGCTGATGAACTCGTTGAAGGCGTGGCGGGCAAAGCTCGAGGAGCCGCCGGCCTCGGGGTACATCACCGTCGCCTCCGTGTAGGAAGCTGCGGTCGCGGCGAAGATCAGCCCCGCGATCATGAACGTGACCGGGGTCAGCCCGAGCGCGTAGAGGGCGACGACGCCGAGCGCGTAGTAGATCGACGAGCCGACGTTGCCGTAGGCCGCGGCAAACAGCCCCCCGGTGCCGTGCACGCGGGAGAGCGACTCGTCACGTGGAATCCGCTTAGCCACCCTCGTCCAATTTAGACAAGGGGAATGCGGAGCCCGGCCGTTTTGGCCGGGCCCCGCTCTCCTCCCAGAGCCTTTTCGTGGCCTAGTGCCCCGTCAACCGAGCCACGCCCGCTTTGGCGGCTGCGGACCGTCGCCTGGCGGCGTCCTCAGTCGGCCAGGTAGCGCTGCTACCTGGCCTCCCTGCGTCCTTGCCATGCTCGGTCCTCGCTCGCCAAATCCGGCCGTGTCTCGGTGGACGCGGCACTAGAAGTGGACGATCGGGATGATCAGGATGGCGACGATGTTGGCCACCTTGATCATCGGGTTGATCGCCGGGCCGGCCGTGTCCTTGTAGGGATCGCCGACCGTGTCGCCGGTGACCGCCGCGGCGTGGGCATCGGAGCCCTTGCCGCCGAACTCACCGTCCTCGATCAGTTTCTTGGCGTTGTCCCAGGCGCCGCCTCCGGCGGTCATCGAGATCGCCATGAAGATGCCGACCACGATCACGCCGATCAACAGCCCGCCGAGCGCCTCGAACGACCAGAGGCCGACCAGCAGGGGCACGACGATCGGGATCATCGAGGGGGCGATCATCTCCTTCTGGGCCGAGGCGGTGACGATCCTCACCGCGAAGCCGTACTCGGGCTTGGTCTTGCCCTTCATGATTCCCGGCATCTCCCGGAACTGACGGCGCACCTCCTCGACCACCTTGCCGCCGGCGCGACCGACGGCCTCGATCGCCAGCGAGGCGAAGAGGTAGACCATCATGCCGCCGATCAGCATCCCGATCAGCACCTTGGGGTTGGCGATCGCGAACGTGTAGTCGTGACCCGGGCCGCCCTCGGTCTGCAGCTCGGAGAGGAACGCGTTGAACAGCACCAGCGCGGCGAG
Organism: uncultured Solirubrobacterales bacterium; assembly: GCA_963696625.1. Lineage (GTDB taxonomy): Bacteria > Actinomycetota > Thermoleophilia > Solirubrobacterales > 70-9 > JAWVFN01. Next base: position 14,372 of record CAVOKZ010000035.1, read on the forward strand.
GGCCGCCGAGCCGATCGCGTATCCCTTGGTCACGGCCTTGGTCGTGTTGCCGACTGCGTCGAGCGGGTCGGTGACGTCGCGGACCTTCTCCGGCAGGTCCGCCATCTCGGCGACCCCGCCGGCGTTGTCGGTGATCGGACCGAAGGCGTCGAGCGCGACGATCAGGCCGGTCAGGGAGAGCTGCGCCATCACGGCGATCGCGATGCCATAGATGCCGGCGAGCTCGTTGGCGCCGAAGATCGCCGCGGCGATCACCAGCACCGGCGCGGCCGTCGACTGCAGGCCCTGCGCGAGCCCTTGGATGATGTTCGTCGCGTGGCCGGTCTGCGAGGCCTCGGCGATCGTCTTCACCGGGCGGAACCGGGTCGACGTGTAGTAGTCGGTGATCACGAACAGCAGCCCGGTGACAGCGATGCCGATCAGCGCGCAGAACCAGAGGTCGGTGACGGTGGCCCCGGCGAGGGTCGAGCCGACGTCCTTGACGTCGAGCTTGAGCGGGTCCTCCATCATCCACTTGGTGATCGGGTAGAAGGCGGCGGCGGAGAGCACGCCGGAGACGATCACGCCCTGATAGAGCGCGCCCTCGACGCGGTCGCTGCGCGTGCGCACGACGAGCGCCCCGATGATCGAAGCGATGATCGCGGCGCCGCCGATCACGAGCGGGTAGATCGCGACCTCGGTCGCGACATCGACGTTGAACGAGAGCACGCCGAGCAGCATCACGGCGACCGCGGTGACGGCGTAGGTCTCGAACAAGTCGGCCGCCATGCCGGCGCAGTCGCCGACGTTGTCGCCGACGTTGTCGGCGATCACCGCGGGGTTGCGGGGATCGTCCTCGGGGATCCCGGCCTCGATCTTGCCGACGAGGTCGGCGCCGACGTCGGCGGCCTTGGTGAAGATGCCGCCGCCGAGACGGGCAAAGACGGAGATCAGCGAGCCGCCGAATCCGAGCCCGATCAGGGCGTCGACGGCTTCCTTGTCTGTGAGGTCGAACCAGGACGTGAGGGCGCCGAAGTAGCCGGCGACGCCCGCGAGGGCGAGCCCCACTACGAGCAGACCGGTCACCGAACCGCCCTTGAAGGCGACGTCGAGCGCCGGCGGTACGCCGCCGCGCGCGGCCTGTGCGACGCGCGCGTTGGCACGCACCGAGAGGCTCATGCCGATGAAACCGGCAGCCCCGGAGAGAACGCCGCCGATGATGAAGCCGATCGCGGTGTACTCGTCCTGCAGGAAGTAGAGGACGACCGCGAGGACGACTGCGACGCAGGCGATGATCGCGTACTGGCGCGTCAGGTATGCCTTGGCCCCCTCCTGGATCGCGCCCGAGATTTCCTGCATCTTCTGGTTGCCGGGCGGCTTGCGCAGCAGGAAGATCGTGACGAGGATGCCGTAGACAACTGCGGCTCCCGCGCAAACGAGCGCAACGAGAACTCCGTGATCGGTGAGGAAGTCAGTCAAGAGGGATTCTCTCCTTCAGGGGGTTGGATCGGCGCGGCAGTCTATCTCTACGGCGCTTCTTTCGCGTACAGAAGCTGCAGCTCGGTGAGCGCCTCACGCACTTGTTTTGCAGGCTCTTCGGGCATCTGGTCGACGAGGGCGCGGCAGGCGTCGATGCCCAGCTTCGCCTGCTCGAGGTCACGCTCGTCTTCGTTTGCGATCCTGCGCGCGGTCAGGTTCAAGATGCTGATCACCGACTGAAGGATCACGTCCTCGACCCGGACCTTCTTGATCTCTTCTTCGAGGTGGGCGCGGACTTCCTCTTCCCCGGCGGGGTCTTTACCGGCGGGGTCTGACCCCTTTGTAAGGGGGTCTGACCCCTTTGTCGGTTCTTCCTCGCTCATTTGATTGCCTCCTGAGACACATAGGTTGCCTGGGTCTCCTCGACGGCCTCGCGGTAGACCTCTTCGATTTCCTGGCCGGATTCGAACGCCTGCTTCTGGCGCTGGGCGCCGTTGGGCGCCGGCGCGGCGCATTCGAGGCCGAGGGCCTCGCGCGCGGGCGCCGTCCATTCGAGCATCGCCTCGAGCGCCGCCGCGGCCTCGATCTCCCCGCCCGCGGCGAAGTCGATCTGCTTGCCGTCCATGCCGTAGCGGATCGCGCGCCAGAGGTTCTCCTCGACGAGCTTGCCCGGCAGCGGCTCGCCGAGCTGCCCGCCGTCGTGGTCGAGCGCGAGCTGGGCGACGCAGGCGACCATCAGCGCGGCGAGCGCGAACGAGTCCTCGCCGCGCGTCTGCGCGTCGCAGATGCGGACCTCTACCGTCCCAAAGCGGTGGTGCGGACGCACCGACCACCAGAGCTGGGTCGCCTCGACGATCGAGTTGGTGCGCTCGAGCACGCCGACGAACTCCTCGTAGGCGCGCCAGCTGCCGAACGGCTCGTGGATGCCGCAGCGGGGGAAGGTGCGGGTGAAGATCTCGCTGCGCACCGAGTGCAGCCCGGTGTCGCGGCGGTCGAGAAACGGCGAGTTGGCCGAGGCGGCGAGCAGCAGCGGCAGGCGCTCGCGCATCCCGTCGCAGACGGCGATCGCGCGGTCGGCGCCCTGGATCCCGACGTGGACGTGGAGGCTCCACGTGTTGTTGCGCTGCGCGGCCCAGCCGAGATCCTCGGCGAGGCGGCGGTAGTGGTCGGTGTCGATGATCTGCTGGTCGAGATAGTCGGCCCAGGGGTGGGTGCCGGTCGCCGCCAGCGCCAGGCCCATGCGCTCGGCGAGGGCGAAGAGCCGCTCGCGGTGCGCGCGCTGAAGGCCCGCCGCCTGCTCGAAGCTCTCCCCCTTTCCCGAGCGGATCTCGATCTCGGTGTCGATCAGCTCCCCGGCGGCGGCGACGGCGAGCAGCTCGTCGTCCTGGCAGGCCGCGTACATCTCCGCGAACGAATGCGACAGCTCGAGGCTCTCGGGGTGGACGATCGCGAACTCCTCCTCGAGGCCGATGGTGAAGTCCTGCGAGGACTCGAACACCTCCCGAGCCCGGTCCATGTCCAGACCGGTTTCTTCGCTCACGTCAAATAGAAGTAGAGGGCGTAGAGGAGGTCGACGGCGGGGCTCGAGGTGTGGACGGTCACCTCGGGCGGGACCTGGAGCAGCTGCTCGGAGTAGTTGAAGATGATCGTCACCCCGGCCTCGATCAGCCGGTCGGCGACCTGTTGGGCCGCGGCCGCCGGAACCGCGAGCACGCCGACGACGATCTCCTCGTCGGCGACCACCCGCTCGAGCTCGGAGAAGTCCTTGATCGTCAGCGAGCCGACCCGGGTGCCGACGACCTCGGGGTCGACGTCGAACATCGCCACGACCCGGAAGCCGTGGTCGGCGAATATGTCGGAGCTGGCGATCGCCTGGCCGAGGTTCCCGGCGCCGAACAGCGCGATGTTGTGCTGGCCCGAGGTGCGGAGGATCTTGCGGATCTCCTCGACCAGCGACTCGACCTTGTAGCCGACGCCGCGCTTGCCGAACTTGCCGAAGCCCGAGAGGTCGCGGCGGATCTGGGTCGAGTTGATGTGGGTGTAGTCGGAGAGCTCCTGAGAGGAGATCGTCTCCTTGCCCATCTTCTTCGCCTGGGTGAGGACCTGGAGGTAGCGCGAGAGGCGAGCCGCAACCCCCAGCGAGAGGCGCTCGCCGTCGGAGAACGGAACCGGCGAGTCCGCCGAATCCTCGGCGCTCGTCGGCGCTCCGTCGTCGATCATGCGGAAACCGTACCGAGGACTGCCCTCACGGCACCCTCGTCGAGGCCGAGCTCGCAGATCTCCCGGCCTGAGACCTCGATCACCGGGATCCGTTCGAGGTAGGCGCGCAGCAGCTCGTCGTCGCCGTCGATGTCAACCTCGCGCAGGTCGAAGTCGTCGCCGCTTGCGCGCATCCGCTCGAGCCCCTCACGGGCCTCGTCGCAGAGGTGGCAGTCAGGCCGGCTGTAGAGGACGATCGTCGGTGGCTCCATCACATTTTCACGCTGCCAGGCCCGCGTCGCCATTATGAGGTCTGAGCGGCGCGGGCCTGGCTTGCGCTCGCATCGAAGCTGAGGTAGTCCGGGTAGGGAATCGGCTCGCTGAGGAAAGCCGCGGCGCCGATCATCGCAGCGTTATCGGTGCAGAGCTCCGGCCCCACCAGCTTCAGGCTCACGCCGCGCTCCTCGCAGAGCTCGGCGACCCGCTCGCGCAGCAGCGAGTTGGCTGCGACGCCGCCGCCGAGCGCGACGGCGTTCCAGTCACCCGCGTCGAGCCCGCGCCCCACCTTGGCGACGAGCTGGGAGACCACGGCGTTCTGAAAGGAAGCCGCGAGATCGGCGGTGCGCTCTGCCAGCTCGTCGTCGGCGAGGTCGCGGGCGATGTAGACGAGCGCCGTCTTCAGGCCGCTGAAGCTGAAGTCGAGCCCGGGGTCGCGGGTCATCGCGACGGGCAGTTCGAAAGCCTCGGGGTCGCCCGCCTCCGCCGCCTCTTGGATCGCCGGGCCGCCCGGGTAGCCGAGGCCGAGCAGCCGCGCCGCCTTGTCGAGCGCCTCGCCCGCGGCGTCGTCGAGAGTCGTGCCGAGGACATAAAACGGCGGCTCCTCCGCTTCGCGTCCGCGGCCGCCTTGGAGGCGGTGCTTCTTCGGGACGCCGGCGAGCAGGGTGTGCCCGCCGCTGGCGATCAGGCAGAGGAACGGCGGCTCAAGCGGATCGGGCTCGAGGAAGTTGGCGGCGACGTGGCCGTGGAGGTGGTCGACCGGGATCAGCGGCAGCTTGCGCGGAGCGGCGATCGCCTTGGCACTCGAGAGCCCGACGAGCAGGGCGCCGATCAGCCCGGGGCCGCGGGTGACGGCGACCGCATCGATCTGATCGAGCGAGGTTGCGGCGTCCTCGAGCGCCGCGTCGACGGCGGCGTTGACGAGCTCGAGGTGGTGACGGGAGGCGACCTCGGGGACGACGCCGCCGTAGCGCTCGTGGAGCCTGGCCTGGGAGGAGACCACGCTCGAGCGCACGCGCGCGTCCTCGACGACGGACGCGCAGGTGTCGTCGCAGGAGGTCTCGAGGGCGAGGATTCGCACGAACGCTCGCTCAGGAGACGGCGGTCGGCCGCCGGCTCGCGTCGAGCCACATGATCAGGGCGTCCTCGCCGTTGTCGTGGTAATAGCGGCGGCGGAGCCCGGCGGACTTGAAGCCGAAGCGCTCGTACATCGCAATCGCCGAGGTGTTCGAGACCCTGACCTCGAGGGTGAAGCGCGCCCCGGGACCGGCCTCCTCGAACAGCTTCTCGATCAGATCGGTGGCGAGGCGCTGGCGCCGGCGGGCGGGGTCGATCGCGACGTTCATCAGGTGCCATACGTCGTCGTAGCGCGAGCAGACGAGATAGCCGATCAGCGACCCCTCCTCGTCGATCACCGCCAGGCAGATGCCCGACGGCTTCGAGAGCTCGAGCACGAACATCGCCAGCGACCAGGGGGTGATGAACGAGCGCCGCTCGATCCCGATCACGGCCGGCAGGTCGCTGTAGACGAGCCGGCGGATGCGCACGCTCTGCCCGGCTTCCACGCTATCGGCGATCTCGCTCAAGCCAAACCTCCGCGTCGGGCGCTCTCAGGTAAAGGGGTTCGATCTGCTCTGGCCGCTGTGGCGCCAATGCCTCCGCCAGCGCGCACACGTGGCGGGCGGCGATGCGATGGACCTGATCCCCAGCCGGGGGAATGGTCACGCCTGCGGCCTCGAGCTCGTCCCGAAATCGTAGCGTCCCGTCGCCGGCCGCCAGGGGCATCTCCGTCAGCTCCGCCAGGCGGGAGGCGAGCTCCTCCGGGGCGGCGACGAAGGGCGGCCACAGCTCTTTCTGATCCTCGGCGTAGAGCGCCGCGAACAGCTGACCGCGGCGCGCGTCAATCAGCGGCAGGCGGGTCCGCCCGGCGGCCTCGGAAAGCTCGCCGACCCCACGCGCGAGCGCCGCCAGCGACGACACCCCGACGATCGGCTTGGCCAGCGACTGGGCGCAGGCCCGGGCCGTGGCGATGCCGATTCGCAGCCCCGTGAACGAGCCGGGGCCGACCCCGACCCCGATCCGCTCGACCGCCTCCCATCCGCCCGCTGCGGCGGCGAGCTCCTCAATCTCACCCAGCAGCTCCTGCGAGTGTCGCGGCCGCCCGTCCGAGCCGGGTGGCACGCGGCGCTCGGCGACGACCGTGCTGCCGCGGGTCAGCGCAGCCGCCGTGTCGGCGGTCGCCGTGTCGATTCCCAGAACCACGCTCATGTCCGGCGACGATACGGTGCGGCCCAACGACGAGGAGGTTGGTGTGAAGGGCAAGAGATGGATCGCGGCCGCCGCCGTCGCGTTTGCCGGACTCGGCGCCGCCGGCTGCGGCAGCGACGACGTCGACAGCGTCAGCGACCAGGTCAACAGCGTCAAGGACCAGGTGAACAGCGTTCAGCAGCAGGCAACGGAGGCTCAGAAGCAGGCCGAGCAGGCTCAGCAGGACGCCCAGGACCAGATCGACGAGGCCCAACAGCGGGCCCAGGACGAGCAGGACGACCTCAAGAACAGCGGCGGCTACTAGGAGCGCTGGTAGTCGATCCGCCGCCGGTCACCGCCGGCGTGGGCGATCGCGACGCTGAGCGCGACGCGATCGAGCTGCGGCTCGGCGGCGCCGGGCCACTCGATGAAGGCGATCGTGTCGGGCGTCAGGTAGTCGTCGAGCAGCGCCGGCTCCTCGGCGGCGAGGCCGGTTTCGGCGAGGCGGTAGAGGTCGAGGTGGGAAACGGGAATCTGGCCCTCGTAGCGCTGGCCGATCGTGAAGGTCGGCGAGGTGACCGGGCCCTCGACCCCGAGCGCCCGCGCCGCGCCGCGCACGAGCGTGGTCTTGCCGGCGCCGAGCTCGCCCCGGACCAGCACCACGTCGCCCGGAGCGAGGCTCTCGGCGAGCCGCGCGCCGAGCGCCTCGGTCTCGGCGGGGCTCGCCGTCTCCTCGGACGCCACTAGATCAACCGCCGAAGAGCCCCATCTGGTCCGCGTCCACCACCGGCTCCTGTTCTACGCCGGGCGCGGGAGGCCCGATCGGCTCGGGCGGTGCGATGTCGGGCAGGGGCTCCTTCAGCAGGTCGGGCAGCTTGGCGAAGTCCTCGCGCAGGGTGTCGGCCATCGCCGGGGTGCGCAGCGCAGCCGCCGGGTGAAGCAGCGGGAAGACGTGGACCGCGCGGCCGCCGATCAGATGTGCCTGCGGCGTGCCGCGGACCTTGGTGATGCCGGTCGGATTGCCCGTGATCAGCTTCGTCGCGAAGTTGCCTAGCGTGCATACGACCCGGGGCTCGATCAACTCCATTTGGGAGAAGGTGTAGCGGTCGCAGCTGGCGATCTCATCGGGCTGGGGATCGCGGTTCCCCGGCGGCCGGCAGCGGACGGTGTTGGAGATCCAGACGTCCTCCCGGCTCAGCCCGATGCCTTCGAGAAGCTGATTGAGGAGCTGGCCGGCGCGCCCGACGAACGGCAGCCCCTGGCGGTCCTCCTCGGCGCCCGGCCCCTCGCCGATGAACATCAGGTCGGCGTCGGAGTCGCCGGCGCCGAAGACCACCTTGGTGCGCCCCTCCGAGAGGCGGCACCGCGTGCAGGTGGAGGCCTCCTTGTAGACCTCGACCAGCCGCTCGCGTCGAGCCTCGGCACCGGACACCCGACCAACTTATCGGGCCCCCTCGGTATGATTCCTCTTGGCCGCGACTTCGAGATCGGAGCGCGGACCCCGAAAAACCACCCGCTGCACGATTCGAAGCCGTCTGGAACTCCCCATGCGGGAACTGGAACGGGACGCCCCCGACACTCCTGAGAACGACGCGGCCCTGCTGCCGTCTTCGGCGCAGCTTGCGATCGTCGGCGCCGGCCGCCTCGGCGGGTCGCTCGCGGCCGCCGCGACCGCCGCCGGGCTCGAGGTCATCCTTGCCGGCCGCGAGGACGCAGCCGAGGCCTGTGCCGGCGCCGACGTCGTCCTCCTCTGCGTGCCCGACGGCGAGATCGAAGCGGCCTCCGAGGTAGCGGCGACGGCCGAGCCGCGCCCTGGCTTCGTCGGCCATACCAGCGGCGCCACCACCCTCAACTTCCTCGCGGCGGCGACCGCGGCGGGCGCGGGCGCCTTCTCGCTGCACCCGCTGCAGACCTTCGCCGACTCCGAGACCGACCCTCGCGGCGCGCCCTGCGCGATCGCCGGGGCGACCCCCGACGCGGCCCTGCTCGCGGGCGAGCTCGCCGAGCGCCTCGGGATGCGCCCGTTCGCCGTGCCCGAGGAGCACCGCGCCGCCTACCACGCCGCCGCGTCGATCGCCTCCAACTTCCTCGTCGCGATCGAGGAGTCCGCGGTGACGCTGATGCAGCGCTCGGGCGCGTCACATTACGCCGGCTCCTCCGCTTCGCGTCCGGGGCCGGCCGACGCCCGCGAGCTGCTCGCTCCCCTCGTCCTGCGCGCCGCCGCCAATTGGTCGGAGCTCGGCGCCTCCTCGCTGACCGGTCCGATCGCCCGCGGCGACGAGACCACCGTCGACCGCCAGCGCGCCGCGATCGCCGAGCTCGCCCCCGAGCTGACCGACATGTACGAGGCGCTTGTCGCCAGGACCAAGGTCCTGGCGGAGGAATCGTCGTGAAGACGCTGAGGACCAAGGCCGACCTCCGCGAGGAGCTCACCGGCCCCCGCCGCGAGGATCGTCGCATCGGGCTGGTGCCGACGATGGGCTACCTCCACGAGGGACACCTGTCGCTGATCCGCGCCGCGCGCCAGGACTGCGACGTCGTCGTCGTCAGCCTCTTCGTCAACCCGGCCCAGTTCGGCGAGGGCGAGGATCTCGACTCCTACCCGCGCGACGAGGCCCGCGACGCCGGGCTCGCCGAGGCCGCCGGCGCCGACCTGCTCTGGGCGCCCGACGCCGAGGAGATCTATCCCGAGGGCTTCGACACCGCGGTCGAGGTCGGCCCCTCCCTGACCGGCGTCCTCGACGGCGAGCCCGAGCGCCGCGGCCCCGGCCACTTCCGCGGCGTCACCACCGTCGTCGCCAAGCTCTTCAACATCGTCCAGCCCGGCGTCGCCTACTTCGGCCGCAAGGACGCCCAGCAGGCGCTGGTGATCGAGCGCATGACCCGCGACCTCGACTTCGGGGTCGAGATCGCCGTACTGCCCACGGTCCGCCAGCCCGACGGGCTCGCGATGAGCTCGCGCAACGCCTATCTCGACGACGACGAGCGCGCGCGCGCCCTGGCGATCTCGCGCGGGCTGCGCGCCGCCGAGCAGCGCGCCGCCGCGGGCGAGCGCTCGGTCGAGGCCGTGACCGAGGCGGTGCGCGAGGAGCTTCGTGACGCCGGTATCGAGCCCGAGTACGTGGAGGCGCGAGACGCCAGGGACCTGTCTCGCGTCGCAGAGCTGAACGGGCGACCGGTGCTGCTCGCGGTCGCCGCCCGGGTGGGAGGAGCGCGGCTGATCGACAACACGATTCTCAACGACCCGACAACCGAGAACACGACACAAACGGAGGCGTAATCAGGACATGCAGCGGCAGATGCTGAAATCGAAGATCCACCGAGCCACGATCACCGACTGCGACGTCGAGTACGTCGGCAGCATCACGCTCGATCCCGAGCTGATGCGGCAGTCCGACCTGCTCGTCAACGAGCAGGTCCACGTCTGGGACATCGACAACGGAGCGCGCTTCGTCACCTACGCGATCGAGGGTGAGGAGGGCTCGGGCACGGTCCAGGTCAACGGCGCGGCCGCGCGCCTCGTCAGCCCTTCTCACAAGGTGATCGTCGCCTCGTTCGGCGCCTATGACGAGGCTGACCTCGAGGACTACTCCCCGGTCGTCGTCCACCTCGGCGACGAGAACCAGATCACCCGGGTCGACAGCGATCCGACCGTGCTGTTTGACCTGACCGGGGTCGGAGTGAACTCTGACCCCGGCCGAGACAACATTCCCGAGCAGGAGGCATTGCTGTGAGCGAACGTCAGCCGGTCACCCTCCCCCGCCTCGCCGAGATGAAGGAGAACGGCGAGCCGATCGTGATGATCACCGCCTACGACTATCCGTCGGCCGAGATCGTCGACGAGGCCGGCGTCGACATCGTCCTCGTCGGCGACACCGCGGCGATGGTCGTCCTCGGTCACAACGCGACCACTCCGGTGGGAATGGAGGAGATGGTCGTCCTCACCGCCGCCGTGCGGCGCGGGCTGAAGACGCCGATGCTGATCGGCGACATGCCGTTCGGGTCGTACGAGACCTCCAACGAGGACGCCGTCCGCAATGCCCAGCGCTTCGTCAAGGAGTGCGGCGTCGACGCCGTCAAGCTCGAGCGCGGCGGCGCCTCCGTCGATCGCGCGCGAGCGATCGTCCGCTCCGGGATCCCGGTCATGGGCCACGTCGGCCTCACGCCGCAGACGGCGACCGCGCTCGGGGGCTTCAAGGCCCAGGGCAAGACCGCCGAGCAGGCGCAGACACTGGTCGAGGACGCGCTGGCCCTGCAGTCGGTCGGCTGCTTCGCGATCGTCTTCGAGGCCGTCCCCGCCGGGGTCACCGAGGCGATGATGACCAAGATGGAGATCCCGGTGATCGGGATCGGCGCCGGCAACGCGACCGACGGCCAGGTTCTCGTCTGGCACGACCTGCTGGGCATCTACGGCGGCCACAAGCCGAAGTTCGTCAAGCGCTTCGCCGAGCTGCGGGCCGAGATGCTCGCGGGGGTCAGCGCCTACAGCGAGCAGGTCCGCTCGCGCTCGTTCCCGAGCGAGGAGTACAGCTACTCGGTCGATCACGAAGAGCTCGCCGCCTTCCACACCTACCTCGAAGAGGAGAGCCTCTCCGCCCACGCGAAGTGGGATTGGTAGCGACGTCAGCCCGCCGGCTTTGTCGCGGCGGCTTGCCACCGCGACCTGATGGTGGGCGGGCGCTACGGAGCGACCTGGTAAGGAAGCGCTAAGAAACGGGTACTACCTTGCCTCGCTTGAGCGAGGCAAAGCGGACAGCATCACTCGACGGCCTGCGCGGACTCGCCGCGCTGACCGTCTTCACCCACCACGTCTGGGGCCACCAGCTCGGCGGCAAGACGACGCCTCCGATGACCGACATGTGGTCGGTGGCCGGGACCCAGCTGCGGCTCGGACTCTTCCTCTTCTTCATCCTCACCGGCTTCCTGCTCTACCGCGGCTTCCTCCGCCATCTGCGCGAGGGCACGCGGCCTGACTTCGGCGGCTACCTGCGCCGCCGTGCGGCGCGCATCCTGCCCGCCTACTACGTCGCAGTCGTGGCGGCGATCGTGATCGTCGCCCTCGTCGACGTCCGCGGGCTGCCGCCTCTCGACCAGCTGCCGCTGTTCGCGGTCTTCGCCCAGAACTTCTCCAACGACACCTTCCTCACCGTCGACTCGCCGACCTGGACCCTCTGCGTCGAGCTCGGCTTCTACCTGCTGCTGCCGCTGATCGTCGCCGGGCTGCTGCGCCTGCGCGCGGGCTGGCGCTTCCAGGCCGGCGCCCTCGCGGCGATGTTCGCCGCCGGGCTTCTCTGGCGGGCGCTCGGCGACGCGATCGGGGCCGGGGTCGTCTGGGACAACATGCTCCCCGCCTGGCTGCCCTACTTCGCGCTCGGGATGGGCGTTGCGCTGTGGCTCGAGTACGGGCGGCCGCGTGCGCTCGGCGCCCGGCGCACGGGCCTGATCGCCGCCGGCGCCGCGCTGGTCGTCGTCGCCAACGCGGCGCTGCTCGGCGCGCTGCGGGGCAACTCCGTCATGCACTACGTCAGCAACCTGCCGGCCGGCGCCGCGTTCGCGGTGCTGACCGGGCTGGCGCTCGTCGGCAGCGGGATCGCGGTGCGCTGGATGCACACGCGCTGGCTCGCCGGCCTCGGGATCGTCTCCTACGGGTTCTACCTCTGGCACATGCCGCTGCTGATCGCGCTGCGCGGCATCTACCCGCACGGCGGGTTCCTCGCCACCTTCGCCACCGCGCTGCCGGTGACTCTGGTCGTGGGGGCGCTGAGCTGGCGGCTGGTCGAGAAGCCGGCGCTGCGGCGGGCGAAGCGCCCGCCCGCGCCACGGGCATCGCGCCGCGTCCCGGCGCCGCAGCCGCAACCACAAGCCGTCGCGATCACCGAGTAACTGCGTCCCCGTTGCGGGGTAAATCTAGTTGCAATCCGCACTATCCCAAGTTTCACCGGATTGCGTCTTTCACGCAAGCAAGGAGGTTTGCGATGGAGATGCTCAAGCGGTTGGAGCCCCTGGCGCTCGTGTTCATGATTCTCGGCGCCCTCAACTGGGGCGCGATCGGTGTCTTCGACGAGAACGTGATCGCAAACGTGTTCGGAACCGGATCCTTCACCGACGTCCTCTACGCGATCGTCGGCGTATCCGGTCTCGTCTACGTGCCCAGGGTGCTCGAGGGCCTGCACATCGGCGCCGGCCCGCACCCGCGCGGCGCGTAGCCGAATCGACACCGGCCGCCGACGCGAAACGGAGCAGCCGGCAGTTACGTTGAGAGAGGTACGAGCCGGGCCCCGCTTGGGGCCCGGCTCTTGTTGCGGGTAGGTTGAAGCGGTGGCCGTTCATTCCGGCGAGCTTTCGTTCTCGACCGAAGGCGACTCCGACATCGTCGACATCACCGCCGGCGTCGAGCAGGTCGTCGCGACGTCCGGCGCCGATGCCGGCCTCGTCAACGTCTTCGTCCGCGGGTCGACCGCCGCCGTGACGACGATGGAATACGAGTCCGGCGGCGTCCACGACCTGCGCGAGCTGCTCGAGCGCCTCGTCCCCACCGAGGGCGATTACGAGCACAACCGGCTCAACCACGACTCGAACTCCCATGCCCACCAGCGCGCCTCGATCGTCGGCGCCTCACAGACGGTCCCCGTCGCCGGCGGACGGCTGGGCATCGGCATCAGCCCGTCGTTGAAGGGGATACCGCTCTCGTTCGAGTACCCGATCGCCGCCGGGATCGAGGAGTCCGGCACCGGGATGACGACGTCGGCCGCCGCCGGCGATTCCACGGCAAGGCGGTGCCCGAGGCGTTGGCGGACGTGGTGCACGTTGCTTCCGTCCCAGACCGAGTCGGGACGCGAGAAGTAGACGAACTCGAACGTGCAGCGGGCGCCGCGCGGCTGCGGTGCGAGCACCTGCGAGCGGTGGAGTTCGGTGCCCTGGAGCGTCACCATCTCGCCCGGCTTCACCTCGTCGATGTCGACGCAGCCGAGGGTGGACAGCGCGCACGTCTCGGACGCCACCGCGTGTCCGCCGTGAGGGAGTCGCCCGACCGACAACGGCCGGAATCCCCACGGATCGCGGACCGCGATCACGCGGTCGGCGGCGAGCAGCACCAGCGAGAACGCCCCCTTCCAGGCGGGGAGCGTGCGCTCGATGCGCTCCTCCCAGGTCTGCCCGCCGGCGGCGGCGAGCATCAGCGTCATCACCTCGGAGTCGCTGGTGGCCGTGAGGCCGAATCCCGCGACTCAGCAGCTCGTCGCGCAACGCCGGCGCGTTGACCAGGTTGCCGTTGTGGGCGAGCGCCAGCGGGCCGTGCATCGTCTCGACGAGGAACGGCTGGATGTTGCGCTCGGCGTTCGCGCCGGTCGTCGAGTAGCGGGTGTGGCCGATCGAGTGGTAACCGCTCAGCGGAGCCATCGTGCTGCCGGGGTGAACACGTTGGCGACGAGGCCCGCGTCCTTGTGCACGCGTGCCCGGGTGCCGTCGCTCACGGCGATGCCGGCCGCTTCCTGGCCACGGTGCTGGAGGGCGAACAGACCGAAGAACGCCAATTGTGCGACGCCTTCGCCGTGGGGCGTCGACACGCCGAGCACACCGCACTCGTCCTTCGGGGTGTCGTTGTCGACGGCCGGGCGAGAACGCCCGGGCGGCTCGGCGATGGGTGTGTGCGCAATGGGAGTGCCCATGTCAGTCGATGTCCAGTCCTGCCAGTGCGGCGTTGATCCGTGGTGCAACAGGGTACGCGCCCGGCACGAAGCCGGTGCCCGTGAGTCGCTCGAACGCGTCGACGTATCGACTCGCGGTGGCGTGCCACACCTCGGGGGGCAGCTCGGGAACCTGCCCGTCGCCGGTGTAGCCGGCGTCCGCGAGCGCTCGCCGGACCACCTCCTTGTCGAGGCTCTCGGGTTCCTCGCCGGCGGCGAGGCGTTCG
>CAVOKZ010000036.1:0-34430 GCA_963696625.1 uncultured Solirubrobacterales bacterium
GACATCGCCGGCACCTCGAGTGCGGCCGCGAGCGCCGCCATCGTGTCTGGGGACGGGTAGCGCGTTCCGCGCTCAATCGCGGAGATCTGCGCCGCGCTCGTTCCCCCCTCCTTTCGCACGAAGGCTTCGTGGGAAAGCCGCTCCCGGCTCCACCCGCGGGCGTTTCTGATCTCGAGCAAGAACTCCGGGAACGGCTTGGCGGCCACGCCCGTATCCAATCGTTTCAACGACGGGTTGACAACAGACCGATTGAACTGATACAAGATGTAGCGATACCGAATGAGCGCATCAGCTACAGGCCCGCAGACCCGCCTCGCCGAGATCATGGATGGCGAGGGTCGGAAGTGGAGCTGGCTCTCTGAAAGGACCGGAATCGCCCGGTCGACCCTCTCTCACTACGGCAAGGGGCTGCACGTCCCGGATGATCACCGCCAGCTGATCGCCGCGGCACTTGAGCGGGAAGTCGCAGAGGTCTTCCCACCCAGCGAGGTCCCCGCGTGACCCGCGCAGTGGCCGTCGTCTGGGTCGTCTTCGGCCTCCTCTGGGCCGGGTCGGCGGTCCTCCACGCTCTCGACGGTAAGGCGACCCTCGACGTGCTCCTGCGGATCGCGCTCGGGGTCCAGTCGTTTGTGATCGCCGTCTTCCTCCTCGACTACCACCGCGAGAGGAGCGCGCAGTGAGCGAATCCCCCGTCGTGAGCATTCCGGTAGCGGGCGGCGGCCACGCCGTGGTCGATGCCGCTGACGCCCCCATCACCTCGGCATCCGTCAAGAAGAACTTCCTTTACCCGGGGATGGATTCCCGGGCTAGAAATTTGCAGCAGTTCGATCCCTCCATGGAACCGGACTCGCTGCTCGAGCAACTGCGAGTTCTCGCCGCCGAGCTTCCTCCCAGCCCGGCGCGTAACGAGTCGTCAGCGTGATCGACGCCACGATTGCGTCGAATGCCCAGGAGGCCGACGGCGAGCTGACCATCTGCGGAGTCGCAGACAGGCTCGTCACTGACCTGCGGGATCGAGAGCTGAACGGCGCCGGCACCCAGGCACTGACGGCGAAGGGCATCGCGCGGCACCTGCGCGAGCCGCTGCGCCTGGTCGCTAAGCCCGCCGGCTGTCCCTCAGCCGACCTGGTCGACGCTGGCCGGACCATCGGCGATGCAGTAGCGCGGGTGCCGCGCATGCAATTGCTGTCCACCGCGGTCGAGCACGAGCTCGGCGCCGCGAAATTCACCACTCTTCTCCGCTTCGTCCCGACGCAAAGTAGTGGCGCCGCGCAGCGAGAGACTGCCGGCGCCGTGGCCAAGTCTGTCCAGGAGACCGGGCATGCACGAGCCTAACGAGCCGACCCGCTTGATCCCGCTGCGTCGCCGTAACCAAGTTGTCGTCGCTCACGCGATCGTCGACGGCGAGGACTTCGCTCGGCTAAATACGTCACGTTCAGTGGCGATCGACCAAGGCGCTCACCGCGTGGGTGCGCTCCGGCGCGAATACGACGAAGCTGGCGAGGAATACGACGCCGCCCTGGTTGCGACGATTTTCAGCCACGACCGGGTCGCGGACCAGCGCCTCCGGCGGTCTCGGCGGCAGCTGAACGAGGCGCACCGGCGCTTGCTTGACGCTCGCGCCGAGCTCATCAGCCTGAGGACCGCGGCGTGAACGCGGTCGACGTCATGGGCTTGTGCTTGATCATGGCTGGCATCGCCGGAGTCGCGCTGGTCTACCGCCGGGAGCGACCGCGCTGATGAAGCTCGCCAGCATCCGCCCAGGCGACATCATCGAAGCCGACGTGCGCGGCCTGCGCTTCTTCGCCCGCGTCGAGGACGAACCCAACGGCCAGGTTCAGGTCGAGCCGCTCACCAGCCGTGTCAGCTACCGGCTCCTGAAGCCGCGCCAGGTCGTCGGCCACTACCGCAGGTCGGCGGGCAGCCGATGAGCACAGCGACTACACCAAGCGACGTCTACGGTTTCGAAGGACTCCCGGACCTGCTCGAGCCGGACAAGCGCAACCTGCTCGACCTCTCCGACGAGCGCTTCGCGGAGTTCGACATGCGTGAGGAGGAGGGGAGAGGCGCCGTTGGCCGGATCACCGACGAGCTAACCGGCCGGCGACACCTCTCCAACAACTCCATCTCGACGCTGCTCTCCTGCCCGCAGAAGTACGGGTTCAGCTACGACTCGCGCATCGAGCCGGTCTCGAAGGGCCTACCGCTCAAGATGGGGAGCGCCTTCCAGAAGGGCATCGAGGAGGGCGACGCGACGGTCGCGATCGACACCTTCATCAAGGGGGACGGTCCGATCCTCTCCCAGGCCGACGAGGACAAGCGGCGGATCAACGCCACCATCTGCGGCGCCGCGGCGAAGGCTTACCTCGATCAGTTCGGCACCCCCGAGTCTGAGATCCGCGAGTTCGGCTTCCGCGTCCAGCTGCGCAACCCGTGGACCGGCGCTTACTCGCGCACCTTCGACTTGCTCGGCTTCCTCGACGCCCTCGATCGCGACGAGAGCGGTCACCTGGTCAACGTCGAGAACAAGTTCGTGGGCCAGATCGCGCCGGTCCAGGTCCGCAAGCTGCCGCTCGATCGACAGATCGCCCTCGGCTGCTACGGCGTCTGGCGTGTGCTTGGTGAAGAGGTGACGAAGGTCCGTTACCGCTTCATCCGCAAGCCCTCCATCAAGCAGAAGCAGGGCGAGAGCGTCGACGAGTTCTGCGCGCGCGTTCGCGCTGACTACGAGGAGCGGCCCGACTTCTACATCAAGCCCGAGGACTTCACGCGCGCCGCAAGCGACTTGGTCCGCACCGAGGCCGAACTCTGGGAGTGGGCCGACAAGGTGCGCCGCGCCGAGAAGCGCCGGCTGTGGGACCGCAACACCTCCATGTGCCACGAGTACGGCGGCTGCGCCTTCCTCCCGATCTGCGTCGGCGACCCCGACGCCATGTCTCTCTACCAACGAAAGGACTGACCAACAGTGCTACTGCCAACAGAGAAAACGGCACCGTCGCTGCGCCCGGACCGGGCCAAGACGTTGCTTTACGGACCGCCCAAGGTCGGCAAGTCGACCCTGGCGAGCCGCCTCAACCCCGACCGCTCGATCTTCATCTCGACCGAGCCAGGTCTCGACGGCCTCGAGGTGTTCAAGGTCGACGTCCGCGACTGGGCGACCTTCCGCAAGGTCGGCGCCGAGCTCGCCGAGGGGAAGCACGAATTCACCACGGTGGTGATCGACACGGTCGACGAGCTACACAAGTTCTGCTCCGAGGACGTGTGCAAGAAGCTCGACATCACGCACCCGAGCGACCTCGAGTACGGCAAGGGCTGGAAGGCCGTCGCCGACGAGTTCTCGCTGCGGATCGGCAAGCTCACGTCGCTCGGCGGCGTCGTCTTGGTCTCCCACTCGAAAGAGGTCGAGATCAAGCGCCGCGTCGGGTCGGTGACCAAGTCGGTGCCGAACATCACCGGCGCGTCGCGCGAGTGGATGCTCGGCTTCGTCGACTACATCCTGTTCGCCGACGTCGAGCAGACCTCGGAGGGCGAAAAGCGGATGATCCGCACCGCGCTCGCCGAGGGGTACGAGGCCGGTGGCCGCGGCATCCAGCTGCCGGATCCGCTCGAGCTCGACGGCGACGTCGTCCGCGAGGCGATGGAGGAGGCCACGACCAAGCTGCAGGAACAGGCGCGGTCGAACGGCCAGACACCCAAGGCGAAGCCTGCGGCGAAGAAGCCGGCAGCCAAGCCGAAGGCGGAGGCGGCCGCATGACCGAGACACGCGATCGCCTCAACTCCGCGCAGGAGGATTGGAACAACGCCGAGCCTCACACCGGCGGTGGCGGTTTGCCACCCGACGGCGTCTACCAGGCCAAGATCGCCCGGTTCGACCTGGTCGAGTCCGAGTTCAACGGTCACCTGCAGCTGCAGACCGAGATGGAGATCGACACCGGCGACCACGCCGGTCGCGCGGCTTCCACCTGGCACGACCTCGAGGACCCGGAGCGATTCCAGTACCTCAAAGGCCACCTGCAGGTCCTCGGCCTGGATACAGACGCGGCGCTCGGTGACATCGAGGAGACCGTCGCCCCGGCGCTTGACGCCATAGTCGAGATCCGGATCAAGACCAAGCGCGGTGATCAGCGCGACTACACCAACGTCTACGTCAACAAGTTGTTGCAGTCGGGCAACGCGCAGCGTCCGGCCCCACAGCAGGCCAGCACCGACGGCGACGAGGACATCGACTTCTAGTCGTGCCCCCGTCGCTCCCCCTCAAGCCCTCGGCGCAGCGCGTGTTGAACCGCCTGCGCCGAGGGCCTGCCACGACTTCGCAGCTGCTTGAGGCCGGATGCGGCACGCGCTACAGCGCTCGCATCCTCGAGCTCCGCAACCTCGGCTACGACATCGAGTCGAAGCGAGTCCGCCAGGGCTCGTTCCTCTACACCCTTCGAGAGGACCCCGCCGGATCCGGCGCCGCTATCCCTGCCAGTGGCGCCGGGTCGGGCGGGTCCTCGACCCGCGAAACAGACGGCGCCCCGTCGGAGCTTGGGAGGTCTGGGCCCGCGGAGTCTCCTAGCGACTCCAATGGCCCAGCCGACTCCGGCGGGGCACTGTTTCCGATTGAAGACTTCCAGTCTCCACGGCGGCACGACTGCCTCGAGGAAGACGCAGCATGAGAACGAGAACACCCATCGAGTTCCGGTTGATCGACAAGATCGACTTCACCCAAGGCGAATGCTGGGTCTGGATTGGTGCTGGCCATACGAACGGCTACGGCACGGTCCACCTCGATGGACGAACCCAGCTGGCGCACCGTGTCGTCTTCGAGCTCTTGCAGGGTCCGATCCCCGACGATCACGAGCTCGACCACACCTGCGAACGCCGCGATTGTGTGAACCCCGCGCACCTTGAGGCCGTCACCCATCGCACCAACACACTCCGCGGAAAGACCTTGCCGGCTGTCAACGCCGTCAAGACCAGCTGCGTTCACGGGCACCCATTCACCGTGGAGAACACGATCCGACGCAAGCATCGGGGCCGCGTTATCCGTGAATGCCGGACCTGTACCAACGCTCGGAAGCGAGTGGCGGCCTGATGGCGCCCACGCGCGAGTCGACGAGGGAGTGGGACCGCTTCATGATCAGCGTCGAGATCGGCAACAACCGCAAGCTCTCGCGACTGCCCGCGGCCCAGCGCTGGGTCTACGTCGCCGGCGTCCTAGCGATCGCCGCCAAGTCCCCGATCCGTGGGGCCTTGATGATCCCGCCGGCGGAGCGGGCGACGATCGCCGACGTCGCCAACCAGGCTGGCGTCACCAGGACCGCAGCCCGAAACACCCTTGAGCGCCTTCGCAAACTCGGGATGATCGAGTCCTCTGAGGAACTCGGCGGGATCGAGGTTGTCCACGACTGGCGGGTCTACAACCCCGGGCCTCCGGCCCGGAGCACCGAGGGGGAGCGACTCCGAAAAGCATCCCAGCGGGCCCGCGAAGCCCTCGTCGGGAGGGCCGCGTGATGTCCCACCTTGTCCCACACCGCTTCGCGAGAAGTAGAAGGGAAGTAGAAGGGAAGGGAAGTAGTGGTTCACCAAGGGTTAGGTCTCTAGGGAAGTATTCGTCGACGACCAACGTGGAGGGTTCACCAACGGGGAGGGGACGATGAGCAGCAGCGGTCCCCGAACTTCGATCTCACCTCCGGATCCAGTGGAGGTTGCAGTCAAACGACTTCAGGGCTCAGGGCTCTCGGAGGATCACCTCAGGTGGGGGGCTCGGCTGGCGGCCGCGAAGGGTCTCCCGCTCAGGGATTCCATCGTGCTTCGAGAGGCCGGCGGGCGGGCGGAGATCGACACCGAGCGGGCGCGCGACGCGTGGGCTGCGTGCCGCGGTCCGCTCGAGGAGGTCTTGCCCGATTCGACCTACCGGCTCTGGGTGGAACCGCTGCAGGTGATTGGCGAGCACGAGAACCGTCTGGTGCTCGCTGGCCCACGACAGGTTCACGTCTGGGTCGAGCGCCGCTACCCGGATCTTCTGAACCGAACCGTTGCCACCGAGACCGACTTCGACGGCATCCGCTTCGCCCGGATCTTCCTCGAGGAACCGCCCCGGGAGCTCGCCGCGTGACCGTCGAAACCACCGTCGGCGCCGCGCCTCCGCGCAGCCTCGACCAACGCATGGAGGCGCTGCGATGGGCCAACACCGTGCGCACACGCCGGGCCGATCTGAAGCGAGACATCAAGGCCGGTACGCAGGCTCCGCTTCCGCTCATCGCGAAGGAACCGCCGGACTGGCTCGAGACGATGAAGGTCTACGACCTCCTCATGGCGATGCCGAAGATCGGCCGGGTGAAGGCCACGCGGGTTCTGAATCGCTGCCGGATCTCGCCGAGCAAGACGATCGCCGGCATCTCGCGGCGCCAGCGCCTCGAGCTGGTGCGGGAGCTGCGCAGGTAGTGAACGCCCCCCTGAGAGTCCTGGCCGACCGCGTCGACCGCCTCAACGAGCTGCTCTGCGAGCTTGAGCAGCGAGTCGCCGGCATCGAGCACCTCCTCGCCGACAGGCGCGAGGCGGACGAGGATAACCCGCTCGCTGCCGCCGCCGCGGCCGTCCAGCGTGAGCGCTATGGAGGCAGCCAGTGACTTCACCCAGCTCCCAACGAAAGGAGAACACCATGTATCGACAGGGGGACATCCTCCTGGTGCCCGTCGAGAAGGTTCCTCGCGGGCTCAAGGAAGTACCACGCGAGGACGGCAAGATCGTCCTCGCCGAGGGGGAGGCCACAGGCCACCTCCATGCGATCGACTCCGAGGAGGCCATGTTCACGGCCACAGACCTCGAGGACATCGCAGGCCGATTCCTCGAAGTCGAGGCAGAGGCCGGTGTCGAGCTCACCCATCCCGAGCACGACACGATCAAGGTGCCGCCCGGCAAGTACGAGGTCCGGCGCCAGACCGAGTACGACCAGGCCGGCGGAGCTGCACTCGTCGGCGACTGAGAACCCTGCGGCGGGCGGGGCAACCCGGCCTCGTCCGCCCAAGTGAGAGGACTGCATTGGCAACGACCACGAAGAAGATCCAGAAGCTGACCGCCGCTGAGCAGCGTTTGCTCGAGGAGTACATCGCCGAGCGCTGGGCTTATGGCCGATCGACTCAGCCGGCAGACCGGCCGCTGGCCGAGGCCCAGGTCGAGCGGATCTACAAGTGGCTTGACCGCCCCAAGCCGTACGTGATCTGGGTCGATGGTCCTTGGCATGGCTTCCTGGCACAGGCCTACCTGCTGCCACTCATCCTGCTGGACGAGAAGGTCGACGACCCCTCGAGCTGGCCGGGCCCGGGCAAGGAGCAGAAGAAGGGGAAGCAGCTCTACTCGCAGCTCTACTCGCAGCTCGACTCGCAGCTCGACTCGCAGCTCTACTCGCAGCTCTACTCGCAGCTCTACTCGCAGCTCTACTCGCAGCTCTACTCGCAGCTCTACTCGCAGCTCGACTCGCAGCTCTACTCGCAGCTCTACTCGCAGCTCTACTCGCAGCTCTACTCGCAGCTCTACTCGCAGCTCTACTCGCAGCTCTACTCGCAGCTCTACTCGCAGCTCTACTCGCAGCTCTACTCGCAGCTCTACTCGCAGCTCTACTCGCAGCTCTACTCGCAGCTCTACTCGCAGCTCGACTCGCAGCTCGACTCGCAGCTCGACTCGCAGCTCGACTCGCAGCTCGACTCGCAGCTCTACTCGCAGCTCGCTTCCGGCCTTCTCTGGCCTTGGTTCACTCAGTTCGGTGGGTGGTGGTCCTGGCTCGACTTTCCGGTCCGTCACATCCGCCGGCTGAAGGTCCCGACGGAGTTGGCGGAGCGATGCGATGCGTGGGTGCAGCTGTCGCGGTCGTGCGGGCACTTCTGGGCGTTCGGCCGGATCGCGATCCTGAGCGAGCGGATGAGCGTCTGCCACATGGACGACCAGAACCGCCTGCACTGCGAGGACGGGCCGGCGATCGCCTATGGCGACGGGACGAAAGTGCACTCATGGAAGGGCCTGCAGGTCCCCAAAGACGTGATCGAGGATCGGGCGTCCCTCACGGTCGACCGGATCACCAAGGAGCCGAACGCCGAGTTGCGCCGTGCCTTCATGGAGATCTACGGGCAGGGCGACTACATCCGCGACGTCAAGGGCGAGTTGATCGACGAGGTCCACGAGCCACCGATCAAGGGCGTAATCGATGCTCAGCTCTGGCGCCTGCCCAACCCGGAAGGGTTCGGCGAGCCGTTCATGTGCGTCCGGCTGCGAAACTCGACGGCGGAGCCCGACGGATCGTTCAAGTGGTATTCGCTGTGGGTCCACCCCGACTCCGCCCGCTCCCGCGGCGGCCGGGGGAGGCGCTCGGCGAGCCCCAAGAGCTGACCGCACTCAACGCCGCTGCTTCGACCTACGGACGCCGCGGCGAGGAATACCGACCGTTGGTGGAGACGTGAACCCCGGTCGGCGACGTCGGCAAGGTGGGAGACGGCCGGCCAAGTTCGAGCAGCGCCGACTCGTTCGTCAGCTCGCAGAGCAGGCCGGGGTCGAGCCGCCACGCATCATCACCTACGACGATGCTGTGAAGGCCATCGCCGATCTCCGCGGCCGCCGTCAACTCACGATCGAGGATCTCGGCCGGTGAGCAACGAGTACCTCATCACGCGCGAGGAAGCACGGCGCCGGCTGGGGATCAGCCTGAGCCTCGTTCAAGCGCCACGCGCAGCCGCACATTCCCTGCCGGTACGTGGGCAATCTCCGCATGTACCGGCCTGCCGACGTCGCCCGCTTCGCAGAGTCCGGTCTGAACAAGGAACCGGTGGGATGATGGCCGCCATTCCAGGCCGAGACACCCGCACCAAGTACCAGGGCGTCTACGCCCGCCACAAGAGCGACTGCGCCAAGACCGCTGACGCGGGCGCGCGTTGCAACTGCTCCCCGAGCTTCTACGGTGCCGCATGGGACCGCATCCACGGCAAGCACCGCAAGACCCGCCGCTTCGACGTCGTCGGGGCCGCCCGCAACGCCCGCGCCGACCTGGTGGCCGAGCTCCGCGCGGGGAAGCTGCCCGCTGGGACCGGTCTACGCCTCGGCGAAGCCCGCGATCGTTTCATCACCGCCGCGCGCGACGGCATCGCGCTGAACAAGTGGGGGCGCCGCTACCGCCCGCGCGCCGTTGAGGACCTCGAGTCCGCGCTCGCCCAGCTGCCCGAGCCCTTGCTCAAGCGCCAGGTGCGCGAAGTCCGCCGCGGCGACGTCCAGGCGGTCGTCGACGCCCTCGTCGAGAAGGGCCGCTCGGGCTCGCGCGTGCGCTCGGTCGTGAACGCGATCCGCTCGCTCTACTCATGGATGCAGGACCGCGAACTCGTCGACCACGATCCGGCCGCGCGCGTGCGCCTGCCGGCGATGAACGCAAAGCCGCACGATCGCGTGGCCACGCCCGCCGAGTTCGCCGGTCTGCTCGAGCCCCTGGTGATCGCCGACGAGCTGCCCTACGCGCTCGCCGCGTACGGCACCGCCCGGAGCCAGGAGGTCCGCATCCTCGACTGGACCCATGTCGATCTCGAGCTCGGCGCGATGGAGCTCGCCGCCGACGAGCTCGGCCGCAAGCCCGGCGGGTCCTGGCGCGTCGTGCCGTTCGTGTCGCCGCTGCGCGCGCTTCTTCGCCGGGCGTGGCTCGAGCAGGGGCGCCCGAAGGACGGCAAAGTCTGCCCGCCGCGGGCTAGCTCGGCGTCAGGGCTGCTCGCTGTCTCGCATCTGCAGACTCGGGTTCAGAAGGTCTGGCGCGACGCCGGCCTCGAGCCGATCGGTCTCCACGAGTGCCGCCACACCGCCGCCACCTGGCTCGACCACGCCGGTGTCTCGCCGAAGATCGCCTCGCAATTGATGGGCCACTCGACGCCCGATTACCAGGCCGGGGCGGCGCCGATCACCCTGGCGAGGTACACCCATGCGCTCCCCGGTGAGCTCGAGCGGGCTCGAGACGAGCTCGACGCCTTCCTCGAGGAGCGCACCGCGGCGGAGGTGCTCGCGCGATGAGCTTCGTTCCCCCTGACGTTCCCCCACGCGGGTTTTCGCGGTTTTCCTCGCTCAGATCCCGCCTAACGGCCCAGCCTCGAAAACCGGTAAGGGCCTTCGGTCCTTCGTGGGTTCGAATCCCACCCCCTCCGTTATCTGGGGTCGAGCTCGCCCAGGCGGTCGATGGCGGGCCCGACGTGGGTCAGGAACCGCTCGACCGCTGCCGCGACGCGTGGCTCGGCGGCGTGATCGGGGAGGGCTCGGAGCAGGTTGAGCCTGCTCTCCGCCACCCAGCCGGCGACGTCGGGTTCTTGCAGCCACCGTTGCTCGGCCTGCCACGTGCGACGGCTCAGACCCGGCCAATCGCCGACGCTGCTCGGATAGGGATTGGGGGGACAGAGGCGGTTCTTCTCGGCATCTTCGTCGCGGTTGGTCTCGACGAAGGCGATCAGCGCTGCGTTGAACGCCGGAGAGTTCTGCCTGATCTGCTGGAGCACTATCCGGCCGTCCTCAAAGACCGGGGTTGCCGCTGCGTCGCTGAGGCCGTGCGCCGTGCAGTCGACGTGGATGACGTCGGCGCCGGTGTCGACTTCGCCCTGTTCGAGCACGAGCCGGTCGCGGTCGACCCGCCGCACCCGGCCGAGCCGGACCACATCCTCGATCTCGCGCAGAGCATCGATCTCGGCGGGACTGAGCATCGTGATCCGGTACATCGTGGCGTCAGCCGAGGGATCGAGGCGGATCAGGCGCCCGGACGCTTCGAGGCGATCGAAGAGGTCCTCGAGATCCGCCGCCTGCGCGCCGGCCTCGGCGTCGAGGGAGATGCCTTCCATGGTGTCGCCGACGAGGTCGAGCGCCTGGTAGTGGCGCCGGTGGTGAAACCAGTGCTCTCGCGGGCGGACCCACCGAATTCGATCTGGCGGCACGTCGTTGTCCAAGAGCCAGATGCAGGCGTCGACCGCCGTCTTGCCGGAGCCGAGCACGGTGTAGCGGTTGCCGGGCCCTGCCGCCGCCGGCAGGTCGTTGACTGGTATGGCGCGGGCATCCGCGGCTACGTCGAAGGACGGTTCGTGGGTGGCCGGAATCGAGACTTCCAGATAGCGGGCGTCGATGAGTTTGCGCCGCACGTCGACGTCCTCGACCGCCCCCGTGCTGAGGTCGCGAACCTGCGCTTTCTTCTCTTGCGGACCGAGGTGTTCGTGCCCGGTCAGAAGGCGAAACCGCCCCGTCTGCGTCAGGCGAGTCGCGACCTCGGCGAAGTAGTCGCGGACCTCGGCGCCCGTTGCCCGCTCGTAGAAGCCGGCGTTCTCACCGGACTCGTCGATCCGGTCCTCGCCCAGCGCCAGAGAGTTGACCCCGTAGTACGCCGACGGCGTGTGCAGGCGCACGAAGGGGTACGCGTCAAGCCAGTGGCCGCCCGGCCCCGCCCGCCGATCGACGAGCGTGACCTCGGCCTCGGGCTCCTCGCTGAGGAGAGTGTCGGCGAAGGCGAGGCCGCTCGCCCCGGCTCCAACGATCAGATAATCGGTGCTGATCAAGTCAGGAAGTATGCCCGAGCGTCGAATGCAGCCGGCTGGCGCCGGGGGCATGCACCCCGGCGCCGCGCTCGGCTGGCGACGTCAGCCCGTCCTATTTCGTCGCGGCGGCTCGCCGGCGTGACTTGACGGTCGACGGGCGCTACGGAGCGACCTTTACGGCGTTGGCGGGGATTCCCTTGAGCTCGGTCGTCCGCAGGTGGCTGCCGGACGGATTGCGGATGCCGTCGAGCGCCTGGCCGAACAGTGGCCGCTGGCGATCGCCTCGCCCTCCAACTGCGAGGTGATCGATCTCGTGCTCGAGGTGGGCGACCTCGGCGCTTCTTCGAGGCCACCGTCTCCTCCGAGGAGGTCGGGGCCGGCAAGCCTGCGCCCGACGTCTACCTCGCTGCCGCGCGGAAGCTCGGCGCCGATCCCGGCGAGTGCGCGGCGATCGAGGACTCCCACAACGGGATCCGCTCGGCCAACGCCGCCGGTATGCGCGTGATCGCGATTCCCAACACCCACTTCCCTCCCGACGCCGAGTCCCTCGGCCTCGCCGACCCGGTGCTCGACTCGCTCGCCGAGCTCCAGCCGGAGGCGATCAGCGGCTGAGCCGCACGGCCTCGGGCGGGCCGACGATCGCCCGCTGGAGCAGGAGCGAATCCGTGGTCGCCACGTCGGCAGGCCGCGCGAAGTGGAATCCCTGGCCGAACTCGCAGCCGAGCTCGACCAGGCGGTCGCGCTGCTCGCGCTCCTCGATGCCCTCGGCGACGACGCTGAGGCCGAAGCTGTCGGCGAGATCGATGATCGCCTGCACGAGGGGCTTGCCCTCAGCGGGGCCGCGTAGGCCGTCGACGAAGGCCCGCGCCACCTTGAGCGTGTCGATCGGGAATCGCCGCAGGTATTCGAGCGAGGAGTAGCCGGTGCCGAAGTCGTCGACCGCGAGCTTCACTCCCAGTCCCTTGAGCTCGGCGAGCTTCTCCATGCTCGCCTCGCTGTCGCTCATCAGCGCGGTCTCGGTGATCTCGAGCACGAGGCTTGCGGGGTCGAGATTGGCGCGCTCGAGCGCCGTTCGCACTTCGTCGACGAGAGCCGGCTGTTCGAGCTGGATGCCCGACACGTTGACGCTGATCTCGAGCGGGGTTGCGGCGGGGTGTCTCGCCTGCCATACGGCAGCCTGGCGGCACGCCTCGCGCAGCACCCAGCGGCCGAGGCCGAGGATCTGGTGGGTTTCCTCCGCGAGGGGGATGAACTCGTTCGGCGGGATCAGGCCGCGAGCCGGGTGTTCCCAGCGGACCAGCGCCTCGACGCCCGTCACCTCCTCGGTCGCCAGCCGCCACAGCGGCTGGTAGTGGAGGACGAACTCGTCGCGGGCCAGCGCCTGCCGCAGGTCCGCCTCGAGCTCGAGCTGCTTCACGACTGCCGCGTGCATGCCGGGCTCGAAGACCTCGTGGCGGCCCTTGCCGCGGTTCTTCGCCTGGTACATGGCGAGGTCGGCGTTTCTCAGCAGATGGTCGGCTTCGTCGTGACCGTCGGCGATGCCGATGCTGGCCGTCATCTTGACCTCGCGGCCGCGAATCTTGAACGGCTCCTCGAGGCACTCGAGCACCCGCTCGGCCGCGTGGCGTGCCGCGCCTCGGGTGCAGTTGTCGAGCAGAATCGCGAACTCGTCCCCGCCGAACCGCCCGGGCGTGTCGGTCTCGCGGAGTATCCCGCGCAGCCGGTCGGCGACCATGACGAGCAGCTCGTCGCCGGCCTCGTGTCCGAGGCTGTCGTTGACGGTCTTGAACCCGTCGAGGTCCACGAACAGGACCGCCGCGGGGATGCCGCTGCGCCGCGAACGTGCCAGAGCCTCCTCGAGGCGTTCGAGGCGTTGTGGACCGTCTCGGCCACCGCCTGCGCGTCGTTGAGGGCCAGGCCCGCGTGCTCGGCGAAGGCGGTCAGGACGTCCCGCTCGCTTTCGCTGTAGCGCCGGTTCGGCTGGCGGGTTCCGACCACCAGCGCCCCGGCGATCTCCCCGCGCTGGAAAACGGGTGCGGCCATCGCCGCCGTGAGCCCGTCGCCGGCCAGCTCGGGGATCGACTCGGGCGTCGACGCGTAGCTCTCGAACACGATCAGCTCCTCGTCGTGAATCGCGCGCCCGGCGACCCCCCGGTTGACCGAGATCCGCCGGATCGGCGCCAGAACGGCATCGTCGATCCCGACGCACGAAACGAGATCGGTTTCCGCGGCGTTGTCAGCCGGGATCAGGCGCAGGGCGGCAATCTCCGTGCCGACCAGCTCGGCGGCCCCGGCGACGATCGAATCGAGGACGTCGTCGAGGTCGACGCGACTGGCGATCGAGCGCTGCACGTTCGAAAGCCTCTCCATCAGGGCCTGACGGTCACGTACCGACTCGAGCAGGCTCACGGAGTCGAGCGCCATCGCCAGCACCCTTCCCATCCCGCGGAGCAGGTCCTGCTCCTCTTCGGTCAGGTCTTCTTCACCGAGCCGCGCGACGATCAGCCAGCCGCGCCCATCGGCGGCTTCGATCGGCGCCGATGCCGTTCGGCACGTACCCAGGCCGCTCAGCTCGAGCTCGCCGCCGGCCGGCCCGGCGACTTCGACGAGCGCCGCCTCGGGAACGCACCCCTGCTGGAACCCGATCGCCGCCTCGACGCTGTCTTCGACGATCACCGCCGCGACCTCGGCCTCGAGCGCCGACGCTGCGGCCTCGGCGGCGTTGAGAATCGCCGATTGAGCGTCGGAATAGGAGGAAACTGAGGCAAGGAACTCGACCAGCTGTGAGGTTGACCAGCTGTCGTGGTTCCCCGCCACTCAGCTCACCGCGAGCACTACCAGCGTCTGGTTGTGGAACCCCGAGACGCCGTGGGTGCGGGCGATCTCGCCGTAGGTGTAAAAGCCGGCGACCGGCACGCCGCCGGCGCGCGCGTTGACGTGCTCGATCTCGGTGCGGATCCCCTCGTCGCCGAGGATCCCGCGCCGGGCGATGCAGTCGAAGGCGAGCACCCCGATCGGCGGCTGCCCTTCGAGGGCGTCGAGGGCGTCGGTGCAGGCGGCGTCGGTGGCGTCCAGCACGGAGCTGTCGTCTCCCTCCATCAGCCAGGCGCGCGCTCCCTGCGGCACTTTGGCGATGCAAACCAGCTCCCGGGTGTCGAAGTCGGCCTCACCGACGAACCGCACGTGCTCCTCGCCGCGGCGGGCGGTCAGCCCCAGCGGATGGGTCTGGGCGAAGTGGGTGAAGGCGGCGGCGTCGGTGTGAGCCGCCGCCGGGGCGTCGAGCCGCTCGAGGTAGACGTCGAGCGCGGGGCGGTCGTCGATCTGCGTGACGCGGGTGCCCTCGCTGGCGGTGATCAGCAACGTCTCGCCGACCCGGCGCCATCCGTGGCGGACGCCGATCCCGAACGGCGCCGATGACGAAACCGCGGCGGCAACCACCGAGTCGGTGAGGACGTCGTCGCCGTGGAGCTGGTGGGTGGCCTGCATCCGCAGGTCGTCGCCTGCGCAGCCGCCGACCATCGGCACCGCCGCGCCGACGGTGCTGTAGGCGCCGCGGACGATCTCCTGCTGGTCGCCGGCGAGCCCGTCGGTGAGCAGCAGCAGCACGCGATGCTCGGCGTTGCCAACGCCGCCGATGCAGGCGGCCGCCTCGGCGCCTGATTCGCGCAGCCGCGAGGACGCTCCCTCGGCGGCGGCGGTCTCGACCTCGAAGCCCTCGCCGCCGAGGGCGGTGACGACGACGCCGGCGTCGCCCGGGCCCACCGAGGCGATCTCGCCGGCGGTCGAGCAGCCGATCAGCGGCACGTCTGAGCCGGCGGTCTCGCGGATCCCCGCCAGCAGCGCCGGCAGGTCATGGGAGTCAGAGCCGAAAACGACCAGAAGCTTCGGATCTTCGCCGCTGATTGCAGCCTCGGTCGCGGCGGCGCCGGCCGACCGTGGATCCGTGTCGCTCGAGTGCCCGACGGCAAGCCACCGAGGCTTATGCGGGGAGGGATCGTCCATCTCGCCTTGTGATGCATCGGCCCCGCTTGCGGACTCCTTGAGCAAGTAATCAGATTGCGGAGAGCCGCGGAATACGCCCGCACAGGAGCGCAAACGCGATGATCGCGAGCACGATTCCGATCGAGTGGACGCCGACCAGCACGCCGATCGCGCTGAGCACCCCGGAGATCACGGCCGCCATCAGCACGCGCTCGGCGGGCAGCTTCAGCACCCGGGCCGTGAGCAGCGCGCAGCCCAGCCAGGCGGCGGGGCCGACCAGCCAGCCCCAGTCCTCGAAGAAGCCGTGCGAAGCGGCGACCGCGAGGATCGCGAAGAGGACGCCGACAGCAACGAGCTGAACCGCCCCGGCTCGCAGCGCCACGCCCTTGTCTACGTTTCGCGCTTCTTGCCGCTCTTGGCGGCGGTGTTCACGAACCACGGTCGGTCCGGTGGCGCCAACCTTCACCCGCCCGCCGGTCAGCTTCGTCAGTACTTGGATCGAGATGACATACGGCCACGCTCACTCCTCCGGCTTCGGCCGGTCGAACTGGGTGCCGACGAAGCGGTCCCAGCCGCGGTCGGTGAGGACGGCCCCGGTGTTGAGGACCATGTGGGCGGAGGGGGTGACGCGGTAGCGCGTCTTCGGCCGCCGCGAGGAGATCGCCTTGTCGATCTTCTTCGCCACCGTCTCGGGCCCGCCGCCGAGCATCGACATCGGGCCGCTCTCGTACGCGCCCTGGGTGGTGTTGCCGACCATCGCGTTGAACTTAGCGTAGGGGCCGTCGCCGGTCGCCTCGTCGATGCTGCCCTTGGCCGTGTTGCCGAACTCGGTCTTGATCAGCCCGGGCTCGATGATCACGACCTTGACCCCGAAGTCCGCGACCTCCCAGCGCAGCGCGTCGGACATCGCCTCGACCGCGTGCTTGGTGCCGTGGTAGACGCCGCCGCCGGGGAAGACGATCTTGCCGCCGATCGAGCTGAGGTTGACGATCCGCCCCCAGCCCTGCTCGCGCATTCCGGGCAGCACCAGCTGGCACATCCGCAGCAGCCCGAAGACGTTGGTCTCGAACTGGCGGCGGACGCTGTCCATCGGCAGGGTCTCGAGCGCGCCGCTCTGGCTGTAGCCGGCGTTGTTGACCAGCGCGCCGACCGCCCCCTCGGCCTCGACGACCTTGGCGACGGCGCGCTTCATCGAGCCCTCGTCGGTGACGTCGAGCGCGAGCGTCTTGCAGCCCTTGTCCTCGAGGTCCTCGACCGCGCTCTCCTTGCGGGCGCTCGCATAGACGGTCATCCCCTTGCCCCCGAGACGCTCGGCGGTGGCGCGCCCGATCCCCGTCGAGCAGCCGGTGATCAGAACGGCCTTCGACACATCCTCAGCCATGAAACTCCTTCCCGTGCGGTTGCTTCGGCGACTCTAACTGCCTGTGTCCCGAACGGGGTGTAGGTTGACGAGCCGATGCGTGCGATCACGTTCCAGGCGCCGGGAGAAGTCGCGGTCGAAGAGCGGCCCGAGCCCGAGTTGATCGAGCCCGGCGACGCCGTCGTCCGGGTCGAGGCGAGCGGCATCTGCGGCTCCGACCTCCACATCTACCACGGCCGGGTCCAGATCCAGCCCGGCTTCACGATCGGCCACGAGTACGTCGGCACGGTCACGGCTGTGGGCGACGACGTGTCCGGCTTTGTGCCCGGCGATCGCGTCCTCGGCTGCTACTGCACGGCCTGCGGCGAGTGTTTCTTCTGCAAGCGCGGCGATTTCCACAAGTGCGACAAGGGCCGGGTCTTCGGGCACGGCGCAGTGCTCGGCGACCTCCAGGGCACCCAGGCCGACTCCGTCCTCGTGCCCAACGCCGATCTCACCCTGCGCAAGGTACCCGAGGGGCTCGCCGACGACATCGCGCTCTTCGCCGGCGACGTGATGGGTACCGGCTACCACGCGATCGACGCGCTCGGCGTCGAGCCGGGAGGCTCGGTCGCGGTGCTCGGGCTCGGCCCGGTCGGGCTCTGCGCCGTACAAGCCGCGAAGGCGGTGGGCGCCGAGACCGTGATCGCGATCGACACCGTCCCCGAGCGGCTCGAGGTGGCGCGCTCGTTCGGCGCCATCCCGGTCCACCTCACCGAGGAAGACCCGCGCGCGGTGGTGAAGGAGGCGACCGAGGGGCGCGGGGTCGACGGGACGGTCGACGCGGTCGGCCACCCCGACGCGCTCGGGCTCGCCTGCAAGCTGACCCGCAAGGCGGGAACGGTCTCGGCCACCGGCGTATACGCCGAGCCGATCGAGCTCCACATGGGCATCGTCTGGCTCAAGGCGCTGACCCTGAAGACGGGGCACGCCAACGTGATCAAGCACGTCGACCCTGTGCTCGAGCTGCTCTCGGCCGGCAAGCTCGATCCGGCGCCGCTCGTCACCCATCACATGAAGCTCGAAGAGGCGCCGGAGGCCTACGAGCTCTATGACCGCCGCGAGGCGCTGAAGATCGTCCTCTCTCCCTGAGTATCGACTTCCTAGAACATCCGGCCAGCACCCCAAAACGTGTGCAAGGCTTGTCGCCGCCAAATCTAAGGAGGATGGGATGAAGAGCAGGAAGCTGACCGCCGCGCTCGCCGCGGCCGCCGTCGCAGGGGTTCTCGCGATCGCCCCCGCCGGCGCCGGTGCCGACACCTACGCGCCCGGCGCCGACAACCAGACTTTCGCCACCGGCTTCGGTGGCTGGACCCAGTCGAGCAGCAGCGAAGGGCTCTGCGTTCCCGCCGTCACCTGCCCGATCGTCGGCAACGTGTGGGTCAGCACCGGTGGCGCCGACGGCAACGAGGGCTTCCTGCGCACGACGGTCACCGGCATCGCGACGCTGGCCACGACGACGACGTCGATCTGGCAGAGCCCGGTGTTTACCTACAACGGCGCCGGCGGCGCCGTCCCCTCCTCGGCGACGTTCACGATGGACCGCCAGGCCAACGTCACGGCCCTGCTCGCGATCGCCGGCAGCCAGGCCAACTACGGCGTCGAGTTGATCGACGCCACGACCGGAACCGCGCTGACCGTGGTCGCTCCGATCACGCAGGCCGGAGCCGCGAGCTGGACCTCGATCCCTGCGGTCAACATCAACCCGTCGCAGCTGATCCTCGGCCACCGCTACGCCATCCGGGTGGCGTCGATCTACACCAACGGCAGCGGCATCTTCGTCCTGCCCTCCGGCAGCTCGGACTACGACAACGTGCGCTTGACCACGGCGGGCGCGGGGAGCATTCCCAATTCAGTGAGCCTCGCCCAGCTGATCAAGAAGGACGGCGTGCCCAACTCGGCGACCTACAAGGGCAACAAGCTGAAGCTCAAGGTCAAGTGCCCGAAGCAGGCGGCGCCGAACAGCTGCGTCTACCTGCTCCGGGGCCTGGCGAAGGGCAAGAAGAGCAAGGCCGCGACCGCGCTGAAGCGGGTCAAGATCAAGGCCGGCAAGAAGAAGAGCGTCTCGATCTCGGTCAAGTCCAAGTACAAGTCCAAGTACGCCAAGGCGAAGAAGGTCTACGTCAAGGCGACGGTCACGGTCGGCGGGCTGAAGGCGACCGTGGTCAAGAAGATGAAGCTCAAGCATTAGAGATTTGAGCCTGTAACGAACGGCGAGCCCGGGCGACTGGTGGCCGATGAGGTCGAAGGCCACCACCCTGGGCTTGCTGTTCGTGATCGCCTGCGCGGCGTTTGCCGCCTTCGCGAGCACGGGCGGCGCGGCCAAGGTCAAGGGCCCGGCGATCAAGGCCATGGACTCCGACTACGGGCGGATCCTCGCCGACAAGCATGGCCGCGCGCTCTATCTGTTCACCGCCGACCAGGGCAAGACCAGTGCCTGCTACGACGACTGCGCCACCGCCTGGCCGCCGTATCTGGTCGCCAAGCGCCCGGCGGGCCGCGGCGGCGCGCTGGGCAAGCTGACGGGGACGGCCCGGCGCAGCGACGGCAAGCTGCAGGCGACGTACGCGGGGCACCCGCTCTACTACTACGTCGGTGATCGCAAGCCCGGCCAGGTCCTCTGCCAGGACGTCGAGGAGTTCGGCGGTCACTGGTACGTGGTTCGCCGCAGCGGCAAGGCCGTTCGCTGAGCGGTTCAGGGCGTCCGGGATTCTCCGCAAGTAGCTTCGGCTCGCTACCCCAATTTCGTTCTGCTCCTGCCTGGACGGACGATTGGACGAGTCCAAAAACTTGAGGTCTGCCGGGTATCGGCCGAATTCTTCACAGTGGGAGCTCTACTGGACGAACGGGCGGCCGAAACGCCGGCCGCGCCGGTGATCGCCGCGGGCTTCGAGACGACGCGGGTGATGTCGCGGGCGCTCGCGGGCCTGTTCGCGGGCGGCGCGACGCTGGCGATGATGACCGTCGCGCTGCCGCATGCGAGCGACGCCAACGAGCTCGGACTGAGCCTGATCTGCGCCGATGCCTTCGTTGTCGCTGCGATCCTCTTCTGGGGCGCGGACCGGGTTCCGCGCTGGTCGCTGCCGGTCGCGCTCGGGTGGGGCACGGCGCTGATCGCCGGCGTCGCCTACTTCTCGGCCGAGATGCCGAGCCCGCTCGTCTTCTTCTTCCTCTGGGTCTTTCTCTACTCGGCCTACTTCTTCTCGCGGGTCGAGACGATCGCCGAGATCGCGCTCGTCGGGGGCGTCTATCTCGCTCTTCTGGTGGTCCACACGCCGCCCGAGGGCGTCGCGCCCTGGTGGATCGTCGGCATGGGAACCCTGCTGATCGCCGCGCTGCTGATCTGGTCGATGCGCAAGCGGGTCGAGCGGCTGATCGGCCAGATGTACGACAGCGCCCGCATCGACCCGCTGACCAAGCTGCTCAACCGCCGCGGCTTCCGCGAGCTGCTCGACCTCGAGCTCGAGCGATCGCGCCGCAGCGAGCTGCCGATGGCGGTGCTGATCGGCGACGTCGATTACTTCAAGGAGGTCAACGACCGGCTCGGGCACCCGGCGGGCGACACCACCCTGACCCGCCTCGGCGCCGCCATCGACGACACCAAGCGCCTCGTCGACGCCGCCGCCAGGGTGGGGGGCGAGGAGTTCGCGATGATCCTCCCCGACACCGACGCCAAGGGGGCTTTTGCTCTGGCCGAGCGCGTGCGCAGGCAGATCGAGGGCGAGTTCGCGGCCGGCGCGGTGCCGATCACGATCAGCTTCGGCATCGCCTGCTACCCGGAGCACGCCGAGACCGCCGGCGCGCTGCTCCGCGCCGGCGACAAGGCTCTCTACGCCGCCAAGCAGAGCGGGCGCAACCGCACCGTCATGCACGACCCGAACGCCGGCGAGGCCGCAGGCCTCGTGTCGAGCCGGGCGATCAGCGGCGAGCGCTACCTCGCGGTGCTGCTCAACCTCGCCGAGGCGATCGACCTTCGCCTCTCAGGCAGCGCCCGGCATTCGGAGACCGTCGGCCGCTACGCCGAGATGATGGCGACCGAGCTCGGCCTGCCCGCGCGGGAGGTGCGGCGAGTGAAGCTCGCCGGGATCCTCCACGACATCGGCAAGATCAGCGTTCCCGACGAGATCCTCAGCAAGCCCGGCGAGCTCACCGCGAGGAATGGCAGATCGTCAAGGCCCACCCCGAGCGCGGCGCCGAGATCCTCGAGTACCCCGAGCTGCTCGACTTCCGCGAATGGGTCGGCTCCCACCACGAGCGCCCCGACGGCAAGGAATACCCGCGCGGGATCTCCGGCGACGAGCTCGCGCTCGAGGCCCGCATCCTCGCCGTGGCCGACGCCTATGAGGCGATGACCAGCGACCGCTCCTACCGTTCGGCGATCGGGCGGGAGGAGGCGCGCGAGGAGCTTTGCCGCTGCGCCGGGACCCAGTTCGACCCGCGGGTGGTCGAGGCGCTGCTCAAGGTCATCGACCGCGAGCCGACCGGCTCACGCGCGGTCGTGACGACCGTCTAACCGCCTACGGCCGGGTTCTCGGACGCGGTCTGGTTGCGCAGCGCGTAGATCCCGGCGGCCGCGAGGCCGGCCAGGATCAGCACGGTCAGCAACGCCCGCAGGCCGTGGGTCGGCGCGAAGGCGAAGTAGATCAGCGCCGCGGCGGCGAGCAGCCCGTAGACGAGCGCGACGTGGTCGCGCAGCATCGGCGCCAGCAGCTTGCGCGCCGAGCGGGCGCTCGAGGCGGCGGAGCCGAGCCAGCCGGCGATCACGAACAGCGCGCCGTAGACGATCACGGTCGTCGCGATGCTCGTCATCAGCGACGTCCCGATCGACCACACCGCATTGCCGGCGTCGGTCGCGCTGTCGTTGACCACAAGCGAGTCGACGATCTCCTGGCCGGCGATGTGGCGGACGGCGAAGACGACGACGCCGGCGAAGATCAGCCCGATCCCGGACCAGACGATCGTCCCGGGGCGGCGGCCCGCGGAGAGATAGATCGCGAGCACGAAGCACCCGAGAGCGAGGATCGTGAACACGACCGCGAGGCCATTGATCAGCTTGGCGATCGTCTGGGCCGTCTCGATCCCGTCGGAGTGGAGGATCACGAGCGTGCCCGCGTCGTCGGGGACCTTGTCGGCGATCTGCGAGCTGATTCCCAGCTCCGAGGCGATGTTGGCTACCAGCGGCTTCAGCTCGAGCACGACGTCGCCGCCGCCGGTCGAGGCGTACTGCCCCTCGTCGTCGATCACGTCGAGGAGCTGGCGGTGGGCCCGGCGGTTGGCCTCGGCCCAGGCCTGGTCGACC
This sequence comes from uncultured Solirubrobacterales bacterium, assembly GCA_963696625.1. GTDB lineage: Bacteria > Actinomycetota > Thermoleophilia > Solirubrobacterales > 70-9 > JAWVFN01. The sequence goes on from CAVOKZ010000036.1 coordinate 22,196, forward strand.
TTCGGCGAGGCGAGGATGCGCTCGGCGGCGGAGTTGGCGGCCTGTTTCAGGGCGCCGGAAATCGGGCCGGCCAGCGGTGCGGCCCGTGGCGGCAGCTGCGCGGCGATCTCAGCCTCGACGTCGACGTTGGTGTAGAGCTCGTCAGTGAGGTAGGTGGCCAGCGCGACCTGGACGTCCCTGTCGTCGAGCAGCTCGTCGCTCGTGCCGACCCACTCGTCGGTGTTGAGGGCCTGGCGGTCGGCCCAGATCGCGAAGATCGCGAGGATGGTGAGGAGGGTGCCGAAGCCGATGAGCACGCGCACGGCGATGCGGCTTTTCGGATTCTGGGTCACCTGCGTCAACCAGTATGACTTGCAGACGAACGACCTTCGGGGTATCCGCTACGGACGCTTCAACCCGCTCCTCGCCGCGCCATCCGACCGACCAGCAGGGCGACGACCGTAACCAAGTAGAGCTGTCCGATCAGCGCCTCGAGGTTGGCGAGCGTGTGGCCGGCGGCGGTCGCCGGCGAGTAGTCGCCGTAGCCAACCGTGGTCAGGGTGACGAAGCTGAAGTAGAGGCGGATCGCGTTGGTCCCGTCGGTGCCCTGGGCAAAGAATGCGCTCGAGTCCAAGACGGCGACGACGCCGTAGAGGAAGGTGAACAACAGCCCGAACAGGAGGAAGATCGAGATCGCCCCGATCACCGACTGGCTGTTGACCTCCCCCTGGTCGACCACTCCGCGGGCGATAACGACGATCGTGCCGAGGACGGCGACGCCCGACAGCGCGCCGGCGGCGGCCGTCGTCGCTTCGGTGCCGAGGGCGATCTCCGCCACCGCGACCGCCACGGCGATCACGACGATCAACACGCGGATGCCGAGCGGGTCGGAGCGTGACGTCCAGAGCGCCACCAGCAGCGTGCCCGTTTGGAGTAGGAGCAGGACTCCGCGTGACCAGGCGGTGCTCGGCGTGAAGGCGATGAACAGGAATGCCGCGAAGACCAGGAGCAGGACCGGCAGATAGCTGTGGCTGGCCCGGTGCTCCTGGATCCTGCGTCTGGCGCGCCGCTCGGCTACGGAGCCTCTCCCGCTTCGGCGTCTTCGGCTTGATAGTCGGCCAGGAGCCGCTTCTCCTCCTCCACTCTGGGGAAGCGGAAGAAGACGAGTGCCGCTCCCAGCAGGACGGCGACGATCCCGGCCGTGTAGGCCCACTCGTCGCCCTGCAGGAACGCGGTCTTCGCGGCGGAGATGATCTGGCTGCTGTGATCGGGGTATTGGGCAGCGACCTCCTCGGCGCCCGCGAACGATTTGGTCAGCTCGCCCTGGACGTTGTCGGTCACCTCGGCGCTGTTTGGGGAGGAGGCGATCGCCGCGGCCGCCGCACTGGCGTAGCCCGCCGTCAGCAGCGCGCCGAGGATCGACTGCATGATCGCGCCGCCGAGGTCGCGCTGGAGGTCGGCGGTCCCCGACGCCATGCCGGCGCGTTTGACCGGCACCGAGCCCGTCAGCGAGTGCGAGGCCGGGGTACCGGCAAAGCCCACGCCGATACCGACAAACGCGTAGCCGAGGGCCACCTTCCAGTAGTCGATGTCCTCCTTCCAAAGCAGCAGCATCGTCACGAAGCCGAGCAGGCAGAAGAAGTAGCCGATCAGCAGCGTGATTCGCGCCCCTCTGGCCTCGACCAGTTTCGCCGAGCGCGGGGCGACTATGACCATGCAGAGCGCCGCGGGCAGGATCGCCGCGCCGGCGCCGAGCGTTGAGTACCCGAGCACGTTCTGGAGGAACTGCTGGCCGACGAACATCGCCGCCATCAGCGTCCCGAAGACGATGATCCCGGCGACCGCCGCGACCCAGAAGATCCGCCGCTTGGCGACGTCGAGGTCATAGAGCGGCACCTTCGCCCGCCGCTGGCGGATCACGAAGCCGGCGCAGGCGGCGAGCGCGATCAGGCCGAGGCCTATCGCCAGGGTTCCCTTGCCTGGAACCGGCGCGAAGTTGATGGCGAGCACGAGTGCGGCGACGAGGAGCACCGAGAGAATCCCGCCGAGGTTGTCGACCGGGTCGGTCCCCTCGTTGACGTGGGCCGGCACGAAGCGCCAGGCCAGATAGAGGGCGACGACGGCGAGGGGCAGCGTGATCATGAAGACCGAGCCCCAGTCGAACTGGGTCAGCAAAGTGCCGGACAGCACCGGGCCCAGCGCGGATATGGCGCCGCCGAGCGCCGACCACAACGCGATCGATTTCGTGCGCTCCGGCCCCGACCACAACGCGGTGATCAGCGCAAGGGTCGTCGGATAGGCCATGCCGGCGGCGAGGCCGCCGAGCAGCCGCGCGGCGAAGAGCACGCCGATCGACGGCGCGAAGGCGGCGAGCAACGAAGCCGGGATCGCCAGCCCCGTGCCGAGCAGGAGCATCATCTTGCGGCCGTTGCGGTCGCCCACGGCTCCGAGGTAGAGGACTGATGCCGCGAGTCCCAGCGAATAGCCGACGGCGACGAGGTCGAGCGCGGTCTGCCCGGCGCCGAACGCCTTGCCGATGTCGGGCAGTGCGACGTTGGCGACCGCGAGGTTGAGGTTGGCGACGGCGGCGACGAGGATCAGGGCGGCGAGAACGGCGCCGCTTCGCTCCGGCGCCGTGGAGCTCTCCGCCGTCTCGCTCGTGCCCACATCGGCGAGCCTACTGCCTCGATGAAGATGGGCGCGGCTGGTTTCGAACCAGCGACCTCTCGCGTGTGAAGCGAGCGCTCTCCCACTGAGCTACGCGCCCTGGGATGGAGATCATAGGATCGAGCAATCGTCGTTGCCCTGATCGTCGTCGCACCGATGCGGGGCCGGAAGCGGTCGGGCCGCGAATCCTGATCGGCTAGCGACGCCCCGGTAACCTCCACGGCGGACCGTGCTAGATGGGGCGTTAGCGGTGCCCTGTAACCCGCCATCCGCTTTAGCGGGATCGATGCCCGTCTGAGGGGCCGGTTGTCATTGGGTTCGGCTCGCCTCGGAAGGCGCTGAAGGCCAGGTCCTGCGCAACGACGGCCCGTGAACCAGGTCAGGTCCGGAAGGAAGCAGCCTTAAGCGATCGCCGCCGTGTGCCGCAGAACAGCCTGGCCCGAGCCGACCGCGACGAGTTCCCCGATGGCCCAACCTCGACGCCGGGTGCACGGTCCGCTTTTTCCTCGCCCTGGTTAGGCTGCCGCCGATGGGTTGCCTCGTCGCACTCTTCGCGCTGATCTCGCCGCGGCTGGCGCTGTTCTTCATCTTCGTCTTCAGCGACCTGCTCAGCCGCGCCTACGACAGCTGGGTCGTGCCCCTGCTCGGGTTCGTCCTGCTGCCGTGGACGACGCTCGCCTACGCGGCGATGTGGTCGATCGGCACCGACAAGGTCTACGGCTTCGAGTGGTTCATCGTGATCCTGGCCTTCTTCATCGACCTCAGCTCCTACGCGCAGGGCAGCCGGGCCCGCGAGGCCTAGCCGCAGCTCCCGAACACGAGCCAGGAGGAGTTCGACGCCGTCGCCGCGATCCGCGGGTTGATCCCGTTCGCGGCCGGGCTCGAGGCGGCGGGGTCGTGCTCGTCGAGGCGGAAGAGCTCGGCGACTTCGCCGTTCACGGGGGCGATCAGGTAGCCGCTCGGCGGCGTCCCGGAGGTCGAGATCTCCGACGGCTCGCGGTCGAGCCAGAGGGCGAGCAGCGGCACGCCCTGGGTGCTCGGGATCGAGACCTCGGCGCAATCGCGGTCGAACGCAGGCTCCTCGGTGACGTCTTGGAGGTCGTCGCGGATCTGCTCCTGGTCGCCGACCCTCGCCTGGAGGTCGGAGAGGCGGTTGAACTGCTGGGGCGCGAAGACAAGCGTCGCGAGCACGACGACCGCCGCCCCCGCCGCCCACAGGCGCCGCGAGGGGTCGTCGCGGTCGAGCTCGAGCCAGCCGAGGACGCCGGCGGCGGCGAACAGCGCCAGGATCGTCGAGACCAGCAGCAGGTAGCGCGTGATCACCGCGAGCCCCGCCGTCGCCAGCAGCAGGAAGGCACCGGCCGCGATCACTGCGGCCGCGACCATCAGGGCGCTGCGTTTGCGCAGCTTCCAGATCGTCAGCACCGCGCCGAGCGCGGCGCCGAGCAGCACCGGCTCGCGCAGGATCTCGCCGATCCGCCGCGGCGCCAGGCGCAGGGCGTCGAAGAGGCCGGTCGGGCGGTCGAGGGTGGTGACGGTGTCCTGGGTTCCGGTCAGCGAGTAGAGCGGGTCGCCGGTTAACGCGAGATCGAAAAGCGCCCAGGCCAGCGGCGCGACCGCCGCCAGCGCCGTCAGCGGCAGCAGCGCCCCCGGGTCGAAGAGGGCGCCGATCGGGGCGAAACGGACGTTCGGCCTCTCCGGGTCGGCGTAGGCGAGATAGAGCAGGTAGGCGCCCGCGAACAGCCAGGCCTCCGGGCGCAGCAGGCCGGTGAGGCCGAGCAGGGCGAGCACCGGCCAGCCGGCCCGCGGGCGCTTGATCTCGACCACCAGCGCCGCGAGCACCAAGGCGATGTAGGGGAGGTCGACATAGGCGCGCGAGCCGTAGTCGAGGATCGGCTCGCGGGTGAGCACGATCGCCGCGGCCAGCAGCCCGACCCAGCGGTTGAGCCAGAGCTCGCCGAGCCGGTAGACGAGATAGCCGATCGCGGCGAGCGAGACGAAGGCGGCGACGACCGCGGCGGTCTGGGCGCCGTCGCCGAGCGGAGCCGCGATCACGCCGAAGGCGGTGGCGAGTGGGTGGGGGGTCGGGGGCAGCGCCGCGCCGTAGTCGGGCGAGTGCCCGTGGAAGATCTCGTTGCCCCAGACCAGCGAGTAGAAGGTGTCGTAGTTGGCGAAGCCGTGGCGGAAGAGCAGCCAGAGCGCGAGCGCGCCCCCACCGATCCAGGCAGCCGGCTTCAGCCCTTGACGGGCTCGAGCCATTCGGGCGGGAGGTACGACTTGGTCTCGACGGGCATCTCTGCAAGCCAGCGCATCGCCCACTGCTCGCAGGGGCGGCCGCGGACGAGCGGCGCCGTGTCCTCCATGCCGAGCAGGATCCGGATCGACGGGACGATCTGGAAATCGGCGGCGTTGGGCCGCTCGCCTCCGATCACGCCGTCGGAGATCAACTCGTCGACGTGGTCGAGCATCGCCGGCAGGCCGGCGATCGCCTCGCGCACGTCCTCGTCGGCGCCGCCGGCTAGGTGCGAGAGCCTCTTCGCGACCGGGGCGTTGACCGCCGCGGCGACCGCCGGAAGCGGAATCCCGACATCGCGCGCGATGTCGGTGCGCATCTCCTGGCTGTGGGCGGCCATCCAGCGGTAGATGATCCGCGGAACGCTCTGCAGCTCCTCCTCGCCCCAGCGCTCGGCCTCCTCGACCTTGAGCCGCTCGGCGGGGTCCTCGGGAAACAGACGCGGCTCGGGCCGGTACTCCTCGAGCGCCCGCGAGATCTCGCGCGAGTTCTGGAGCTTGAGGCCGTCGAGCTTCAGCGCCGGGACGGTGTTGCCGCGGAAGCCGCGCAGGTGCACGAGCTGCTTGTGCAGGCCGGGGAGCAGCCAGACGACCTTGTGGTCGATGCCCTTGTACTCGAGCATCAGTCGCGCGGCCTGGGACGGGTTCGAGGGCTCGGTCCCGTAGAGGGTGATGCTCACGCCGCAACCCTAAGGGGTCAGACCCCTTCATGAAGGGGTCTGACCCCTGTCAGTGTTTTGAGAACCTTTGTTGTGAGATGGCTGACAGCTTTGCCGGACAGCTGCTGATCGCCTCGCCCTCGATGGGCGACTGGTTCGCGCGCTCGGTCGTGCTCGTCGTCGAGCACGCCGAGGAGGGGGCCTTCGGCCTCGTCCTCAACCGGCCGTCGGAGGCGACCGTCGGCGAGGCCTCGGACGAGCTCGGCCGGCTGATCGGCCCCGAGCACGTCCTCCATGTCGGCGGCCCCGTCTCGCCGAGCGCGGTGACCGCGCTCGGCGAGCACCCCGACCCGTCGCTGGCGTCGAAGCTCGTGATCGGACAGGTCGGGATGGTCGACCTCGACCAGCCGCCGGAGCTGAGCCGCGTCCGCGTCTTCGCCGGCTATGCCGGCTGGGACGCCGGCCAGCTCGACGCCGAGATCGAGGCCGAGGCCTGGATCCTCGAGCCCGCCCACCCCGACGACCCGTTCGGCGACGCCGACCTCTGGTCGCGCGTCCTCGATCGCAAGGGCGGCGAGTTCTCGTTGCTGGCGCGGATGCCGGAAGACCCGGCGCTGAACTAGGTCGCTCCGTAGCGCCCGCCCACCATTAAGTCGCGGCGGCAAGCCGCCGCGACGAAAGAGGGCGGGCTGACGTCGCTAGACCGGCTTCGTCGTCATCGCCCAGACGGCGACGAGGAGGCCGACGAGGGTGAGCGATGTGAGCACGCCGGCGACGCGGGTCAGCGTCTCGCTGCTCTCGCCGCCCCGTTGCGCGCGCCGGGAGCGGATGTTGACGAGGACCGCCGCGACGATCAGGAACAGCAGGCCGGGGTCGGAGGCCATGTAGCCGATGTCGATCCACGACACGTCGACGTCGTCGGCGTTCAGCCCCTCCTTGTCGGCGATCCACTCGGCGCCGATCCGCATCACGATGTACCCGGGCAGCCCTGCGTAGAGCAATGTGCGGAAGGCGAGCTTGAACATGCTCTCCGAGCCGCCGCGCCAGACGGCGATCAGGGTCACGGCGGCGAGGGTGACGGCGCCGACGAGGACCATCGAGCCGAGGACGTGGAGGAAGAGCGGAAAGTTCCAGGCATCCGGACGGTCCACGGCGAGCATCGTCATGCCCCCGGCCTCCAGATCATCACGACCAGCAGCAGCACGACCAAGAGGACGCGCATCCAGTGCGAGAAGACCGCGCGCGACGACAGCGACACGGCGGCGCTGTCGCCGCTCGTCGCCTTGCCGATCGCGATGTCGGCGCTCTGCCCGGCGCCCGTGGCGAGCAGCCAGAGCACGATCGCGGCGATGATCCAGCCGTCCCAGATCTCGTAGTCGTCGACGTAGAGCGCGAGCCAGACGCCGAACACGAGCGTCCCCAATCCGCCGACGCCCCAGAGGATGGTCGACGTAAGCCTTGTCGGCTTATCGACCGGCGACCCGAGCACGAAGGCGCTGATCATCACCGTCGCCGCGACCAGCGCGAACGCGGACAGAACGTGGAGGAAGAGCAGCGTGTCGAACATCGCGGACGCGATCCTACCCACCGCGGAGGGCGGCTGAGCGGCGCCCCTGTGAACACCCGCAAGGAGCGGGGAGCCTTCGAGGGACGAGGGAGGCGCCAGCTAGACTCGCTCGCGTGTCCGAATCGGCCTCTCTATACCGCCGCTTCCGGCCCCAGAGCTTCGCTGAGGTGGTGGGGCAGGAGCACGTCGTCCGCACGCTGAGCAGCGCGGTCGAGAACGACAAGGTCCACCACGCCTACCTCTTCGTCGGCTCCCGCGGGACCGGCAAGACCTCGATGGCGAAGATCCTCGCCCGCTCGCTCAACTGCGTCAACGGCCCGACCGTGACGCCCTGCGGCGAGTGCGAGTCGTGCGTGACGATCGCCGCCGGCACCTCGCTCGACGTGATCGAGATGGACGCCGCCTCGAACCGCTCGGTGGACGACATCCGCGAGCTGCGCGACCGCGTCGGCTACGCGCCGGCCGCCGGCCGCTGGAAGGTCTACATCCTCGACGAGGCGCACATGCTGACCAAGGAGGCGTGGAACGCCTTCCTCAAGACGCTCGAGGAGCCGCCGCCGAACACCAGCTTCATCCTCGCCACGACCGAGCCGCAGAAGGTGATGGCGACGATCGTAGACCGCTGTCAGCGCTTCGACTTCCACCGGCCCTCGCTCGAGCAGATCACCGAGGTGCTCACCCGCGCTGCGAAGGCCGAGAAGATCGACGTCGACGACGGCGCTCTCGCGCTGATCTCGCGCTCGGCCTCGGGCAGCTTCCGTGACGCGCTCGGCACCCTCGACCAGCTCGTCTCCTACTGCGGCGACAAGGTCACCGCCGACGACGTGCTGGCGATGCTCGGCGCGGCCGACGCAGATCTGATCTTCCGCGCCGTCGACTCGGTCGGCGCCGGCGACGCCCGCGGCGCGCTCGCCGCCGTCGACGAGCTCGTCTCCTCCGGCCGCGACCCGGCCCAGTTCGCCCGCGACCTCGTCTCGCACCTGCGCCAGCTGATCGTCGTCCGCACCACCGGCGAGATCCCCGACGCCTTCAGCGTCACGGTCTCCGAGCCCGACCGCCTCTCCGAGCAGGCCCAGCGCATCCCCGAAGCCTCGGTGATGGCCGCGATCGACACGCTCTCGACCGCGCTGGCCAACATCCGCGAAGGCGACGACGCGCGCCTGTCGCTCGAGGTCGCGCTGCTGAAGGTGGCCCGGCCTTCGCTCGATACGTCCCGGGAGGCATTGCTTCGCCGGATCGAACGGCTCGAAGGCGGAAACGCAGAAGCGCCGCCGGCTCCCGACCCAACCCCTTCAGAGAAGGCGGATGACGCGGGTCTGGGCGCGGGGGCCGCCTTCCGCGGCCCTGGCAACCCTGCAACCGAGACAACCCCTGCAGGCGAAAACGCGCGGCCCGCGGATCGTGGGGCCCCGCCCCCGGACCCGCCGACCACCTCCCTCGACTTCGACAAAGTGCGCGACCTCTGGCCGGCAGTTGTCGAGAACGTGCGGGAACAGGGGGCCGACATGCTTTCGAGCGTTCTCGAGGGGACCAAGCCGATCGCGATCGACGCGAAGAAGTCTGTTCTGCGCATCGGCTTCGCGGCCTCGGCCACCTTCAACAAGCGCAAAGCCGAGTCGAAGGCGAACGTCGAACGGCTGGCGGAGGCGTTGAAGGAGACCGTCGGCCAGCCGCTGCGACCCGCCTTCGAGCTGCTCGAGGGAGACGCCGAGCCCGAGGAGGCCGGCGACGATGCACCGGTGTCCGACGAGGAGCTGGTTGAGTTGATCAAGACCAAGTTCGACGCCAGTGAGGTCGTCGACGAAGAGAAGAGGAGCGCGGAAGGATGACCCCCAAGCAGCCGGATCTCGGCGCGATGATGAAGCAGGTGCAGCAGATGCAGGGCGAGATGATGAAGGCCCAGGAGGCGCTCAAGGACGAGAGCGTCGAGGCCGGCGCGGGCGGCGGCATGGTCAAGGTCAAGATGAGCGGCGATCTGCGGCTGCTCTCGCTCGAGATCTCGCCCGACGCGATCGACCCTGAGGACGCAGAGATGCTCCAGGACATGGTCGCCGCGGCGGTAAACGAGGCGCTTCGCTCGGCCCAGGAGCTGGCCGCGGCGAAGATGGGCGGGATCACCGGCGGCCTCGGCGGCCCGGGCGGCATGCCCGGCCTGCCGGGGATGTAGCCCGTCCAGGTCCTCCGAGAGACTTCACGTATGTACGCGGGCCCCGTCAGCCGCCTGATCGCCGAGCTCTCCCGTCTTCCGGGGATCGGCCAGCGAACCGCGCAGCGGCTCGCGTTCCACATCCTCCGCTCGGATGACGAGGAGGCGCTCGCCCTCGCCGAGGCGATCCGCGAGGTCAGGGAGAAGGTCGGCCTCTGCGAGGTCTGCTTCAACCTCGCCGAGGGGCCGCGCTGCACGATTTGCTCGGACCCGCGCCGCGAGCAGGCGGCGATCTGTGTGGTCGAGGAGCCGGGCGACGTGATTCCGATCGAGCGCACCGGCGAGTACCGCGGTCTCTACCACGTGCTCGGCGGCGCGCTGTCGCCGATCGACGGCATCGACCCCGAGGACCTGAAGATAGGCGAGCTCCTCGAGCGCGCCAAGAGCCCCGACGTCAGCGAGGTCGTGATCGCGACCAACCCGACCACGACCGGCGAGGCGACCGCGATGCACATCGCCGACGCCCTGCGCGGCGAGGTCTCGGTCACGCGGCTGGCCAGCGGCCTGCCGGTCGGCGCCGACCTCGAGCACACCGACGAGGTCACGCTCGGCAAGGCGCTCGCGGGCCGGCGAACCCTCGACTAGCGCAGGCGGCGGGTGCGGTCGTCCGGGCCGACGTAGTCGTCGCGCGGGTCGCCGCGTGACGCGCCGCCCGGGTTGTTGCGCATGATCTCGAACAGCAGCGTGAGCGCCAGGCCGGCGCCGCCGCAGATCATCAGGATCAGCCCGACGGTCGGGATGCTGATCGTGCTCGAGTCGACGTTGATCGCGTAGCGCAGGATCGCGCCGACGGCGATCAGGAATATGGACGTGGCGAGGCTCACCGCCGCCAGGATAGGCGACCGCGCGCCAGCGCAATGCAACCGGCGCTGCTCAGGCCTTCTCGGGCGTCGGCCCGGCCTCCGAAAGCCCGAACCGGTGGTGGAGCCAGCGCAGCGGCTTCGGCGCCCACCAGTTCCATTCGCCGAGCAGCTCCATCAGCGAGGGAACCAGCAGCGCGCGGATGATCGTCGCGTCGAGCAGCACGGCGAGCGCCGTGCCGACGCCGTTCTGCTTGATGAAGACGATCTGCGAGGTGGCGAAGGCGCCGATCGCGATCGCGAACAGCAGCGCCGCGGCGGTGACGATGCGGCCGGTGCGCTCGAGGCCGATCGAGACGGCGTCCGAGTTCGACGCTCCCTGGTCGCGCGCCTCCTTGATCCGCGAGAGCAGGAAGACGCCGTAGTCGGTCGATAGCCCGAACGCCACCGCGAAGATCAGGATCGGCATCGTCTGCTCGAGCGCGCCCTGGCTCGTGTAATCGAGCAGGCCCTCGAGCCTCCCGTCCTGGAAGATGAAGACGAGGATCCCGAACACGGCACTGAGGTTGAGCCCGTTCATGATCAGCGCCTTGATCGGCAGGATCACCGACCCGGTCATCAGGAAGAGGATCACCAGGGTCGCGACCACGATGATCGCGACCGCTGTCGGCAGGTGCTCCTCGAGGCTGGCCTGGAAGTCCAAGAACTCGGCGGAGGCGCCCGTCACCTGGATCTCGGCGCCGGGAGGCGGCGGCAGGTCGCGGGTCTGATCCACGAGGTCGCGGCTGCCGTCGTCGAGGTAGTCGGTCTTCGAGATCACCTGGATCAGGCTCACATCCCGGCCGTACTGCTGCGGGGGCAGGGCTTCGGCGACGCCGGGCATGCCGGCGACCTGCTTCTGAAGGGCCACGGCCGCGCCGGGGTTGCCACCGCTGACGACGACGTCTACGGGGGAGTCGCGGAACGGCGGGAAGTCGGCGCGGATCGTGCTGTCGACCTGCCTCGCGCTCGCCGAGTCGGGCAGGATCTGAGCGTCGACCCCGGTGAACTTGATCCCGTAGAAGGGGATGCCGAGGAACAGCAGGAAAGCGGCCGCGGCGATCGCGATCCGCCCCGGGAAGCGCTGGACCGTGCGCGAGAGCCGGTACCAGAAGCCCTCCTCGGTGGGCCTGGCTTCGGCCTCGGCGCGGCGCTGGAGGAACTTCGGCGCCAGGGCGTTGACGCGATTTCCGAGCAGCGCCAGGATCGCCGGCAGCACGATCAGCGAGATCCCGGCCGCGAGCACAGCGACCATCAATCCGCCGAGGCCCATCGAATAGAGGAAGCGCTGCGGGAAGACGAGCAGCGAGGCGAGCGCCACGGCCACCGTCAGCGAGCTGAACATGACCGTGCGCCCGGCGGTGTTCATCGTCCGCGTCATCGCGGGCAGGCCGGGGCCGTCCTTGGCGATCTCCTCCCGGTACCTCGAGACCATGAACAGGCTGTAGTCGATCGCCAGCCCGAGTCCGAGCGCCGGTCGTCAGGTTGAGGGCGAAGATCGAGACCGAGAGGAACTGAGAAGCGAGCCAGAGGCCGAAGAAGGTGCCCATGATCGCCAGCCCGCCGACCAGCAACGGCAGCCCGGCGGCGACCAGGCTGCGGAAGAAGAGCAGCGAGAGCAGGAAGAGCAGGGGGAAGGCGAGCATCTCGGCCATCCTCAGGTCCTTCTCGACCTGATCGTTGACCTGCTGCTGCGCCATCAGACTGCCCCCGACCTCGACGTCGGGCTCGTCTTCGAGGCTCGCGGCGACCTCTTCGGCGGCGTCCTGCCCCGCCTTGTCGCCGGTCGGCTTCAGCGAGACGGCCAGATAGGTCGAGTCGCCTTCGCTGGAGACGAACGCGCGAGACCCGGTGTCGTAGAAGCCGGTGACCTTGGCGACCTCGGGATCGCTCGAGAGCCTCTTCGAGAGCGAATCGACGCGCGCCCGCGTCGCCGCCTGATCGATGTCGGCCTGCTGGACGAGGACGATCAGCCCGGTCTCGCGGTAGCCCGCATCTTCGAGCCGGTCGCTGGCCTGGACGCTCT
>CAVOKZ010000037.1:0-14367 GCA_963696625.1 uncultured Solirubrobacterales bacterium
AGTTCGAGGGGCCCGAGGAGGCCGGTGACGTCCTCGCCGCCGTCTATGAGGTCCTCGGCCCGGTCGAGTATCTCTACGACGAGCCCGGCAACCCGGCCGTCTTCATCTGGAGCAGCGACGTCGACGGCGAGCCGGTCGAGGGAACCGACCTCGTCCGCTACGACGAGGCGGGCAAGATCATCGAGGTCACCGTCTTCTTCCGGCCGCTGCGCGGCATCGCCGCCTTCCTCGACAAGACGGGTCCGATCCTCGCCAGGCGGCGCGGCAAGAGCGCCCTGCTGACACGGCTGCTGGCGCCGCCGCCCTCGGCGATGATGCGCTCGGTGGCCGGGCTCGGCCCCAAGCTGATGGGCCTGCGCCGAGCGAAGAAGTAGGCGTGAACTTCATCGAGGACGTCCTCGAGCGCTTTCCCGCCGCGCGCCCGGCGCTGGTCACGATCTCCGCCCTCGGCGATCGCAGGGTCTGGCACTTCGGCGAGCTGATCGCGATGAGCGGCGGGCTCTCGGGGGCGATGGCCGCCCGCGGCGTCCATCGCGAGGACGTGGTGATGACGCTGGTTGGAAACCGGCTCGAGTGGGTGCTGGCGATGCTCGCCTGCTGGCGGATGGGCGCGACCGCCCTTCCCTGCAACACGCAGCTCCGCCGCAAGGACCTCGAGACGCGGATCGCCGCCGCCAACCCGGTGCTGGCGATCGGCGAGGACGAGGCGCTCTCGGAGCTGCCGGGCGGGGTCGAGGTCCTGACCATGGACGAGGTCGCCGTCGCCACCGACGACGACGAGCTCGGCGAGCCCCCGGTCGAGCCGGTGGATCTCGGGCCCGAGGACCCGGCGCTGATCGTCTTCACCTCGGGCACCACGGGCGAGCCCCGCGGCGCGCTTCACTCGCAGCGCTACCTCTCAGGACAGGCGCTCCAGGCCGAGCACTGGTTCGGCGCCCAGGAGGGAGACCTGGCCTGGTGCACCGCCGCCAGCGGCTGGTCGAAGTCGGCGCGCAACGCCTTCGTCGCGCCGTGGCTGCGCGGCGCCGCGGCGCTGCTCCACGACGGGCGCTTCGACCCGGCCGAGCGACTCGAGATCGCCGAGCGCGAGGGCGTCACCGTGCTCTGCCAGGCGCCGACCGAGTACCGGATGCTCGCCAAGCGCACCGAGCTGCGGCCGGTGAGCTCGCTGCGGCGGATGGTCTCGGCCGGCGAGGCATTGAACCCGGAGGTGATCGGCGCCTTCAAGCAGGCGACCGGCCTCGAGATCGCCGACGGCTATGGGCAGACCGAGACGGGAGCGATCACCGGCATGCGGCCCGGCGACGAGGGGCGCCCCGGCTCGATGGGCCGGCCGCTGCCCGGAATCGAGACTCGCATCTCCGGCGGGAACCTCGAGCTCCGCGTCGCCTCCTCCCCCACCTTCTTCTTGCGCTACCTCGACGGCGAGCCGTTCACCGAGGAGTGGTGGCCGACGGGCGACCTGGTCGCAACCGACGACGACGGCTACCTCACCCACGTCGGCCGCAGCGACGACCTGATCTCCTCGGGCGGCTACCGGATCGGCCCGGTCGAGGTCGAGTCGGCTCTGATCAGCCACCCGGCCGTGGCCGAGGCCGCCGCCGTCGCGGCGCCGGACCCCGAGCGCGGGTCCGTCGTGAGGGCGATCGTCGTGCTCCGCGACGGAGAGCCCGGCGAGGCGCTCGTCGCCGAGCTCCAGGAGCATTGCCGGCGCGTGACCGCGCCCTACAAGTACCCGCGGATCGTCGAGTTCGCCGACGAGCTGCCGAAGACGAGCTCGGGCAAGATCAAGCGCGCCGAGCTCCGCGGCGCGCCGTGAACGGCACCGCCCGGCCCTGGGCGTCGTTCGCGGGCCGCTTCGTCGTCACCAACCTCGGGCTGCTCGCCGTCGGGGCGACGCTGCCGGCGAAGACGCCGAACGCGGCCGCCCGATGGTGGAGCCCGGGCTCGCCGAGGCCGGGCGCGATGAGGGCCGAGACCGCGGCCTGAGTGGCGCTACGCTCAGAGCTCGACCAAAGGATTGGAGCGGAAATGACGGTAGAGACCACGACCAGCGGCGCCTCGGTCATCGACAAGGCCAAGATCGAGGAGCTCACCAAGCAGCAGATGAAGCTGTTCGAGCAGCGCACGCCGCGGTCGCGCGAGTATTTCCAGCGCGGCAGCAAGGTGATGCCCAACGGCGTCCCCTCCTCGTTCCAGTCCAACGACCCGTGGCCGGTCTACGTCGAGAAGGGCCAGGGCACGGCGGTGCTCGACGTCGACGGCAACTCCTACGTCGACTTCCACAACGGCTTCGGCGTGATGTGCGTCGGCCACGCCAACCCCGACATCGGCGCCGCGGTCAAGGCCCGTGTCGACGAGGGCACGCACTTCGCGGCGCCGACCGAGGGCTCGATCATCGTCGCCGAGGAGCTCGTGCGCCGCTTCGGCCTGCCCCAGTGGCGGTTCACCAACTCCGGCACCGAGTCGACGATGGACGCGGTCCACCTCGCCCGCGGGGTGACCGGCCGCGACGGCATCCTCAAGATCGAGGGCTCCTACCACGGCCACCACGATTCGGTGATGGTCAGCGTCTACCCCGAGCTCTCCGACCTCGGCGACCGCGACGACCCGGTCAGCGTCCCCTACGGCGCCGGCTATCCCCGCGCGATCACCGACCTCACGCTCTCGGTTCCGTTCAACGACGCCGAGGCGCTCGAGAAGGTGCTCGAGAAGATCGGCGGCCAGCTCGCCGGGCTGATCATGGAGCCGGCGATGATGAACATCAACATCATCCCGCCCAAGGACGGCTACCTCGAGGCGGTCCGCGAGCTGACCGCCAAGCACGGCGTGAAGCTGATCTTCGACGAGGTCAAGACGGGTGCGACGATCTCCGAGGGCGGCGCGACCAAGCGCTTCGGCGTCACCCCCGACCTGATCGCCCTCGCCAAGGCGACCTGCGGCGGCTACCCCGGCGGCGCGATCGGCATGACCGAGGAGATCGCGGCCAAGGTCGCCGACGGCACCGTGCACCAGTACGGCACCTTCAACGGCAACCCGCTGGTGATGGCCGCCGCCGAAGCGGCGCTGACCAAGGTCCTCACCGCTGACGCCTACGAGCGGCTCGAGGCGACCAACGCGAAGCTGATGGAGGGCTGCGACGCGCTGATCTCCAAGTACGGCCTGCCCGCCTACACCGAGGGCCTCGGCGCCAAGGGCTGCGTCGTCTTCTCGGGAGAGCGGATGTACGAGTACCGCGACTATCTGACCAAGGTCGACGGCGAGCTCTCGACCCTCGCCTGGCTCTACCACATGAACCACGGCATCTTCATGACGCCCGGGGTCGAGGAGGAGTGGACGCTCTCGATCGCCCACGACGCCGACGCGATCGCCCGCTATCTCGAGGCGTTCGAGGCGTTCGCCTCCGACGTGACCGGGTAGCCTCGCAGCGTGCCCAACCGGCTCGCTGACGAGTCAAGCCCCTACCTCCTCCAGCACAAGGACAACCCCGTGGATTGGTATCCGTGGGGCGAGGAGGCCCTGACCCGCGCCCAGCGCGAGGACAAGCCGATCCTGCTCTCGGTCGGCTACTCGGCCTGCCACTGGTGCCACGTGATGGCCCACGAGTCATTCGAGAACGCCGAGATCGCGAGGCAGATGAACGACTCGTTCGTCTGCATCAAGGTCGACCGCGAGGAACGCCCCGACGTCGACGACCTCTACATGGAGGCCGTGCAGGCGATGACCGGGGGCGGCGGCTGGCCGCTGACCGCGTTCCTCGACCCCGAGGGCGTTCCCTTTCACGGCGGCACCTACTTCCCGCCCGAGCCGCGCCAGGGGATGCCGAGCTTCCCCCAGGTTCTCGACGCCGTCATCGACGCCTACCGCAACCGCCGCGACGAGATCAATTCCGCCTCGGAGAACGTCCGCGAAGGCCTCGGAGCCGTCGGCCGCCTCGAGGCCTCCGGGGATGCCGTCGGACCCGAGACCCTCGGACGCGCGGCCGAGGGGATGCGCGCCAACTCGGATGCGCAAAACGGCGGCTTCGGCGGCGCCCCCAAGTTCCCGCCGGCCTCGGCGCTCGAGTTCCTGATGATGCGCGGCCCGGTCCGCCAGACCGAGCGGGGGGCCACTGGGCCGCTCACCCACGTGCAGCTGACCCTCGACAAGATGGCCGGGGGCAGGATCTACGACCAGGTCGGCGGCGGCTTCGCGCGCTACGCGACCGACGCGAGCTGGCTCGTGCCCCACTTCGAGAAGATGCTCTACGACAACGCGCTGCTCGCGCGCAGCTATCTCCACGGCTTCCAGCTCCTCGGCCACGAGCGCTACGAGCGGGTCTGCCGCGAGACCCTCGACTTCATGCTGCGCGAGCTGACGGGGCCCGAGGGCGGCTTCTACTCCGCGCTCGACGCCGACTCCGAGGGCGAGGAGGGCAAGTTCTACGTCTGGGAGGAGGACGAGATGCACGAGGCGCTAGAGCAGACCGACCTCGCCGAGGCCTCGATCGAGCGCATCCTCGGGTTCTGGGGAGTGAGCCCTTCCGGCAACTTCGAAGGCAGAAACGTGCTCCACGTCGTCGCCGGCCCCGGAACGGCGCCGCCGCCCGGGCTCGAGGAGGCGCGGGGGGGCTGCTCGCCCACCGTGACCAGCGGGTCAGGCCCGGCCTCGACGACAAGCGCGTCTGCTCGTGGAACGCGCTCGCGATCACCGCCTTCGCCGAGGCCGGCGCGGTGCTCGGCGACGAGCGCTATCTCGACGCGGCCCGCACCTGCGCCGCTTTCATCGACGAGAAGATGCGCGACGAGGAGGGGCGCCTGCTGCGGACCTACAAGGACGACCGGGCCCGGATCACGGCCTACCTCGAGGACCACGCCTTCCTGCTCGAGGCGCTGCTCACCCTCTATGAGGCGACGTTCGAGGAGCGCTGGTTCACGCTCGCCCGCCAGACCGCGGACACGATGATCGAGCGGTTCGGCGACGACGAGCGCGGCGGCTTCTTCGTCACCGCTTCCGACGCCGAGCAGCTGATCGCCCGCCGCAAGGATCTCGGCGACCACCCGATCCCGTCGGGGAACTCTTCGGCCGCCTATGGCCTGGTCCGCCTCGCCGCGCTGACCGGCGAGCGCGCCTACGCCGAGCGCGCCGAGGGCGTGTTCGCGGTCTTCGGCCCGGTGGCGCTCCAGCAGCCGGTGGGGTTCGGCCACCTCCTCTGTGCGCTCGACTTCCACTTCGCGGCAACCCGCGAGGTGGCGCTCGCCGGCGACGAGCTGGGCGACCTCTCGGCCGTCGTCTGGGCCCGCTACCGGCCCCACCTGGTCCGCGCCGGGGGACCCGAGGGGACGACCGAGCCGCCGCTGATGCGGGAGCGGACCCCGGTCAACGGCAAGCCGGCCGCCTACGTCTGCGAGGGCTTCGCCTGCAAGCAGCCGGTGACCGAGCCGACAGAGCTCGAGGCGTTGCTGGCATGATGCGCCGCCGATGAGCCCGGACGCCATCGAGATCGAGGCCCTGAGCAAGCGCTTCGGCCGCACCCAGGCGGTTCAGAACCTGAGCTTCACCGTTCCCGAGGGGACGGTCGTCGGCTTCCTCGGTCCCAACGGCGCCGGCAAGACCACGACCCTGCGGATGCTGCTCGGCCTGATCCACCCCGATACCGGTACGGCGCTGATCGAGGGTCGCCGCTTCGTCGAATCCGAGAACCCCGTCGGGACCGTAGGAGCGATGCTCGAGATGGGCGGCGCCCACCCCGGGCGCTCGGGACGCAACCACCTGCTCGCCCTCGCCACGGCTGCGGGCATCGGTCGTGGGCGCGTGGACGAGGTGCTCGAGATGGTCGACCTCTCCGAGGACGCCCACCGCCGGGTCAAGGGCTACTCACTGGGGATGAAGCAGAGGCTCGGCCTCGCGGCCGCACTGCTCGGCGAACCGCGGGTCCTGATCCTCGACGAGCCCGCGAACGGGCTCGACCCGGCCGGCGTGCGGTGGCTGCGCGACACGCTGCGCTCGCTCGCCGACCAGGGGCACACGGTGCTCGTCTCGAGCCACGTTCTCGCCGAGATCGCGAATACAGCCGACTACGCCGTCGTGATCAGCAAGGGCCGCTCGATAGCCCAGGCCCCGGTTGCGGAGCTGGTCGCGAGCGGAGACGGAGGCGTGCGCGTCGCCAGCGCCGACATGAAGAAGCTTGCGAAGGCGCTGACCGCGATCGGCGGGACGGTCGAATCGACCGGTCACGGCTCGAGTCTCGTCCATGGACTGACGGGCGAGCAAATCGGCGAGGCGGCGCTGGCCGAGCAGATCGCGCTCTCCGAGCTCACGCCGGCCGCGGCCTCGCTCGAGGATGTCTTCCTCGAGCTGACCGCCGACACCCCGGAGCAGGCAGCGGAATGACGGGCGTCGTCCGAGCGGAACTCAGGAAGCTCTTCACCGCCCGCAGCAGCCTGGTGATCTGCCTGGTGGCGCTGGGGCTTCCTTACGTGATCGCCGTCATCACCGGGCTCGCCGCCGACTACGAAAGTACGCGGTCGCCGGGTCGTGACATGGCCGACCTCGGTCAGCTGAGCTTCCTCTTCGTACTCGTCCTCGGCGTGCTCTCGATCGGCGGCGAGTTCCGCCACGGCAGCATCGCTCCCAGTCTGCTCGTCACCCCGAGCCGTCCGGCGTTTCTGGCGGGCAAGACCATCGCCATCCTCCTCGTCGCCATCGGGCTCTGCGTGATCACGGTCCTCGGCTGCGTGTTGATCGGCGCGGTCACGGTCCCGACCCAGGACGTCGACCTCAACTTCAGCGCCTCGGAGACCTTCGACGCGCTGCTCGAAACGGCGGCGGTCGCGCCGCTGTGGGCGCTCCTCGGGCTCGGCACCGGGGCCCTCTTCCGCAACCAGACCGGCGCCATCGTCCTCCTCCTCGCCTGGGTCTTCGTGATCGAATCGATCCTCGGCAGCCTGTTCGGGGGCTACGCCCCCTACGCGGTCGGCAACGCGCTCACCGCCGCAGCCGGAGGCGATGCCGCAATCGACAACCCGCTCTCCCAGGGGGACGGCTTCGCGGTGGCGATCGCCTACGCCGCCGTCCTCAGCGTCGCGGGCTGGGTCATGGTGCAGCGCTCCGACATCACCGGCTGAGCGCTCGCCGGCGCTCAGGCTTCAGGCCACTCCCGCCACTCCTGGAGCACGACGCGGCCGCCGACCTGGGCGCGCCCCTCGTTCTCGACCGGCGCCGCGACCAGCTCCGAGCCACTGCCCTGGAACACACGGATCCTTCGCTGGAGGGCCTCCGCCAGCGCGAGCACCGCTGAGCCCGTGGCCTCGTCCTCGGCGATGCCCACCGCAGGGGCGAAGCAGCGCGCGCGAATCAGGCTCGCGGGCTCGTCGATCCAGGCCCAGTAGAAGTAGTCGCCCTCGCCGTCCGGCGCTCCCTCGAGCGCATCGACCTCGCTCCGCGACTCGAGCTGAACGACCTCCGACGGCGGCGCCCACGCCGCCTCGGCCTCGATGTGGACCATGTCGTCATCGAAGGTGACAGGGACGTCGCCGGCGGGGGGCCTCAGCACCGTCGGCGCCCGGCCCTGCTCGGCCATCAGCCACGCGGTGCCGATCAGCGGGTGGCCGGCGAAGGGGAACTCGGTGGCCGGTGTGAAGATCTGCAGCCGCCCGGTCCCGACGTCGTCGACGAACACCGTCTCGCTGAAGCCGAGCTTCGTAGCGACCCGCTGCCGCTGATCGGGCGGGACCAAGCTGCCGTCGAGGAAGACCCCGAGCGGGTTGCCGTGCTCGCCGTCCTCGTTGACGAACACCCGGAGCACATGGAGCCGTCCCATGGGTTCCGCGCTCAGAGGATCGGGAGGAACTGCTCGACCTCGAATGGGGTGACCTGCACGCGGTAATCCTCCCATTCCGTGCGCTTGATCTCGACGAAGCGGTTGAAGGTGTGCTCGCCGAGGATCCGCAGCACGAGCTCCGATTCGGCGGCGATCTCGACCGCCTCGCCGAGCGTCTCGGGGAGCTGCTCGATTCCCTGGCGCTGGCGCTCCTCCGGCGTCAGGTGGTAGAGGTTCTGCTCCATCGGCTCGGGCAGCTCGTAGCCGTGCTCGATTCCCTCGAGCCCGGCGTGGAGCAGCGCCGCGAAGCAGAGGTAGGGGTTGCAGGCCGGGTCCGGGCAGCGCACCTCGGCGCGCGTCGCCCCCTCCTTGCCGGGGTGGTAGAGCGGCACGCGGATCAGCGCCGAGCGGTTGCGGCGCGACCAGGCAAGGTAGACCGGCGCCTCGTAGCCCGGGACCAGGCGCTTGTAGGAGTTGACCCACTGCGCGAACAGCGAGGAGATCTCGCGCGCGTGTTTGAGCTGACCGGCGATGAACGCCTTCGCGGTCGCCGAGAGGAAGTACTGGTCGTCGGGGTCGAAGAAGGCGTTCTTCTCGCCCTTGGCAAGCGACTGGTGGGTGTGCATCCCCGAGCCGTTCTGGTCGAAGAGCGGCTTCGGCATGAAGGTCGCGTGCCAGCCGTACTTCATCGCGTACTCCTTGACCACGATCCGGTAGGTCATGCAGTCGTCGGCCATCTTCAGCGCGTCGGCGTAACGCATGTCGACCTCGTGCTGGGAGGGCCCCACCTCGTGGTGGGTGTACTCGACGTGGATGCCCATCTCCTCCAGCGCCAGCACGGTTTCGCGGCGCACGTCGGAGCCGGCGTCGAGCGTGGTCAGGTCGAAGTAGCCGCCCTCGTCGAGGATCTCCGGGACGCCGCCCTCGGGCTTGGCGGACTTGAAGTAGAAGTACTCGAGCTCGGGGCCGACGTTGAAGTGGTCGAAGCCCATGTCCTCGGCGCGCTTCAGCGCCCGCCGCAGGATCCAGCGCGGATCGCCCTCGTACGGCTCGCCGCCGGGGACCTGGACGTCACAGATCATCCGCGCGACGCGGTTCGAGTCCTCCGGGCGCCAGGGGATGAGGCTGAAGGTCTTCGGATCGGGCATAGCGATCATGTCCGACTCCTCGATCGGGTTGAAGCCGGTGATCGAGGATCCGTCGAAGCCCATCCCGCCCTCGAACGCGTCCTCGAGCTCGGCGGCGTTGATCGAGAAGCTCTTGAGCTGCCCGAGCAGGTCGGTGAACCAGAGCCGCACGAAGCGCACGTCCTGCTGCTCGCAGAAGGCGAGTACTTCCTTGGCGGTCTTGGGGCGGTCTGCCACTCGGTTTCTCCTTGGTCGGGCCTGCGCGGAGCGGGGAACCTTACCCGTGATCCGGATCGGCGCCTCGTCTCGTATGAGTGCCAGACTGGGGACAGACTGACGTCTTTCCCCGGCCGACGTCCTTGCACGCCCAGCCGCGAGCCTGTATGCTCACTTACGACCAGTAAGCAACCGGCTAAAAGTAAAGTAAACCGGAATAGGCAGGAGAAGCCTGAAATGACAGTCAAGACAGACGTGAGCCGATTCCACATCCACGACGAGCTGACGGCGCCCGACGCAAGCGCGCCGATCCTGAAGAGCATCCAGACGGCCGGTGGCGCCGTCTCGAAGTTCATCGGCGTCCTCGCCGAGTCCCCCGCGACGCTGCGCGCCTACACGCGGATGCGCTCCGAGCTTCCACAAGGGCGTCCTGCCCCAGGCCACGCGCGAGCGGATCGCCCTCGCGGTCGCCGAGCATCGCGGCGACGACTACTCGATCGCCCAGTACTCCCGCACGGCACGCGCCGCCGGGCTCGGCCTCGACGAGGTCGCCCGCGCCCGCGAGTTCAAGTCCTCCGACGAGAAGGAGCAGCTGCTGCTGACCCTGCTCGAGGAGACGCTGACCGCGGACGGCACCCCCCAGACCTACATGGTCGAGGAGGCTCGAGAGGCGGGCTGGACCGACGCCGAGATCATTGAGGCGATCGCCGAGCTGGCGCTCAGCGAATTCCAGAGCCTCTTCGCCCGAGCCGGTGAACTGCCGCTCGAGAGCTCGGACCCGGCGATTCTCCGGTCCGCGGCCTAGTAGCCGACCCCCGTATCCCCGCAGGGCGAAGCCCGAGGAGATGCGGGCTGACGTTAAGCAGCCGGGAGCGTGACCGTTGCGGTCACAGGCCCGGCGCCAACCGCGAGGAAGCCGAGCCGTTTGGCCGCCTTCTTGGTCAGGTCCCAGGCAAAGCCCTTGGTGTAGGGCCCGCGGTCGATGACCGTGGCGGCAACGCTGCGCCCGCCGTAGGAGAAGGTGACCGAGGTGCCACACGGGAGGTTCTTGTTGGCGACGCCAATCGTGCGCGGCGTGAGTCTCATGCCACAGGCGGTCGAGCGACCCCAGAGACCCGGTCCGTACCAGGTCGCCCTCTGGACCACGGTCCAACCGCCGCCGGTGGGTGCTGGCGCCTGTGCGGTGGTCGCGTCGCCGCCGGGGGGTGCCGCCCCGCCGGTCTGCGCCACGGCGGTGCCGGCAAAGGCCGCGACCGCGAGCAGGGCGAGCGAAACAGCGATACCCGCGAACCTCCCGCGGTTGCCGCGCGGCGAAACCCCATCATCAAGTTGTGAAAAGCCCCCAACGGGGCCACGCTGCGTGCGCATCGTCCTCTTTCGTTGCTTACGGGGTTAGCTGACGGGCTCGCGCTGAAAGATCGCGCTACGCGGCAATGCCTAACCGCGATTCGCCCCAACTAATTTGGGTCCCCCGATTCCCGCGATATGTGAGCGGGAACTCAGCGGAATGCTTGCGGCATCCTAACAAACGCTCAGACGGACTTTTCCCCATTTGAGCGGCTTGTAACACATGTAACTGGCGCTCTTTGCAGCTTTTTCGGCGTTCCAGGCGAGGCTGCTGCGTCATACGGCGATCAACGTGATCTCGCCTGCCGGCCTCGCCGCCGCACCCGGAGTCGCCAGCTACGCGGCGTTCTCGGGCAAGATGCTGATGACGGCGCCCAGGATCTCCGGCGCCTTGCCCCGGCGCTGAGCGCGGCGTATCCTCTGAAGAGTGAGCCAGGCAGCCGCGGAGGCTTCGGCCTTCGAGGAAAGTCCGGACACCATAGGGCGAGGCGGTGGGTTGAAATCCCACCCGGGGAAACCCGCGGGAAAGTGCCACAGAAACGACACCGCCGATGGCGCGGCCACACGTGAGTCGCGAACAGGCAAGGTTGAAATGGTGCGGTAAGAGCGCACCGGCGTCGCGGTGACGCGGCGGCCGAGGTAAACCCCGCCAGGTGCAAGGCAAACAGGACCGTTGAGGTGCCCACCGAGGTCCAGGTAGCTGCTCAGATGGATGGCTGTCCCAGACAGGATCCGGCTTACAGGCTCACTAAGGGAAAGGCCCCCAATCGGGGGCCTTTCCTATTGATGCGCGTTGGTCACTACTCACTCAGGCGGGACAACCGCCGACGGGGCCATACCCCGTTCGGGGCACAGGTGACTCCGTCAGCTGAGCTGCGAACCGCAGTCACTGCAACCGGGCGGGGACATCGCGCCCCCGCACACAGGGCACTCGGCGCGGCCGTCCACGGCCAGGTCCTCCCAAGCACCGAGGACGAAGTCCTCGAGCGTCGACCCGGCGGCTTCGAACAGCCGCGGCGCGTTTGGTTGCAGCTGAGGCTTTTGCTCCAGGGCGAGGGCGCTCATTGAACGCTCCTGAACACGCCGACAACCTTGCCGAGCAGGCTCACCTCTCGGCTCTTGATTGGCTTCATCGACTTGTTCTCGGGCTGAAGCCGAACGTGGTCCTTCTCGCGGAAGTAGCGCTTGACCGTCGCCTCGTCGTCACCGACGAGCGCCACAACGATCTCGCCGTTGCGGGCGGTGTCGGCCGGCCGGACGACGACGAAGTCCCCTTCGAGGATGCCCGCGTCGACCATGCTCTCGCCCTTGATGCGAAGCACGTAGTCGCCGCTGTCGCCGCCGATCACGCTCGGCACCTCGAGGTACTCCTCGATGTTCTCCTCGGCGAGCACGGGTGCACCGGCGGCGACGCTGCCGACCAGCGGCAGCCCCGGTCGGGCGACCCGCTTGGCGCGCTCGATCAGCACCTCGATCGCGCGGGGCTTGGTCGGGTCGCGCTTGAGCACGCCGAGGCCCTCGAGCTTGGCGAGGTGGGCGTGCACGGTCGAAGAGGAATGAAGGCCGACGGCCTTGCCGATCTCGCGGACGGTCGGCGGGTAGCCGTGGCTCGAGAGGTAGCTGCTGATGAACTCGAAGATCTCGCGCTGCCGCTTGCTCAGGTCCTGCTTGATGTCCATCTAGCTCACCACCTCCGTGGCCCTATCCGTCGCTGTTCGGTTTGTGTGCGTCGAACACACGTTCGGGAGAGTAGCGGGGCCTGCGGACGAAATCAAGCAAGGTTCTGTGGCGAACGGAGCTGTGCGTGTGGCGTCTAGACTCTCGACTCCTCATCACCACAGGCGGCTGTGGCGGAACTGGTAGACGCGCAAGGTTGAGGGCCTTGTGGCCCTAACGGGCCGTGGAGGTTCGACTCCTCTCAGCCGCATCGAAGAAGGGCCTGCAGCTCGCTCCTTTTCTACGTCGACGTCGAAGAGGGACTTGGCGCCGACGGCTAGGGCGAGGTACCAATGAGGTACCAATTTCGCCGATGGGCACGGGGACGACCGAACGATGGTGCCGCGGTCATCCAGAGACAGCTTCAGGAAAGCGTTCGTCCGGAGGAACCACGTTGTTGCCTCGGCGAACCCGCAGGCGTGGCCAGCCCTGGTGCTCATCGACCACCATCGTTCCAGCCTGCTCGACGCCATCAAAGATCCCCACCACAATCCTGTCGCCCACCTGTGCTCGAACGTAGAGATCGGCTGCCTGACCGTTAGGGATCTCGAAGGGAACTGCGGCTCCTGGGCGCAGCGGAGCACCGACCGATTGAGCGATCGCCCCCACCGCCCCCACCTCGTCACCGGAGTCGGACTTGATCGCCAGGCTCGGCGCCGATGATCGTTCTTCGAGGTTGCCGGTAGACACTGCCTTTTCAAGGGGCCCGCGTCGACAAGCCAAGAGATGCGTATCCGGTTCGCTCCATCCGGCCATTGCCGTAGCTTCGGCCGCATGGCGCGGCTGGCATACCCTCGAACCATCATGGAGTTCCAGGAGCGCTTTGCGACCGAGGAGGCCTGCCGCGAGTACCTGTTCGCCTCGCGCTGGCCGCAAGGCTTCGTCTGCCCGGGGTGCGGTGGCGGGCGGGCGGGCGCCGAGACGCGCCGGCATCTGTGGGTCTGCACGAGCTGCGGCCAGCAAAGCTCGGTCACGGCGGGGACGGTCATGCACGGCACCCGCACGCCGCTGCGGGCGTGGTTTTGGGCGGCCTACCTGGTGGCCACCCATCACCCGGGAATCTCGGCCAAGCAGCTCCAGCGCCAGCTCGGGCTCTCGCGCTATGAGACCGCCTGGCTGATACTCCAGAAGCTGCGACGGGCAATGATCGCGCCCGAGCGCTCGCGGCTCACGCGTGAGGTCGAGATCGACGAGTTCTACCTTGGTGGGCACGAGGAAGGCCTCAAAGGCGGGCGCGAGCGCGGCAAGAAGGCGCTTTGCGGGGTTGCGATCGAGGTCCGTGGCGCCGGCTCGGGGCGACTGCGCCTCGGCGTTCTGCCTGATGCATCCGGTCCCTCGCTGCTGGACTTCACCAAGGCAACGACGGAGCCTGGTGCAACCGTTCATACCGACGGTCTTCAGTCCTACAAGACCTTGGCCAAGAACGGCTATCGACACCGGCGCAGGCCACAGAGCACCGCCGGGCCGGGCGAGCAACTGCTACCGCGAGCCCACCGGGCGATCTCGAACCTGAAGGCTTGGATGGACGGCACCCATCGAGGCGTCTCTGATCGGCACCTGGCCGTCTACCTCGATGAGTACGTCTTTCGTCACAACCGGCGGGTCACGCCGATGGCCGCCTTCCAGACCCTGCTCGGCCTCAGCGCCGTTCACGAGCCCACCACCTATGCCCAGATCACCGATCAAGAGGCCGCATGACTAGCTTGGAGTCAACCGGATACGCATCAGCCAAGAAGTTGACGCTGGGCCCAAACCAGCTCTCGCACTTACGAGCTCGCGAGTCCGGCGACGCGGGAGCACTCGACTGGGCGGTGGCGGTGAACGACTCCCCGCCCGAATCTGGCATGTCGCACTCGACCGTCGGGTAACCGCATTCTCCCCAGGGCGATTCGTAGCCCCCCTGGCCTGATGGGCTCAGCGGGGTGCCATCCGTTCCCCAGTCGCCCGGCCAGCGGTTCCACGAATCCGCCGCCGTTGGCAGCGGTGCGAGACCGCCTGAAGTCGGGCTGTAGAACTCATTCCATCCCCAAGCCTTGGCGCCGTCGTGACCGCGCTCGGGCGTGGCCCCGTCTGGCTGGACGCAGCTGCCAAACGCGATCACCTCCTGACAGGGCTGCGGGTATTGGGCATGGCTTCCGTTACCCGGGTAGGTGATGAACC
>CAVOKZ010000038.1:0-237706 GCA_963696625.1 uncultured Solirubrobacterales bacterium
CGCAGCCGGGCTCCCGCCCAGCCGGGTGTACCGCGCCTGGAGCCGGCCAGCGCTTCGCGCAGCGCCGGCGCGGCCGCCTCGCCGTGGATTCCCTCCCCGTGGCCGACCAGCAGATGCTCGGGCTCCAGCCCGCTGAGCTGGCGCCTTGGCGGAAAGAGGCGAAGCCCTGGGTGCACCCCGAGCCGCTCGCCCGGCGCCCGGAACAGGGGCGTCGTGCCGACCGCCTCGGGGCAGACCAGCAGCCGCTGCTCCTCCCACCACAGCGCGACCTCGCGCCAAAGGCGGTTTCGGATCACCGTGATGAAGGAGAACGGCGCGCCGGCGACCCCATCGAAGGGAGTCTGGTGGACCGGCACCGAGAGCCGGTCCGCGAGCGCCTTGCAGTCGCGGCGATGGCGGTCGAGCAGCATCAGCACCCCCCGCGGCTCGCCGAGCGCGCGGATTCGCTCCTCCACGCCCGGGCCGTCGACCGGATCAATCACCCAGACGCCGCCCTCGGCGGCCAGCGCCTGGGAGGTGCGCTGCATCGAGGCGGGCTCGGCGGCGATCCAGCCGAACCCGAGCTCCGTCTCGTCGCAGAAGCGGATCTCCACGGCTACGACGAGGGCGGCTCGAGGACGTGCAGGGGGTCGATCCTGATGATCACGCGCTGCTCGCCGGGCTGACGCATCGGGTAGCGCTCCTCGCCCAGGTACTTCCCCGCCAGGGCATCGATGTGCTCGTCGGCGCCGTCGGCGGTGATTTCCCTGACCCGGCCCCGGATCGAGACGGCCGCGTAGGGATTCTGCGCATCGGCGACCGAGAGGCCGACCCTGGGGTCGCGCCTCAGGTTCCTCACCTTCACCCGTCCCTCGGCGCTGTTGACCAGCACGGTCGAGTCCTCGACATCGACCCAGACCGGGGTGACGTGGGGCGTTCCGTCCGCCATCAGCGTCGCCAGGTGGCCGATGTTGGCGGCCTCGAGCAGCTCTCGAGCGGGTCCGGAGATATCTTTCGCCATCGCTCCTGTCTCTATCTCTCTCAGAACAGCGGGTCGGTGATCATCAGGTCGATCTGGTCGCCGAACTGCTGGAAGAGCCCGAGCAGCATGAGGCTCGCCCCGGCGAGCGCGATGTCCTTGAGGAAGTGCACCTGGTCCTGCTGGCGCTCCATCGGGTCCTCCAGCTTCCAGAAGGGATGCATCATGAGCGCCGTCGGGATCAGGAAGACGACCAGCAGCGCCGCGCCCAGGTCGGCCCAGATGCCGAGCAGGATCATCAGCGCGCCGAGTCCGATCTGCACGCCGGTCAGCGGGACCAGCAGCGACGCAAGCGGCACGCCCTTCTGGGCGGCGTATTGACTCATCGTCTCGCGCTGCGCGAAGTGCCCCACGGCCGAGAGCGCGAACAGTAGGAAGAAGAGAATCCGGCCCGCCAAAATGACCCAGTCCAATTCGCCCTCCTTTGCAGGTAGCTATCCAAATAACAGCAACTAGAAGAAAGTAAGCTAGCAAGATGGCGCAGCCAATCGAGTCCTGCGACCGTCTTCGGGCGGCGGTCGAGTTGCTCGGCAAGCGCTGGACGCTCTTGATCGTCGAGCTCTGATGCGCTCACCGCCCAAGGGCGGGCGCTCGAGCCGGTGATCGAGGCGCTGCGTGGCTGGTCTTCGGTGGCCGCCGGATGCGGATCAGCGGGGTAGCTGGAAGCCGGTGCGCTCGGCGTGCTCGCGCCAACTGGCCGGCAGCTCGTCGGCGCCCTGCAGGAAGTGCTCCACCTCCACCTCGACGAAGATGGCGCGCGCGTCGGCGATCACCTTGCCGTCGTCGCGAAGCTCGCCGGCGAGATAGAGCTTTCGCCCCTCGATCCGCTCGGCCCAGGCCTCGATCTCGAAGCGGCGTCCGAGGAAGGCCGGCCGGCGGTAGTTCGTCTCGAGCCTCGCGGTCACTGCGGGCCGTTCGAGGATCAACAGAACTGAGCCGAGGGCGTCGTCGAGGGCGGTGGAGATGGCGCCGCCGTGAGCGAATCCCGGCGCACCCTCGTGGCGGCGGTCGAGCGTCACCTCCCCGCGGACGCGGTCCTTTTCGCGGCGCAGCCGGAGCCCGAGGCTGGCTGGATTCTCGTCGCCGCAGCCGAGGCAGTGCGGCTGGTGAGGCGGAAGCGGGCCGTCGCGCCCCGTCATCGCACGTCCTCGAGCCGGCGCTCCATCGCCGCGGCGCCCTCGTGCTCCAGCCGGCCGATCTCCTCGACAAGCGGTATGCCGGGTTCGATCGCGCCGCCGGGCTTCTCCGCCCCGGCGGCCGCGGCTAGGCGTATCCATGCCTCCGAGAGCCGAGAGTAGGTCCCGCCGGCTACGGCGAGCGCATCGTCGTCGAGCAGCCGCGCCGCCTCATGCAGGAAGTCGGCCGGCAGCGAGCGGAAGCCGCTGGGGGATTCCAGCGCCCAAGTAGCGTGTTGCGTTCGCACATCGTCAGTCTGGCGCAGGTCGAGCTCGATTCCGAGGTGGGAGCAGAGACCCCGCTCGCGCTCGGCGCTGCGCTCGACCAGATAGCAGGAGACGCCATGGAGCTCGAGCAGGTCGCGCAGCGCGCCGGAGCCACAGGGCCCGGCGCGGCGGTGGGGGTGGCTCTCGACGAGGGCGTGCGGCACGGCCGGGAGCATAGTCGCATAGTTCGCCGACCGGTTAACTTCGGCCTTCGGCCCCGGTGCGCCGGCAGCCCGCGCCGCCCTGAGGCGGGGAAGCGCCGCGATCAGCGCCTCGTAGGCGAGGGACTCCCCGGGCCGAGGTAGCATGCTAAAAATTGTCGCCACAATGCTGGCGGCGACGCAGACAAGGGCGGCGGCCCGCGCTGCGGGCGCAAGCGACTACGAGGACCCGAGGGCCCGCGATGAGTTCCTCGCCGCGCTCAACCAGACCCGCGGGAGGGCGGCGCGCGAGCAGTCCGGCGGCCTCACGATCCCCGAGTACCGGCGACCGGCGGCCGTCGCGCGGTCGCCGGCGGCGCCGGGCTCGTCTTGAGTCCGCCGGTCGACGGCTCGAGGCCGCCGACTGAGGCAGTCTGGTGATCGAGCGCCGGCTGACGGCCCTCTATCGCCGGTTTGGTCCGGCCTATCCCACCCTCTTCATCGCCGCGACGCTGCAAGCGAGCTGGCCGATCGCGCTCGGCACCGTGGGCTTCCTTCTCCTGTACGTGCCGATGAGCGGGCGCGAGCTCGCGAGCTTTGTCCTTCTCACCATCGCCGCCACCGGGGTCTCGATCGTGTTCGCAGCGTGGCACGCCCATCGCATCCTCGCGCCGGTGCGGGGCTGGCTCGAAGGAGAACGGAATGAAGCCGCCGGCATCGCCGCCTGGCGCTGCGCCGTCGGGCTGCCGCTCCGCTTCTGGCACCGGGGCTGGTATCTGCTCCCGCTGCTCACCGCGGCGGCGCCGTGGGCGCTCGGCGCTGCGGTGATCCTCGACGCAACGCCGGCTGAGGCGATGTTCGTGCCCGCTGTCGCCGCCATCGCCATCGCCTATGCGGCAATCCTCTACTTCTTCGTCGTCGAGGCGGGGATGCGCCCTGTGGTTGCCGACGTCGCCGCGAGCCTGCCGGCGGGGTTCGGCGTCGGGCCCGCCGCGATCCCCCTCCGGCTCAAGCTGCTCGGGGTCCTGCCGGCGATCAACCTGATCGCGGGGATGCTCGCCGCCGGGCTCGCATCCTCCGAGCGCGATATCTCCGCCCTCGGGATCGATGTCCTCGTCGCGGTCGGCGCAACCTTCGCCATTTCCCTGGTCCTGACCGTGCTCCTGGCGCGCTCGCTGCGCCAGCCACTTGTTCAGCTGCTTGAGGCCACCCATCGGGTGGGGGCCGGCGAGCTCGACGCGGTCGTGCCGGTCACCTCCTCGGATGAGGTCGGCGAGCTCACCGGCGCCTTCAACCAGATGGTCGCCGCCCTGAAGCAGCGCGAGCGCATTCGCTCCACTCTGGGCACCTACCTGGACCCCATGGTCGCCGAGCGACTGGTTGAAGAGGGGGAAGGCCCAACGCGCGGTGAAGAGGTCGAGGCGAGCATTCTCGTCCTCGACGTCCGCGACTTCACCGCCTTCACCGCGTCGCATTCGCCACGCCACGTCGTTGAGGCCCTCAACCGGCTCTACGACCTCGCGGTACCCACCATCGCCGCGCATGGCGGGTACGTCGACAAGTTCGTCGGCGACGGGCTGATGGCAATCTTCGGCGCTCCCGTTCGTCATTACGATCACGCGGATCGCGCCCTCGCGTCCGCGGTCGAGATCGTCGAGACGCTCAAACGGCTCGACGGTGATCTGCTCGAGATCGGCATCGGCATCAGCTCGGGAACGGTTCTCGTCGGCAGCGTCGGCGGCGGTGGTCGCCTCGACTTCACCGCGATCGGCGACGCGGTGAACCTCGCCACCCGCGTGGAGGCCGCGACCCGCAAGAGCGGGGACGCGATCCTTCTCAGCGACGCGACCACCCGCCTGCTTCGCCATTCTCGGATCGAGCTCGAGGAGCGTCCGCCGGTCATCGCCAGGGGCAGGCGGCGGTCGGTGCCGCTCTACGCGCCGCGGGTCGGCGCCGGGGCGACGGGAGCCAGCCGGTGAGCGGCGGCGCGCAGAAACGCCCTTCGCTTCCCCCGCGCCGGCGGTGCTCGCGCCGACCGGAGCCCGCCCGGCGATCATGCCCGGGATCCGTGTCCGCACGCAGGCCGATCCGCGACTCGCGTCTCGGCTGCCAGTTCGCCTCGTCCTGCGCGCTCAAGGGAAGCCGCGCCGCGTGGCCGCCGCGCATAGGCGGCCGCGCTGCGCCACACCACGAGTGAGGTCTGGATGCGCTTTACCGCGAACTCGAGGCCGGCCCCGGGCCGTGAGCTCGCTCACTGCCGCGCGCCGGGGGCTCTCGCCGTGCCCGAGTGAGCCCTGTCGGGTTTGAGCACTGCTCTCCCGTGGAGCACGAGGTGGCACGTGATCGCACGTTCATCGGCGAACCCAGAAGCCGGGCTCGTTCGTCGGTGAGCCAAGCACGCGGTAGACAGCATCGATCAGCGACTGCCCGCGCTCGTTGATCCCGGTCCCTGCTCCGTGGCGGTTCATCGTATAGCCGAAGGCAAGGCGGTACGACTGGTCCGCGAAACCGATCTGGCCGCCAAACCCAGGGGTGCCAAAGGCCTCCTCGCCCAGGATCACCGACGACCCGTCGCCCGGCTTCCCTCCCCACCAGCAGTTCGAGAATCCCATGGTGTAGGTCGATCCGCCGCCGAAGACGGCGTCTCGGCCAGCAGACTGGACCTTGCGCATCGGCGCGATCGCCTCCGGCCGCACGAGCCGCACGTCGCCATTCGATCCGTCGAGGGAGAGGGGGGCGTACATTCCGGCCAGCCCGCGAGCGTTCGTGATCGCGCCCGCCGCGGGGATCTCGGCGGCGTGGGCCGCGCGGGTGTCCCAGCTCCCGATCCAGCCCCCGGTGTTGGCGAGCAGCGGGGCGATGTGGAGGCTGGGGTCCGCCATCCGGGTAAGCACGTCGGCGGGCGCCCGCCCGGACGCGTAGTCGAAGGGAACGCTCGTCGCCACGCGGTGCTCCTGCTCCTCGGGGAGGCCGATCCAGAAGTCGACCCCCAGTGGATCGGCGACCTCTTCGCGGAAGAAAGCCCCGATCGTTGAGCCCGTGATCCGGCGCACGAGCTCGCCGACGATGTAGCCGATCGTTAGGGCGTGATAGCCGTGGCGCTCGCCGGGAGCCCAGAAGGGCGCGGT
The DNA here is from genome assembly GCA_963696625.1 of uncultured Solirubrobacterales bacterium. GTDB lineage: Bacteria > Actinomycetota > Thermoleophilia > Solirubrobacterales > 70-9 > JAWVFN01. The sequence goes on from CAVOKZ010000038.1 coordinate 5,729, forward strand.
GCGCTCGATCATCGTGATGCAGCGCTCCCAGTCGGTCAGCCCGCCCTCCGGCACGGTCTCAGTGACGTGGGCGACCCCGGACTGGTGGTTGAACGCCATCCGCACCGGGATCTGCCCCTTGCCGTTCTGGCCGAACTCCGGCCAATATGAGGCGATCGTCGCGTCCGGGTCGAGTTCACCGCGATCGATCAGGATGTTGCCGCAGAGGGCGGTGGCGCCCTTGCTGCAGGACATGACGACGTTGACCGTCTCGCGCTCCCACGGCTGGTCCGTGCTCGGGTCGGCCACCCCGCCCCAGAGGTCGACGACGACCTCGCCGTCGACGATGACGCACACGGAGGCGCCCAGCTCGTCGCGCTCGGCGAAGTTGCGCTGGAACTCAGCCCGGACGGGCTCAAACCGCGACGCGCACTCGCCTACCGTCTGCTCCGCTGCTGCCGTCATCTGTCTCCTCCAGGTTCCTGCGGTCCGAGCTGCCTAGGCTTCGCGGGCCTTCCCGGTGGGCCAGCTGCTCGGAGCGCCGTCCCGGCTCGAGCGGGTCCAGGCTCGAGTCACTTTGGCGCGCTCGCGGGCTGGGCCACCGGCGTCTCATACGGCTCCAGCTCGAAGCTTGCCAGTCGCTTCTTCATCGCCCTCATCGTCCATGGCCAGGCCAGTGCCACTCGCCCCTTCTTATCCAGGTAATAGCTCGTGCAGCCGCCGACGAGAAACGTCGTTCCCTCGGAGGCGCGGTCCATCTCCGCCTTGAAGCGTTCCTGCTCCTCCTCGCGAACGTCGATCGCCGCAACGCCGGCGCGCTCCATCTCCTCGAGGGCGCCGATCATGTAGTCGCATTGGCATTCGGCCATCACGAACCCGGAGAGAGTCCCGATATTCGGGCCGAACATCATGAACGCGTTCGGGAAGCCGGAGATCGTCGTTCCCATGTACGCGCGCGGGCTGCCCTGCCAGTAATCGGCGAGCGTCTGCCCGCGCCTGCCCCGGATCCTCGTCGCGATCGGGTGGGTGGTGATGACATGGAACCCGGTTCCGAAGATGATCACGTCAGCTTCGCGCTCGGTGCCGTCGGCTCCGACCACCGAATGCTCCCGGATCTCGCTGACGCCAGTCGACACGACCTCCACGTTCGGCTGCGCGAGCGCCGGGTAGTACTCGTTCGAGAACATCGCCCGCTTGCAGGTCACCGTATAGCGCGGGGTCAGCGTGCGCCGCAGGCGGCGGTCCCTGACCGCCCGGAAGATGTTGAAGCGGCCGGCGACGTGCCCGATGCGCGCAATCCGCGGGTGCTGAACGGTGCTCGCGAGGAGGGTGTCGAGGACGGCCCACTGAGCCCCCCGCACGGCTCGCATCAGGAAGGGGACCCGGCGCATCAGCCAGCGCTCGAGCCGCGTCGTGCGCCAGTCCATCTTCGGCAAGACCCATCCCGGCGTGCGCTGGAACACCGTGAGGCGCTCAACGCGCGGCTGGATTCGGGGGATGAACTGCACCGCCGAGGCTCCGGTGCCGATCACGACCACACGACGTCCGTCGAGAAGGTCGCCGTCGTCGCGCGGCCAGTTGGCGGAATGGAACATCTCGCCGCGAAAGCTCGCGAGGCCCGGGATCTCCGGGATCTCCGGCTCGTGCAGCGGGCCGGAGGCGATGACGAAGAAGCGGGCGCTGAAGCGGCCGCGACTCGTCTCGACCTCCCAGCGCAGCGCCTCGTCGTCCCAGCGGGCGTCGAGCAACTCGGTGCGAAGCCAGAGCCGGTCTTGAAGCCCGAACTCCTGGGTGCAGTCCTGCAGGTAGGCCTCGAGCTCGGGCCCCTCGGCGTAGGTCCGGCCCCAGTCCGGGTTCAGCTTGTCCGCGTACGAGTACAAATGCGAGGGAATGTCGACAGCCAGGCCCGGATAGCGGTTGTGGTGCCAGGTGCCCCCGACCCCCTCCGCGCGGTCGATGATCACGAAGTCCTCGCGACCCGATTTCCGCAACGCGGCCGCGGCGGCGATCCCGCTGACGCCTGCGCCCAGAATAAGCGTCTCCACCTCGCGGGTGGCATCGCCGGCGCCGTCCGCGGGGACCGCTGGCTCAGCAGACGCCCCCTCCGGCAGCGCCAACCGCAGAGCGAGCTCCGGGTCCGCGGCCCGCTCGTCGCTGTGGCCATTCGTGCTTGTCGATGGTGTGGGGGTCCGTGTTGGCGTCATGGGTCCTCTCCTCGTGCGTGGGTGCTTGGATGGTGATTGGTAGTGTATAGTAATTGCATACTCCCAATCCGCGCCGAGGTCTAGTGTCGCGAGGAGCCAGAAGTCCGGAGCGAAACCCCCGCCCCTCGAGCAGGCCGAGCGAGATCACAACCCGAAGGAGCCATCTGAGATGAGCCGACTCGAATCGCCCCCAGCGCCAGCGCCAGCCCCGCCGGCGGTCGCGTCCGGCAACGGTGCGAGTCCCAACGGCCGCACTCGCACTACGAAAATCCCCGGGCCACGGACTCCCGGCTGGGTGCAGACGGCGCAGTTCGTTGCCCGCCCGGACGTCTTCATGGAGCGAAACTGGGCGCGCTACGGCGACGTCTTTCGCGCCCGCATCCACGGCTGGGGCACGGGTCGTACCGTGTTCGTCGCCGACCCGGAGATGATCGCCGAGATGTACCGGGCGAGTCCTTACGCGCTGCGGCTCGGTGAGATCGCCGGGATCGCCGTCGTCCCGATCGCTGGCGAGCACTCGATCCTCTCGCTGGACGCGCCGGAGCACCTCGAGCACCGCAAGATCGTGAATCCCCCGCTTCACGGCGAGCGCATGCGCGCCTACACCGGGGTCATGGCCGAGGCGACCGACCGCTCCATCAGCCAGTGGCCGCTGGGCGAGCCGTTTGCACTACGGTCGCGGTTCGCCGACATCACGACCGAGGTCATCATGAGCGCGATCTTCGGGGTCGAGCGCGACGACCCGCGGTACGAAGAGCTGAGCCGCAGGGCAATCAAGCTGATCGACCCCGAGAACCGGCTCGCCGCCGTTGCCCTGAGCCAGCCGCGCCTGCGCCGCGACTTCGGCCCCGTCCGCTACTGGTCGACGTTCATGAGCAACCGGGCGCGGGTAAGCGCGCTGATCTACGAGCTGATCACCGAGCGCCGACAGCTCGGAGACCTGGAGCAGCGCGAGGACATCCTCTCGATCATGCTCCAGAGCACGTTCACCGACGAGGAGATCCACGACGAGCTGATCACCTTGATGCTCGCCGGGCATGAGACGACCGCCACCGCGCTCTCGTGGACGTTCGACCTCCTGCTCCACCACCCGCGAGTGCTCAACCGCCTCCGCGAGGAGCTGCGAGCGGGCGACGAGGAGTATCTGGCCGCCGTCGTCCACGAGGCGCTTCGGGTCAGGCCGGTCGTCGCGACCTCGCAGCGCATAGTTCGTGAGCCCATCGAGATCAAGGGCTACACCTTCGAGCCTGGGGTGACCTTGCTCCCTGCGATCTGGCTCGTCCACCGTCGCGCTGACCTGTATGGGCCGGATCCCGACGTCTTCCGACCCGAGCGCTTCCTTGGCGTTCGGCCGGGGACGTACGAGTGGATCCCGTTCGGCGGCGGGATCAGGCGCTGCATCGGCTCGAGCCTCGCCCCCACGGAGATGAGGATCGTGATCAAGCGGGTGGTCGAGCAGACGGACCTGGCGCCGGCCAGCCCGGAGCTCGAGCGGCCGCAGAACAAGGTCGTGCTGCTCTCCCCCAAGAACGGTACGATGGCGATCAGGCGAGCATGACGAGGCTGGCGCCCGGCGCATAGCGACCGTAGTCGGCAAGGAGGCGAGGAGGAAACATGGGTTCGACGTGGAGGATCTCTGGACGCACGGCCTTAATAAGTGGCGCGGCGCGCGGGATCGGTGCCGAGACCGCGCGCCGGCTCCACGCCGGCGGCATGAACGTCGTGCTCGCGGGCCTCGAGCCGGAGCGCCTGGAGGCGCTTGCCGCCGAGCTGGGGGCGTCGGCGCTGGCTGTAACCTGCGATGTCACCTCCGCGGACGACCTCGACGCCGCGGTCGAGGCGGCGCTCGAGCGGTTCGGCGGGATCGACGTCGTGGTCGCGAACGCTGGCGTGAACGCGGTCGGCACGGTGGAGACAAGCGATCCGGAGGTATGGGAGCGGGTGATCGAGGTCAACCTGCTCGGCGTCACCCGCACCGTGCGAGCCGCGTTGCCGCATGTGATTGCGCGCAACGGCTACGTGCTGACGGTGGCCTCGGTGGCGGCCGTGATGCCCCTCGCGCTCGGCGCCAACTACACCGCCGCGAAGCACGGAGTCAACGGCTTCGCCCAAGCGCTGCGCCTCGAGGTGGCGGCGCATGGGGTGGACGTCGGCTGCGCCTACTTTGGCGCCATCGACACCGACATGATCCGGAAGCTCCGCCAAGGATCCGGCGATCGCGGCGTTGATGGGTGGGCTGGGGGCGGTGGCCCGGCCAGTGCCGCCGGCACGGGCGGCCCGGGCCATCGCACGCGGCGTCGAGCGCCGCAAGCGGATGGTCTACGCGCCGCGCTCGATTCTGCCGCTGCTGCTTGCGCCGAGGGTCTTCATGCCGCTGGTGGAACGCGCCGGGCGACGGTCGACGGCAGAGGCTGTTCGCATCGCCAACGAGCGGGCGCGGGCCAACGAGCCGGCCGTGACGACGTTCAAGGAGCCGGCATGAGCGCGCCCGTTCGAGAGCGGGTTGGCGTCAGCGCTGCCGGGCCGGCCGAGGGCCCCAAGCTTGCGCTTCCGGCTCGCCGAAGCGCCGCCGTCGGCGCCGGGCCCGACTACGGGGTCAGCGATGTCCCCGATTGGCGCGAAATCGACTGGGACGAGCACCTCCGCGAGATCGAGGTCCGAGGAGCGCCGATCCGATACGTAGAGTTCGGTTCGGGAGAGGGTCCGCCGTTGTTGCTCGTCCACGGAATTGCGGGGTGCTGGCAGCACTGGCTCGAGAACATCGCGCCGCTCGGTCGTCACCGGCGCGTGCTCGCAGTCGATCTGCCGGGCTTCGGCTCCTCGGCGCCGATGCGCGAAGCGGTTTCGATGACCGAGTACGCAGATGCCCTCGACGCGCTCTGCGACGTCTTGTCTACGGGGCCCGTCGTCGCGGTCGGCAACTCGATGGGGGGCTGCATCTCGGCTGAGTTGGCGATCCGTCACCCCTCGCGGGTCGACCGTCTGGCGCTCGTCGACGCCGCCGGGATCAGCATCGCGCGCGGGCGCCAGCTACACCTCCGGTCGCTCGTCCGGCTGCTCGCGGCCGTGGGTACGACCGGCTCTGTCGCCGATCGGCGCATGCTCCGCCGGCCCGGGTTTCGCCATCTCGCCCTCGGCGGGATGGTGCGTCATCCGACCCGGCTTCGCCTCGACCTGATCTCCCGTCAGGTCGACGGGACGGGAGCGCCTGCCTTCCTCGAGGCGATGACGGAATTGCGCGCCTGTGGGCTCCGCGAGCGCCTGCCCGAGATCGACTGCCCGACCCTGGTGGTGTTCGGCAGGGACGACGTCTTAGTGCCGGTGCGCGACGCGCAGGACTTCGCGCGGCTGATTTCCGACAGCCGGGTGCTGATTTTCGACGACACGGGTCACATGCCGATGCTCGAGCGTCCACAGCGCTTCAACGAGGCGATAACGGCGTTCGCGAACGAGATCATCGCTGAGGCCTGAGCGCGCTTCTTCGAACCGGCGCGGCTTCCTCGCTGGTTGTCTAGGCTCCGAGTTCGTGCTGGTTTCAAGGTGGACAAAGCAACCGGCGCTTCTTTGAAAGTAAGCTGTTACTGTGCTCCCGGCTCGGTCCCTGGAGGAGAGACGAGAGACGAAACTGTGGTAGTAGACGACGAAAAGCGCGGCTGCGCACGGGTGGTTACCCAGGTCGCATGGTTTGCTGATCGGTGCCTCGGGTGAGCGACGGATCCACAGGATCGCCTGTCGCGACCGGAGAGCCCCAGCCCCTGCTTCGTCGCGGCCCGGCCCGGCGCCAGCCGGCTCGCCCGGTCCGGCCACAGCCGCGGCGCAAGGCAAAGGCGCCGCAGGACCGCCACAAGTGGCCGGCCGCCCTGGTCGAGGTCGGCGCGATGTTTCACCTCGCCGGCCAGGCGGTTTCGCGCGGCTTGAGGCCGCCGTACTCGTACGGACCCGAGCTGATCTCGCAGCTCTCCTTCATCGTCCGGGTCGCCTGGCTTCCCATGATGGTGACATCGTTCGCGCTCTCGTTTGGTCCGGCGGGCGTCCAGGCATCCGGCTTCCTCGGGCTGTTCGGCGCTCTCGATCGTCTCGGAGCGGCGTACGAGCTGATCGTCGTCCGCGAGCTCGCGCCGATGGTTGCCGCGATCGTGCTCGCCGGAGCGGCGGGGACGGCGATCTGCGCCGATCTCGGCGCCCGTGAGATCCGCGAGGAGCTCTCCGCGCTCAAGATCATGGGGGTCGACCCGGTGAAGAGCCTCGTCGTGCCGAGGCTGTTCGCGCTCGTCATCCTCGCGCTGCTGTTCGACGTCTTCTCGCTCCTCGCGGGCATGGCCGGAGCGGTGGTGGTCGTCGCGCAGAACCACGCTCCGCTCGGCCCGTTCTTCGCCTCCTTCTTTGCCAACGCGACCCCGCTCGAACTCGGCGCGTCCCTGCTCAAGGTTGGGATCTTCGGCGCGGTAATCGCGATCGTCGCCTGCCAGAAGGGCCTGCACGCCTCCGGCGGCGCCGAGGGCGTCGGCCGCGCCGTCAACCAGACCGTGGTGATCTCCTTCCTCGCTATCGGAGCGATCGACTACGTGTTCACCCAGCTCCTCCTGGCCACGAACCCCGTCCTCTCGCAGGTGCGATGAGCTACCCACGGGCGGCAGCGCTACGAGAACACTCCCGCTGGGCAGTACTCGCCTTCGGGGGCGCAGCGGACCTGTGCTGGCGGATGATCCGCAGCTGCGGCCGCGCCCTATCGAGGTACCTGGGTGAGGTGGTCCGGCAGGCCAGCATCCTCGTCACCGGCTCGCTGCTGATCATCCTTGGGCTGGTGTTCGCGCTCGGGCTCGTGATCGGGATCGAGGCTTCCTACGGCGCTCGACTCGTCGGAGCGCCGGCGGCCGCGGGCGCCTTCACCGCGATCGGCGACCTTCGCGAGGTCGCCCCCTACGCCTTCGCCTACATGATGGCCGCGAAGGTCAGCACGGGCTACGTCGCTGAGCTGGGGACGATGCGGATCTCCGAGGAGATCGACGCGCTCGAGGTGATGGGCCTCGACTCGATCGCCTATCTGTGCTCGACCAGGATCCTCGCCACCTGGCTCGTGCTGCCGTTCATCTACGCGATCGCGATCGTCGTCTGCTTCCTCGGCTCGTTCATCTCCGCCGTCCTTCAGGTCGGGCAGGTCTCGGCCGGCGGCTATCTCGAGCTGTTCTGGAAGTTCCAGAGCGTCAGCGACTACCTCTTCTCCGGAGCCAAGGGCATGATCATGGGAACGTTCGTGGTCCTGGTCGGCTGCTACTACGGGTTCACCGCCCGGGGCGGTCCCGTCGAGCTCGGCCGGGCAACGGCGAAGTCGATGCTCGTCAACCTGTTTGGGATCCACATCATCGGCATCCTCACGAGCCAGATCTTCTGGGGCGGGGCCCCGCGACTGCCGATCGGCGGATGAGCCGGACACGAGACAAGCAGGCGTGGATGACGCGGTCGACCGTCGTGCTCGTCGTCGTGCTGGCGGCGGTCGCGGCGATCGTGCTGCTCGCGATCGGGTCGGAGCCCTACAAGATCAACGCCCGCTTCGAGAACGCCGGCCAGCTCGTCGAGGGAGGCGAGGTGCAGGTCGCCGGCCGCCGGGTGGGCTCGATCTCCAAGATCACGCTCAGTGACGAGGGAGAGGCGAATGTCGAGGTCTCGATCGACGACGAGGCGATCACTCCGTTGCACGAGGGGACCCGCGCCTCGATCCGCGCCGTCGGCCAGGCGGGGGTCACGAACCGCTTTGTCGATCTCTCGCCAGGCCCGCCGGACTCATCCGAGATCGCCGACGGCGGCGTCCTGCCAACCACGCAGACAGCAGGGATCGTCGATCTCGATGCGCTCCTGGACGCCTTCGGCCCTGCGCAGCGCCGCGACCTCGCGGCGCTGATCGAGAACAGCGCCCAGGTGTTCGCGGGTTCGGGCTCGCGCCGCTTCAACTCGATGCTCGCCGAGCTCGACCCGGCGCTCGGTGAGGTCCAGACGATGATGGGCGAGCTCTCCTACGACGACCACGCGCTCGCGCGCCTGATCCGCACCGGCTCCACCGCCGCCGGAGCCGTGGCGGCGCGCAGCGAAGACCTCAAGGGGGCGGTGGTGAACGCGGCGCGCACGTTCTCCGCGATCTCCCGGGAGCGCAAGGCGCTCGGCGATGTCCTCGAGCGCTCTCCGGCCGTCTTCGAGCAGGCCACCGGGACCCTGCGCCGTACCGCCGAGGCGGTGACGGCCGTGCGTCCCGCGCTGCGCGCGGTCCAGCCCGCAAGCGCACCCCTGAGCGGCCTCCTCGCCGAACTCGCGCCGATGCTTCGCCGCGCCCGCCCGGTGCTCGCCCATGCCGCCGATGTCGAGCCGAGGCTCGGCCGCGCGCTCACCGCGCTGGCGCAGATCGGGGAGCCGGGAGCCGACGCGCTGCGCTCGCTCGCTCCCGCGCTCAAAGGTGCGCAGCCACTGCTGGAGGGTGCCCGCTACTACGCCCCAGACTTCCTGCTCGGGGTCACGAACGGGCTCGCCGGCCTCCTCTCGGCCAACTACAACGCCTCCGGCCACTACGCGCGGCTCACCTTCCTACAGTCGCTCGAGACGACGGTGAGCGGCCTGCCCTCCCTGCTGCTGGACGGCCTCCCCATCGTCCCCGGCCTGTTGGACGTCCGCACCGGGCTGACCGCGCCCTGTCCCGGCTCGGCCCACCCCCCGGCGCCCGACCACTCCAATCCATGGGTTCCCGACCCCACGCTCTGCAACCCCGACGACTCGGTCCCCGAGAGCGTCCTCGACTTCCCATGAGGCGGCTGCTCCTGATAGGCGTGGCGGGCGTGCTCGGAATCGCGATCGTCGCCACGGGGTTTTTGGGTGACGAGGAGCCACCCTCTCGCGTCGACGCGATCTTCGACACGGCCAAGGGCATCGTTCCCGGCCAGCTGGTCAAGGTCGCCGGCGTGCGGGTGGGCAGCATCGAGGACGTGAGCCTCACCCCGGATTCAAAGGCGCGGCTGACGCTCAGCGTGGACGCCGACTTCGCGCCCTTCCGCGCCGACGCCAGCTGCCGCATACTCCCGGAGGGGCTGATCAGCGAGTACTTCGTCGACTGCGACCCCGGCGTTTCAGACAGCCCGCTGCCCCCGGGCCCTGCGGGGGAGCCGACCGTGCCGGTCGAGCAGACGGCAATCCCCGTATCGCTCCAGGACGTGATCAATGTCTTCTCACTCCCGGTCTCGCAGCGCATCGGCGCCCTCTTCAACGAGCTCGGGATCGCGACCGCCGGACGCGGCGAGGACCTGAACGCACTCCTGCGCCGCGCAAACCCCGCGCTCGGCGAGGCGCGTCGTGCGCTCTCGATCCTCGCCGGCGAGCGGCACGAGCTCGCAGACGCGATCACCCAGACCGACGAGGTTCTGGCCAGCGTCGGCGCGCGCGCCCGTGACGTCGATGCCTTCGTCCGCAACGCCTCCTCGGTCGCCAGGGAAACGGCCGCCCACGCCGAGCCGCTCGCCGCGACGGTGCGCGAGCTCGGGCCGACGTTCGGGGCGGTCGAGCGCGGCCTCGGCACGCTACGCGAGATTGCCGACAACGGCGCTCCGGTCGCACGCAGGCTCCGCGCCGCCGGCCCGGAGCTGACGAGGTTCACCAAGGCGATGACGCCGTTCTCGCGGACGGGCAAGCACGCGGCGCGCAAGCTGGGCGCCTTCGCGCGCGAGGCGACACCCGACGTCGAGGACGGGGTCGGGCTCTTCCGGCCCTTCAGGGCGGCGGTCGACACGCTGAAGCCCGACGCGCGCCAGCTGGCGCTGTTGATGAACAGCCTCCGCGAGCAGGGCGGCTTCGAGACGGTGAACGAGTTCTTCTACCAGATGGCGTCGATGTCGGGGGGCTACGACTCGGTCTCCCACTACGTCGGCGTCCTGATCGACGTCTGGGTGCGCTGCCTGCTCGACCTGAGCGCGAAGGGCTGCAGCCAGGCGTACTCGGCACCCGGCAACGGGACGATCCCGGCCAATGCCCCCAGCGTCGGACCGCAGCGGCTCCGGACGGTGCTGCCCGCCGGCACCGACATCGTCACCGCGAGCGAAGGCGTGCGGATGGCCAAGAAGCGCCCCGGTGCTGTCAAAGCGCTCTTGGAGTTCTTCCTGAAATGATGAACCGGGGCACAAACATCTTCCGGCGTGCGAGCGGCCGCCGCGACCCGTCCCGCTACTACCCGGCGATCGGCCTCCTGACCTTCCTCGTGATCGGGATCGTCGTCTACGTCTCCTACATCGCCAACCAGGGGCTTCCGTTCGAGAATCCGTACCGCGTCACGGTGGAGGTCCCCAACGCAAACCGGCTCGCCCCCACCTTCGAAGCGCGGATCGCCGGTACGAGGGTCGGCCAGGTCTCGGCGATCGATGCCGAGCGGAGCGAGGAGGGTCGGTCGTACGCCAAGATCGAGCTCGAGCTCGAGCGCGATGCCGGGCCCCTGCCGGTCGACAGCCAGGTCACCGTGAGCCCCTCGTCGATACTCGGCCAGACCTACCTCGAGATCACGCCCGGCGAGAGCCAGGAGACGGTTCCAGACGGAGGGGAGCTGCCGCTCGAGCGCTCCCACGCGCAGGTCGAGCTGACCGACCTGCTCGACGTCTTCGACCAGGCGACAGCGCGCAGCGCGCAGAGGGCGCTGATCGCGCTCGGGGACGGCGTCGCGGGTCGCGGCGTCGCGATCAACCGCAGCATTGGCTCGCTTGCCGAGGCTCTTCCCGGACCTCCGCCGGTTGAGCAGCGCGGCGGCCTCGCCGCGCGCGCGGCTGGGTGCCTTCGTCGAGGGCTACGACGCCTTCGCGCGCGGGCTCGCCCCGGCCTCCGCCGAGCTCGCCGAGGCGGCCTCGGGCGGCGCCCGGACCTTCGGGGCGCTCGCCCGCGTACGGCCCGAGCTCGGGGCGGCGATCGAGGCGGCGCCGGGGGCGTTCCGGGCGACCACCGTTGCCCTCAACCGGCTCCAGCCCGGGCTCGACGGGCTGGCCGAGGTGGTCGGGGATCTGCGCAAGCCGGCGGCGCTCCTGCGGCCCGGCCTCAAGGCCGGCGGCGACGCGCTCGTGGCCGGCGCCCCGGCGCTGCGGGCGCTACCGACCTTCACCGACGACCTCGCTCCGGTGACGAGCGAGCTTGGCGTCGTCGCCAACGACCCCGGAAGCGTCGGGGCGCTGCGCAAGCTGCACGACGCCTTCGCCGAGGCGCTGCCCTCGCTCGAGGAGATCGTCCCGGCGCAGGTCCAGTGCAACGCGCTGTCGCTGTTCGCCCAGAGCTTCGGCACCGCCTATGGTGCAACGGGCTTCGCGGAGGGCCCGCCGGTCGCGTTCATCGGCGAAAAGCACCTGGGCTCGGTCGGCGAATCGCTCCAGGCCGCGGTGCCCTCTCCCGGTACGGCGATCAACATCGATCCGAACGAGAACTACCGCGAGTGCGAGTCGGGCAACGAGCCCTATCCCGAGCCCCCGATCCCGGTCTTCAACAATCCAGCCGCCCCAGTCAGGCTCGGCAACCCGCCCGGGCTCCAAGACAACCACACGCTCGACACCTACGCGCCGGACGGCGTGCACGAGCGGGCGCGGCGCGTCGGCCTGCTGCCGACCCTTGAGGAGGCACCGTGAGGGACGTGGGCCGAGCCGGGGAGCGTCGCGCCCGCCGCCGCGCCGTGCGGGCGGCGTTGGTCGTCGTCGTCGGGCTTGTGGTCGCCACCTACCTCGCCTTTGCGAAGGAGCTCCCCTTCGCAAGCCACTTCGAGCTTCGCGGCGTCTTCTCGACTGCAACGCAGCTCAAGCCGGGCAGCGAGGTGAGGCGGTTCGGGGTGAAGATCGGCGAGGTCACCACGGTCGACGCCGGCCCCGACGACACCTCTGTCGTCACCATGCAAATCGACCGCAGCGAGGGCCTCCACGCGGACGCCTCGCTTGCGATCGTCCCGCGGCTGCTCTTTGAGGGCAACTTCTACGTCGATGTCCGCCCCGGCTCGCCGACGGCCGACGAGCTCGACTCGGGGGAGACGATCCCGCTCGCGCGCACCAAGGTCCCGGTGCAGATCGACCAGGTGCTGAGCGCCCTCGACTCGGGCACCCGGGAGGCGCTGACATCGTCGTTCGGCGAGCTCGCCGACGCCTTCGGCGGGCCGCCCCGCGGGCGTGGGTTCGAGGGGCTCCGTCACTCGGTTCGCGAGCTCGACCGCGCCCTGCCGTCCGTCCGCGTCGCCGCTCGCGGCTTTCAGGGGACCAGGCCGGGCGACTTGCACCGGGCCGTCTCGTCCGGCGCCCGGTTCACCGCCGAGCTCGGGCAAGACCCGGCGGCGCTTGCCGGTCTCGTGACGAGCTTCAACCGCGTCGCCCGCGGGCTCTCCGCCGACCAGGAGGCGCTCTCGGCGACGGTGCGCGAGCTCGACCGGGTGCTCGTCGCCGCCCCCGAGAGCTTGACCGAGATCGACCGCCTCCTGCCCCCGCTCACCTCGTTCGCCGAGGAGCTGCGCCCGGCGCTCAGGGCGATGCCGAGCACCCTTCCGCAGGCCGCCGGCCTCGTGCGCCAGATCAACCGGCTCGTCCGCCCGCGGGAGCTGCCCGATCTGCTCGACCAGATCGAGCCCTTCAACGCCCACCTGCCGTCGCTCGCCGCCCCGCTGGCCGAGGCGCTGTCGCTCGCCGGCCACGCCGGGCGCTGCCTCGACAACACGGTCCTGCCGGCTTTCAACACGGTGATCGACGACGGCCCGAACACCACCGGGTACAAGATCTGGCAGGACACCCTCCACCTCGGCGCCAACCTGCTCGGCTCCTCGGCGGGCTTCGACGGAAACGGCGGCACCCTGCGGCTGGGGCTCACGTTCGGGGCCAACCAGCTGCAGGGCGTCTTTCCCGGGTTGGGTGAGTTCGTCGGCAACGGCGAGATCGAGGGCGTGAACCCGATCTGGCTCGGCGCCGGCGCCCGCCCCGAGTTCCGGCCCGACCAGTGGTGCGAGGAGCAGACGATCCCCGACTACACGGCGCGAAGCCGGATCGGCCGCCCGCCGGGATGGGAGTCGTCGTCGGCCTACCAGCCTCCCGAAGCTCAGCAAGAGCGCCAACAGGACATGCTCCGCCTCCTAGTCGGCACCGACGCCGACCGCCGGACACTGCTCGAGCGGCTCCTGCGCACGCTCCCACTCGGAAGTCCTGCGGCGCCGCCTCGGGAGAGGTCGCGCGCGCCGGACACGGCAGAGCCGACCGACGTCCCCAAGCCCGATACCCCGCCGCCGACGCCGCAGGGCGGTCCGGGCCCGGCGCCAAGCGATCCACCGGTTCCGAGCAATGGCGACAACCCGCTCTCCGCCCTGCTCGAAGCGCTGCTCGGAGGGGGTAAATAGCGATGACCGGAAGCGGCCGGCTCAGGCAGCACCTTCGGTTCCTGGTGGCGCTCGCGGCGATCGCCTGCGTAGGGATCGCCGCCGCCGCGTACGTGCTGGTCAACGAGCGCGCGCCGCTGCCGTTCCAGGACACCTACGAGGTCCGCGCCGAGGTCTCGGCCGCCGACGGGATCGAGCCCGGGCTCGGCCAGCCGGTGCGCGTCGCCGGGGTGAAGGTCGGAACGATCAGCGACCTCGAGCTGCGCCGGGACAATGCCGTCGTGACGATGCGGATCGAGCGCGGCGAGCTTCCTCACGTGTACGCGAACGCGACGGCGGCGCTGGAGCCGATCACGCCGCTCGAGGACATGCAGTTGGTGCTCGATCCGGGCCGCCCGCCCGCCCACTCGCTCGCAGAGGGGGAGACGATCGACATCTCCCGCACGGCGACGCCAGTCCCGCTCTCGGACCTGATGTCCGCCCTCGACGGCGACACGCGGATGTTCCTCTCCTCCCTGATCTCGTCAGTGCACGAGGGCACGCGGGACCGCGGCGAGAGCCTGCGCGCGGCGCTGCGGACACTCGGGCCCACCGTTGCACAGGTGGGCCGGGTGAGCGGGGCGCTGGCCGAGCGCCGCAGGCAGCTCGCGCGGCTGGTCCACAACGTCGCCCGGGTCACCGAGGCCGCATCCGGCGGCGGCGAGCTCTCGAAGCTCATCGTCTCCGCCCACGAGACCCTGAGGCCGCTCGCCGACAGCGAGGACGAGCTGCGCCAGGCGATCGAGCAGGTGCCCCGCGGCCTCAGGGTTACAGACGCAGCGCTGAGCGAGTCCGCTGTCTTCGCCCGTGAGCTCCGACCGGCGTTGGCCTCCCTTGAGCCCGGGATCCGGCGGGTTCCGGCGGCGCTGCGGAGGCTCGGTCCCTTCTCCGCCACCGCGCGCAGGGGAGCTCGCCAAGAACGTTCGCCCGTTCGTCCGGGTGGGCGCGGATGCGATGCGGGAGCTGAGCCCCTCGATCGGAACCCTCCGCGGGCAGATCTCGGACGTCAACACGACGCTCAAGGGGGCCAACTACTTCCTCAACGAGTTCGCCTACAACCCGCCGGGGAAGAAGCTTGGTTATGACGACGAGGGCTTCCTGTTCTGGATGCCGTGGTTCACGCACAACTACAACTCGCTGTTCAGCGCCAAGGACGCCCACGGCGGCATCGGTCGCGGCATGGTGATGGTCAACTGCCAGCAGACCGTCGGCGCGCCGGGCCTCGAGGAGATCTTCAGGCTCCTGGTTCCGACCTACTCCCTTTGCCCGCGGGGATAGCCAGATGGAGACGACGACACCACAGTTCAGGCGCATGCTCCCGATGTTCGCGTTCGTGCTCGTCAGCACGGTGCTGACCGTGGTGGCCTGGAAGGCGTTCGGCGGCTCGCTGCCGCTGGAGCCGCACGGCTACCGCGTCGACGTGACGCTCCCGCACGCAACCAACCTGAACCCGCAGGCCGACGTGCGGATCGCCGGGGTCAACGTCGGCGAGGTCACCGACGTTGAGCGCGACGGAAACGCGGCGCGGGTCACGATCGAGCTCGAGTCCGACTATGCTCCGCTGCGCTCGGACGCGCGCGCGATCCTGCGCTCGAAGACGCTCCTCGGCGAGGGATATCTCGAGATCAGCCCGGGCTCAGCCGATGCCGAGCCGATCCCCGAGGACGGCGAGCTTGCCAGCGACCGGACCGAGCCCGCGCAGCAGCTCGATGACGTTCTGCAGACATTCGCGCCGCGCACGCGGGAACGGCTTCGCGGCTTGTTCGCGGGGCTGGCGGACTCGTTCGGCGGCCGCGAGGCCGAGCTGAGTAGCTCGCTCGGGCGGCTCGCACCTGTCACCGCGGATCTCGGCGACGTCGCCGATACCCTTGCGCGCCAGCGCGGGGACCTGCGGACGCTGCTCGGCGACGCCGGCCAAGTCTTCGCAGTCCTCGGCGAGCAGCAGGGTGCGATGCAGGCGGCGATCCGCTCCGGCAACGAGGTGTTCAAGGTAACCGCGGACCGCGACCGCGAGCTCGCCGCCACAGTCGAGGCCCTCGTCCCCTTCCTCCACTCGATGGAGGACTCCTTCACGCGCCTCGGCGACGCAAGCGGTGACCTCAACGGCGCCGTCGCCGGCTTGCGCCCCGTCGTGTCGCGACTGCGGCCGGCCCTCAAGGCGATGAGCGCAGGGGGGCCTGCCTTCAGGCGGTTCTTCGACAACGTCCCGAGCCTCGTTGCCGGGGGCAAGGCGGGGCTGCCCGCGCTGGCCGGGATCCTCAAGGTCGCGCCACCGGCGCTGGGGGCGCTCTACGCCGACACCCGCGAGCTGATCCCGGTGCTCCAGCTCCTCAAGCTGGTCAAAGATTCGGTCACCCTGACGCTCGCCAACGTCGGCCAGATTCACGGCGGCTATGCGGTCGGACCCGGGAACGAGGTCGTCAACTACGTCCCCGGCGTGATCACAGCCTGGAACGAGACGATCGGCGGCTGGACGAAGCAGCTTCCCACCCACCGCGGCAATTCCTACCCTGCACCGGG
The DNA here is from genome assembly GCA_963696625.1 of uncultured Solirubrobacterales bacterium. GTDB lineage: Bacteria > Actinomycetota > Thermoleophilia > Solirubrobacterales > 70-9 > JAWVFN01. The sequence goes on from CAVOKZ010000038.1 coordinate 21,815, forward strand.
CTTCCTCGATGACATCGGCAGGTACCAGAGTTTCGACTGCCGAAACACTCGCAACATCCTCGATGTGCCGCCGCTCCTCGCTACGCCGCCGTGCCGCCAGCAGCAGCCGTGGACCTTCAACGGAAAGACGGCGTATTACCCCCGGCTCCAGCGCGACCCGCCCTAGGCCCAGATTTGACCGCCCAAAGCACGGATCTCAATCGCAGGCGCTGGGCGGCTCTCGGCCTCCTCTCGGTCGCGCAGTTCGTCGTCGTCCTCGATGGCACGATCGTCAACGTCGCCCTGCCGACAATCGGCTCCTCGCTCGATTTCTCGCAGGACAACCTCTCGTGGGTGGTGAACGCTTACACCCTCACCTTCGGCGGCTTCCTGCTCCTCGGTGGGCGGCTCGCCGATCTGCTCGGCCGCCGCCGGGTGTTCATGGGTGGGCTGGCGTTGTTCGCGCTCGCGTCGCTCGCAGGTGGCTTCGCCGAGTCGGAGACTGCCCTGATCGCCGCCCGCGCCGTCCAGGGCCTCGGTGCCGCGCTGCTTTCGCCGGCCGCGCTCTCGATCGTGACCACGACGTTCTCGGACGGCGCCGAGCGCAACAAGGCTCTCGGGATCTGGGGCGCCGTCGCCGGATCCGGGGGGGCCTCGGGCGTCCTGCTCGGCGGCGTGCTCACCGAGTATGCGGGCTGGGAGTGGGTGCTGTGGGTGAACGTGCCGATCGGTCTCGGCGCCGCCCTGCTCGCGCCGGCGCTGATCGCCGAGAGCCACGCCGACTCCCGGAACCGCGCCTTCGACCTCGCCGGCGCTGTCAGCATCACCGGGAGCCTGGCGACGCTCGTCTACGCCCTCGTCGAGGCGCCCGGCGCGGGTTGGGGATCGACCCGGACGATCGGCCTGTTCGCCGCCGCCGCGGCGCTCCTGGCCGCGTTCGTGGCGATCGAACGCCGCTCGGCGGCGCCACTGGTGCCGTCTACGATCTTCCGCCTCCGCACGCTCATCGGCGCCAACGTCGTCGGCATCCATTTGTGGGCGGTGATGTACGGGATGATCTTCTTCACCACGCTTTACCTGCAGGGGGTGCTCGGCCTCAGTGCCATCGACGCCGGCCTCGCCTACCTGCCGCTCGCGATTGCGATAATGATCGCCGCCGGGTTCGCCTCCCGCCTTGTGAGCGCGATCGGCTACAAGCCCGTGATCTGCGCCGGGATGCTCCTGATCGCGGTCAGCATGGCATGGTTCAGCCGGGTCGCCGCCGACGGCAGCTATGTCGCCGATGTGCTTGGCCCGATGTTCCTCTGCGGGATGGGGCTCGGGCTCTCCTTCGTGCCCCAGACGATCGCCGCGGTCTCCGGCGTCGCGCCGCACGAGGCGGGCCTTGCGAGCGGCCTCGTCACGACCTCGCAGCAGGTCGGGGGCGCGCTCGGGCTAGCCGTTCTCTCGACAGTCGCCTTCTCGCGGATCGACCACCTCGCGAGCGCATCGGGCGGAGCGCCGACACCGGTGATGCTGACGGACGGTTACGCGGCAGCGTTCCTCGTCGCCAGCGGTATCGCGGCGCTTGGCCTGGTCGCGACCTTGGTCCTGGTCCGCAACCGCGACAGTCGCGCGCACTCCGAGTTGGGGAAGGAACAGGCGCAGTCGGTCAGCGTGGGGCTTGGGTGAGCGAAGCCGGGCGCTCGCTCAGCGTGGCAGCGTCGCCCCGTCCGTCTCGGCCTCGCGAACGGCCTTGAGCAGGCGCCGGTCGCGCTCCATCGCCCGGTCGATGATCGGGTTGAGCGCCCCCCGGAGCACGGAGTAGACCCGCCAGTACCCCGGCGTGATGATCCGCGCGGCGCGCCGCTCGATCCCGGCCACAACCGCGGCGCCGGCCTGGGCCGGCGTCTGGCGCCGGCGGGCGAAGCCCGGAAAGAGACCTTGGACGCGGGCGGCGACTGGGTCATCGGAAGCATCGAAGGTGTCGCGGACCATGGCGGTGTCGATGAAGCCGAAGTAGGCCACGCTCGCGCTCGCGCTGTGGGTGCGTAGCTCGGCGCGCAGGGCCCGGCCGAGCTGCTCGACCCCGGCCTTGCTTGCCGCGTACGGCGCGGAAAGCGCGCCAGGCGCGAACGCGGCGACCGATGCGACGACGACGACGTGGCCGCCGCGGGCTACGATCTGCGGTAAGACGGCGCTGACGGTTCGCCACACGCCAAGCAAGTCGACCTCGACCACCCGCTCGAACACCTCGTCGCCGATCGCCGTCATCGGCTTCATCGGCGGCGCGACGCCGGCGTTGGCGACCGCGATGTCAACCCCGCCGAAGCGCTCGACGACGTCTGCCACCGCCCGCCGCAGCGCACCCGCGTCAGTCACGTCCGCTTCGAGTGCGAGCGTTCGGCTGCCGATCGCCTCGCATGCGCGTCTTGCGTCCTCCAGGCTCAGATCGACCACGGCGACCGAGGCGCCCTTCTCGTGAAGCTGTTTCGCCGTCTCGAGGCCGATGCCGCGGGCGGCGCCCGTGACGAGCGCGATCTTCCCGGGGAGCGGATAGCGAGAAGCCATTCGGGGACCATATCGCAGCGGGCGAGTCAGTACTTACTCTGGAACTGGCATGCCGCATTCAGGTGGGTCCCGACAATCGACTAGGTTGTATGTATGTCGCTACAAGCCGGACGGGGGGGTCCAGGGGGACAGACGTGACGCGGCCGAAGTCGAGCCGCCTGCGGCTTGCTGCGGCGGATCGCCGAGTTGAGATCCTCAAGGCCGCCCGTACGGCGTTCGCGAAGGGGGGTCTTGCCGGAACGCGGACCCGGGACATCGCGGCCGAGGCGGGCGTGAACGAGGCGCTGCTCTACCAACACTTCTCGTCCAAGGAGGAGATGTTCGAGGCAGCAGTCATCCAGCCGCTCGAGGAGGTGGTTAACGAAGGTGTCCGTCTGGCGCGGGAGCAGCTTCCCGTTGAACCGCGGGAGCAGCTTCCCGTTGAACCGTGGGAGCCGGTGGCGCGCGAACGCACGGCGCGCTTCATTGCCGAGTTGCTCACCGTGACGATCGATATCCTGCCCCTTCTGGGCGTAGCCCTCTTCGCTGACGCGAACCGCGGCTCCGAGACCTACCAGCGCCAGCTGCTTCCGGCTCTGACCGAGCTTGCCGAAGGGATCGGGGAGTTCCTCGGGGAGTGGGGCCAGCGCGGGCTCGATACGGCCCTCGTAACGCGCGCCGTGGTCGGAATGTGCCTCGGGATCGCGCTTGATCACCGACTCGGCAACGAACCGCTCGACGACATTCCCGCGGTGGCCGAACAGTTGACCGACCTGATCATCGACGGGGTCGCCCCCCGCGACCCCGCGACCCCGCGGCACTAGCGACACCCACCGCAACTGCGTGACCCGGCGGGACGGGGCCGAGGATGACGCCGCCCGTGGTTTCCGCCAGCTCCCACGGGAGCTGCTCGGTCTGCAGCTTGAGGTTCTCTCCCGCGGCCCGCCCCGGCCTGCCGCGAATGGGCCGGGGCCGAGGGTGGCGAGCTGAGCAGGGCGCGCGAGCAGCCCGCGCCGGGACCGGCACAGGGATCCTCCGCGGCGAGCGCCTGCCCAAGTGGCGCCGCGAGGCGCTCACCCGGGCCGAATCGCCGAATAAGGTAGCCTGCTAACTATGATGACAGCGACTCCGACGAGGGCGGCGGCCGGCCAGGGCTCGACGAGCGACTACGAGGCCCTGTGGAAGGCCTGGGACGATTTCTTCACCGCCCTGAACCAGGCTCGCGGGAGGGCGGCCCGGGGACAGGCCGACGGCCTGACGGTCCCGCAGTACCGGCTGCTGTCGTTCGTCGCGCGGTCGCCGGCGGCACGCAGCGGCGAGCTCGCCGGTCTGGTGGGAGTCAGCGCCCCGACCACGACGAGGATGCTCTCGGGGCTTGAGCGCGCGGGCATCGTTCGCCGCGCCGCGGTGCCCGGCGACCGCCGCGGCGTCACGGTCGCGCTGACGGCTAAGGGCCGGCGGCTCCTGGATCGAAAGGAGGCCGTCGTCTCCGAGAAGCGCCGCGCGCTGTACGACTCCCTGACCGCGCCGGAGCGCCGCCAGGCCCGGCGGCTGCTGGGGCGCCTGGCCGAGTCGATCGAGGCGCTGTGAGCGCCGGCGGGGCGGGCAATGAGCCCTCACGCGGGATGGATCCCTCGCGCCGGCCGCACCGCGCCGGCAAGGATCCGATCGTCCTCTCGCGAAGGCAGCTCGAGATCGTGAACGCGCACCGCGCCGCCGCGGGCGGGCGACGGTGAGCGTGTCCGCGGAGCCCGCCGGCGAGACGAGGCAGCACTACGGGCTGACGCTCGCGGTGCTCGTGCTGTCGGCGCTCGCCTTCGCCCTCTCCCAGACCCTCGTCGCCCCGGCGCTGCCCGAGATCCAGCGCGAGCTGGGGACGTCGACCACCGCGGTCACCTTCGTGCTGACCGCCTACCTGCTCGCCGCCTCGGTCGCCACCCCGATCGTCGGGCGCCTCGGCGACATGTTCGGAAAGGAGCGGATGCTGTTGGTGACGCTCATCCTCTTCGCGGTCGGATCGCTGGTCGCGGCGCTCTCGCACTCGATCGGCGTCCTGATCGCCGGGCGGGCGATCCAGGGCGTCGCCGGCGCCGTCTTCCCGCTCTCGTTCGGGATCATCCGCGACGAGTTCCCCCCCGAGCGGGTCGCGACCGGGATCGGGCTGATCAGCGCCACCTTCGGGATCGGCGGCGGCGCCGGGCTCGTCTTGAGCGGCGTGATCGTCGACAACCTCTCCTACGAGTGGATCTTCTGGCTCGGGCTCGCCGTAGTCTGCGTGGCGATCGTCGCCACGCATTTCTTCGTGCCCGAGTCACCGGTGAAGAGCCCGGGGCGAGTCGATTGGGGCGGGGCGGCGCTCCTCTCCGGGGGCCTGGTCGCGCTGCTGGTCGCGGTCAGCGAGGGGAACTCGTGGGGCTGGGGGTCGGGCCGGGTGATCGGGCTGTTCGCGGCCGCGGTGGCGTTCCTGAGCGTCTGGATGAAGTTCGAGGCAAAGCAGCGCGATCCGCTCGTCGACATGGCGATGATGCGCGACCGCGCGATCGCGACGACCAACGCCACCGGCTTTCTGATCGGCTTCGGGATGTTCGGCTCGTTCATCCTGATCCCCCAGTTCGTGCAGATGCCGCCCGCGGCGGGCTTCGGCTTCGACGCCACGGTGACCGAGGCGGGGCTCTTCATGCTTCCCTCGGCCGGGATCATGCTGTTCGCCGGCCCGCTCGCCGGCTGGCTGGGCGGGCGCTTCGGCTCGAGGCTGCCGCTGCTGATCGGGACTGCGGTCGCGAGCGGCTCCTTCGTCTTCCTCACCCTCGCCCACGACGAGCGCTGGTCGATCTACGCGGGCAGCGCCTTCATGGGGCTTGGGATCGGCTTCTCGTTCGCGGCGATGGCGAACCTGATCGTCGAGGCGGTCGACCAGACGGAGACCGGCATCGCGACCGGGATCAACACGATCATGCGGACGATCGGCGGCTCGCTCGGCGGCCAGATCGCGGCCAGCGTCGTTGCGGCCCACGTCGCCGCCACCGGGCTGCCGGAGGAAACGGGGTTCACGATCGCGTTCGCGCTCTCCGCGGTCGCCGTTGCGTTCGCCTTCGCCGCTGCCATGGCGATACCTCGCAGGTCGACGCACTCCAGAAGCGCGCCGACACCGGTTAACGCGAGCGCGGAGCACGCCCGGTCGGCGGCGGAGTGAGCTGAGGCGTTGGCGGCGGCGAGGGAGCCGACTGCGGAGCGCGATCCTCGGCTGCCTCGCGCTCGGCCCTGACGACCAAGCTCCGCGCTGGCGCGCGATGCTGCGGCTGCACCAAGCGATGCGTAGATATTCGCCGAACGGTCGGTTTCTTGGGCGTGTTGTCGGCTACGATCCGGCCGCATGGAGGCCGCCTCAGGTGCGGAGCACCGCTTCGCCAGTCGCAAGGGCGCGAGGCGGGCGCAGGCGATCATTGAGGCGGGATATCGATGTCTGGCGCGGGACGGCTACGCCCGTACCTCGATGCAGCGGATCGCCGACGAGGCCGGCGTGCAGAAGCGGATGCTGCACTACTACTTCGATACACGGGAGAAGCTCTTTGCCGAGCTCGTCGCCTACCTGGGCGATCGGATGCTCCAACCGGTCGAGCAGGCGATCTCGGGCCTCGAGGACCCCGAGCAGATCGTCAACCTGGGCTTCGATCGTCTCTGGAGCGAGCTCGTAGCCGAGCCCGAGCTGCAGCGTGTCTACCTCGGGCTGGTCTCGGAGTCGGTGGGCGATCCAGCGCTGCGCGCTGCGATCGTCGCCGTGGGCGACCGCTACCGCGAACTGATCCGCCGGCTGATCTCCGATATCAGGTCGCAGGGCTGGACGATCAAGCTCCCCGAGGAGACGATCGCGATCGGGACGATCGCCGCCGTGCAGGGCCTGGCGTTGCAGTACCTCGAGCGCGGGCAGAGCCGCGAGCTGAGCGAGGCGACCGAGGGCTTCAAGCGCTGGCTCCTCGGACTGGTCGAGCCGCCGCGGTGAGCGTCGAGGTCGCCAGGCCCGCGCCGGGCGTCCGCCGCCTGACGCTTGCGCTCGAGCTTCCCTCTCCCGACCATATCCACTGCTACCTTCTCGAGCTGCCCGGCGGCGAAACGTTGCTGGTGGATACGGGGATGGCCGGCACCGCGGCACAGCTCCGCGAAGCGCTGGAGGTCGAAGGCGCGCCCTCCCCGCGCGTGCTGATCACCCACGGCCACGTCGACCACTGGGGCGCCGCGGCCGAGATCGCGGACACGGTGCTCGCCCACGCCGGCGTGCGTCCGTCGCTTGCATATGCCTCGGGCCGCGGTATGCCCTCCCCCGAGAGCTGGCCGGCCGGGTTACCGGATCCCGAGGAGATGGAGCGCGCGTTCGGGCGCTTTCGCTCGCTGGTCAGCGGTGTTCCGGGAGTGGAGCCGATCGCCGACGGGGACCGGATCGCCGACTGGGAGGTCGTGTGGACGCCCGGGCACGATCCGGGCCACGTCTGCCTCTACCGTTCGAGGGACGGCGTTCTCGTGACCGGCGATCTCCTGCTGCCCGGCTACACGCCCAACATACAACCGCCGATGGAGGGCGACGGGGACGCCGTCGCCCAGTTCCTCTCCTCCCTGAGACGGGTGGCCGAGCTCCCGATCAGCGTGGTGCTTCCGGCGCACGGGGAGCCCTACCCGGACGCGCGCGGCCGGGCTCGCGAGCTGATCGAGCACCACGAGCGCCGGCTTGCGGAGCTCGCCGGCCGACTCGGCGCCGACGGGGCCGCCGTCTCCGAGCTGACCGAGGCGCTGTTCGACCAGCTTTCGGCCTCCGAGGACCGAATGCTCGGGAACCTCGAGACGATCGCGCATCTCGAGCACCTCCGGCACCGCGGCCTGGCTCGCCCCGGTGACGATGGCCGCTGGTACCCCGCGACATCCGTCAACTAGTGGGTCGTCCAGGAACGTCGTGCCTGAAACGGCGAGACCCAGGCGCCGCCGGGCAAGGACGCAGGGAGCCGGAATGGCAGCGCCATTTCGGCGACCGAGGACGCAGATCCGGCGGTGATCTGGGGCCGCCGTTTCGGGTGCGACGTTTCGGGACGGCCCACTAGCTTCGCTATGGCAATGGCCGACCTTGGGCAGCACGCGCGCCGGCGGGTGACCACCCGCTTCTGGGAGAATCTTCCCCGTTCGGTACATTATGTTCCGCTCGCTCATGAGGTGCAATCCGGATTCTGCGATGGAGGTCGAGAGTGTCATCTGAAGCACGGCAACTGGACGAGGTTCTCCTCACGGAGCGAGAGCTGTGGCTCGACGGCCCGCCGAACGAGCTCTTCAAGCGCCTGCGCGCGGAGCATCCCGTCCACTGGTCGCCCCGGATCACCGAGTTCCCGCATGAGGCCGGCTACTGGTCGGTGAGCCGGGCCGACGATGTCGAGGAGGTCAGCCGTGACTGGGAGCTGTACTCCTCGGAGGAGGGCGGCGTCGCCCTGGTCACCGATGCGGTCCTCCCGCTGGAGCTGATGCGGGCGATGTTCATCTCCATGGACCCGCCCAAGCACGACCGGCTGAAGGCGCTGTTCCAGCGAGGGTTCACGCCCAAGCGCATCGCCATGCACGAGGACGACATCCGCGCGATCGCGACGGGAGTCCTCGACCGGCTGGATGGCCGCGAGACGTGCGATCTCGTTGACGACGTCGCGCAACCGGTGGTGTCGCGGGTGATCGGGAGCTTCATGGGCATCCCGCCGGAGGACGATGCGATCTGGGCGCGGCTGATGAACACCATCCTCGGCACCGGCGACCCAGACCTCAACCCCGACTTCGACCGGGTCATGGAGCGCGACGTGCCCGAGGTCTTCGAGCGCTGCAGCAAGCTCATCGCAGACCGTCGCGAGCGTCCGACGAACGACCTCACCAGCGTGCTGGTGCACGCCGAGGTTGACGGCGAACGACTTGAGGAGCACGAGATCGTCATGGGCTTCTTCCTGCTCGTAGCCGCCGGCAACGACAGCACCAAGGCCACCTACTGCAGCGCGATGCGGGCGCTCATCGAGCACCCCGAGGAGCGCCGCAAGCTGCTCGGCGACCCGTCGCTGATCCCGAGCGCGGTCGAGGAGGCCCTGCGCATGTTCCCGGCTTTCTCGCACTTCCGGCGCACGGCGACGCGCGACACCGACCTCGGCGGCTGTCCGGTGCACAAGGGCGACAAGGTCGTCATGTGGTACGTCTCCTCCAACCGCGACGAGTCGCGCTATGAGGACCCGGCTCGCTTCGACGTCACCCGGGACCCTGAGCACCAGGCGTTCGGGGCCGGCGGCCGGCACTTCTGCCTGGGCGCCGCGCTGGCCCGCCTCGAGCTTAGGATCCTGCTCGAGGAGACGCTCTCCCGATTCCCTTCGATGACGCTTGCGGGCGAGCCACAGCACGCACAGTCGCCGTTCATCAACCAGCTCAAGACCCTGCCGGTGCACCTGCGCGCGGGCGCGGCGGAGGAAGCTCACTGAACGGGACCGAGTGCCGCGCGGCGCAAGCTGTCAGATGCCGCGGCGATTAAGTTAACCGATCGGTACACTCCTGGGGAGTTCCGGGCATGGGCCTTCGACCGACGCAAAGGCGGTAGCGATGCAGGCAGCGACAAACCTCGCCCTTAGGCGCCCGCGCCTGGTCCTCGGCGCCTGGGTCGCCCTGGTCATCGCCCTCTCGGGCCTCGGTTTGGGGGTGCAGTCGCGTCTCACGCAGAGCATCCTTGCCGTTCCCGGGACGGAGTCCGCGCAGGCGATCGAGCTCGCTCGGGAGCGCTTCGGGGAAACCGTCACGGCGCCGGTCCTGCTCGAAGGGCCGCCGGGAGCGATCGACAGCCAGGGCCCCGCTTTGGCCGCGGCCCTCTCGCAGCGCGACGATGTTCGCGTGCTCTCGCCCTGGGACCGCGGCCAGGGCACCGAGCAGCTTCGCCCGCGACCGAACGCAGCACTCCTCGTCGCCGCGATCGACCGCCCCTACAGGGAGGCCTTCGACGTGATCGCACCCGAGCTTCGCGAGCAGGTCGAGAGCGAAGTCGATCCCCCGATTCGCGCCCGGGTCACCGGCATGCCCGCGATCGGAAACGGGCTCAAGGACGAGTCCTATTCGGCGGCGAGGCGGGCCGAGCTGATCGCGATCCCAATCCTGATCCTGGTCCTCCTCGCCGTCTTTCGCTCGCCCGTTGCGGCCGGCATCCCCGCGTTGGCGGGACTGGGAACGGTCGCCGCCTCATTCGGGGGGCTGTGGTTGCTCGCCTCGGCGCGCGAGATCGATCCGATCGCCACCAGCCTCGCCTCGATGATGGGACTTGCGCTCGGTGTCGACTACTCGCTGCTGATGGTCTCGCGCTTTCGCGAGGAGCTCGCGGCGGGGGCCTCACCGTCGGAGGCGGCCGCAACCGCCGGGGGTGCCGCCGGCCGCACAGTCGTCTTCGCCGGCGTCGCCCTGATCGTGGCCATGTTCGTCTCTCTCGTGCTCGCACCGGGCGACCTGCTGTTCTCGGCGGCGAGCGGGGTGATCGTCGCGACGGTGCTCTCGATCGGCGCGGCCCTGCTGGCGATGCCGGCAGCCCTCCTTCTGGCAGGCCCGAACATCGACCGCTGGCGGCTCGGCCGCGAGGCCTCCGGGCGCTCTCGCTGGGTGGCCGGAATCGAGCGGCTGCTGCGCCGCCCGGGCCTGGCCGCTGCGGGCCTGCTCGCGCCGTTGCTCTTGCTGGCCGTGCCGGCGCTGGCGCTTGAAACCGGTCCGCCCGACGTGCACCAGCTCCCCGCCTCGAGCGAGGCTCGCCAGGACTTCGAAGCGGTGAAGAAGGTCATGGGCCCGGGCTGGGCGGCGCCCTTTGACGTCATCGTCTCGACAGAGCACGGGACGATCACCGACCCGCAGCGGCTCGCGCGCATCGAGCGATGGCAGCGCGATGTCTCCCAACTCGACGGCGTCTCCCAAGTCGTCGGGCCGGGCCAGATCGCCGAGGAGAGCTCGCTCACCCGGACCGCCGCACCGAAGGCCGACCGCGGCTACCGGGCGCTCGGTCGCCTCCGCGATGGCCTCCGCCGTGCCGATCGGGCGATGGTGGAGCTGCGTACCGGTGTCGCCCGGGGCGCGCAGGCGGCTGAGGCGATCAGCAGCGGAGCCGAGAGGGCCTCCGAGGAGACCGGTGAGCTCAGCGGGACTCTGCAGGCTCCCGGTGCCCGGGAGCTCTCCGCCGCCCTGGCCCGCGCCGAGCGCGGCGCGAGCAGGCTCGAAGGCGGGGCGGCCGAGGCCTCCGATGCATCCTTGCGGCTCGCTGAAGCGATGTCCGAGTCGGCCCGGCAGGCGCACTCGATGCTGGTGCCGGGGGCGAGCGCTCTCGCGGAGGAGTTGAGAAGAGGGAGCGGCGACCTCGGCAGGCTGCGAGAGCCGGCCCAGGTCGCCGAGCGCGAGACCGACAGGGCTCTCGCGGCTTTGAAGGCGATGAGTGTCGGCAAGGGCGATCCGCAGTACCTCGCCGCGCTCGAGGCAAGCGCCCGGGCCTACGCGGCGATCAGCGGTCGCGATCCGATCAGCGGCGCGCCCGCCGACCCGCGCTACCGCGGCCTCGACGCCGAGCTCGCCACGGGACGGGCGCGGCTTCTCGAGGCCGCCGCGGGCGCGGACCAACTCGCCGCCGGAACCGAGGGGCTCGCCGGCGGGATGCAACGGCTCGCCGATGGCTCGCGAAGGCTCTCCGAAGGCCTCGAGCGCCTCAGGGAGGGCAATGCCCGTCTACAGGAAGGCCTCGCGCGCCTCGCGGACGCCGGCCGCGGCTTCGACGAGCGGGCCGCGCAGCTCGGCCAGGGTGCCGAGCAACTGATCGCCGGTCTGGCCCGACTCGAGCGCGGTTCCGCGCAGCTCGCGAGCGGCCTCGACGACGGTTACGGCCGCTCGGGGAGGCTGGAGGCGGGCCTCGGGCAGCTCTCGGCGGGCTCGGCGCGGATCTACGGCAACGCCCGCTCGGCCCGCACGCAGCAGCGCATGCGCTCTCCGCGCCTGCTCGACTCGGGCTACCTGACCCTGGCTGCGCTCGAGGGGTCGCGCCGGCGCGACCGGGAGGGCGCGCAGTTCGCCGTCAACCTCGACCGCGGCGGCCAGGCCGGGGCGATCATGGTGATCCCCGAGTCCGACCCCAACGACCCCCGGACGGCCGAGCTTCGCGACACCCTCAGCGAGCGAGCGGACGAGCTCGCCGCGCAGACCGGAGCGACGACCGCCGTGGGAGGGCCGGCGGCGCAGCTCGCCGACTACGACCGGGAGACCTCCTCGCGGCTGCCGCTGCTGATCCTTGCGCTGGCGCTCGTCACCTATCTCATGCTGGTCCCGATCTTCCGCTCGCTGCTGCTGCCCGCCGTCGCCGTCGCCCTCAACCTGGTCACGGTCGCGGCGACCTTCGGGGCCCTCGCCCTCCTCTTCGAGGGCGAGACGCCGCTGCTCGGCGGCCCCGGGTACATCGACGCCGTGGCGATCAGCGCGATCTACACGGTGATCTTCGGCCTCTCGCTCGACTACGAGGTGTTCCTGATCACCCGCATGCGCGAGGCATGGCTGCGCAGCGGCGATACCGCCCAGGCGATCGCCTACGGGCTGGAGCGAACCGCGAGCGTGGTCACCGGCGCCGCAGCGATCATGACCGGTGTCTTCTGCGCCTTCGCCCTGACCGAGGTGGCGAACACCAGGCAGTTCGGCGTCGGCCTCGCGATCGCCGTGATCCTCGACGCGACCGTGGTCCGCCTCGTGCTCCTTCCCGCCGCGATGAGACTGCTCGGGGACCGGTGCTGGTCGATGCCGGCACCCCTGGAGCGCCGCCTGCCGCGCCTCGACCCCGAGGGAGCAGCCGAGGGCAGCCAGCGTGCGTGAGCGCCTCGGCTCGCTTGCGGCGCCCGCGGCGAGGTGAGGAGCGATGGCGGCGGGGGAACTGCAAGGAACTACGACGCAGAGAATGGACCGAACCCAGGGGGCTGGCCGGTCTCGTTGGCTTTCTGCCTCAGCCGGGCTCGAGCTCGCGCGTCTCCCACCAGTCGTCGCCGTAGTCGATCGTGATCTCCGCGCCCGCGGGGATGTCGCGCAGGGCGGTGAAGGCGAGCGCGTCCTCGGCGTGCTCGGAGTACTCGGCGTTGGGCTCGGCGGAGTGGTTGTAGAGGCTGCCGTAGCCGAGCATCAGCACCGATTGGCCCGGATTGCGGTTGGAGTAGAGGACGTAGTCGGCGAGGGCGCCCCCGGCGTCGTTCTCGCCGAGCTCGACGGTGGGGCAGATCTCGATCGTCTCGCCCTCGGAGATGTCCCGTCTCGCGTAGACGCCGCGGCCGTGCGGGCCCTGCTTGATCTCCAGCGCCGTCGGAGGCGTGATTTCCCCGCCGCTCTCGTCGTTCACCGGCGCGAGTCTACGGCCCCGGTCGTCACTCAAACGCCTGGGCCGAGGATCCCACCTCTCTAACGTTCATCGCATGAAGGAAGCGCTTGGCCCGTCGCTGAAGGCGGCCGCCTGGACCGCGTTCCTCGCCGGGCTGCTGCTCCTGCTGCTCCGGCCCCCCGACCTCGGCGGCCTCGAGAACCTGCTGCTGATCGCCGCGGGCGGCCTGGCGATTGCCGTGGCCACGGCCTGGGTGACCTCCATGGCGATCGGCCGCGAGATGCCCGAGCCCGAGTTCCGCCGCCTGGTCGACCGCAGCGAGGCGCTGGCGGCGATGCCGCCGCCCGAGTATCCGCCCAGCGAGTTCGACGAGCTGGTGATCCGGGCGCTCGACGAGCTGCCCGGCGAGTTCCAGGAGCTGCTTCGCCACACACCGGTCGTCATCTCACGGCGAGGCGCCGAGTTCGGCGCCTACGGCCACTACATCGGCGGCACGATCGCCCGCGACGGCTTCGCCGACCGGATCGTGATCTACCAGGACACGCTCGAACGCGACTTCGGCGAGCACCCGCTGCTGCTCCAGGCCCAGGTCGAACGGGTCGTGCGCCACGAGGTCGCCCACCATCTCGGCTGGGACGAGGCCGGCGTCCGCGGCCTCGGGCTCTGAGCCCTACTCCTTCTCGCTGATCAGGGCGACGGGGAGGCCGAGGCCGGCTTCCCCGCGGATGGTCGCGATCCGGCGGCCCGGCTGAACTGCGTCGCGGATCGAGCCGAGCTTCTCGCCGAGCAGCTCGGCGCAGGCGTCGAGGTCGGCGACCGCGAAGGTGATGCCCCAGAAGCTCGCCGGCCCGGGCGGGGCCTTGGCGTGCTCGACGACCTCGAGGATCACCTCGCCGAGGCGGAAGAAGCCCTGGCGCAGCCTGCCCTCGCCGGCGTCGACCTCGCGCACCCGGCGGCGCTCGATGCCCGCCGCCTCGAGGGCGGCGGTCGTGCGCTCGAGATCGGGCGTGAGGACGACGAGGTGATCGATGCGGACGACGCCGTTCGGGTGAGCCGGGCGCGCTGCGGGTGGTGGGCTTTGCTCGAGAGCGGTGGGGAGCCCGTCCAGGTCGGCGGTTGCGGTGCCGGTCAAGACCCAGCTGCCGATTCCCTCACCTCCGCCGAGATCGAGGCGCACGCTCCCCGTCTGAATCGCCTTGTCCTCGACCGTGAAGCCGGCTCCGGCCCAGGCCTCGGAGTCGGCGCCGATCGCGATCGCGACAATGCTCGCCACGCGCCCGCGTGTCCTAGGACCCGTGGGTGACGTCCGCGTCCATACCCGTGCGCGGGATCGTAACCCTAAGCGGGGGAGGAGGCGCCGATCAGCGCCAGCTTCTCGGCCCGGTCGAGCCGCTTGATCCGCGCTTCCTCGCGGCGGGCGCTGATCTCGTCGGGCAGCTCGAAGGCGGCGGCGAGCTCGACCGGCAGGCGGCTGCGGGTGTAGCGCGCGCCGCGCCCGGCGTTGTGGGCCTCGAGCCGCTTGGCGACGTCGTAGGTCCAGCCGCAGTAGAGGCTCGAGTCCGCGCAGCGGAGCAGATAGACGTGTGCCGGCCGCTTGCTCATTGACGCCATATTCTCGGCTGCTGGTACGGGGCCTGCTAACCGCGTACTCTGCGGCGCATGTTTGCGGCGCCGCAGGGGCGGGTCCGGAGCTGGGGACGGCTGCTTGCCGTCATCGTCGCCGTGCTCTTCCCCGGCGGCGCGACCGCGCTTGCCCAGGAGATGCCCGACAAGGAGAAGCCGCCGCCGACGAACACGCGGCTGCTGCGCAGCCAGTGGGACCGGCGTCAGATCGGGCTCGAGACGCCGCTGATCCGCCGCGCCAGCCTCGTACCGGTGACGGTCGGCCTCGTCGACACGGGCGTCGACCTCCGCCACCCGGATCTGCGCGACCAGCTGTGGAGCAACCCGCGGGTGGCGCCGGCGCCGATGGGGCAGGGGTACGTGCCGCGCGGCGCGCACGGCTGGGACCTGATCAACCAGACGGCGCGGCCCCAGGACATCGGGGGCCACAGCACCGTCGTCTCCGGGGTGATCGCCGCCGAAAACGACAACCGGGTCGGCATCGACGGCGTCGCGCCGAACGCGCGGCTGATGGCGCTGCGCGCCTGTACGAAGCCGCCGACGACGGCGATCGTCTGCTCCGACGCGAGCTACGCGGCGGCGATCAACTGGGCCGCCGCGCACGGGGCGCGGGTGATCAACATGAGCTGGAGCGTCGGTGGCGGCCCGGCGGTCTCGGCGGCGGTCGCCGCCCACCCGGCGACGCTGTTCGTCGCGGGCTCCGAGAACGGGGGCGGCCAGGACGTCGACGCGGGCAAGGTCGCGCACAACTGCGAGCTGCCCAACCTCAACCTGATCTGCGTCACCGGCTCGACCCGCGGCGGGGGCCGGGCGCCGTGCTCGAACGTCGGGCCGGTATCGGTCGACCTTGCCGCGCCCGGGGTCGGCGTGACGACGACCCTGCTCGGCGGCCGCTATCTGCTCGGCAGCGCCTGCGCGGTCACCTTCGCGGTGCCCCACGTCACCGGGGTCGCTGCGCTGCTCTTCGGCGCCGTGCCCGGCGCCGGAGTGCGCGCCGTCAAGCAGGCGCTGCTCGACGGCGCCGTGGCCAGCCCGGCGTTTCGCGGTCAGACCGTGACCGGCGGGATCGTCAACGCGACGCGGGCGCTGAGGCTCTTGCGTTCGCGCGTCTAGACCTCTACCGTGTTGTGAGACGAGACGCACCAGCTGGACACACGCTGGCCAGGGTGTTCGGATCGCAGGAGCTTCAACGAGGTCCGAACCATGGAAAGCGCCACGTCGAGTCCCCAACCTGAGTTGCGCCCGGTCGGGCACGCCGCGCTCGACAAGGCCGCGAGCATCCTGGTCACCGGTGTCCCGCCCGCGCTGTTGGTGCTGGCGATCGTCTTCAGCTGGGGCAGCATCCTGCATTGGCACGACGCCGTCGCCTTCCTGGCTCCGTATCTGCTGATCGGCGCCGGCGTCACCGTCGGCTACCACCGCCTCTTCACCCACCGCAGCTTCAAGGCGACGAGAGCTGTGAAGGCCACCCTTGCGATCCTCGGCTCGGCCGCGGCCGAGGGCGCCGTGATCGAGTGGGTCTCGACCCACCGCCAGCACCACCAGTTCTCCGACCACGAGGGCGACCCGCACAGCCCCCACGTTGGGCACGGGAGCGGCTTCTGGGGGCAGGTGCGCGGGCTGTTCCATGCCCACGTCGGCTGGATCTTCGGCGATTCCGAGCGCGCCGACGAGAACCGCTATGCGCCGGACCTGATGAAGGACCCGCTGATCGTCTTTCTCAACAGGACCTGGCTGATCTGGGTACTCGCCGGGCTCGCGTTCCCGTTCGTACTTGGGTTTGCGCTCACCGGCGGCCTCACCGGCGGCCTCACCGGCCTGCTCTGGGGCGGCGCAGTACGGATCTTCGTCCTCCACCACACGACCTTCAGTATCAACAGCCTCTGCCACTTCTACGGCCGCAGGCAATTCGAGACGGGCGACGAGTCGCGCAATCTCGCCTGGCTGGCGCCATTCACGCTCGGCGAGGCCTGGCACAACAACCATCACGCCTTCCCCACTTCCGCCACGCACGGTCTGGGCCGCTGGCAGCTCGATCCTTCGGCGGGGGTGATCTGGATGCTCGAGCGGTTGGGTCTCGCCTGGGATGTCGTCCGGATCACTCCTGAGCGCCAGCGGCTCAAGGCCGCTCCCACTTCCACCTGAACCCCTGGCGGACCTTGTCGACCGGCGTATCGCCGAGGACGATGACAGTGAGCGAGCCTAGCCGCCGCGGCGTTCAGCCGGCGAGGCTGGAGGAGAGGAAGTCGAGGGCGCTCGTCACTCTGGCGTAGACCGAGGGCGCGAGCCGCGAGCCGCAGGCGATGTCGCCGACCTCGCCCGCAAACGAGGTGACGCCGACGAGGCGCGGGCCGGCGGGGGTGTCGGCGACCATCGGGCCGCCGCTGTCGCCGAAGCAGGTGGTCGCGCCGATTGGCTTGCTCGAGAACCGCAGCCCGAGCGAGCAGATCATCGTGCGGGCGTGGAACGCCCGGCGGTAGATGCGGCGGCAGCGGCGGCTGGGCCGCAGCTTCTCGCGGGTCTCGGTCAACACCCCGACGCGGCTCGGCTCCGAGATCAGCGGCTTGCGATCGCCGTAGCCCGCGACTCGCACGAACTGGCCGAAGCGGAGCAGGCCGCCGACCTCATCGGGGGAGGGAAGCTCGATCGGCGCGGCCCCGGTTCGCCGCGCCAGCGTCAGCACCGCGAGATCGTGGCGCCCGTTCTTGCGGTAGCGCGGGTAGCGGCTCACCCTGCGCACCTTGATGATCTCGCCGCCGGCGCCGTGGCGAAGGCGGGCGCGGCCGGTGACGACGCGAAGGTCGCGGTGGACCTTGTGGCGGGCGCAGTGAGCGGCGGTCAGGACCTTGGTCGGCGCGATCACCGAGCCCGTGCAGATCAGGCTCTTGTGGTCGCGGATCGCGACGATGAACGGCCAGTCCGCGATCGCGGCTCGGTGGCCGCCGACCACCGCTGCCGAGGCCGGGGGGAGGAGGAGCGCCGCCAGGGCACAGCCGAGGAAGGCGACGGATGCGCGGCGGCTCATCGCCGGGGATCTTGCCACCGGGAACGGACCGGGGCGCCGTTACGCGTGCCGTGCTTTCTGCTGGGACTGTGGGTACGAGTCGTCGCGGGGCTCTGAGTCGCGAACCCACCCAACCTGCGTGAAAACCCCCATGTCGATCCTCCTTGCGGACGAGCGTGCAGCCGTCCGCCGTCAGCGCACCTCAGCGTGCGCACGATCGAGCCGCACCGCGCGAGCGTGCAGCGAAAGCTCGGCACGAGCAACCGTGCCGAGCTTGTCCGCTACGCGATCGACCAGGGCGTGGTCGAGTTCCGGGCTGAGAAGGAGCTCGTGACGACCGAACCCCGGTCCGGGTGGGCGGATCGGGGATCGGTCGTCTAGGCGGGAGCGAGCTCGCCGGCGTCACGGAGGGCGCGGCGGATCTTGCGCACCGTGGCGGACGAGCACTGGGCGCGCTTGGCCACCTCGACCTCAGTGGCCTCGGGGTCGCGGCGCAGCTCGAACTCGATCAGTGCCTGACGGCGGGGGGCCCAGCCCTCGGCGCCGCTCTTGGCGGCCGCCTGGTCCATGACCTCTTCGCGGCGGCAACGCAGGCACAGCCAGTTGCGGCCACTCTTGGCCCAACCGGCGGGCTGCTTCGGGGTTGAATCGGACGGATAGCTGACAGTCACGTCGCATCCGCTACACGTCCAGCTACTGCGGCTACTCATTCTGCTTCGTCGCTCCTTGTACTAGTCGTTTCTTGGGCGCGGGCGTCGCGCCCGGGCTCGCTCTACGTGTCTGCTTGTGTCGAACCGCTCAAACGTGCCGTCTGGCGCGCGTTCTTCAAGCGGTTCAGCGCTTGGGATCGACGGTTGTTCACACGATTCGTGAGCCGATCCGTATATATAGGGTACCAAGCCTGGCCGATCCCCTTTTCTTATGACCCGGAATGACCGATTTCTACCGTTGGAAGCTTGATATCGCCAATAACCCGCCCGAAGGGTTCATCATCCACACGGGCGCAGAGGTCGACGGAAAGATGAGCATCGTCGACATCTGGGACCCGGCCGAAGCATTCGGGGCTTTTGCAGAGTCAAAGCTGGGGCAGACAGTCGCCGAGGTGATGGGCGACGACGCGCCCGCAATCGAGCCGAAGTTCACGGAATTGCGCACAGTCACCCAGTCTTCGTAACACCCGACTCCCCGATAGCCGGTATGAATCACCGGCCTTGAACACGACGCTCGAAGAATTCGAGGGCACCGGCGCGCGCGCGAGCTGGGGCCTGATCGCCGCGCTGACGCTGCTCGTCGCGGCGCTGGCGCTGTGCTTCGATCGCGTCAACAACGGCGACCTCTACCTGCAGCTCGCGAGCGGCCGCTTCATCGCCGACCACGGGCTGGTCAGCACCGACCCGTTCCCGACGATCGCCGAGGGCGGGCAGTGGCTGAACGCGCAGTGGCTGACAGAGCTCGGCTTCTTCAGCATCTTCGAATCGATCGGGATGACGGGACTGACGGTCGTCTATGCGGTCCTGCTCGCGCTGCCGCTGGGCCTGCTGCTCTGGCTCTGCCGGCGCAAGGGCACGCCGATGCTGGTGGCGGTCGCGGCGCTTTACTTCCCCGGGGCGCTCGCCGTCATCCACCCCCGGGCCGGGGGTCTCTCGCTGCTCTGCTTCTCGGTGCTCGTGACGCTGATCGCGGTGAGCTGGGGCGAGCGGTCGGCGGACGCAGAGCCGCGTCACCACCGCCTCGCCCTGCTCGCGATCTTGGCGCTGTTCGCGCTGTGGGCGAACTTGCACGGTGGCTTCGTCGCCGGCCTGATCCTGATCGGACTCGTCTGCGTCGGCGCGGCGATCGACCGCTGGCGGGGCCTGCCGGAGGCGGTCTCGCTGCGGCGGGTCGGGGTGCTCGCGGGCATCGGGGCGGTAGCCGTCGCCGTGGTCTCGGTCTCGACTCCCCTCGGCGGCCAGATCTGGGAGTACCTGCTCAGCTTCCAGAACAACACGATCACCTTCGTCACCCAGGAGTGGGACTCGGCGTTCGTCTCGCCGAAGGCGGTCGCCTACCTGACGATCGCGGCGGCGTTCGTCGCCTGGACCTGGCTGCGTTCGCCGCAGCCGAGGCGGCTGACGACGCTGCTCGTGCCGGTCTTCTTCATCGCCTTTGCCGTGTTCACCCTGCGCAACATCGTCTTCGTCGGGCCGGCGATCGCCTTCATGGTCGCCTGGTCGGTGCCGAACCGGCAGCCGGTACGGCTGCGGTTCGGGGCAAGTGTCGCGGCCTTCGCCGCGTTCGCCGCCGTGGTCTCGGTCGGTGTCTGGCTGACCTTGCTCGGTCCGGCCAAGGCCTCGCCGCTGCTGCGGCCGGCCGTCGTCGACTACGCGCTCGCGCACCCGCCGCAGGAGGGCAGGATCGTCAGCTACGCCGGCGTCAGCTCCTACATCCTCTGGCGCTCGCCGACGACGCCGGTCGTGCTCAACGGCTGGGTCGAGCACTTCAGCTACTCGGAGGTGCAGGGCACCTACTCGCTGATCCGCGGCTGGTCGCACGACCCGGCCGCGCTGGCGAGGCGGCTCGAGGTCGGGGCGGTGATCGCCCACGTCCCGGCGGCGATCGACCTGCTCGAGCAGCACGGTTTCGTCGCCCGCTTCAGCTCGCCCGAGGGGACGTATCTGGTCAAGCGCTCGGTGCTTTCCTAGCCGCGCATCGGCGGGAAGTATCGTCTTCGCCATGACCGAGCGCTTCTGCGACGTCGGCCGCGGCGTCACCCTCTGTTATGAGACCTTCGGCGATCCGGATGACCCGCCGATCGTGCTGGTCATGGGTCTGGCGACCCAGATGCTCGGCTGGAGCGAGGAGCACTGCAAGTCGCTGGCGGCGCGCGGCTTCTTCGTCGTCCGCTTCGACAACCGCGACATCGGCCGCTCGACCCACTTCGACTTTCGCGCGCCATCGTTGCGCGCCCTGTTCGTGCGCCGCTTCGGACCGGAGCAGTACACCCTGGGTGATATGGCCGAGGACACGGTGGGACTGATGCGCGAGCTCGAGATCGAGCCGGCGCACGTGGTCGGCGCCTCGATGGGCGGGATGATCGCCCAGACGGTTGCCGCCCGCCACGCGGAGAGCGTGCGCTCGCTGACCTCGATCATGTCGACCACCGGGAGCCGGGTCTACGGTCAACCGCACCCCGGCGTCTACCGCGCCTTCCTCGCGCGGCGCCCCGACGATCCGGAGGCGGCGATCGAGCAGGCGGTGGGCCTCTTCGCCGCGATCGGCTCGCCGCCGCCGAATCAGGACCTCGAGCACGTCCGCGTGCTGATCAAGCAGAGCATCGAGCGCGACCACGACCGCTTTGCGGCCGGCCGCCAGCTCGGCGCGATCCTCAAGTCGGGCAACCGGACCCGCGAGCTGCGCGGGATCGACGTGCCGACCCTGGTCATCCACGGCAACAAGGACCGGATGATCCACGTATCGGGCGGCCGCGCGACCCACCGTGCGATCGAGGGGTCGAGGCTGATGATCATCGACGGCATGGGCCACGACCTGCCGGAGGCTTTCTGGCCACGGATCGAAGAGGCGATCGCGACCTTAGCCTCGTCAACCGCCGCCGCATCAACCGCCGCCTCCTCCTCCGCTTCGCGTTCGGGGGCGGCGGTCGAGGGCTCTTCATGAATGGCCCGTATCGGCCGGGTTCACAGATTCGTTACTCGACGTTTGCCGCTCGACAACGTTTGGAGCCGTGCCAGGCGTCAACCTGAGGGCCGTGATAGTCGCGGTCCCGGAGCGGAAGCCCCAGGGCAATCGCCTCACTATCGCCGACGTCGCCGTCTTCTACGGCGAGCACACCGGAGGCATCCGCACCTACCTCCACGAGAAGGCCCGCTTCGCCGCCGAGACAGGCGCCTTTGAGCACCACATGATCGTCCCGGGGAGAGGGAGAAGCGAGGACGGCCGCCACGAGGTCCCGTCGGTGCAGCTGATCGCCGCCGGCGGTTGGCGGCTGCCCTGGGGGGTAGGGGCCGTGAAGACCGTGCTGCGGCGCATCCGGCCCGACGTCGTCGTCCTCCACGACCCGTTCTGGCGGCCGGCCGAGGTCGTCCCCGTCGCCCGCGCCGTCGGCGCCAGGGTGGTGGCCGCCCACCACGCCTCGGCCGCGCTCAACGCCGCCGGCATCCCCGGCCCCGACGGCCTCTACCTGCCGGTGCTGCGCCGCATCTACCGCAAGGCCTACGAGCATGTGGACGCGGTGATGTCGGTCGTCGACTCGCGGCCGTGCAGCGGCAGAGAGGCGGAGCTGCCGCTGCGCTTCGGGCTCCATCCGGCCTTCCGGCCGGGCCCGGCCGTGCGCGGCGACCGCGTCCTCTACGTCGGGCGGCTCGCCTGGGAGAAGGGAATCTTCACGCTGCTCGAGGCCGCCGCGCTCTCCGATGAGCAGTGGCCGCTGAAGATCGTCGGCGACGGCCCGGCGGCGAAGCAGGTCGGGAACAGGGTCAAGCGCCTCGGGCTCTCGGACCGGGTCGAGTTCGGCGAGTTCGTCGACTCGCGTTCCGAGCTCGCGCGGCTCTACCGCTCGGCCTCCTGCGTGGTCCAGCCCGGGCCGCACGAGACCTTCGGGTTGGTCGCCTTCGAGGCGGCGGCGAGCGGCGCCCACGTCGTCACCTGCGACACCACCCCCGCGGCGGACGTCGTCGCGCCGCTCGCGCAGACCTTCGCGCCCGAGGACCCGGACGACCTGCTCGCGGCGATCGGGCGCGCCCGGGCCACCGAGCCGGACTTCGCCTCGGCCGTAGCCCTCTCCGAGAACTACACGTGGGAGCGGGTGTTCAGCGCCGAGCTCGAGGCAATGACGAGGCTGAGCGAGGAGGGAACGGCCTATCCCGCAGCCGGCTGAGGCCCGGGTCGGCGCCCTGCGCGACCTGGCGCTCCGCACGCTCGCCGGAAGCTGGCGCGAGGGGCACCTCGCCGACGGCACCGCCTACGCCTTCACCTGTCCCTCGGGGTCGCGCTATCGCCACCAGTGGTACTGGGACTCGTGCTTTCACGCGATCGTCTGGCGCCACTTCGACGCCGGCCGGGCGCGTGAGGAGTTGCGGACCCTGGCCCGCTGCGTCACCGACGAGGGCCTGCTGCCGCACACGATCTTCTGGCACGACCACCCCGGCTGGCGGCGGGCGCCGTTATATGCCACCCGCTCGTGGCACGGGACCCGGGCCACCGAGCACACCCAGACCCCGATCCTCGCCCTCGCCTGGGAGGCGGTCGCCGAGGCCTCGGGCGACGACCCGGGCTTTCGCGCCGAGGCGCTCGAGGTGCTCAAGCGCCACTACGACTGGCTCGACCGCGAGCGCGACCCCGACGGCGACGGCCTGATCTCGATCCTCTTCCCCGACGAGTCGGGGCTCGACGACTCGCCCAAGTACGACTCGGTCTATGGCTGGATGCGCCACTATTGGCCCGGCTACTTCTGGCTGGTCGAGCGCTCGCGGCGGATGGGCTACGACTCGCGGGCGATCATCGCCCGCTACGACGAGCACGTCGAGGACGTCCTCGTCAACGTTCTCTACGCGCTCTCGCTGCGCGCACTATCCAGGCTTCTCGGACCGATCGCGGGCCAGACCTACGCGCGCCGGGCCGAGCGAACCGAGCAAGCGCTTCTCGAGCTCTGCTGGGACGAGCGGCGCGGCCTGTTCTGGGACCTCGCCGGGCGGGACCACCGGCGCCTCGAGGTGTCAACGTGGTCCTCGCTCGCGCCGCTGGCGCTGCCGGGCCTGCCCGAGGAGATCGGCCACCGGCTCGTCAGCGAGCATCTGCTCGACTCCCGCCGCTATCTCGTGCCGTTCGGGATCCCTTCGGTCTCACGCGACGAGCCGCCGTTCCGCCCCGGGATGCACCTGCTCCGCTGCTGGCGCGGCCCATCCTGGGTCAACACCGCCTGGCTCCTGGTCCCAGCAATGCGCCGTCTGGGCTACGGGGCGGAAGGGGACCGGGTTGTCGAGTCGCTGCTGCGGGCCGTCGAACGACACGGCTTCCGCGAGTACTACAACCCGATCGACGGCAACGGCCTCGCCGCCCACGGCTTCGGCTGGTCGACGCTGCTTGTCGAGCTGCTTCCTGGCGCGGTCGACGCCGAGCACGGAGGCGGCGAGCGCCGCGTAAACGGCGACGCCGCCGAAGCTGGTCGCCGAGACGGCGATCCCAGCGGCGGCGGCGGTGCCCGCGTTCGCGGCCCCGAACACGGCGAGTAGCGCCGCCGGGGTCGATCCCGGCCCGACCGGGAGCAGGCCGAAGACGCCGAGCGAGATGAAGGTGAAGGCGACGCCGGCGGGGCCGTGGGGGAGGCCGAAGCCGACGAGGATGATCCAGGCACGCAGCAGGCCGAGGCCGGTGACGACGACGAGCAGCGAGAACATCGCCGCTCGCCGTCTGCGGTCGGTGAGCACGCGCAGGCCCGAGTCGGCGCGCTTGCGGGCGACGTGGCGCAGGCCGAGGAGCGTCGCCGCGCTGCCTGCGGCGACGAGCGGGGGCACCCACTGGGGCGCGAGCGGCAGGGTCCAGACCGCCACGGCCAGCGCGACTGCGGCGAGGCCGGCCTCGACCAGGAACACCGGGGCCTCGGCGACCATCAGCCGAGTGATGCCGGGCGCCTCCTGCGGCGCCAGGCGCTTTAGCGCCATCGCCCGCACCGGCGCGGTTCCGGCGCCCTGCAGCGCGCCGGCGATGAAACCGGCGCCGCCGGCGGCGTGCGAGGCGACACGGGGGAGCGGGCGCGCGGCCGCGGCGCTGCCGGCGAACCGCCATGCCTCGCAGCGGAAGAGCAGGGTCAGCGCGTGGACGGCGACCGCGGCGGCGAGGGCGCCCGGCGGGCAGCTGTGGAAGGCCGCAATCAGCTGTGGCCCGCGGGTCAAGATCACGGCGCCGACGACGACGGTGACGACGATCGCGCCGATCGCGCCGAGCCCGATCTGGGTGCGGTGGCCGCGCTTCACGGGGTGCCCGCCTCGAGCGCCGCGCGCGAGCCGCCGCCGCGGAGACTGAAGGCCGCGAGCGAGACCAGCCCGTAGATCGTGACCGCGATCAGCGTCGTCGCCGTCATCGCGACTCCAGCCGACGCCGCCTTCGTCGCGTCGATCGAGCCGAAGACCGCGAGCGCGGCGGCCGGGCTCGCGGTCGGGCCGATCGGCAGCGCACCCAGCACGCCGAGCGCGGCGAGGAAGAGGACGGTGCTCTCGAAGCCGTGGGGAAGCCCGAGGCCCGCGAGCACGGCCCACGAGCGGGTCAGCGCGAGTCCGCTCATGACGATCGCGAGGCCGGCGAGAGCGGGGCCGCGGCGGCGGTCGGCGAGCACGTGCAGACCCCGGGTCAGGCCGCGCTCGTGGAAGGTCTCGCGGGCGGCGAAGAGGCCGATCAGCAGCGCCAGGGCGCCGCCGAGCGACGCCGCCGGGACCCAGGACGGCACGTCGTTGCTTACCAGCCCGGCGACGAGCAGCAGGAAGCCCATCACCGTCCCCTCGAGCGCGAGCACCGGCGCGTCGGCGACGAGGACGAGCTCGAGCGGAGGCGACTGGTCCGGGGCCATCCGGCGCAGGGCCACGGCGCGAACCGGGACCGTCGCGGCCTGCTGGATGATCCCGACGAGGAAGGCGAGGGCGTTGGCGGAGTGCGCCGCGGCCGCCGGGACCAGGTGGCGCTGCGCGGCACCGACCGAGAGCCGCCACGCCGTTCCGCGGCAGACGAGCCAGCCGAGCTGGGCGGCGGGGGCGAGCAGCGCCGCCCAAACCGGCACGCCCGCGAGCGAGTCGGCGACCTCGCCGCCGCGGAGAACGAACAGGATGGAGGCGACCAGAAGAAAGCCCGCTGCCGACCAAAGGGGAAGGCGTCGCATCCGGGTAGGTAGATTCCCCTGCAAATCGCGGATCCAGGTGAACGACCGGTGAGCTTGAGGTGAAGAAGTGGTGGCTGGCCGCCGGGCTGCTGGCCGCGCTCGCGCTCGGGGTCGTCGCCTACCTCGTCGTCGATCCGTTCGGCGACGAATCGGATCCCACCGCCTCGCGCGGGTTGAGCGGCAGCGCCTGTCAGAAGCTCGCCGGGCTCGCCGGGGAGCTTGCCGACGAGGACATGAGCCCGGCCGCGTTCCTCGCCGCGCTGGGCAAGGACGGCGCCGGGATCAGAACCGGGCCGCGCGGATTCGGCGACCTCCTGCGGGGCGGCCGCAACCGGATCCGCGGCCGCGGCTTCCTCGCCCGCTACGACGACGGCAGCGACGGGCAGGTCCGCCACTTCTCGGGCATCGCCGTGGCGACGCTGCTCGCCACCGGCAACCCGACGCTGTGGATCTCACGTCACCTGCGAAACGACAAGCCGGGGTCGGCGGACGACAACCTCACCGAGCAGGGCGTCGAGTTCTCAACGGCGGTTCTCAAGGGCGAGCTCGCACTCGAGGAAGCGGGCGATTGGATCCTCGCCCACCTCTGCCGCCGCAGCGGGTTGTAGATCACCGGGATCGTCTGACCCGCAGAAGGCACGGCGAGCTGCGAGAAGCGGAAGCGCTCGGTCACCCCGAACGTCGGGGTTCCGCCGGGCGGCTGGCCCTCGAGCCTGCCCTTGGGCGCCGGCGCTCGAGGTCGCAGAGAAGGCACTAGTGGGCCGTCCCGAAACGTCGCACCCGAAACGGCGGCCCCAGATCACCGCCGGATCTGCGTCCTCGGTCGCCGAAATGGCGCTGCCATTCCGGCTCCCTGCGTCCTTGCCCGGCGGCGCCTGGGTCTCGCCGTTTCAGGCACGACGTTCCTGGACGACCCACTAGGGCGTCTGGGCCGGTTCGGCGGCCGGGAGCTGGGCGCCGGACATCGCGCGCTTGGCGCGGGCGCCGATCAGCCGGTCGAGCCAGCCGCGCGGCAGGTGGCGCATGAAGAAGTAGCCGACGCCGCCCATACGGGTAGTCGCCAGGTCGCGCGCCGGACGGCCGAGAGCGGCGCGGACCAGCGTCGCCGCGGCGTCGGAGACGTCCTCGGCCGGGACCGCGCCCTCGAGGCTGACGCCATGGCCGGCGGCTGCCTCGTGGATCGGCGTGCGGATGTAGCCGGGGTAGACCGTCGTGACGGTGAGCTCGTCGCCGTGTTCGTGGCGGAGGCTGTCGGAGTAGGCGACGAGGCCGCGCTTGGCCATGCAGTAGGCGGTCGCGAGCGGGACCGCCATGTGGGCGAGGCCGGAGGAGACGTTGACGACGCGCCCGTGCGAGGCGCGCAGCGCGGGCATCGCGGCGCCCGTGACCCGCCACGGTCCCATCAGGTTGATGTCGATCACGGCCGCCGCCGATTCGTCGGGGCGGTTGCCGGCGCTCTGGATCAGCCCGATGCCGGCGTTGTTGATCAGGACGTCGAGGCCGCTGAGACGCTCGATCGCCTCGGCGACGGCGTCATCGACAGAAGCCTGGTCGCGGACGTCGCAGGCGATGATGTCGCGGGCGTCGTCGGCCGCGAGATCGAGCCCCACGACTCTCGCCCCCTTGGCCCGAAGCCTGTCGACGGTCGCCGAGCCGATCCCACCGGCGGCGCCGGTGATCAACACCCGGACGCTCATGCGCCGGCCTCAACCCGTGTGTTCTGGTCCACCCCGCCGGAACCCTCCGCCGCCGCCCCCGGACGCGAAGCGGAGGAGGCGGCGGTTGATGTGACCCGCGTGATCTTGTAGTCGTGAAGGTCGAAGCGGGCCAGCCTCTGGTGGAGCTTGAAACTGAAGTCGGGCCACAGCGTGGTGTTGCGGCCGCTGGCGTCGCGGTACCAGCTGGCGCATTCGCCCTCCGCCCAGACAGTGCCCGCAAAGCCCTTCTGGAGCCTGGCGTTGTAGGAGTCTTGGACCTCGCGGCGCGGCTCGAGCGAGTCGATGCCGTTGTCGCGCATCTTTCGCAGGGCGTCGATCGCGTAGTCCGCCTGCGCCTCGGAGACGGCGACGACCGAGTTCGAGCCGAGGCCGGTGTTGGGGCCGAGCAGGAAGAACATGTTGGGGAAGCCGGCAACCGTGGTGCCCCGGTAGGCCTCCATCGAGCCGTGCCAGTGCTCGGCGAGTGAGCGGCCGTCGGCGCCCCGCACGTGCTCGGCGACCGGTGGGTCGGTGACGTGGAAGCCCGTGCCCCAGATGATCGCGTCGACCTCGCGCTCGACCCCCTCGTTGTCGACGATCGAGTGAGGGCGGATCTCGGCGATGCCGTCGGTGACGACCTCGGCGTTGTCGGCCGCGAGTGCCGGGTAGTAGGTGTTCGACATCAGCATCCGCTTGCAGCCGGGGACGAAATTCGGCGTGACCTTGCGGCGCAGCTCGGGATCCTTGATCTGGAAGTGGATGTGGGCGAGCGCGGCCTTGCGCATGATCTCGGCGAGCGGGCGGCGGATGAACATCACCGTCCGCGCCTCCCAGCTCCAGAAGATGAGATTCCGCACGGCTCGCTGGGCCGCCGGGAAGCGGCGGAAGACGGCGCGCTCGAGCCGGCTCAGCCTGCGGTCGTTGCGGCGGGTGATCCACGGCGGCGTGCGCTGGAAGAGGTGGAGCCGGCCGACCTTGGGCTGGATCTCGGGGACGAACTGGATCGCCGAGGCGCCGGTTCCGACGACGGCGACCCGCTTACCCTCGAGGTCGAAGTCGTGGTCCCAGCCGGCGGAGTGGAAGCTGGCGCCCTCGAAGCTGTCGAGCCCGGGGATCTCGGGGATCGAGGGCTCCGAGAACGGCCC
Organism: uncultured Solirubrobacterales bacterium; assembly: GCA_963696625.1. Classification (GTDB taxonomy): domain Bacteria; phylum Actinomycetota; class Thermoleophilia; order Solirubrobacterales; family 70-9; genus JAWVFN01. Next base: position 50,019 of record CAVOKZ010000038.1, read on the forward strand.
GGCGGCGGCGATCAGCACGCGGGCGACGACGGTGCCCTCGGAGGTATCGATCCGCCAACGCTGCTCGCCGGAGTCCCAGGCGGCGTCGGTCACAGTGCAGCCGAAGCGGATGTGCGGCGCGATGCCGTGCTCCTCGGCGACGCGGCGCAAATAGGAGAAGATCTCGGGCTGGGTCGAGAAGACCGCCGACCAGGCCGGGTTGGGGGCGAAGGAGAGGGAGTAGACGTGGCTGGGCACGTCGCATGCGGCGCCCGGGTAGCTGTTGTCGCGCCAGGTGCCGCCGACTTCGGTGTCCTTCTCGAGGATGAGGAAGTCGTCCATGCCCTCGTCGAGTAGCCGCTTGGCCATCGCCAGGCCGCCGAAGCCTGCGCCGATGATCGCTACGTCGGTTTGCTGCTCCATCTGGGCCTCCTCGGTCGGTCATTAGTTACGATATTGTAACTTACATAACTGTAGCATCGAGTTACGCGATGGCGCCGACACAACGGAAATCCCCGAGGATGAGCGCCCCCGAGCGCCGCGAGCAGCTGCTCGATGTAACTCGTGACCTGGTCGCCGAGCGCGGCTTCCATGACGTCTCGATCGATGCCGTGGCCAAGAGCGCCGGCATCACGCGCCCAGTCATCTACGGCCATTTCGGCGACCTCGAGGGGTTGCTCGATGCGCTGATTGGCCGCGAGGGCGAGCGCGCGATCACCCAACTCGCCACGGTGCTGCCGAACGAGATCCCTGCCGATGACCGCGTCGAGGCGCTGCTCACTGCGCTGCGCGGCTATCTCGAAGCCGTTCGCGAAGCGCCGATCACCTGGCAGCTCGTGCTGATGCCGCCGGAGGGTGCGCCCGAGGCGATGCGCGAGGCAATCGCTCAGGGACGCAGCGCGGTGGTCGCCCAGCTCGCCGTGGCGATGTCCTCGGGGTTTGGGCCCGGCCGCGAATCTCCCGACCCCGAGTTGACGGCCCGGTCGGTCTCCGAGTACGCCGACGCGATGGCCCGCCTCGTCCTAACCGAGCCCGACAAGTACCCAGTCGACCGTATCGTCGCGCACACCCGTTGGCTGTTGGATCAAGCGACCAGCGCCTAGCGACCAGCGACCTATTTCTTGTAGCGAGCGAGCTGCTTGCCGAAGGCGTCTTCGACCTCGGTGCCGAGGCGCAGGGTGAAGACGGTGATCAAGGCCTCCGAGGCGATGCCGCGCAGGGCCTCGATCGCCTCGATCACCTCGGGCCAGCGCTCGTCGGGCATGCCGGCTTCTTCGAAGGGCTTCCAGACGTGGTCGAGGAAGAGCTTGACGAAGCGCTTGGCGACCGCGTCGGAATGGCGGACGATCGAGTCGAGGACTTCGAGCGCGGCCGGCAGCGGGATGCCGCGCTTGACCACGTCCTCGGCGACGCCGAGCAGCGCCGGGCTCGGCGCCTCGAAGCGATCGTCGCCGATCGGGATCAGCGCCCCGAGCTTGACCGCCCGCTGCACGACCTCGTCCTCGTCCTCGGGCGCAGTGCCGAAGCGCTCGCTCAGCTCGTCACGGTTGAACACCTGCGGGCTCTCGTCGGGCTCGAAGTCGGTGACGAACTGCTTCATGTCGAGCAGCCGCTCGGCCGGGCTGCCGGTCTGCTCGAGCAGCTTCTTGATCCCCTTGAGGTTGAAGCCCTCGGCCTGGAGCTCCTTGATCGTCTTCAGCCGCGCCAGGTGCTCCTCGCCGTAGTAGCCGGTGCGCTGGCGGACCTCGGGGGGAGGGAGGAGGCCGCGGCTCGCGTGGTCGCGGATGTTGCGCACAGACATTCCGGACCTGCGCGCAAGCTCGTCGATCGTCAAACCGGGGTCTGACCCCTTTGTAAGGGGGTCTGACCCCTGTTTCGTGTTTGGGCCTGCGTGCGCCACATCACAACGATACATCGATCAATGTGACGCCAAATGACGTAACATCATCCAGCGACAAGGGTAATGCACGTTTGAGCGTCGCCTGAGCGCGCTATCCAAAGACAAGGAGAGATTCGACGTGTCAGTCCTCAGCCTCGCAGCAGCTTCCACGCCGCCCGCCGCCGGCGCCGAAATTCAACAGGTGATCATCGCGACCGTCGCCGGGGGCCTGCTGACCAGCGTCCTGCTGGTGCTCGGCATCGGCCACCGCACGGGGCGGATCGACACCCTCGGCCGGCTCTCGGGCTACGCGGAGCAAAGACTTGGTGCGCCCGGATGGGCCGCGCTGCCGCTTGCGCTGATCACGCCCTCATTGCTGATCGCCCTGTTCGGAATGCTCTGGGACATCTCGATCCACATCGACCAGGGGCGCGACGCCGGGCCGCTCGCCAACCCCGCGCACTACTTCATCCTCTTCGGCCTCTTCGGGATCTTCACCGCCGGGCTGCTGGCGATCGTGCTGCCGACCGAGCGCCCGAGCCGCGCCGCTCTGCGGATCACCGGCGACTGGTACGCGCCGCTCGGCGGGGTCCTGATCTTCGCCTGTGGCGCCTTCTCGCTGATCGGCTTCCCGCTCGACGACGTCTGGCACCGCCTCTTCGGCCAGGACGTGACCCTCTGGGGGCCGACCCACCTGATGCTGATCGGCGGCGCGGTGATGACGATCCTCGGCACCGCCGTGCTGTTGGCGGAGGCCGGAATGACCGGCGAGCGTCAGCCCGGCGAGCCCCTCGTTCTCTACTGGGGCCGCAAGGTCTCGCTGCCGGGCGCGTTTCTGATCGCGCTCTCGACCTTCCAGGCCGAGTTCGACTTCGGGGTTCCGCAGTTCCGCTTCGTCTTCGCGCCGATGCTGGTCATGCTCGCCGCGGGTGCGGCATTGGTCGCGGCGCGGATCGTCGCGGGCCGCGGCGCCGCGATCGGCGCGGCGCTCTTCTTCGTACTGGTCCGCGGCGCCTACGCCGTGATCATCGGCCCGATCCTCGGCCAGTCGACCCCGCACTTTCCGCTCTATCTCGGGGCGGCGGTCGTGGTCGAGCTCGCGGCGCTGGCGTTCTCGCCGGCCCGGCGGACGATGGCCTTCGCGCTCACGGCCGGAGCCCTCGTCGGCACCCTGGGCCTCGCGAGCGAGTGGGGCTGGTCCCACGTGGTCTCGCCGATCCCGTGGCCGTCGGAGCTGCTGCCCGAGGGCGCGGTTCTCGGCATCGCGATGGCGATCGCCGGCGCCCTGGTCGGCGCCTGGATCGGCGCCCGCCTGATGTCGGACCGGATGCCGCGCACGCCGGAGGTGAAGTGGGCCGGCGCCGCCTCGGCGGCCCTGATCGCGGCCCTGATCGGGTTCGCGCTCTACAAGCCCGCCGATGATGGCGTCAGCGCCTCGGTCGCCCTGCGCGACGTCCAGTCCAGGCCCGAGCGGACGGTCGACGCCACCGTGACCATGAGCCCGCGCGGCGCCGCCGACGACGCCGAATGGCTCAACATCACCGCCTGGCAGGGCGGCGGCCTCGTCGTCGACAACCTCAAGCGGGTCAGCGAGGGCGTCTACGAGACGACCGAGCCGATCCCGGTCCACGGCGACTGGAAGGCGCTCGTCCGCTTTCACTCCGGCAACTCGCTGACATCGCTGCCGATCTACCTCCCCGACGACCCGGCGATCCCGGCCACGGGCGTCCCCGCCGACGCGAGCTTCACGCGAGCGTTCGTCAACGACCACACCGTGCTCCAGCGCGAGCAGAAGTCGGCCGCCGGCTGGCTGCCGCCGATGGCCTACGCCATCGTGCTCTCGCTGGCGCTGATGCTGCTCGCCCTGGTCGCCTGGGGCATCCACCGGATCGCCGTCATCCGCGGCGGCGGTCCCGAGGCGCGCGAGCCCCGAGCGACAAAACCCCGCGCCAGCGATCCGATGCCGGTGGCCTGACATGAGGAAGGGGTACTGCGAATGATCATCCTCGCCCACGCCGGACATTTCCTCGTTGCGATCCCGTTCCTGATGCCGGTGCTGCTGCTCGGCGGCGGGCTCGCCTTCATGGTGATCCGCGACCGCATCGGCTAGGCACTCGCCGCCAAAGCCGCTCGTCCGCCAAAATCCACCCTATGGAGGAGGCGGAGGTATGAGGGTCATCCCGGCCCCGGAGGAGCTGTCGGCCGGGATCGCGAACGCCTACGACGCGGTGATCGGCGGCGGCATCGCCGACACCCGCCCGATGCGCTCGACGATCATCGACGAGGGACCGAAGCGCGCGGTCAAGAAGTACTGGCCCCGCGCGGACGCGCCCTCGCCCCACGGTGCTCCGGTGCTGCTGGTCCCGCCGCTGGCGGCGCCCGCCTTCTGCTTTGACCTGCGCCGCGGCTGCAGCATGGTCGAGTACCTGCTCGAGGCCGGGCGCAAGGTCTATCTCGTCGACTACGGCCAGATCTCGTTCGCCGACCGCAACCTCGGGATCGAGGACTGGGTCGAGGAGATCCTGCCCCGGTCGGTAGAGGCGGTCTACGAGGATTCCGGGAGCGAGGACGTCCAGATGGTGGGCTGGTGCCTCGGCGGGATCATGTCGCTGCTGGCGATCGCCGAGCAGCCGCTGCCGGTGCGCTCGCTGGCGATGGTCGCCAGCCCCTTCGACTTCACCCAGGTGCCGATGGTCGCTCCGCTGCGGCCGCTCTTTGACTTCACCGGCGGGCGGATCGTCACCGGCCTCTACCGGGCGATGGGCGGGGCGCCGAAGCGGCTGGTCAAGTGGGGCTACCAGCTCGCCGCCTTCGACAAGTACGTGACCAAGCCGCTGGCGATCGCGCGCAGCCTCGACGACCGCGACTTCCTCGCCCAGCTCGAAGCCGTCGACCGCTTCACCGCCAACATGGCCGCCTACCCCGGCCGCACCTTCGGCCAGCTCTACCACCGCTTCTTCCGCGTCAACGATCTCGCCGACGGAACGATCGACCTCGATGGCGACACGATCCGCCTGGGCGGGGTCGACACGCCGGTGCTCTCGATCGCCGGCGAGGGCGACGGGATCGCCCCTGTCGACGCCGTCCACGCGGTCAAGGAGTTCCTACCCGGCGTACGCCTGGCGACGGCGCCCGGAGGCCACCTCGGAGTGCTCACCGGCCGCGCCGCGCGGCGCACGACCTGGCCGATGATCGAGGAGTGGTTGGGCGAGCACGACCCGCGGCGCGGACGCGACCCGACGGCGCCGATCACCCCCCGGCCCCTGCAAACGGCATGAAGAGATTCGCATGAGGCAGCTGACCAGCCTCGACGCGCAGTTCCTCGCGCTCGAGAACGCACGCCAGACCGGGCACATCGGCGGGCTGGCGATCCTCGATCCGGCGACCGCGCCGGGCGGCAAGCTTGAGGTCGAAGACATCCAGGACCTGCTCTCCGACCGCCTGCCGCTGCTGCCGCCGTTGCGCTGGCGCCTCGCCGAGGTCCCTTTCGGCCTCGACTATCCGTACTGGATCGACGACCCCGACTTCGACCTCGACTTCCACGTCCGCGAGCTGGCGATGCCGCCCGGGACCGGCGACGACAAGCTCGCCGAGCAGGTCGCGAGGATCGTCGCCCGCCCCCTCGACCGGGCCCGGCCGTTGTGGGAGATCTACCTGATCCACGGCGTCGACGATGGCGAGCACATGGCGCTGCTGACCAAGATCCATCACTCGCTGGTCGACGGCCTCTCGGGCGCCGAGATCATGGGCGTCCTCTTCGACCTCGACGCCGGCGGCCGCGAGGTCCCCGAGTCCGAGGACAACGGCGGCGAGCGAGCGCCGAGCGACACTGAGATGCTCGCCCGCGGCCTGATCGGCCTGCCTCGCTATCCGCTGCGCGCGCTGCGCTCTCTGCCGCGGGCGCTGCCCAATCTCGACGAGGCGCCGGTGTTCAGCGTCATCCCGGGCTCGTCACTGGTCGCGCGCGTCGCCGAGGTGCTCGGCAACGCCGTCACCCGCAGCGAGTCGGGGACCTTCGGCCACACCGACCTCAAGGCGCCGAAGACCTCCTTCAACGGCCGCATCTCAGCGCACCGGCGCTTCGTCTTCGGGCGCATGGACCTCGAGAAGGTGAAGGAGGTCAAGAACGCCTTCCACTGCACCGTCAACGACGTCGTGGTCTCGGTCTGCGCCGGCGCCGTGCGCAGCTGGCTGCTCGATCACGACGAGCTGCTGCCCGAGCCGCTGGTCGCCCAGATCCCGGTCTCGGTTCGCACCGACGAGCAGATGGGCACCTACGGCAACCGGATCATGCTGATGAGCGCGCCGCTGTTCACCAACGAGCCCGACCCGGTCAAGCGGCTCGAGATGACGCACAAGGCCCTGCTCGAGATGAAGGAGCGCCACAAGGCGCTGCCCGCCGAGCTGCTCCAGGACGCCAACCACTTCATCCCGCCCGCGGTCTTCGCCCGCGCCGCGCGGGCGAGCTTTCAGATCTCGACCTCAGGCGCCGGCCGGCCGAACTGGAACCTGGTGATCTCCAACGTCCCCGGCCCGCAGTTCCCCCTCTTCTGTGCCGGGGCGAAGCTCGTCGCCCAGTACCCGGTCTCGGTGATCACCGACGGCATGGGCCTCAACATCACAGTGATGAGCTACTGCGGTTCGATGGACTTCGGCATCGTCGGCGACCGCGACCAGATGCCCGACCTCGACACTTTCATGCCGCGACTCGAGGCCTCGCTGAAGGAGCTGCGCAGGGCGGCGAAGAAGGGCGAGGAGTAGTCAGGAGCCGGTGAAGTTCGGGTCGCGCTTCTGGATGAAAGCGACGACGCCCTCGACGAAGTCGGCGGAGCTGCCCTGTTCCTTCTGGGCCTCGGCTTCGGCGTCGAGCTGACCTGCGAGGTCGGCGTAGACGCGGCGGTTGAGCAGCTTCTTGGCGCCGGCGTATGACTTGGTCGGGCCCTTGGCGAGGCGCTCGAGCAGCGCCTTGCCCTCGCGCTCGAGCACGTCGTCGGCGACGACGCGGTTGATCATTCCCCAGTCGAGCGCCTTCTCGGCGGAGACCTTCTCGCCGAGCATCGCCATCTCGGCCGAGCGGGCGAGGCCGATGCGGGCCGGCAGGAACGCGGTCGAGCCGCCGTCGGGGACGAGGCCGATGTTGACGAAGGCGAGCAGGAAGTAGGAGGACTCGGCGGCGACGATCAGGTCGGCGGCGAAGGCGAGCGAGGCGCCGATGCCGACCGCCGGGCCGTTGACCGCGGCGACGACCGGCTTCGGCATCTCGCGCAGGCCGATGATCACCGGGTGGTGGATCTCCTTGAGGCGCTTGGAGAGGTCCGGCACCCCGTCTCCCTCGGAGCGGTTCTCCTTGAGGTCGGCGCCCGAGGAGAAGCCGCGCCCGGCGCCGGTGATCAGCACGGCGCGCACGGCGTCGTCGGCGCCGAGGGTTCCGACGGCCTCCTTCATCTCGAGCCCGAACTGCTCGTTCCAGGCGTTGAGCGCGTCGGGGCGGTTGAGCAGGATCGTCGCCGCGCCGTCTTCGATGGTGACGTCGATGGTCTCGTGGGAGGCCATGCGCGAACCCTATTGCCCCGGTACGGGCCGGAGCAGCGAGCGATCGAGCTCGGCGGGGCGGGTCGCCCCGGCGAGCGCCATGGTCAGGTCGAGCTCGGCGAGCAGGCCGCGGAGGACGAACTCGACCCCGGCGCTTCCGTCGAGCGCCAGCCCCCAAAGATACGGCCGCCCGACGCAGACGGCGTCGGCGCCGAGCGCCAAGGCCTTGACGATGTCGGCGCCGGTGCGCACGCCCGAGTCGAGCATCACCGCGAGCTCGCCCTGGACCTCGTCGACGATCTCGGGGAGCGCCTCGATCGAGGGGATCGCGCCGTCGATCTGGCGGCCGCCGTGGTTGGAGACGACGATCCCGTCGACGCCGCGCTCGCGGGCGCGGCGCGCGTCGTCGGGGTGGAGGATGCCCTTGAGCACGACCGGCAGCTCGGTCTGCTCGCGCAGCCACTCGAGGTCGTCCCAACTCAGCGACGGGTTCGAGAACTTGCCGAGGAAGTGGCCGACGGCGGCGCCGATGTCCTCCTCCGGGGTCTTGGAGAGGCCGGCGCGGAAGACCGGGTCGGAGAGGTACTGGGCGATGCCGATCCCCTCGAGGAACGGCAGGTAGGCCTCGGCGAGGTCGCGCGGCTTCCAGCCGGGGAAGGCGTTGTCGACGGTGACGACGAGCGCCGAGTGGCCGGCCTTCTCGGCGCGCGAGATCAGGCTCGCGGTGAGCTCGTCGTCGCTGGTCCAGTAGAGCTGGTACCAGCGCGGGCCGTCGCCGCCGGCCTCGGCGATCTCCTCCATCGAGGTCGCCGAGGCGGTGCTGACGATCATCGGGATCCCGAGCTCGGCCGCCGCCCTCGCCGTCGCCGGCTCGCCCTCTTCGTGGACCATCTTCTGCACCCCGATCGGCGCCAGCAGCAGCGGCGCCGGGATCTCGGCGCCGAGCAGCGTCGTGGTCAGGTCGCGCTCGGAGAGGTCGCGGAGGACGCGGGGGACGATCCGCCAGCGGTGGAAGCCCTCGAGGTTGGCGCGCATCGTCTGCTCGCTTCCGGCGCCGCCGTAGACATAGGCGACGGCGCGGTCGTCGAGCCGCTCGCGCGCCGCCGCCTCGAGCTCGGACCAGGCGAAGGGCAGCGCCGGCTTCTCGTTCGCGAACACGCCCTTGGCGTAGATCTCGCGGTAGTAGTCGCCGTATAGCGGTCGAGAGTCGGTCATCCTCGCGCCAAGCCTTCCACAAAGGGGACAGTCCCCTTAACAATTGCCCGTGGGTAGGCTGCGGCGATGGACGTCGTCGTCGTCGGAGGTCACGGCAAGGTCGCGATGCGGCTGCTGAAGCTGCTCGCCGATCGCGGCGACCGGGCTCGCGGTGTGATCCGCAACCCGGACCAGGCGGCCGATCTCGAGCGGCTCGGCGCCGAGCCGGTGATTCTCGATATCGAGACCGAGGACTCCGCCAAGCTCGCCGAGGCGATCGACGGCGCCCACGCCGTCGTCTTCGCCGCCGGCGCCGGACCCGGGAGCGGCCCCGAGCGCAAGGAGACCGTCGATCTGGGCGGCGCCGTGAAGCTGATCCAGGCGTGTCAGCAGAAGTCGATCGAGCGCTACGTCATGGTCAGCTCGATCGGCGCCAACGAGCGCCCCGAGGGCGACGGCTTCGCCGTCTACCTGCGGGCCAAGCACGACGCCGACCACGCCCTGATCCACAGCGGCCTCTCGTATTCGATCGTCCGGCCCGGCTCGCTCACCGACGCGGCGGGGACCGGCAAGATCGACGTCTCGACCCACCTCGGCCGCCGCGGCGAGGTCCCGCGGGACGACGTCGCGGCGACCCTGGCGGCGACCCTGGCCGAGCCCAACACGATCGAGAAGATCTACGAGCTCTTCACCGGGGACGCGCCGATCGCCGAAGCGCTCAGGGTTCTTTGACCCGCGTCTAGATCCGCTCGATCTCGCGGTTGCGGCCGGTCAGCGATCCCTGCTCTGCGGTCTCGCGGTCGAGGATCTCGAAGGCGGGGCGGGCGCCGCGGCGCAGGGTGGCTTCGCCGGCGCGGCTGGTCAGCGTCCGGCGCAGGCGGCGGACCAGGGCCATCGTCCGCGGCACGTAGATGCGGCGCTTGCGCTTGGAGATGCCCTTGACCAGCGCCGCGACGCCGTGCTCGAGCGGCGTCACCTTCTTAACCGGCCACGGCAGCCGCTTGCGGAAGATCTCGAACGCCTCGTAGTCGCTGGTCACGTCGCGGACGAGGTCGGTGTCGAGCCAGCCCGGATGGGCCGAGCCGACGGCGACGCCGGCGTCGCCGAGCTCGACCGAGAGAGTGTTGGCGAGCGACTCGACTCCGGCCTTGGTCGCGGCGTAGACGCCGAGCGTCGGCACGGCGCTGAAGGCCGAGACCGAGGAGATCAGCAGGAAATAGCCCTGGCTCTTGATCACCTCGTCGGCGGTCGCGCGGACCGTGCGGATCACTCCGGTGAGGTTGATGTCGACGCAGAGGGCGAATGCGTCAGGGTCGCCCTTGGCCAGCGTCCCGTAGGGAGCGATGCCGGCGTTGGCGACGACGACGTCGATCCCGCCGAGGCTCTCGGCGGTGCCGGCGGCGGCCGCGTCGAGCTCGGCCTGGTCGGTGACGTCGGCCTCGAACCAGCAGTGCCCGGACCCGAGCTCGGCGGCGAGCGCTTCGAGGCGCTCGGGCTCGAGCCCGACCAGCGAGATTCGGGCGCCGCGGGCGGCGAGCTCGCGGGCCAGGAGCGCCCCGATCCCCCGCGCGGCGCCGGTGATCAGCACCCGCTTTCCCGACAGATCCATGCCCCGATTCCATCACAGGGAGGCGTGTAGGGTCCGCGTGGGATGAGCACTCCGCCGGAGGACAGACACAAGGTCAAGGTGCGGGTGCTGGTCGGGCTGGCCTCGTTCCTCGCCTTCCTCTCGATATTCACGACCTGGATCGACCGCCAGCTGCTCGACACCGACGCCTGGGTCGACACCAGCTCGAAGCTGCTCGAGGACAAGGTGATCTCCGACCAGCTTGCGACCTACGCGATCGACCAGGTCTACGCCAACGTCGACGTCGAGAAGGAGCTGAAGTCAAAGCTCCCGGGCGACCTCAAGCAGCTCTCGGGGCCGGCACAGGCCGGGCTGCGCGAGCTCGCCGTGCGCGGCGCCGAGGAGGCGCTCCAGCGCCAGCGCGTCCAGGATGCCTGGCGCGAGGCGAACCGCACCGCCCACGCCCAGCTCGTGGCGATCCTCGAGGACAAGAGCACCGCGGTCTCGACCGGCGACGGCCGCGTGGTTCTCGAGCTGCGGCCGCTGGTCGGCCAGCTCGCCGACCGCATCGGCCTCGACAAGGACGTCATCGCCCGCATCCCGCCCGACGTCGCCCAGCTCGAGATCGCGAAGTCCGAAGACCTGAAATCGGCGCAGACAGTGGTCAAGATCGTCAACGGCCTGGCGATCTTCTTCTCGGTGGGCACGCTGCTGCTCTTCGGCCTCGCCGCCTACCTCGCCAAGGGTCGGCGATGGATCGTCGTCTTCAGCTACGGCATCGGTCTGATCGTCTCGGGCGTCGCCGCCCTCGCCCTGCGCAAGGTCGGGCAATCGGTCGGCGTCGACACGCTGGCCAAGACCGAGTCGGTCAAACCCGCGGCCGAGCACGCGATCAACATCTCGACCGAGCTGCTGGCCTCGATCGCCGAGACCGTGATCGTGCTCGGGCTCCTTTTCGTGATCGCGTCGTTCCTCGCTTCACCGAGCCCGGCGGCGGCGAGGATCCGCCGCGCTCTGGCGCCGAGCTTCATCGAGCGCCCGGCCGTCGTCTGGTGCGTCTTCGCCGGGCTCGCCCTGATCTACCTGATCGTCAATCCCCCGCACGGCAACCGCGAGCTGCTGACCACGATCACGCTGCTCCTGATGGCGGCGATCGGGCTCGAAGCGCTGAGCCGCAAGGTGCACCACGAGTTCCCCGACGCCAAGCCGGGCGACGTGGCGGATCGCCTTCGCCAGCGCGGCCGCGAACTGACCCAGACCGCGGCCAAGAAGCTGCGTGAGGCGATGGACGACGTCGGTGACATGCTCGACCGCGACGCCGATCCCGAGGACGCGCGGCTCGAGCGCCTCGAGAAGCTGGGCGAGCTGAAGGACAAGGGGCTGCTCACCGAGGAGGAGTTCCACGCCGAGAAGGAGCGTCTGCTGAAATCCGGCGGGCCCTGAAGCACGACGCGCTCGGATACTGGATCGAGGAGGCCGGCGAGCCGGAGAAGCTGCCGCGACTCGAGGGCGACCGCGACGCCGACGTTGTCGTCGTCGGCGCCGGCTACACCGGGCTTTGGGCGGCGTGGCACCTGAAGCGCCTCGAGCCCGAGGCCCGGGTCGTCGTGCTCGAGGCGGGCCGCGCGGGCCAGGGGCCGAGCGGCCGCAACGGCGGCTTCTGCAACACGATGTGGCACCAGCTGCCGCTGATGCGCGAGCGCTTCGGCGCCGACGGGACGCGGGCGGTGGCCCGGGCCGCACGCGACTCGGTCGGCAAGATCGGCGCCTTCTGCGAGGAGAACGGAATCGACGCGTGGTACCGCCACGGCGGCTATCTGCAAGTCGCGACCGCCGCCGCTCAGGACGAGGCGGTCGAGCAGACGCTCGCGGCCGGCGGTGAGCTCGCGGCCGGGGAGTCGGTCCAGCGCCTCGACGCTGCCGCGGTCGCCGAGCGCTGCCGCTCACCACTCTTTCGCGGCGGCGTCCTCTATCCCGACGCAGCGACGGTGCAGCCCGCGCGCCTCGGTTTCGGGCTGCTCGCCACGCTGCTCGCGGCCGGGGTGGAGGTCCACGAGTCCTCGCCGGTGAAGCGGGTCCGGGCCGGCCGCGGCGCCCGAGTCGAGGCCGACACCGGCGCCGGGCGGGTGCGCGCGCCGCACGCGGTCGTCGCAATCGGCGCCGCCGCCGGGGGGCGCGGCTGGGGGGCGCGGAGCCGGCTGACGGCGGTCTCGAGCCATATCGTGCTCACCGAGCCCGTCCCCGATGTGCTCGAGGAGATCGGCTGGACCGGCGGCGAGTGCATCACCGACTTCCGCGCTCTCGTCCACTACTTCCGCACGACGCCGGACGGGCGCATCGCCTTCGGCTGGGGTGGAGGGCGGATCGCCTACGGCAGCGGCCTCCGGGGGCGGGTCGAGGTCGACCCGGGGACGATCGAGCAGGTCCGCCGCGACCTGCTCGCCACCTTCCCCCAGCTGGAGGGGCGGCGGATCGAGCGCGCCTGGGGCGGGCCGATCGACGCGTCGCCCTCGCATCTTCCGGTGATCGCGCTCGGCGGCGGCGGCCGGGTCGCGACCGCCTTCGGCTACACCGGCAACGGCGTCGCGCCGTCGCAGATGGTCGGCCGCACGCTCGCCTCGCTGGCGCTCGACCGGCGTGACGAGCCCTCGCGGCTGCCACTGGTCGACCCGGCGCCGCGGCGGGTTCCGCCCGAGCCGTTTCGCTGGATCGGCGGTGCTGCGATCCGTTCGGCGCTGATTCGCAAGGAGCGCGCCGAGGGCGATGGCCGCCGCCCCGGGTTCCTGGCGAGGACCGTGGCGGCGATTCCCGAGCGAATCGGGTTCCATATCGGACGATGACGATCCGCCCTGCGACATATGACGACATCGACGCGGTATTGCCGATGATGCTGGCCTACTGCGACTTCTACGAGGTCGAGCACCCCAATGAACCCGCCCTGCAGGAGATGGCGAGGCAGCTGATCGACGCCGACGACGACCGCGGCTTCCTGCTCGTCGCCGCCGACGACGACGATCGTCCGGTCGGCTTCTCGGCCTGCGGCTGGAAGTGGTCGACGCTGCGCGGCGCCCGCTGCGTGATCATGGAGGACTTGTTCGTCGATCCCGAGTTCCGTGGGCGAGGCGTCGCCGATCGCCTGATCTCCGAATCCGCCGCCGTCGCCCGTCGAGGCGGCGCCCCGGCGATGCTCTGGCAGACCCAGCCCGCCAACAAGCGCGCCCAGGCCGTCTATGACCGCGTCGGGGGCCAGCCCGAGAGGCTGATCGAGTACGAGCTCGAGCTGGGCGAGGGGAGCTGAGCATCACCGTCCCGATCGTCGTCGCGGTGGTTGTGGTTCTGGCCGTCGCGGCGCTGATCGTGCGCGAGCCGTGCAAGCGCTGGTACCGGCGACGGGTGATCCGCAGGAAGACCGCAGCAGGTATCGAGCAGGCGATGCAGCTCGGCACCGACCTCGCGGTCAAGGGCGTCGGCCTCGTCGCCTCGCAGGGGGCGAGCGCGCTGCGGGCCCCGATCGAGGCGCTCTCCCGCTGGGCGGAGGTCGAGCACCCCGAGCTGCGGCGGGTCTCGCGCGACGGCACCGTCGCGATCCTCTTCTCCGACATCGAGAACTCGACCGCGCTCAACGAGGAGCTCGGCGACACGCGCTGGCTGAAGGTGCTCGGCGCCCACGACAAGCTCGTGCGCCGCGAGGTCGCGTCGCAGAACGGCTACGTCGTCAAGTCCCAGGGAGACGGGTTCATGGTCGCCTTCGAGGAGTCCCGCCAGGCGGTGCACTGCGCGCTGGGGGTGCAGCGCCGGCTCGAGAGCCCCCGCGGAACGCTGCGCAAGACTCCGCTGCGCGTCCGCATCGGGATCCACACCGGCCGGGTGGTTGCCAAGAAGGGCGACCTCTACGGCCGCAACGTGGCGCTCGCGGCACGAGTGGCCGAGCAGGCGACGGGCGGCGAGATCCTGGTCTCGGGCGAGGTCGCGGCCGAGGCGAAGGGGGAGGAGGGCGTCGTCTTCGGCGCCGCCCGCGAAGTCGAGCTAAAGGGGCTCGGCTCGGAAGAGCTGATCGAGGTCAGTCCGAGCGCTTGAGGCGTCGCCAGGGGCTCAGACTGCCGCGCACCCCTTCGACCTCCTCCTGAAGCCGGTCGACGCCGGCCCGCATCGCCTTCACCTCGTCGTCCATCGACGTGGTTCTGGCCTCGATGCCCTTCAGCGTCTGCAGCAACTCGGGGATCTGCTGCATGCCGTCGGCGATCCGCCGCACGTCGGGGATCAGCCCGGTGACCTGCTTCGGCAGCCCGTCGAACGGGTTCCTCACCTGCACGGCGGGGACGCTACCAGCGCGACCAGCGTTGGACGAACTACCCACTTGACATGACCCCAAAAATGGGTACAGTTCCGCACCACAAGCTTCTGGGGTATATCGGGATCCGTTGTGTGGGCTGGGATTTGCGCCGCCGCCTTAATTACTTGGGGCGGCGGTGCTTTTCGTTTCTAAAGGGGTCAGACCCCTTAGGGTTGTGTCGACAGTCAGTCGGCGGCGTTGGCGCGGAGCTGTTCGATCGTCTTGCCGCTGAGCACCGACTCGGGCTCGGTGGAAAGCGGGTTGCGGCGGGCGTCGGCGCCCTCGCCCTTCTTCTTGACGAGGAGCCACTGCTCGCGTTCGCCGGGGTCGGACGTACGGAAGAGCCCGAACGCCCCGCGGAGCTTGTCGCCCAGCAGGAAGATCTTCAGGTCGCCCTTTTCCAGACCCTCGGAGATGCTGATCTTCTTGCCGGGGCGCGATCCGCCCAGCGGCGTGCCGGAGACGTTCTCGTAGACCCCTCGATCCCAGACGATCATCTCGCCGGCCCCGTACTCGCCTTTCGGGATCACGCCTTCCCACTCGAGGTAGGAGAGCGGATGGGGCTCGGTTCGCATCGCGAGGCGCTTGACCCGCGGGTCCAGCGACGGGCCCTTCGGCACTGCCCAGGACTCGAGCGCCCCGTCGATCTCGAGCCGCAGGTCGTAGTGCAGGGAGCTCGCCGCGTGCTTCTGGATCACGAAGCGCGGGTACTTTGACTTCGTCCGCCGTCGGCTCGGTTTCGGCTCCGAGGTCTTCTCGAAGTCGCGCTTGCGTTCGTACTCGCTGAGCGTGTCCTTAGGGGCCTTGGCCACTGCTGCTCCCTATTCTCTCCGGCCGTGGCCCGCTTTGAAACCGAGGAAGGCGAAGCGCCCGAGGTCCTCGCCGCCGGTGGGGTCGTCGTCCGCGACGACGGCGACGGTCCCCGCGCGCTCGTCGTTCACCGCCCCAAGTACCGCGACTGGTCGCTGCCCAAGGGCAAGCTCGACCCGGGTGAGAGCTTCGAGCAGGCGGCGGTGCGCGAGGTGCGGGAGGAGACCGGCTTTGAGTGCGAGCTCGGCGAGCCGCTCGGTGAGGTCACCTACCGCGATCGCAAGGCGCGCCCGAAGCTCGTCCGCTACTGGCGGATGACGGCGATCGAGGGCGAGTTCAGCCCCAACAACGAGGTCGACGAGGTGCGCTGGGTCGACGCCGGCGAGGCCGAGGGACTGCTCAACTACGAGCGCGACTCGGAGCTGGTCCGCAAGGCGCTTTCACCCACGCCCGGGAGCTAGGCTCCAACCCGTGGGCTTCTATCTGAAGACGTTCCTCGGAGCGGCGCTCTTCCTCGCCTCGGTCGTCGCCTTCAACTACGCGCTGATCCAGCTGCTCGAGGTCGGCACCTGCGCGTCGGGCAACACGCCGTATGAGATCGCGCGGCCGTGCCCGTCCGGGGTCGGCGCCGACATCGGGCTGCTCGTCGGCTCGATCTTCGCCGGCCTCCTCGGCGCCGCGATCTTCGCCTTCCGCGGCGAGCGCCCGGGACACAAGAGCTCACTGCGCAACACCTTCAGCTGGGGCGCTTTCGCCTGGGGCCTGTTCTTCGCGGGCACTGGGGCCGCGTCGCTGTATGCATCGTTGACCGATTCCCAGATCGACGCCTCAGCCGGCGGCAAGCTCGGCGGGATCATCGTCGGCATCACCTTCCTGGTCATGGGCATCCCGGCGATCATCTTCGCCCTCTGGGGGTTCTTCGGCGGCCGAGGCGAGGGATCGTCCAAGTCCTCGTCGCCCTCGGGACCTGCGCCGACCGCCGAGGGCGGGCTGCTCGACAGCCTGCGCTCGAGCGCCGGCTCGGCGGCGGGCACCGCGAGCGCCGGCTGGCGCAGGGTCACGCCGTCGCGCGGCGGTGGGGGAGGCGACGCCCTCGACAAGATCGACCGGCTCAACAGGCTGCGCCGGTCCGGAGCATTGACCGAGGCCGAGTTCGAGAAGGAGAAGGCGAAGCTGCTCGCCGAGTGAGCGGCGCGCGCTGCCTCGCGCCGCTCGAGGGTTCTGCCCGCCACGATCGCCGACCCCCACGTGACCGTCGACGGCCAGCGCTCGCGCTACTTCGGCCCCGACGGCAGCTGGGTCTTCCGCGGCAACGGCTGCAGCGCCAACAACCTCGACTCCGACTTCTTCTTCGGGCGGATCATCGACACGCAGACGATCGAGAAGCTGCTCGACCAGCCGGCCTGCGAGTCGGAGATCATCAAGCGCTGACGCGAGAGGGGCCCCGCAGGGCCCCTCTCGCTCCTCTCTCACGACGCCGCTCTCTCTACGCGCCGCCCTCTTGCTGCGACTCGACCGGCGACGGGGCCCTGCGAATCAATACTTCGCAGTTGTCCGCCACCTGGTCGAGGTTCGCCGGATCGACGAAGACGACGTCCCGCCTGCCGCGGCCGCAGTCGACCGTGTCGGTTTCGCCGTCGTTGACGTGAATCCGGTCGTTCTCGCGACCGCCGTGGACCTCGTCGCCGCCCGGCAGCGCCGCGTCGGTCTGCGCCAGCGCGAACATGATGTCCGGGCCGGGACCGCCGAAGGTCACGTCGACGCCGGGACCGGCGAAGACGAAATCGGCGCCGCGACCGCCGCGGACGATGTCGTCGCCCTCGCGACCGCGCACGAGGTCGTTGCCCTCGCGCCCTGCGATCAGGTCGTTGCCGGCCTCGCCGAAGGCGACGTCGTTGCCGCGACCCGTGTCGATCGTGTCGTTCTCGGTGCCACCGGAGACCTGGTCGTTGCCGGGCCCGGTGTCGATCCGGTCGTTGCCGGCCTCGCCCTGGACAACGTCGTTGCCCGCCATCGCGATTACCGTGTCGTCTCCCGCCTTGGCGGAGATCTGGTCCGCCTGCGGGGTCCCGAACAGATTGTCCGGGTCGTCGGTGCCGACGATCGTCGCCGCCACGGCCGAAGTGGCCGAGACGGCGAGGATCGCCAGCGCCGTGAACAGTCCCACCTTGATCTTCGCGTGCATCCGAATCCCTCCAGGATCAATTGTGTGTCCGTGAAACACGGCAGCCGCTGGGGGAGTTGCGGTCCGCAGCCACTCGGTCGATAGGTTGCGGCGGCGCATGGAGGCGCAGAACAAACTCGAAACCGACGTGATCGTCGTCGGCGCCGGACTGGCGGGCCTGACCGCGGCCCGCGAGCTTGCCGCGGCGGGACGCAGCGTGCGGGTCGTCGAGGCCCGCGACCGGGTCGGAGGCCGAACCCTCAACGCCTCGATCGGCGACGGCAACGTGGTCGAGATGGGCGGCCAGTGGGTCGGGCCGACCCAGGACCGCGTCCTCGCCCTCGCGCAAGACCTCGGCGTCGACACCTTCCCGACCTATTACGAGGGCCGCAGCCTGCTCGACCTCGGCGGCAACCAGCGCCGCTACAAGGGCACGATCCCGAAGCTGGCGCCGCACGTTCTGTTCGACCTCGATCGCGCCCGGCGCAAGCTGAAGAAGCTCTCGGCCGAGGTCCCCGCCGGGGCGCCGTGGCTGGCGCGCAAGGCGCACGAGTACGACTCGAAGACGCTGCGAACCTGGATCGAGGAGATCACGCGGACGAAGAAGGCGAGGGCCGTGCTCGAGATCGCGATCGGCACCGTCATGGGAACCAGCGCGGCGGAGCAGTCGCTGCTCTGGATGCTGTTCTACGTCAGCTCGGCGGGCAGCTTCGACATGCTGATCGACACCGAGGGCGGCGCCCAGCAGGACCGCCTCGTCGGCGGATCGCAGGAGCTGTCGCTGCGCATGGCGGACGAGCTCGGCGACGCGGTCGCGCTCTCCGCGCCCGTGACCCGAGTCGCTCAGGACGCCTCGGGTGTGAGCGTGACCGCCGCCGGCACCGAGCTGCGGGCGCGGCGGGCGATCGTCGCGGTGCCGCCGCCGCTCGCGGCGCGGATCGCCTACACGCCGGCTCTCGGCGGCCGCCGCGACCAGCTCCTGCAGCGGATGGCGCACGGGGTCCTCACCAAGTGCGCCGCCGTCTATCCGACGCCGTTCTGGCGCGAGGACGGGCTCACCGGGCAGGCGGTGACCGATGCCGGGCCGGTGACGACGACCTTCGACAACTCGCCGCCCGACGGCTCGCGCGGGGTGATGCTCGGCTTCATCGCCGGCGCCGACGCCGTCGAGCACGCCCGCCGCCCCGAGGCCGAGCGCAAGGCGGCCGTGCTCGACTGCTTCGCCGCGCTGTTCGGCGAGAAGGCGCGCCAACCCGCGATCTACCTCGAGCAGGCCTGGTCCGAG
Source organism: uncultured Solirubrobacterales bacterium (assembly GCA_963696625.1). GTDB lineage: Bacteria > Actinomycetota > Thermoleophilia > Solirubrobacterales > 70-9 > JAWVFN01. The sequence goes on from CAVOKZ010000038.1 coordinate 68,762, forward strand.
GAGGAGTGGACCCGCGGGGGCCCGGTCTGCTCGCCCTCGCCCGGGGCTCTCAGCGCCTACGGCGAGGCGATGCGCCAGCCCGCGGGGCGGGTTCACTGGGCCGGCTCGGAGACTTCGACGATCTGGTGCGGGTACATGGACGGCGCCGTGCGCTCGGGCGAGCGCGCCGCCGAGGAGACGCTCGACGCCGAGGGCTGGCGTCTGTAGCAAATAGGGTCCGCACCATGGACCCGACGGACCTCGCCTTCGCCGGAGTCGCCCGACAGGCCGAGCTGATCCGCTCGGGGCAGGTCAGCTCGCGCGAGCTGGTCGAGCTCTACCTCGGGCGGATCGAGCGGATCAACCCCGAGATCAACGCCTTCAACGCCGTCTTCAGCGAGCCGGCGCTGGCCGAGGCGGACGCCGCCGACGCTCGCCGCGACCGCGGCGAGCAGGCGCCCTTGCTCGGGGTGCCGATCGCGATCAAGGACAACATCGACATCGCCGGCTACGTGACCTCCTACGGCACGGGCTGCTTCGAGGAGCCGGCGACCGAGGACGCGGGGCTGGTCCAGCGCCTGCGCGCAGCGGGGGCGGTGATCATCGGCAAGACCACGCTTCCCGAGCTCGCGATCGTCGGATTCACCGAGACCAAGACCTGGGGCATCACCCGCAACCCGTGGGACACCTCGCGGACGACGGGCGGCTCGAGCGGCGGCTCGGCGGCCGCGGTTGCCGCCGGCCTCGTCGGCGCCGCGCACGCCTCAGACGGGGCGGGCTCGATCCGCATCCCCTCGGCCAATTGCGGCCTGTTCGGGATGAAGCCGCAGCGCGACCGCGTGACCCTCGCGCCGCTGACCGAGCACTGGCACGGGATGTCGGTCTACGGGTTCGTGACCCGGACGGTGCTCGACACCGCGCTGCTGCTCGACGTCGCGACCTCGGGCGAGCAGATGGCGACGGCGCCGCCGGCGCCCGAGCGGCCGTTCGCGGGCGCGGCGGCGAGTGGCCCCGGGAATCTGCGCATCGCCTGTTCGAGCAAGCCGATCCGCGGGGTCGTCCCGCCCCACTTCAGCGCCGACGTCGAGCGAGCCTTCGACGAGACGGTCGAGCTGCTCTCCTCGCTCGGGCACGAGACCACCGAGGTCAAAGTCGACTTCGGCCAGACGATGGGCAACCGCGTGATCGCCAAGTACCTGGCCGGCATCCGCGACGAGGAGGCGACGGTGCCCAACAAGGACCGGCTCGAGCCGCGGACCCGCGGCTTCGCGCGGCTCGGGAAGATGCTGGTCTCGAAGAGGGCGCTGGCCAAGGCCAGGGGCGAGGGGGAGGAGGCCGACAGGGCGCGCCTCGCACGGCTTTTCTCCGACAACGACGTGCTGCTCACCCCGACGACGGGCGAGCCCGCGGTCGAGATCGGCAACTGGGACGGCAAGGGCGCCCTCCGGTGCCTGCTGAGCATGAGCCGCACGTATCCCTACACACCGGTCTGGAACCACACCGGCCAGCCGGCCGCTTCGATCCCGGCGGGTTTCAGCGCCGGCGGGCTGCCGATCGGGATGATGCTCGTCGGCCGCACCGATGACGAGGCGACGCTGCTCTCGCTCGCGGCACAGCTCGAATCCGCGCGCCCCTGGGCTGACCGCCGGCCGGCGATCTAGCTGACCGGAACCGGCGCGGGGACCGCCCCGACCTCGATCTCGCGCCGCTCGGCGGCCAGCTCGATCGCCGCGTTGGCGCCGCCCAGGGCGCGCCAGCGCTCGATTGCCTGATCGCGGACGCCGTCGAGGAAGTCGTCGGCGTGCATCGGGTCGTGGTGGAAGAGCATCAGCCGTTGTGCTTCGACCCTCCGGGCAAAGGTGACGGTGTCGGTGACTCGCGAGTGGCCCCAGCCGACGTGCTCGGGGTACTCCGCGTCGGTGTACTGGCAGTCGTGGATCAAGAGGTCGGCGCCGCGGGCGAGGTCGTAGCCCGAGATCCACTCGGGGTCGAGCGCGGCGATGTCGGCGCCGAGTCCCGGCTCGTGGTCGGGTATGTATGCGACCGAGGTGTCGCCCTCGGTGATCCGGTAGCCAAGCGTCGGCCCGCGGTGGGTCACCGACTCGGCGCGGATCGTCGCCGGGCCGAGCTGCCACTCGCTGGCCGGCGTGTCGAGGAAGGAGACGTCGCAGGGAAGCTCGCGGACCTCGACCGGCGACAGCGGCGCCGAGATGTAGCGCGCGATCCGGTCCTCGAGCGACGCCTCGGGCGACGCCGGGCCCCAGATCGTGATCTCGGCCTCCGAGCGGAAGCACGGCGGGAAGAACATCAGGCCCTGGATGTGATCGAGGTGGAGGTGGGTGAGGAGGATGTTGACCTTGGGCGGGTCGGCGGTGAGGGCGATGCCGAGGCTGCGGATGCCGGTGCCGGCGTCGAGGATCAGCTCGGTGCCGTCGGAGAGGGTGAGCTGGACGCAGGATGTGTTGCCGCCGTAGCGGTTCATCTCCGGCCCCGGGGCGGGCACCGATCCTCTCGCTCCCCAGACCTTGAGCCTCATCTCAGGCGGCTCCGTCCTTGGACCAGAAGACGACGATCGCCCCCCGGCGCGCCTCCGCCGCGACGATCGGCAGCGCCGACACCTCGACCTCGCGCTCGCTGCCGCTGGTCGAGCGGATCGTGTACTCGCCGTGGAAGGGCCGGCCGTCGCGCAGAGCCTGGGTGACCGGCAGCTCCTCGAGCCCGATCGGCTTGCCGTTGCCGTCGAAGGGGCCGACCATCGTGCTCCATTCGCCGGGGGCGAGCTTGCCGGATTCCTCGAACGACATCCCGAGCAGGGCGCCGGCTGCCTCGTTGTAGAAGACGAGGGCGCCGTCCTCGTCGGCGAGAAACGCCGGAGTCGAGAGGCTGGTGAGGAGATTGCGAGCAAGGATCAGCTCGAGCGGTCGCTGCGCGCTGTTCATGGTTAGTCGCAAATACCTCCTCTCCTCGTAGCAATCGGCATTTTCGCACCGAAGCGCGACCGCGCAAGTGTGACGTAGGTCACAGGACTCGGAGGCGGCGGCTTATGTCACTGAACGGTGATCTCGCCTTCCATGCCGAGATCCTTGTGGTTGCCGATCGGGCAGTACCACTCATAGGTGCCCGGGGGCAGGTTCACGGTCAGCTTGCCCGACTGACCGGGCTGCAGATCCTCGGGCAGCTCTGACTCCTCGCCGGGCCCCTCGACCTCGATCGAGTGGACGGTCTGGCCGTCGTTGGTGGCGTCGAAGGTGACGTCGCCGGATTTCACGGTCGGATCGGCGGGGTTGAACTTGAAGTCGGTGAGGCTGACCTTGACCGTGCCGCCGGGGCCGGTCGCCGCGGCGGTCGTCGACTCGCCCGAGGAGGTGCCCGAGGAGGTCGAATCGCTCTCGTCGTCGCTCGAGCCGCACCCGGCGGCGACGAGCGGCACGGCGGCGACGGCGCCTACTGCGAGCCAGACTGCGGGCTTTGATCCTCTGAACATGGCAATACCTCCTCCGGTCGGCAGGAGCCTCTTCGGGGGCAGGATCAATCCCTCCCCCGATCGACACTTTTCTGCCTTCTATACGGGCCGGGCACAGAGCGGGATTGCCGACCGGCTAGATGAGTAGTTCCACGACCCCGCACGCCTGGACCGCGCGTGGCGCTTCGCATCTCTTCGTCCTCGGGCTTGCCTGTGCCCCCGGCACAGGCTGCGCCCTGCGTCCTCGATCTGCTCGGCCACGCGCGCCCCAGGCGCACGCTGCCGTGGAACTAATCATCTAGGTTCCGCCGGCCGTGTTCTACGACCTGATCGCCTGGCTGCTGATGCCGAGCTACTGGTGGGGGAGGGTCCGCGCCGAAGGCCTCGAGCGCGTGCCCGAGACCGGGCCCCTGCTGATCGTCCCCAACCACGACAGCCAGTGGGATCCGGTCGCGATCGGCCTCGCGCTGCGCGGCCGGCGGCGCCTGCGGTTCCTGGCCCGCGCCAACCTCTGGAAGATCCCCGGGCTGGGGCCGGTGCTCTACGCGCTCGGCCAGATCCCGATCGAGCGCGGATCGGGCGACGCCGGCGCTCTCGACGAGGCGGGCGCCAGGCTGCGCGAGGGGGAGGCGGTCTGCGTCTTCGTGGAAGGCAAGCTCTCGCGCGGCGAGGCGCTGCGCCCGCGCAGCGGCGTCGGCCGGCTCGCCCGGGCGTGCCCCGAGGCGCGGATCGTGCTCTGCTCGATCGAGGGGGCGACCGACTATGTGCGCTTCCCCCGGCGTCCGAGGGTGCGAATCCGCTTCTTTGAGCCCGCCAAGGGAGGCCTCACACCCGGTGAGGAGCCCGGCGCACTCGCCGCGCGCCTGCTGAGCGAGCTGCGTCAACGGGTACCGCCCGCCCCCGCTGGCCGCAGGGCGGGCGGAGTCCCGTAATCAGCCGTCGAGCTTGCCGATCTTGAAGATCTTCGTGCCGCAGTCAGGGCACGTGCCCTGGATCGCGGGGCGACCGTTCTTCATGGTCACCTGCTGCGGATCCTTGATCTCCACCTTCTTGCGTTCTTTGACGCAATAACCCTCAGGCATTCAGCAACCTCTCTTTCGCCAGGGTGGGGTAGGTCACCAACCGACCGTAGACCAGTACGCGGACAAGCGCGCGGTTCCCTGGTGGCAAATGATACGAGTACAAGGTCGCTCCGTAGCGCCCGTCCACCATTGAGAACGGACTGACGTCGCTAGATGAGTAGTTCCACGACCCCGCACGCTGCCGTGGAACTAATCATCTAGGGGTTCTTGTTGCCGCTGCCGCCCGTGTCGTCGGGCGTGGTCGGCGCCGGCGTGGTCGGCGTCAGGCTCGGCAGGGTGTTCGCGGGCTGCTGGGCCGCCGTTTTTGCCTGCTGGGCGGTGACCTCGGCCGCCGCCACGCGCCTCTGGAGCGCGGTGATCTGGTCGCTGAGCGCCTTGACCTGCGCCTGGGTGTCAGATTGGGCCTGGGTCCGGACCTGGGAGACCTCCTCTGAGAGGTCGTCGAAGTCGCCCTTGGTCACCGCGTCCTGGTTTGTCGTCACCGCCAGGTAGAGGGCGACGCCGGCGGTCGCGAGCGCGATCAGCACGCCCGCGACCATGATGTAGGTCATGCGGCTCTGGCGGCGCTCGATCTGGTCGAGCCAGCCGCGGAGGCCGTCGATGCGGCCCGGCAGGTCGGGCGGCGGCTTCTTCGCCGCGCCCTTGGCGGCGGCGACCTTCTTCGCCGCCGGCTTCCTCTTCGAGGCTGCCTTCGCGGCAGGCTTCGGCTTCCTCTCTGCCATCGGCCAAATCCTATACTGCCGCCCCCACCCCCTAAGGAGGCCTCAAAGTCATGCCCGAAGCAGTGATCGTCGATACCGTCCGCACGCCCATCGGCCGCGCCTTCAAGGGCTCGCTGGCCCAGCTGCGCCCGGACGAGACCGCCGCCTATGTCATCGACCAGCTGCTCGAGCGCAACCCCGGCGTCGACCCGGCGACGGTCAACGAGGTGTTCATGGGCTGCGGCATGCCGCAGGGCCTGCAGGCGTTCAACATCGGGCGGATCGCCGTGCTGCTGTCGGAGAAGCTTCCGCAGGAGACGACCGGGGTGACGATGTCGCGCTACTGCGCCTCGAGCCTCGACGCGATTCGCCACGCCGCCAACTCGATCGTCGCCGGCCAGGGCGACACCTACATCGCCTCCGGCGTCGAATGGGTCAGCCGCTACAACGAGCGCACCGAGCCCGCCGGCGCCCCCGACCAGAACACCAAGCTGCAGGGCAACGACGGCCAGCCCAACGCCTACATCGAGATGGGGCTGACGGCGGTCAACGTCGCCAAGAAGTACGAGGTCAGCCGCGCCGACATGGACAAGTACGCGCAGCGCTCCCAGGAGCTTGCGGTCCAGTCCCAGGAGGACGGCTTCTTCGACCGCGAGATCGTCCCGGTGAAGGACCAGGACGGCAACGAGGTCGCCAAGGACGATGGCCCCCGGGCCAGCTCGACCCTCGAGAAGCTCTCCGAGCTCGACGAGGCATTCGGTGGCGGCGGCGTGACCGCCGGCAACTCCTGCCCGCTCAACGACGGCGCCGCCGCGGTGCTGGTGATGAGTGACGAGCGCGCGAAGGAGCTCGGCCTCGAGCCCCGGGCCAAGATCGTCACCGCCGCCACCCACGGCAACGAGCCCGAGTACATGGGCGTCGCCCCGATCGGCGCGATCAAGACCGTGCTCGAGCGTTCGGGCATGAAGATCGGCGACGTGGACGTGGTCGAGCTCAACGAGGCGTTCGCCGCCCAGGTGATCCCGATCATGGCCGAGTGCGACATCCCGCTCGAGAAGATGAACACCCACGGCGGTGCGATCGCCCTCGGGCACCCGTTCGGCATGACCGGCGCCCGGATCATGGGCACGCTGCTGAACGTGATGGAGACCGACGATCACCAGGTCGGCCTCGAGACCATGTGCGTCGCCGGGGGCCAGGGCGAAGCGATGATCGTCGAGCGCCTCAACTAGCTGGACCTCACCGCCACCACAATCAGCATTGGCTACGCATCGGGGCTCAACGCCTATGCGACGACGCTGCTGCTCTGCCTGCTCGCCGCGCCGGGGTCGGTGACGTACCGAACGAGCTGACGACGAACCCGGTGCTGGTCGGCTCGGCGGTCATGACCGGGATCGAGTTCGCGGTCGACAAGGTGCCCTACGTCAACAGCCTCTGGGACACCGTCCACACCGTGATTCGCCCGGTGATCGCGAGTCTGCTCGGGATCCAGTTCGCCGACGCCGACCAGGCCGCGCATCAGGTGGCAGCGGTCGGCGGCGCGACCTCGACCGCGCTCGTCAGTCATGGGATCAAGGCGGGGGTGCGGCTCGGTATCAATGTCTCGCCCGAGCCGGCCACCAACTTCATCGCCAGCATGGTCGAGGACTTCCCGGCCGGTTCGGTCACGAGTCTCGCGATCACCCACCCGCTGCTCGCGGTCTCGGTCGTCAGCGTGCTGCTGGCGATCGGGATCACGCTCGTCCTCCTGCTCGCTTCGCGAATCAGGAAGGCGCTGCGAAACCGGCGAGCGAGGCGCGCAGGGCGCGCGCCGCCCTAACCTCGTCGCATGGTCGAGCCGCCTTTCGAGCAGACGATCGAGCAGTGCCGCGCCGGCGAAGAGGCCGCGTGGTCGCAGGTCTTCCGCGGCCTCGCGCCGATCGTCCTCGGCTACCTGCGTGCGAACGGCGCCAACGAGCCCGAGGACGTGCTCTCGGAGACGTTCCTCCAGGTGGCCCGCGATCTAGGGCGCTTCGACGGCGACGAGCGCGGGTTTCGCGCCTGGGTCTTCTCGATCGCCCACCACCGGCTGATCGACGCCCAGCGCAGCGCCGCGCGGCGCCCGGCCGACCCCGTCGCCGAGCCGCCCGAGCCCGAGCGTCCCGAGGTCGCCGACGACGTCGCGACCGAGGCCATCGCCCGCATCGGCGGCGATGAGGTGCGCGAGATTCTCGACGCGCTGTCACCCGACCAGCGCGCGGTTTTGACCCTGCGCATCCTCGGAGATTTGACCGTGGCCGAGGTCGCGAAGGCGGTCGGCAAGCGCCAGGGCGCGGTCAAGGCGCTCCAGCGGCGCGGGCTCGCCGCCGTCGAGCGTGAGCTGCAGCGAAGGGGAGTAACCCTATGAGCGGTAACGGCGCTTCCGAGGGTGAGATGAGTTCGCACACGAACGCCTTTGCCGAGGCGGTGCGCACGGAATTCGTGCGGCCCCTCGATTCTCGCCTCGAGGCCGATCTGGTTCGCCTGGTCGCCGCCGAGGCCCGCGCCGCCAGTCCGGGGAGGACCCCCGCGCGGCCACGGAGGGCTCCGGCCCGCCGCCTGCCGCTACCGGCGCGAATCGCGTTCGCGACCGGAGCGATCCTGGTCGGCACGGCGGGACTCGCCGTCGCCGGCGTCAAGCTTCCCGGTCCGGTCGACTCGGTCTTCGAGAAGGCCGGCGTCGATCTGCCCAACCAGGCCGCCGACCACAAGGCCCCCGCGCCGGCGCGGCCGACTTCGGAGCCTGCGGGCCAGGGCGATGCCACGAGCCCCGGCTCCGACAACGGCAAGCACAAGGCCAAGGGCCACCGGAAGGACAAGGCTCGGGGCAGGGCCGAGGGCCATGACAAGCAGCCCGGCGTCCCCAACGGCAACGCCTACGGCCAGGGTGGCGGCGCACCGGGCAACTCCGAGAACGCGCCCGGGCAGACGAAGTCGAGCGGCGGGTCGAGCTCCGACGGCAAGGCCAAGGGGCACTCGACGCCGGTCAAGCCGCCGCCGGGCTCACGGGGCAAGGGCCACTCGGACTAGATTAGTAGAGTGGTTTGCTAAGCTAATTAGCGAGGCAAATCACTTGAGCCCAACGAGGACAGAGGTCGATTCGGAGCTAGCCGCACGGTTACGGCTGGCGATTACCCGCACCGCGCGCCGGCTGCGCCAGGAGGGGAGCGAGGGCTACAGCCCCTCGCAGGTCGCCGCCCTCACCACGCTCGAGCGCCATGGCCCGCTCTCGCCGAGCGAGCTCGCCGAGCGTGAGCAGATCAAGCGCCCGACCGCGACCAAGGTGATTGCCCGGCTGGCGGACGCCGGACTCGCCGAGCGGACCGCCAATCCGGACGACCGCCGCTGCGCCCTGGTCAGCCTCACCCCCGATGGCACGGCGCTGCTGCGCCGGGTGCGCGAGCGCAAGACCGCCTACCTCGCGAGCAGACTTCACGAACTCGACGCCGACGACGCACACGCCCTTGAGCGAGCCGCCGACGTGCTGGAGCGGCTACTCGAAGGCGACCGTGACTGAAGCCCTGGGCCGCTCCTTCGACAGCCTCAAGGTCCCCAACTACCGGCGCTACTTCGCCGGCCAGCTCGCCTCGATCAGCGGCAACTGGATGCAGAACGTCGCCGAGATGTGGCTGGTGCTCACCATCACCGGCAGCGGCCTGGCCGTCGGCATCACCGCCGGGCTCCAGTTCCTGCCGATGCTCCTGTTCGGAGCGTGGGGCGGGGCGATCGCCGATCAGCACAACAAGCGACGCCTGCTGCTGCTGACCCAGTCGCTGCACACTGTCGGCCCGCTGGTCCTGCTCGGCCTCGCGATCGCGGGCCCGGTGCCGACCGCCGCCGTCTTCGCCGTCGTCCTCTTCCGAGGCGCCGTCAACGCCGTCGACTACCCGACCCGCCAGGCCTTCGTCTCGGAGATCGTCGGCCGTGACCGCGTTGTCAACGCGGTCAGCCTCAACAGCGTCCTCGTCCACTCCTCGCGCGTGGCCGGCCCGGCGATCGCCGGGATCCTGATCGCGACCGTCGGCACGGCGCCCTGCTTCGCGCTCAACGCGCTCAGCTTCGGGGTGATGATCGTCGCCCTCGCCGGCATGGACGTCGCCGCGCTGCGCCCGCCGAAGCCGGTCTCGCGCCGGCCGGGCGCGATCCGCGAGGGCCTCGCCCATGTGCGCCGCTCGCCGGCGCTCTGGGTGCCGCTTGCGCTGATGGCGATCGTCGGCACCTTCGGCTTCAACTTCCAGGCGGTGCTGCCGCTGCTCGCCGAGGACTCCTACGGCGCCGGGGCGACAGGCTACGCGCTGCTGGTCAGCGCGATGGGAGTCGGCGCGATCGTCGGGGCCCTGACCACCGGCGCCCGTAGCCGGGTCAGCTCCTCGCTGCTGGTCGCGGCGGCGGCGGCGTTCGGCGCCTTTTCGCTCGTCGCCTCCGCCGCGCCGACCCTTGCCCTCGCGACGCTCGCCGTGGTGCCGCTCGGCGCCTCGACCGTAACCCTGGCGGCGAGCTATCAACTCCGGCCTGCAACTCGCGGCCGAGCCCTCCATGCGCGGCCGCGTGATGGCCCTCTACTCGGTGGTCTTCCTCGGCTCAACGCCGATCGGGGCGCCGCTCGCCGGTCTGCTTGCGGACGCGCTCGACCCGCGAGCGGCGCTGGTGATGGCCGGCGTCTCGGGGCTTCTCGGCGCCGCGCTCGCCCGCATCGCCTTCGACCGCGCCAACTCGGTAACGCTCAGCCACCTCTCGGTGCCGCAGGTTGAGGTCTGATCAATCCTCGAACAGCGCGTAGCCGTAGGCGCCGCGCTTGTAGGTCAGCTTCGCGATCGAGGACATTCGCTCATCGTCGTTGTCGTCGAGCTGATCGAAGCGCGAGTTGACCCGGTGCGCGGCCCGCTCGCAGAAGGTGTCGGCGATGAACCGCTCCTGGCCCGAGGCCTCGACGCCCTGCTCTGAGAAGAGGTGGCCGACCCGCGACATCAGCGCGAACTGGGCGTAGATGTCGCAGGCGTTGTCGGCGATCCGCTTGTGGGCGAACTCGGCATCGACGATGCCCTTCTTGTGCTCGCGCAGCAGCTTCTCGGATGAGTCGCGCAGGCGCTTGACCTGGTCGGAGACCGAGTCGGCGTGCTTCGATAGCTCGGGGTGGGCGTTGCGCACGCGGTCGGGACGGACCTCGCGCTTCGCCCTCTCGGCGGCGAAGTCGATCAGCACCCCGATCGAGCGGATCGGGTCCGAGAGCCCGATGTCGCCGAGCTCTTCGAGCCGCTCGCCGAGCGGCTTGAAGCCGCCGAGGGCGATGAACGAGCGCATCACGTCGTTGGCGCCCTCGAAGATCGGAAAGATGCGGATGTCGCGGAGGATCTTCTCGTAGGGCTCGTCGCGCATGTAGCCGCCGCCGCCGCGCAGCTGCAGCACCCGGTTGGCCGCGTACCAGAGGAACTCCGTCCCCGAGACCTTGCACATCGCCGACTCGAGCGAGTAGTCCTCTACCCCGGAATCGACCAGGCCGCAGGTCAGGTAGCACATCGACTCGAGCCCGAAGAGGTAGGAGACGAGCCAGCCGATCTTGTCCTGGACCAGCTCGAACTCGGCGAGCGGGCGGCCGAACTGCCGGCGCTCCTTGAGGTAGGGGATGACGAGGTCGAGCAGCTCCTTGGCGGCACCGACCGATCCCGTGCCGAGCCCGATGCGCCCGTTGTTGAGGATCTGCATCGCGATCCGGAAGCCCTCGCCGGGCTCGCCGAGCACGTTCTCGGGCGGCACGCGGACGTCCTTGAAGTAGAGGCGGCGCAGGTCGTTGCCGCGCAGCCCCATCGTGTCGAAGCGCTCGCCGACCTCGAAGCCCTCCATTCCCTTCTCGAGGATCAGCGCGATGTGGCGGTCGGAGCCGTCGACCTCGCAGCGAGCGAAGGCGGTGAAGACCGAGCCCTTGGAGCCGTTGCCGATGAAGCGCTTCTCGCCGTTGAGAACCCAAGAGCCGTCGCTCTGACGGACCGCCCGCGATTCGATGTTGTAGGCGTCCGATCCCGCGTTGGGCTCGGTCAGCGCGAAGCCGGCGAGCTTGCGGCCCGACGCCAGATCCGGCAGGAACCTCTCCTTTTGTTCGTCGGTGCCGAACATGTGGATGCCCTTGAAGCCGATCGACTGGTGGACGCCGAGGACGATCGCCAGCGTGCCGTCGATCTGGCCGATCGCCTCGAAGACCCGCGAGTAGCCGGTCTGCGAGAGGCCCTGGCCGCCGTAGCGCTCGTCGACGTAGAGCCCGAGGATGCCGCGCTCGCCGAGCGCCGCGATCGTCTCGTCGCCGACCCAGCGCTGCTCCTCGACCGCGCGCGGGTCGTAGTGCTCGGAGCAGTAGGAGCGCAGCGAGCCGATCAGCCCGCGGATCTTCTCCTGCTCGGCGTCGTCGGGCCTCGGGAAGGGGAAGACCAGGTCGTCGTGGATCTCGCCGAGGAAGAGCGACTTCGAGAAGGACGAGGGCTGGTCGCCCGCTTCAGGCTTCTCGACTGTCTCGGCGGCTTCGATGCGCTGAGACTAGCGGCGCCTGCTCTTACAGCAGCCGTTCGGCCCTGTCGGCGATCAGCCGCGCCAGCGCCGGCGAGGAGGTCGCGGCGGGTGAGGGGGCGTTGCGGACGTGAAGGGCGCGCTCGGTCTCGTGGAGGACGAAGTCGTCGAGGAGGGTCCCGTCGCGGGCGACGGCCTGAGCGCGGACGCCGGCGGGGCCGGGGAGGAAGTCGGCGGCCTCGAGCTCGGGGACCATGCGTTGCGCCTCGGCGACGAAGGTGCTCGGGCGCAGGGCGTGCCAGAGCTCGCGGGTCGCCGCCCGCCGCTCCCTCCAAGCGACTCGCCAGGCGCCGGGCCAGCCGGCGCCGCCGCTCATCAGCGCGGACGGCCCGAGCAGAACCCGGCCATCGAAGGTCCGGGTGAGGTGGGGGCCGAGGAAAGGGAGGCGCGGGTCCGGTACCGGGTAGATGCTGGCTTTGACGAGCTCGGCACGCTCAGGCCGCAGCTCGAGGTAGCCGCCGCGGAAGGGGACGATCCGCGGGTTGGCCGGGGCGCCGGCCTCGACCGCCAGCCGGTCGGAGCCGGCGCCGGCGCAGTTGACGACCAGCCGCGCCGTCGCCAGGCCTCCGTCGGTCACGAGGTCGATCCGCTCGGCGCGCGGGATCAGGGCTCGAACGCCCGCCGCCGTATGGACCGCGCCTCCCGCCTTGGCGACGTCGGCCGCCAGTGCCAGGGCGACCGCGCGGAAGTCGACGACGCCCGTCGCGCTCGAGTGCAGGGCGGCGACGCCGGTGGCGTGGGGTTCGACCTCGGCGATCTCCTCGGCTGCAAGTCGGCGGACGCCCGGGACGTCGTTGGCCTCGGCGCGGCGCTCGAGCTCGTTCAGCCGCAGCAGCTCGGAGGCGTTTGTGGCCACGATCAGCTTGCCGTCGCGCCTTGCCTCGATCCCGCGCTTCGCGCAGTATTTGTAGAGCCGCCGCGCGCCGTCGACGCAGAGCTTTGCCTTCAGCGATCCCGGCTCGTAGTAGATGCCGGCGTGGATCACACCGCTCGTGTGGCCGGTCTGCGCGGTCGCCAGCTCGGGCTCGCGCTCGAACACCGTGAGTTTCAGATCGCCGTCGCGCCGCAGCAGCTCGCGCGCCGTGGCGAGGCCGACGATGCCGCCGCCGATCACCGCGACGTCGGAGTCCTGGAAGGCCACACCCGGATACTAGGATCGGCGGGCGTGGCACTCCCGCTCAAACCCCCGATCGAGCCGCAGCTCGCCAAGTCGGCCAAGCCCGGGGCCGGCCTCCCCGAGGGCGAGGAGTGGGTCTACGAGCCCAAGTACGACGGCTTCCGCGCGATCGCCTTCATCGACGGCGGCGAGGTCTTCCTCCAGTCGCGGACCGGCAAGCCGCTGCTGCGCTACTTCCCCGAGCTCAAGTTCCCCAAGGGAAAGATGATCCTCGATGGGGAGCTCGTCATTCTCGGCAAGGACGGGGCGGAGGAGTTCAACTCGCTGCAGACGCGGCTGCACCCGGCCGAGTCGCGGATCAAGCTGCTGGCGAAGGAGACCCCGGCGCGCTTCCGCGCCTTCGACCTGCTCGCGCTCGACTCGAAGAAGTGGACGGGTGAGCCGTTCGCCAGGCGGCGCGAGCGGCTCGAGAAGCTCGGCAAGTCGAAGTTCAAGAGCACGACCTTCGAGGTGACGCCGATGGCGAAGACGCCGAAGGGCGCCGAGAAATGGCTGGCCTCGGGCGAGGGGGTGGTCGCCAAGCAGAAGGAGGCTGTTTACGAGCCCGGCAAGCGCCGCGGGATGATCAAGGTCAAGCGGTTGCGGACGCTCGACGTCGTGGTCATGGGCTGGCGCCCGGGGAAGGAGAAGGGGACGGTGGGCTCGCTGATCCTCGGGCTCTATGAGGGGAAGACGCTGCGGTCGATCGGCCACACCTCGGGCCTCAAGGCCAAGGAGAAGCGCGACCTCGTCGCCAAGCTCGCGCCGTACGAGACCGGCGAGACCGGCTCGGCCGACCCGAGCCGCTGGAACACCGACCGCGATCTCGAGTGGCACTCCCTGCGCCCCGAGCTGGCGATCGAGATCAACTTCGACCACGTCTCCGACGGCCGCATCCGCCACGGCTCGAAGATCCTGCGCTGGCGCGAGGACAAGGACCCGAAGGACTGCACCTTCGACCAGCTCAGCTGAAGCTCAGCCCTGGGGCGGCGGCTGCTCTTCGTCGAGACGGTCCAGGAAGCGGAGCAGGATCTCGCGCTGGAGGTCCAGGGTCGCGCCAAAGGCGTCGATGCGGTCCCCGAACTGGTCGATGCGGTCCCCGAACTGGTCGATGCGGCCCCCGAACTGGTCGATGCGGTCCCCGAACTGGTCGAGCCGGTGGCCCAACTGATCGAGCCGATCTCTGAACTCACCGATGCCGGCACGGAAATCCTTGAGCGTCGCCATAAGGCCGACGAACGCCTCGGTGTTCCTCGAGACGAGCGTTTGAGTCAGTTCGAACTGCTGATGCTGCAGCTCTCGGTTGAGTTGGAACTCGTTTTCGATCCGCTCTTCCCAGCTGGGCATGACCGGAGTCTGGCAGGTTGCCCCGCGCCCAATCCACCCTGAACGTGACGAGATCACGTCTTTTTCGCCCTGGATGGCTGGACCCGCTTCGGCTCGCCCTTCTGCTTGCGGAAGTGGGGCGGCCAGGGAGCGTCGCCGAGGCCGAGCAGCTTGTCGATCGAGCCCGGCTTCTCGTCGATCTTCGCGTGGGGGTCGCCGAGCTTCTTCAGCCGCGCGGGGACCGTCTTCAGCGTGAACTCGGCGGGGTCCACATCCGGGACCTCCTCCCACGAGAGCGGGGTCGAGACCCGGGCGTCGGGGCGGGGGCGCACGGACCAGGCTGAGGCGACGGTGCGGTCACGCGCGTTCTGGTTGTAGTCGACGAAGACGCCGTGGCGCTCCTCCTTCCACCACTTGCTGGTCGCGATCGTCGGCACGCGGCGCTCGACCTCGCGCGCCAGCGCCAGCGCCGCGCGGCGGACGTCGTCGTAGTCCCACTGCGGCTTGATCCGCACGTTGACGTGGATGCCGCGCGAGCCCGAGGTCTTGGGCCAGCCCTCGAGCCCGTGGTCGTGGAGCACGTCGCGCACGCACATCGCCACCTTGCGCACCGACGACCAGCGCACGCGCGGCTGCGGGTCGAGATCGACGCGCAGCTCGTCGGGGCAGTCGAGGTCGTCGCGGCGCACGGGGTGCGGGTTGAAGTCGATCACCCCGAGGTTGACCGCCCAGACCAGGTGGGCGGCGTCGTTGACGACCAGCTCGGTCGCGCTGCGCCCCGAGGGAAAGGTGAATGTCGCGGTCTGCAGCCACTCGGGCGCGTTCTTCGGCACCCGCTTCTGAAAGAAGAACTCACCGGAGGCGCCGTCGACGAAGCGCTTCATCGTCCCCGGTCGCTCCTGGAGCTGGAGCACCGCCGGGCCGGCGACCGCGAGGTAGTACTCGACCAGGTCGAGCTTGGTCAGGCCTCCCTTCCCAGACCGGCCCTTCGGGAAGAAGATCTTCGAGGGGCTCGAGACCCTGATCTCGTGCCCCGCCGCCTCGATCGTCGTGTACTCCTTGGCCACGGGGCATCTTCGCAACCGGCGCACGTGGACTAGGGTCACGGCCGTGGGCGAGCTGAACACGATGACCTACGAGGTCGACGGGCGAATCGCGCGGATCACGCTCGACCGGCCCGAGCGCGGCAACGGGATCACGTTCGAGATGCCGCGCGAGCTGGCCGCGTGCGTCGAGCGCGCCAACCTCGATCCCGAGGTCCACGTGATCGCGCTCGCCGGCAACGGCTCGGGCTTCTGCGGGGGCTACGACCTCGTCGCCTCGGCAGAGGGAAAGATGGAGGGCATCTCCGACGCGGACGCTCCGGAGGGATCGCCCGTCGATCCGCTGGTCGTCGCCAAAAACCACAACCCCGACGAGGTCTGGGACCCGATCACCGACTTCCAGATGATGAGCCGCAACGTTCGCGGCTTCATGAGCCTCTTCCACTCCGATAAGCCGGTGATCACCAAGGTCCACGGCTACTGCGTCGCCGGCGGCACCGACATGGCGCTCTGCTCGGACTTGTTCGTCGCCGAGGACAAGGCCAAGATCGGCTACCCGCCGGCGCGGGTCTGGGGCGTGCCGACGACGATGCTCTGGGCCTACAAGCTGGGCTCGACCCGGGCCAAGCGTCTGCTGCTGACCGGTGACTCGATCGACGGCACGACCGCGGTCGAGTGGGGGCTGGCGAGCGAGGCACATCCGGGCGCCGAGCTCGACGCCGCTTTCGAGGCGCTGCTCGAGCGCGTCGCGCGGCTGCCGATCAACCAGCTCGTGATGCACAAGCTGCTCGTCAACCAGGCGCTCTACGCACAGGGCCTGGCGGCGACACAGGCGCTCGGCGTCGTCTTCGACGGCGTCGCCCGCCATACGCCCGAGGGGCACGAGTTCGTGCGCAAGTCCGTCAGCGAAGGCTTCAAGGAAGCCGTGCGCGAGCGCGACGAGCCCTTCGGTGACGTCGGGTTGAGCGGCTGAGCACCACTTCCCATGGCCGAGCGCGACAACGCAAACGTCACCCCCGAGAGCGTCACGGAGCTGATCGCCGGGAGTTTCCCGGGCGACATGGCGATCGAGCCGCTCGAGATCTCCGCCGAGCGCGCCACCGGCCGCATCGTCGTCGACGAGCGCCACCTGCATCCCGGCAAGTTCGTTCACGGCGGCGTCTGGACGGCGCTCGGTGACTCGGTTGCGGCTTGGGTGACCTTCCCCAACCTGCCCCAGGGCGCCGACTTCACCACGATCGAGCTCAAGCTGAATGTCTTCGGCGCCGGCCGGCTCGGCGACGAGATCCACGCCGAGGCCGTGCCGCTGCACGTAGGCCGCAGCACGATCATCATCGAGGTGCGGATGACGCGCGGCGACAAGCTCGCCGCCAATCTGATCGTCAGCCAGTTCGTCCTGCCCGCGGGCGCCGGCGCCTAAGGAACCCGGTGGACCTCGAACAGGTTGGTCCCGAGCTCGAGCTCGGGCAGCCCCGCCGTGATCGCGATCAGGTCGCCGGACTCGGCGACGCCGTGCTCGCGGGCGAGCAGCGCGCACTCGTCGAGTAGCTGCCGCAGCCGGGTCCAGGGCTCGGCGATCGCGGCGCTGACTCCGAAGAGGAGGTTCATGCGGCGGACCGTCGCCGGGCTGGGGGAGACGGCGAGCACCGGCTCGCGCGGCCGGAATGCGGAGACGAGCCGGGCGGTGCGGCCCGAGCCGGTCGGCACGATGATCGCCGCCAGCCGCAGGCGATAGGTCGCCGCGACCGCGACCTGGGCGACGGCCTCGGCTACGTCGTCGTCCCTGGTGTCGACCCGGTTGAAGACCCAGTCGCCGTAGGGGAGCTGCTCTTCGGTGCGGCGCGCGATCCGGTCCATCACCCGCACCGCCTCGAGCGGGTGCTCGCCGATCGCGGTCTCCTCCGAGAGCATGACCGCGTCGGTGCCGTCGTAGATCGCGTTGGCGACGTCGGTGACCTCGGCCCGGGTCGGGCGCGAGGCCTTGACCATCGTCGCCAGCATCTGGGTCGCGGTGATCACCGGCTTCGATGCCCGCCCGGCGAGCCTGATCAGCCGCTTCTGGGTCCCCGGGACCTCCTCCACCGGGAGCTCGACCCCGAGGTCGCCGCGGGCGACCATGATGCCGCCGGTCGCCGCCGCGATGATCTCCTCGGCCCGCTCGGCGGCCTGCGGCTTCTCGATCTTGGCGATCAGCGGGATGTCGGCGCCGTGGGACTCGACCTTTTCCCTGACTTGGTCGAGATCGGACGGGCGGCGCACGAACGACACGGCGAGCAGGTCGACCTCGTTCGCGCAGGCGAAGTCGATCCACTCTTCGTCGTGGGTTCCGGCGTCGGGCAATTCGGCGTCGGCCCCGGGGAGGTTGACGCCCTGATGCGAGCTGACCGCGCCCCCGGCCTCGACCTCGAGCTTGACCGACGGTCCGGCGACCTCGAGCACCTTGAGCCGCACCCGGCCGTCGGCGAGAAAGACGGGGTCGCCGGGGTTGACCGCGTGGGTGATCCCGGCGAACTGGATCGGCAGGCGCTCCGCGTTGCCGACGCCGTCGTCGCCGCTCATCTCCACGGTCGAGCCCGAATGGAGCACCGCGACGTCGTCCTCGAGGTCGCCGAGGCGGAGCTTGGGCCCGGGCAGGTCGCCGAGGATCCCGACCTCGCGACCGAGCTTCTTCGAGGCCGCGCGGATGCGCTTTATGGCCTCGGCGTGCTCGGCGGCCGTCCCGTGCGAGAAGTTGAGCCGGACGACGTCGACGCCCGCTTCGATCAGGGCCTCGATCCGCTCGGGCTCGCGCGTCGCCGGCCCGAGCGTCGCGACGATCTTGGTTCGGCGTCTGGGATCGCGCATCGCTTAATGATCCCCTACGGCCGCGTTACGCCTCGGGATCCTCGAGCCGCTCGACCACCGGCAGTCGCCAAACCACGCTCGCGAGGACCAGGCCGCCGGCGGCGGAGAGCATCGCCAGGAAGAGCTGGCCGCCGCCGAGCACGGTGAAGCCTCGAAGAAGTCGCGCAGCGGCGGCGCCGCCAGCGCCAGGGCGTAGAGCGCGCCGAGCGCCGCGACCAGGGCGAGCATGTAGCTCTGGATCGCGATGTGCTCGCGCCCGGGTCCGCGCTCGAGCAGGAGGATGAACGAGAGGCCGAGGATCACCAGCGTCGTCGTCGCCGCGGTCCTGCCGGCCTCGAGCGAGCCGCCGAAGACGGTGTCGACGAGGAAGAACGAGGCGAGCGAGCCTGCGGCGATCGCCAGCCCCGCCGGCACCGCGAACGCCGCCAGCGCCCGCATCAGCCGGCCGCGGTAGAGCGGGCCGTCGCTCGGCGCGAGCGCGAGCACGAACGAGGGGATGCCGATGGTGATGAAAGCGGCGAGGGTCAGGTGGCGGGGGAGGAAGGGGAAGGCCCAGCCCGCGATGCCGACCGTTGCGATCAGCGCCGCGGCGTAGACGGTCTTGGTCAGGTAGAGGCGGGCGAGCCGGTGGATGTTGCGCGCGATCCGGCGCCCTTCGGAGACGGCGCGGGGCAGTCGCGAGAACTGGTCCTCGAGCAGGACGATGTCGGCGACGCCCTTGGTGATCTGGCTGCCCGAACCCATCGCCACCGCGAGCTTTGCCCGCTTCAGCGCCGGCACGTCGTTGACGCCGTCGCCGATCATCGCCGTGTGGTGGCCTGCGTCGGTCAGCGCTCCGACCAGCAGCTTCTTCTGCTCGGGGCGGATGCGGCAGAAGATCGTGTTCTCGTCGGCCACCCGGGCAAGCTCGCGCGCGTCGGTGGGGAGATCGTCGCCGGTGATCACCCCGGCGTCGTCGGGGATGCCGATCGACTTGGCGACCGCGGTCACGGTCGAGGCGGCGTCGCCCGAGATCAGCTTCAGGTCCATGTGCTGCTCGCGCATGTATTCGATCGTCTCCGCCGAGTCCGAGCGCAGCGTCTCCTCGAGCACGATCAGCGCCAGCGGCGCCAGTGCCGGCGGCGGCTGGGCGGCGGGATCGCCGGGAAGCGGGGCAGTCGCGGTTCCGAAGGCGACGACCCGCCGCCCGGCCGCGGTGTGGGCCTCGAGGTTCTGCTGGAGGGCGGGGGGGAGGGTCAGCGCGCCGGCCTCGGCGAGCACGTCGGGGGCCCCGAGCACGTAGCTGCGCCCGGGTCCGCCGCCGTCGAGGGTGAGCCCGCTCCACTTCCACTCCGATGAGAAGGGCACCTCGGCCGCGACCTTCTGCGGGCGTCCGGGGTAGGTCTCGGCGATCGCCTGCAGCGTGCGGTTTCGCTCGCCGGCGCTGGCGGCGAACCGCGAGAGCGCTTCCTGCGCCCGCGCCGGGTTCTCGGCGTCGGCGGCCTCGACGCCGACGAGGTTCAGCTCGCCGCTGGTCAGGGTCCCGGTCTTGTCGATGCAGATCGTGTCGACCGCGGCGAGCGACTCGGTCGCGGCGACCTGCTGGACCAGGGTCTGCGCCCGCGCGAGGCGAACCGCGGCGACGGCGAGGGTGACGCTCATCAGCAGCACCAGGCCCTCGGGAATCAGCGTGATCAGGCCGGCGGTGGCGGTCTGGGCCGCCTCGTCGGTCGGCGTCGCCCGCGCGAACAGAGCGAGGATCTGCGCGATCCCGAGCGGGATCATCAGGTAGACGGTGTACCTGAGCACCTCGTTTACCTCCTCCTGCAGCGGCGACGGCGGGTGGCGGAAGGTGCGCGCCTCGCCCGCGATCCGCTCGGCGTAGCTGTCCTCGCGCACGGCGTCGACCTCGTAGTAGCCGGAGCCGGAGATCGCGAACGAGCCCGAGAGCGCCCGCTGGCCCGGGCGCTTGCGGATTCCGTCGGGCTCGCCGGTGAGAGCCGACTCGTCGAGGGTCAGCCCCCGCGACTCGGCGACCTCGCCGTCGGCGACGAGCTGGTCGCCGGGCTCGACCCTGATCAGGTCGCCGGGCACGACCTCCTCGCCGCGCAGCTCTTCGATCTCGCCGTCGCGAACCGCCTTCGCCTTCGGCGCCACCAGCAGCGCCAGCTGGTCGAGGACCTCCTTCGCCTTCAGCTCCTGGCGGATGCCGATGTAGGAGTTGATGATCGCGATCAGCCCGAACAGCGCGTCGGCGAACAACCCCAGCGACAGCACGACGATGAAGAAGACGCCGATGATCGCGTTGAACAGCGTGAAGACGTTGCCGGCGATGATGCTCGAGGCCGAGCGGCTGGCGTGATCGGAGACCGGGCCGAGGTGGCGCAGGCGCCGCTTGGCCTCTTTGCTCGAAAGGCCCTGCGGGTGTGACTCGGCGCTCACCGCCTCATCTATACAGGAGGCGGCTGACCGGTCTTGAAGAGCCGGGGCGACGGCGGCGCTAGCGGCGGCCGGCGCGGTTGCGCCAGTACAACGCGGTTGCCTCGCACTCGAGGCGAACCTTCTCTGCGTCACACGCCTCTTCGGCCATCCCGACCTTCTCGAGGCCATCCCGTCGCTCGCTGTACTTCGCGGCCCGCTGCTCGGCCTTCTCGGCCTTGGCGAGCATCTCTTCCTTGCTGAATTTTTCTACGAGCGTTGCCATGTGTGTAATCCCTAACCCTTTGTTCGGCAGAAGTTGCGCCCGACATTAGCAATCGCTTACGGCGGCATGCGCCCCTTGTAACGAGCTGGGCGATCGCTGCCAGCGCCAGGACGGGCCCCGAGTCAATAGGCTGCCCCCCCGATGGCGCTCAAACTCGGTCTCAATCTCGGCTACTGGGGCATCGGCCCACAGGGCGACGAAGCGGTGGAGCTGGTCCAGGCCGCCGAGCGCGCCGGCTTCGAGTCGGTCTGGGCGGCCGAGTCCTACGGCTCCGACGCCGTCAGCGTGCTCGCCTACATGGCGGGGAAGACCGAGAAGGTCAATCTCGGGGCCGCGATCCTCCAGGTCCCCGCGCGCCAGCCGGCCGCAGCCGCGATGGCCGGCGTCACCATCGACGCGCTCTCGGGCGGCCGCTTCATGTTCGGCTTCGGGCCCTCGGGGCCGCAGGTATCGGAGGGCTGGTACGGCGTGCCCTACGCGAAGCCGTGGGGCCGCACCCGCGAATACATTGAGATCGTCAAGGAGATCGTCGCCCGGGAAGGACGGCTCGAGCACCAGGGCAAGCACTACACGCTGCCGTTGATGGAGGGCGAGGGCGTCACCGGCCAGGGCAAGGCGCTGAAGCTCAACGTCCACCCGGTCCGCAGCGAGATCCCCATCTTCGTCGGCGCAATCGGCCGCAAGTCGGTCGAGATGGCCGCCGAGATCTGCGACGGCTGGATCCCGATCTTCTTCTCGCTCGACAAGTGGGAGGAGACCTGGGGCGAGCACCTCGAGGCCGGATTCGCCAAGGGCGGCCGCAGCCGCGAGGACCTCGAGGTATCGCCGAGCGTCCAGGTCGCCGTCGACGGCGACCTGGACGCCGCGCGGGCGATCGTGCGCACGGGCCTCCTCCTCTACCTCGGCGGCATGGGCAGCCGCGAGACCAACTTCTACGTCGACCTCGCCTGCCGCTTCGGTTTCGAGAAGGAGGCGCTCGAGGTCCAGGGCCTCTACCTCGACGGCAAGCGCGAGGAGGCGATGGCGGCGATCCCCGACGAGCTGGTCGAGGTCACCTCGATGATCGGCTCCGAGGACGAGGTCGCCGACCGGCTCGCCAAGTTCGCCGCCAGCGGCGTCGACCGGCTGATCATCTCCCCGGTCCAGGTGAGCGCCGACGAGCGCCGGCACACGATCGAGCGCGTGGCCGCGATGGCCGGCGCCGGTGCCGTCTCTGCCTGACGCTGCGGCCGCAATCACCGTCAGCGGCCTCCGCGTGATCCGCGGCGGCAATCCGGTCCTGCACGGGCTCGACTTCGCCGTGCCCGAGCGAACGATCACCGGTCTGCTCGGCCCCAGCGGCTGCGGCAAGTCGACGCTGATGCGGGCGATCGTCGGCGTCCAGATCGTCGAGGCGGGCACGGTCGAGGTCTTGGGGGAGCCGGCGGGTTCGCCGCCGTTGCGGCCGCGTGTCGGCTACGTGACCCAGGCGCCGTCGGTCTATGACGACCTCAGCGTCACCGAGAACCTCAGGTACTTCGCCCGCATCCTCGGCGTCTCCGAGGAGCGGATCGCGAGCGTCATCGACCAGGTCGATCTCGGCGGCTACGCCGACCGGGTCACGGCGAACCTCTCGAGCGGTCAGCGAGCCCGCGTCTCCCTCGCCACGGCGCTGCTCGGCGAGCCCGAGCTGTTGGTGCTCGACGAACCGACCGTCGGCCTCGATCCCGTCCTGCGCGAGGAGCTGTGGCAGACGTTTCGCGAGCTCGCTGACGGGGGCGCGACGCTGCTGGTCTCGAGCCACGTCATGGACGAGGCCGAGCGCTGCGACAGCCTGCTGCTGATGCGAGAGGGCCGGCTGCTGGCGACCGAGACGCCGGAGGAGCTCCGCCGGCGCACCGGCGAGCAGGACCTCGAGAAGGCGTTCCTGCGGCTGATCGAATCCGCGGCCGGGGCCGCACCTTGAGCCCGCGCGTCGCCTTCGCCACCGTCGCGCGCGTGCTCACCCAGCTCCGCCGCGATCCGCGGACGATCGCCCTGCTGCTGGTGGTGCCGGGGGCGCTGATCACCCTGCTCAAATACGTCTTCGACGGGGACCCGGGGGCGTTCGACCGGATCGGCGGACCTCTCGTCGGCCTCTTCCCGTTCATCACGATGTTCCTCGTCACCTCGATCACAATGCTCCGGGAGCGCACTACGGGGACGCTCGAACGGCTGATGACGATGCCGCTCGCCAAGATCGACATCTTGCTCGGCTACGGGCTGGCCTTCGCGATCGTCGCCACGGTTCAGGCGCTGATCACCGGGGCCGTGGCGTTCGGCGTGCTCGGGCTCGACGTCGCCGGCTCGACGTTCGTGGTCCTGCTGCTCGCGGTCGCCAACGCGGTGCTCGGCATGGCGCTCGGTCTCTCGGTCAGCGCCTTCGCCCAGACCGAGTTCCAGGCGGTCCAGTTCATGCCGGCTTTCATCTTCCCCCAGCTCCTCCTCTGCGGCCTGTTTGTCGCCCGCGACAAGATGGCGCCCGCCCTCGAGGCCGTTTCCTACGCACTGCCCCTCACCTACGCCTTCGACGCGATCGACCGCGTGACGTCGGGCGGCGAGCTCGGCGGCAAAGGCAAGATCGACGTCGCCGTCGTCATCGGCGCCACGCTGCTTTCGCTCGCCCTCGGCGCCCTGACGCTGAGGCGCAGGACCTCGTAACCGGGGCCGGGGCCTCGCGCCCGATTCCAATAACCTGCCGCGGCTGACGAATGAAGATTGCGGTTCCCAAAGAGACGGCTGAGGGGGAGCGACGGGTGGCGATGGTGCCCGACGTCGCCAAAGCCCTGACGGCCAAGGAGATCGGCGTCGTCGTCGAGTCCGGCGCCGGCGATGCCGCGTCGTACCCCGACGCCCAGTACGCCGAGGCGGGCGCCGAGCTCGGCGACCCGTGGTCGGCCGAGATCGTCGCCAAGGTCACGCCGCCCACCGACGAGGAGATCGCCAAGCTCTCCTCGGGCCAGGTCCTGATCGGCTTCCTCGAGCCGCTGACCAACCCCGAGCTGGCTCAGAAGCTGGCCTCGGCCGGTGTCACGAGCATTGCGGTCGAGGCGATTCCGCGGATCACCCGCGCCCAGTCGATGGACGCGCTCTCCTCGCAGGCAAACCTCGGCGGCTATCTCTCGGTGCTGATCGCCGCCCGCGAGTCGGGCCGTCTGTTCCCGATGATGACCACGGCGGCGGGAACGATCCCGCCGGCGAAGGTTCTGGTCCTCGGCGCCGGCGTCGCCGGGCTGCAGGCGATCGCCACCGCCAAGCGCCTCGGCGGCGTCGTCACCGGCTTCGACGTGCGCTCCGTCGTCAAGGAGCAGATCGAGTCGCTCGGCGGGCGCTTCCTCGAGGTCGAGGCCGTCAAGGACGCCGAGGGCGAGGGCGGCTACGCGCGGCCGCTGACCGACGAGGAGAACGAGCAGCTTCGCGGCGAGCTGTCCAAGGCCGCCGCCCGCCAGGACGTGATCATCACCACGGCCCAGATCCCGGGCCGCGACGCGCCTCTGCTGATCACCGACGAGGCCGTCGCCGCGATGGCGCCCGGCTCGGTGATCGTCGACATGGCCGCGGGCAGCGGCGGCAACGTGGCTCCGTCGAAGCCCGACGAGACCGTCGTCACTCCAAACGGGGTGAAGGTGATCGGGCCGACCAACCTTCCCTCAGAGATGGCGGGCGACGCGTCGGCGCTCTACGCCAAGAACGTCCAGAACCTGGTTGAGCTGATGGTCGGCGAGGGCGGCGCCCTCAACCTCGACTTCGACGACGAGATCATCAACGGCGCCTGCATCACCCACGGCGGCGAGGTTCGCGACGCCGAGGCTCGCAAGCCCAAGCCGAAGCCCGAAGCCACCCCAGCGACCAGCGACTAGCGACCAGCGACCAAACCCATGGATCTAGTAACCGAGATAACAATCTTCGTACTGGCGGCATTCGTCGGCTTTGAAGTCATCTCGAAGGTGCCGACGACGCTGCACACGCCGCTGATGTCTCAGACCAACGCGATCCACGGGATCGTCGTGCTCGGCGGCCTGATCGTGATCGGCGCCTCCGACAACATCGTCAACGAGGTCATCGGCACGATCGCGATCGCCTTCGGGACGATCAACGTGGTCGGCGGCTTCCTTGTGACCGACCGGATGCTGGGCATGTTCGTGCGCAAGGAGAAGCCGAAGGCCGAGGAAGAAAAGCCCGACGCGAGCGTCAAGCCGGAGGACCTCTAGGTGATCCCCGCTCCCCTCGCAGCGCTCGCCCCCGATTCGGACATCGTCCGCATCGCCTACATCGTCGCCTTCTCGCTGTTCATCTTCGGCATCCGCCAGGGCACCCACCCGACGACGGCCAAGCGCGGCAACCTGATCGCCGCCGTCGGCATGGCGGTCGCGGTCGCGGCGACCCTCGCCCAGGACGTGATCGGCAACTGGGGCCTGATCGTGATCGGGATCGGCGCCGGGACGATCGTCGGCGTCGTCGCCTCGAAACGGGTGCAGATGACCGCGATGCCGCAGATGGTCGCCCTCTACAACGGCGTCGGCGGCGGCGCCGTGGCGCTGATCGCCTGGTCCGAGTACCGGACCGCGATCCAGGCGAGCGAGACGATCCCCCTTGACGTCCTGATTCCGACCCTGTTCTCGATGGTCGTCGGCTCGGTCTCGTTCTGGGGCTCGAACATCGCCTTCGGCAAGCTCCAGGACATCATCCCGACCCAGCCGCTGAAGGTGCCCGGCCAGCAGATCGTCAACATCCTGCTGCTCGCCGGGATCGTCGCCGGCTGCATCGTGCTCGGCATCGACAACGGCGGCGATGACCTCAACCAGCCGCTGTTCATCGCGGTGCTGATCGCCGCCGGCGTGCTCGGCAACCTCGTCGTGCTGCCGATCGGCGGCGCCGACATGCCGGTCGTGATCTCGATGCTGAACGCGTTCACCGGCCTCGCCGCAGCGGCCGCGGGCATCGCGCTCGACAACACCGTGCTGATCGTCGCCGGAACCCTCGTCGGCTCTTCGGGAACGCTGCTGACGATGGAGATGGCGACGGCGATGAACCGCTCGATCGGCAACATCCTCTTCTCCGGCTTCGGCGGCGCGCCCGCCGGCGGCGGTGGTGACGCGGAGGAGCGCCCGCACAAGTCCGTCACCGCGCAGGACGCGGCGATCGCGCTCGCCTATGCCGACTCGGTCGTGATCGTCCCCGGCTATGGCATGGCCGTCGCCCAAGCCCAGCACGCGGTCAAGGAGATGGCCGACGAGCTCGGCAAGCGCGGCGTCACCGTCAACTACGCGATCCACCCGGTCGCGGGGCGGATGCCCGGCCACATGAACGTGCTGCTCGCCGAGGCCGACGTCCCCTACGACAAGCTCCGCGAGATGGAGGACATCAACCCCGAGATGCCGCGCACCGACGTCGCCGTCGTGATCGGCGCCAACGACGTCACCAACCCGGCGGCCAAGAACGACCCGGACTCGCCGATCGCGGGGATGCCGATCATCGAGGTCTCCGAGGCCCAGCAGGTGATCGTGATCAAGCGCTCGATGAGCCCGGGCTTCGCCGGCATCGACAACGACCTCTTCTACCTCGACAACACCTCGATGCTGTTCTCGGACGCCAAGGCCGCCGCCCAGGAGATCGCGGCCGAGGTCGAGAAGCTCTAGACCGATTCCTTGAACCACCTCGCGCCTGCACCCCAGCCCTCTCGTCGCAACAGTCGCTCCGTTTTCATCGCGTCGAGCTCGTTGCGGATCGTCTTCTCGCTGATTCCAGGGAGTGCCTGTTTGGCATCGCGAAAACGAAACGGGTCGTTGGCTGCGGTCTCGACCCAATGGCGGGCGCGGGCGCGTTTGCTCATCTTCGGGCCTCCGCGCTCGGCGGCGACGCGGTTTTCAAAGGCGTCATACGCGTCGCCCAAGATCGTGGTCAGGTAGCGGACCCAGCTCCAGATCTCATGCTCGCCGGTGAGCCAACCCTGTTGTGAGGTCTCGAGGGCTGTGTAGTAGCTGTTCTTCGTGTCGTAGATCAGCTGCTCAACGCTGATGTAGCGGGCAACACCGTAGTCGAGCCGCAGGAGCTCATGGGTGGTGGCCAGGCGGGCAACGCGTCCGTTGCCGTCTTCGAACGGGTGGATCGCAAGCAAGTCGACGATAAAAGCGGCCAGAACGACGAGCTTGTGAGCAACGGGCTTTTCGATCGCGTACTCGTAAGCGCTGCAGAGGCTGACCATGCGGTCCTCGGTCTCTTGCCACGGAGGCGGCTGGAAGATCTTCCTTCGCGGGCCGCCGACGTCTTCGCGGCTCATGATCAGGTTGTCCTCGGTCTTCCAGTGACCGCCGTCGATCTCGGTGAACTTGAATAGCTGGCGATGCAGGGTCAGGAGGTCGAGAGGGCCGATTACCGTCAACTCTTTCTGCTGCATCAACGCTTCGATCGCGTCGGCATAGCCGCCGAACTCCTGCTCGTCGCGGTCGCGGAATTTCGGCCGGTTCGGTTCGAGCAACCTGGCGGCGCGGCCAGGCTCGACTTCGACTCCCTCGATCGCCACGGACGCGCGAATCGACTCGACCCGGGTCTGGCGGGCGAGCTGCTGCAGGAGGGCCGGCAGCTGATTCTCGTAGAGCTCTTGGCGACCAGCCCCGACATCTACACGGCGCAGCAGCTCGCCGATTTCCGGAGGCATGCCGCCGAAGGTTCGCCCTGGATTGGTGAAGCTGTTGAATCTGGCAGAAGGCATCTCGAATAGTGGTAATTTTCTTAGAGTACCACCAATTCTGGATGCGGATGCCACTATTCAAGCGTTGGCCGAATTAAAGGCAGAAATGCCCGCCGATACCACTATTCGCGGAGCGGCCTACCACTATTCGAGCTGATCGCGCCGGGCCGGCGTCAGCCGCTTTTGCGGATGCCGCGGTCCCGGTAGCGGCCGAGGATGTAGCCGATGATCAAACCGAGCAGCACGGCGATGATCAGCGCGAAGATCAGCGGCGCCGTCGTCGTCGCGAACAGGAACTTGATCTCGACTTCCTGCGAGTTGAGGACGATCAGCAGGATCGCGAGGATCCCCGCAATGAAGAGGACGACCTGGGTGAGGCGGCTCTGGGACTTCTCCTCCGGCACGTCTGCGACCCTACCACCCGGAGCCGACACGCAGTGGTGACTTCTTGCGCGCCATCCGCGGCCGGCTCGTGCCTAGCGTCGCGGCATGGTGCGCGGCAAGCAAGGGCAGGCGACGGTGGAGTGGGTGGGGTTGCTGGGGCTGGTCGGACTGATGCTCGCGATCACGCCGATGACGTTCGGCGCCCGGATCCCGGGGATCGCGATCGCCGCCTCGATTGCGGAGAAGCTGATCTGCGCCGCGCAGCTGGCGTCATGCTCGGACTCGGCCGACTCGCCGCTGGTCGGCGCCTACGGTGAGGACACGGCGATGCTGGTGCGCCGCTTTGCGCCGCAGCTCGACTACGAGCCCGGCTCGCGCGCGGTCCCGGTCGACTTCCGCAGTTGCCGTTCGCCCGCATGCGGGGACGGGCGCCCTTGGGGGCCGGTGTTCGCCACCGACGCCGGCGAGCCGGTGACTGCCTTCACCCACGTCGTGCGCAAGAACGGTGCGACCTACATCCAGTACTGGCTCTACTACGCGAACTCGGCCACCTTGCGCCGCGTACTCGGCTCACGCGGGTACCACGACGACGATTGGGAGGCGGTCGATGTGCGGATCGATCCCGGCGGGCGAGTCGAGACGCGAGCGAGCTCGCACCGCGGTCATGCCGGTGGGGGAGGGCCTCTCCACTGGGCTGCCGATATGGCCTGGACTCACCCGTCCGGCTGGAAGCGCGACCGCGGCAAGGTCACGATCGCCGGCGGCAGCCACGCGGGCAGCATCCCCTCGCGGCCCGGGTGGCTCGAGCGGCTCCAGGACAAGGTCGGCGGCGCCGGTCAGCCGGCGCGCTGGACGCCGAAGTCGCGCCTGCGGCTCGTCCCGATCGAGAAGCTGGCGCGCCCCTGCTCGCTGAAGGAGTTCGCGATCACGCCGCCCTGGTGCAAGCGGGTCTACTCCGACCCGGAATACGCCGGGACTGACTGACCCGTCTACTTCGGCGGCATCCGCAGCGCCCCGTCCAACCTGATCGTCTCCCCGTTCAGCATCGGGTTGGCGACGATCTGGGTGACGAGCTCCGCGTACTCGGCCGGCCGGCCCAGCCTCGCGGGGAAGGGCACGCCTTCCCCGAGCGCCCGGCGCGCCTCCTCGGGCAGCGCGGCGAGCAGCGGTGTGTCGAAGAGGCCGGGGGCGATGGTGACGACGCGGATGCCGCGGCCGGCCATGTCGCGGGCGGCGGGGAGGGTCATGCCGACGATCCCGCCCTTCGAGGAGGCGTAGGCGATCTGGCCGATCTGGCCGTCGTAGGCGGCGATCGAGGCGGTGTTGACGCAGACGCCGCGCTCGCCGCCTTCGTCGGCGTCGTTTGCCGACATCGCGTTGGCGGAGAGGCGGAGGACGTTGAAGGTGCCGACGAGGTTGACCTCGATCACGTTCTTGAAGATCTGCAGGTCGTGGGGACCCGACTTCGAGGCCGTGCGCTGGGCCCAGCCGATGCCGGCGCAGCAGACCGAGACCCGCAGCCCGCCGTCCTTCGCGGCGGCCTTCTCGACCGCGGCGAGAACCGGCTCCTCTTCGGTGACGTTGGCCTCGACGAACTCGGCCCGCTCGAGCTCGCCCGCGAGCGCCTCGCCCTTCTGGGCATTGAGGTCGGCGATCACGACCGAGGCGCCGGCGTCATGCAGCCGCCGGGTCGTCGCTTCGCCGAGGCCGGAGGCCCCGCCTGCGACGAGCGTGCTTGCACCTTCGAGATCCATCGGCGCGGGAGCTTATCGTTGCGGGTCCAATCGGCCGGGCCCGAAACGTTGTTTGGCGAGGAGGCCCCCTCGGTACCCTTCATCAATCACTCCCGAGGTCCGGACCGGTCCAGGCACGTTGAAGGAGGGAATCGCCGAGCGGCTCGCCGACGCTCGCGAGATGACGCTCCGCCTGATCGAGCCGCTCAGCGAGGAGCAGCTCAACCGCGTCTACTCGCCGATCCTCAGCCCGCTGATCTGGGACCTGGGCCACATCGCCAACTTCGAGGAGCTCTGGCTGGTTCGCCAGATCGGCGGCCGCGACCCGCTGCACGGCGAGCTCGGCGAGCTCTACGACGCGATCGAGCAGCCGCGCAAGATCCGCGGCGAGCTGCCGATCCTCAAGGGCGACGAGGTCCGCCCCTATCTGGAGGGTGTCCGCGAGCGCACGCTCGAGGTGCTCGAGCAGATCGACATCTCCGAGGACGACGAGGACCGCCTGCTCCGCGACGGCTTCGTCTACGAGATGATCCTCGCCCACGAGCACCAGCACAACGAGACGATGCTGCAGCTGCTGATGCTGGTCTCCGACTACGAGCCGGTCGAGGTGGTGCCGCCCGACCAGAACGCGCCCGACGGTCCCGAGATGGTCGAGGTCCCCGGCGGGACCTATGAGATCGGCGCGCCGGAGGCGGGCTTCGCCTACGACAACGAGCGCCCGCGCCACGAAGTCGAGGTCGCGCCCTTCGCGATCGACCGCACCCCGGTCACCAACGCCGCCTGGATCGAGTTCATCGACGACACCGGCGCCGACGTCCCGATGTACTGGGAGCGCGCCGGCGACGGTTGGGTCCGCAACGCGATGGGCCGCCGCGAGCCGGTCGATCCGACCCTGCCGGTCATCCACATCTCCTGGCACGAGGCCGATGCCTTTGCCAAGTGGGCCGGCAAGCGCCTGCCGACCGAGTTCGAGTGGGAGGCGGCGGCGACCGGCGCCGACCGCGCGCACGCCAACCTCGACCTGCTCTCGTTCGGGCCGGCCCCCGCCGGTGCATATGCCGACGCCCCGTCCGAGTGCGGCGCCGTGCAGATGCTCGGCGACGTCTGGGAGTGGACATCGAGCGACTTCACCGCCTATCCCGGCTTCGAGGCCTTCCCCTACCCGGAGTACTCGCAGGTCTTCTTCGGCACCGACTACAAGGTCCTGCGCGGAGGCGCCTGGTCGGCGCGCCGCAGCGTGATCCGCAACTCGTTCCGCAACTGGGACCACCCCGAGCGCCGCCAGATCTTCGCCGGGCTGCGCTGCGCCAAGGACATCGATCCGTAACGCCGGCGCCCACGTAGAGACGACTGAAGACCCCATCGAGCCCTCCTCCTCCACAACTCCAGACCAGGTCACGGTCGACGTCCATCTGCCGCCCGGCGGTCCGCTGTCGGGCATGGCTGCCGACGTCCGCGCCGGGCTGAGCCGGCCGTTCAAGGAGCTCTCGCCGCGCTACTTCTACGACGAGCGGGGCTCGCTGCTGTTCGAGCAGATCACCGAGCTGCCCGAGTACTATCCGACCCGCTGTGAGCGGGAGATCCTGGTCGAGCAGGCGATGGCGATCTGCACGGCGGCGAACAACCCGGCGACCCTGATCGAGCTCGGCTCGGGCTCTGCCTCGAAGACCCGGGTCCTGCTCGACGCGATGCAGTCGGTCGGCTGCCTCGAGACCTACGTCCCGGTCGACATCTCCGAGGAGATCACCCGCGAGACGGCCGAGAGGGTCGCCTCCGAGTACGACGGGATCAACGTCCGCGGCCTCGTCTGCGACTTCGAGCTCGACCTCGAGCGCATCGAGGCCGGCGGGCCGCGCGTGATCGCGCTGCTCGGCGGCACGATCGGCAACTTCGCCCCCCAGCAGCGGGCCGGCTTCCTGCGCCGGATCGCCAACCTGCTCGACCCCGACGACCGCTTCCTGCTCGGCACCGACCTGGTCAAGGACCGGGCGACACTCGAGGCGGCCTACAACGACTCGGCCGGGGTCACCGCCGACTTCAACAAGAACGTGCTCGCTGTCCTCAACCGCGAGCTCCATGCCGATTTCGACCTCGACGCCTTCGAGCACGTCGCCCGCTGGGATCCCGAGAACCTCTGGATCGACATCCGGCTGCGGTCGCTGACCAACCAGGTCGTCAACGTCCGCGCCCTCGACATGCAGGCCCCCTTCTCGGCCGGCGAGGAGATGCGCACCGAGATCTCGACCAAGTACGCGCGCCCCGGCCTCGAGGGCATCTACGCCGAAGCCGGCCTCGAGCTCACCGACTGGTTCACCGACTCAGAAGGCCTCTTCGGCCTCAGCCTCGCCCGCGCCGCTCCCTAGCTTTGGTTCCTCACCACGGCTCGAGCCCCCGAGCCGCCAAACCGCTGCGAGCGAAAGCGCCCCGGCGAGCTGATCAACGTCAACTCGGCTCGCCGAGCTGGAACAACGCGTTGGGTGACAACACCTAGGTCTCCGCGGTCTTGGGCTCGACCGGCGGGTCCACGTTCTTGACCAGGTGGCCCTCCAGCGAGACGTTCGGGATGACGCGGCCGAGCCAGTCCGGCATCCACCAGGCGCGTTCGCCCAGCAGGTGGACGACGGCGGGGGTGATGACCAGGCGCACGACGATCACGTCGATCAGGATCGCGAGGCCGAGCCCTAGGCCGAACATCTTCTGGATCACGTCGTCGCTGGTGACGAAGGCCAGGAAGACCGAGGCCATGATCAGACCGGCGAACAGGACCACCTTGCCGATCCGGGCGAGGCCGTGGACGACGCTGTCGCGGGGCGAGTCGCCGTGGTTGTACGCCTCGTGGATGCGCGAAAGCAGGAAGACGTTGTAGTCCATGCTCAGCCCGAAGAGGATCGCGAACATCATCACGGGCACGAACGAGACGATCGGGACGCCCGTGTCGACCCCGAGGAGGCTTGCGCCGATGCCCTCCTGGAAGACCGCGGTGACGACGCCGTAGGCGGCGCCGATCGAGAGCAGGTTGAACGCGGCGGAGGCGAGCGGGATCCAGAAGGAGCGGAAGGCCGCCATCAGCAGCAGCACGGAGAGCCCGATGACGACGCCGATGAAGAGGGGGAGGCGGCTCGCGACCTTGTCGGAGAAGTCCTCGAACGAGGCGGTGTTGCCGCCGACGTAGGCCTGGAGGCCGGTGCCGGCGACCGCCTCGGGGATCACGTCGCCGCGCAGCCGCCCCAGCAGGTCGCTGGTGCGCTCGTCCTGCGGCGAGGTCTCCGGGACGGCGAAGATCGTCGCCATCTCGCCGTCCTCGCTGACCATCGCGTCCTCGGCTGACTTCACCCCGTCGGCGCCGCGGATGGCGGCGGTCAGCTCGCCGAGCTGGCGATCGTCGGCGCCGCCGTCGGGCAGGTCGACCGCGATCAGGAACGGGCCGTTCGAGCCCGGCCCGAACGCCTCGCTCAGCTTGTCGTACGCGATGCGCTGGGTCTGGTCCTCGGTCTGGTTGCCGTCGTCGGGCTGGCCGAGGCGCATCTGGGTGACGGGGGAGGCGAAGACGAGCAGCACGAGGACCGCGCCGCCGATCGAGAGCCAGGGCCGCCGGGTGATGAAGCCGCCCCAGCGGGTGAGGACCGGCGAGGGACGCACGGCGGAGGCGGACTTGGGCCGCAGCCAGCGCGCGAACGTGCCGATCATGATCGGCAGGATCGTCAGCGCCGACACGACGACCGCCGCGACGCCGATCGCCGCGCCGATGCCCATGCGGCCGATCAGCGGGATCCCGACGACGAGCAGGCCGGCGATCGCGACCATCACGATCAGCCCGGCGGCGACGACGGAGGCGCCTGCGGTTGCGGCTGCCTTCCCGGCGGCATCGCGCAGCGAGTCCCCGGCCGCCTCCTGCTCTCGGAACCTGGCGAGGATCAGAAGCGCGTAGTCGATTCCGGCTCCGAGGCCGAGCATCACGGCGATCGTCCCGGCGAACTCCGGGAGGCCCAGGGGCTGGGAGAGGGCCGCGATCAGGAGCTGCCCCACCATGACGCCGAGCAGCGCGCCGATCAGGGTTGCGCCCATTGCGGCCTTCGAGCGGAAGAGGACCGTCAGCAGGATGATCGCCAGGGCGACGCCGATCAGCTCGCCCACCGGTGCGTCCTGCTGCTGGGCGATGTCGACGATGATGCCGCGCATGGAGACGTCGACCCCGCCGTCCTCGGCCCTCAGGGCTGCTTCTTCGAGGGCCTCGCCGTCCTCCTTCTCGATGTCCTTGATCTCGGTGTCGTAGCGGACGTCGGAGGAGGCGACGCGGCCGTCGTCGGAGATCAAGCCCCCGGCCGCGAATGGGTCGGCGACGTCGGCGACGCCCGGCAGGGTCCGGATCTCGTCCAGCGCGCCGTCGATGGCGCCACGGGCGGCGGGCGCCTCGAGGCTGCCGTCGTCGACGCTGAAGACGACGGTCGCGTCGGCCCCGGCGAGCACGGGGCTGTGGGCCCGGAAGAGGTCGATCGCCTCCTGGGCCTCGGTCCCCGGTATCTCGAAGTCGTCGGGAGCGGGCTCGCCGGCGCTCGCGAGCGCGCCCAGCGCCACGATCACGGCGATCGCGACGACCAGGCTGCGCTTCCAGTGCTGGGTGAGGTTGCGGGCGAGTCGTGCGAGGAGCTCGGGCATGCGAGCGAGGGTAGCGCACACGCTGCAAGTTCACACTCAGCGCAAACTTGCAGCGACTGTTACAAAGAGGCTAGACTCGCCCCGTGAGCGAGCAGCAGACCGACATCCCCGCGACCGAGCAACCAAGTGGCCTGCGGGAGCGCAAGAAGGCGGAGACGCGCGAGCGGATCGTCGCAGCCGCACTCGATCTGTTCGCGTCGCAGGGCTTCGAGGAGACGACCGTCGCGCAGATCGCCGAGGCCGCCGACATCTCGCCGCGCACGTTCTTCGGCTACTTCCCGAGCAAGGACGCGGTGGTCTTCCACGACACGGAGGAGCTGCTCGGCGCCCTGCGGGAACGGCTGAGCTCGCGGAAGAGCGGCGAGGACGCCTTCGACGCGATGCGGGCCTGGATACTGGAGCGCGACGCCGAGGGGCGGTTCGACAAGCCGCACGAGCAGCTTCGCTACCGGCTCACGCGGGAGGTCCCCGCCCTGACCGCCCACGATCGTGCCGTGGCGGCCGAGTTCGAGGCGACCCTGGCGCAGGCGGTGGCCGAGGACCTCGATGTCGAGTCCGACTCCCTGCAGCCGCACCTCGTCGCCGCCGCGGCGGTCGCGGCGCTGGACGCGGTCAGCACCCGCCACCACGAGCAGGCCGAGCCGACGCCGGGTGACGCCGAGGAGGTGCTGGCTGAAGCACTGGCCTTCCTCGGCGGAGGGTTGCGGGCCCTGCGCCGGCTGCCCTAGCTTCGGTTCCTCACTCGCGCTGGCTCGAACAACGTGTTGGGTGACAACACCTAGGGCGCCAGCGCTTCGATCAGCCCCCC
Source organism: uncultured Solirubrobacterales bacterium (assembly GCA_963696625.1). Taxonomy (GTDB): domain Bacteria; phylum Actinomycetota; class Thermoleophilia; order Solirubrobacterales; family 70-9; genus JAWVFN01. The sequence goes on from CAVOKZ010000038.1 coordinate 103,902, forward strand.
GACCTTGTCGGGAGTCGTGATCGGCGTGATCACGGGAAGCGTGATCCCGCCCTCGACGTAGGCGTCGAGCCGCGCCTTCATCTCCTCGGGGGAGCCGAAGATGAACGTCTCCTCGATCAGCTCCCAAGGGGCGGCCTCGCCCGCCTTCTTCCTGTCCTTGGCGTGCCAGGCCTCGACCATCTCGTCGATCTGCTCGCCGTAGCCCAGCCAGCGGAAGAAGGCCTCGTAGACGGGCACTGTTATGTAGGAGGAGAACATGAACCGCGCCAGCGGCTCAACCTGCTCGCGCTCGCCGGCGAGGCAGAAGAAGCGGCACCAGAGCTCGAATCCCTGCGGTGCCCCTTCGACCCCCTTGACCACCTGCGGCAGCCCTGCGAGCGGCAGGAAGTTGGTCATCGCGCCCTGGGTCTTCTGCTTGGCGAGCTCGAGCATCTTGCCGCGCAGCGCCGCGAGCACGATCGGGATCGGCTCGGCCGGCGGGCTCTCGAGCTTGAAGCCGCCCGGGCCACGCTCGCCGGCGAAGGCGTTCTGGAGGAAGTCGACTCGCTCGGAGATCGTCGTAAGCGGCTTCTCGAACGGCATCCCGTTCCAGCCCTCGATGATGCGGTCCGAGGAGGCGCCGATGCCGAGCACGAAACGCCCCTTCGAGGCGTCCTGGAGCGCCGCCGCCTGCTGGGCGAGCAGCGCCCGGCCGCGCTGGGGCACGCCGACGACGCCTGTCCCGAGCCGCATCTCCTTGGTCCAGACCGCCGACAGCGCCAGCGGCGTGAACCCGTCGGGGCCGTTGGTCTCGCCCGAGACGAGGTCGGTGTAGCCGGCCGCCTCCGCGCGACGCACAAGGTCCTCGCTCTGTGCGAGCGGGGTCAGCGGCAGCGGCAAGGTCAGCCCCCAGGGGGTCACGGCGGCCAGCCTATGTAATAGGTTGGCTCGGTGGACCTTTCGCGTCTACGGGGATCGGAGGCAATCGGCGCGGCCGCGGGGCTGGTGTTGATCATCAGCCTGTTCCTCCAGTGGTTCTCGCTGAGCGGGGGCCAGGAGCGTTTCGACCAAGACGCCTGGATCTGCGGAACCGGCAACACCTCCTGCTCGGCCTGGGCGACCTTCCCGATTCTGCGCTGGCTACTGATCCTCGCCGCGCTCGCCCCGCTGATCCTCGCCTACCTCGTGGCCGCCGACGCCGAGCTCTCGTGGCCGGCGGGCGAGGTGACGACGATCGTCGGTTTCACCGCGATCGTCCTCATCGGCTACAACGGCATCGTCGACAAGCCCGGCTCGACCATCCAGGAGTTCGGCATCAGCCTCGCATGGGGCTACTGGGTCGGGTTGCTCGCGGCGATCGCGCTGGCGGTCGCCGGAGGCCTCCGCACGCTCGAAAGCGGCGGCGGCGCGCCGCGAAAACCGCCGGCAACGTACTGACCGCTAGCCTCCGCGGTGGCATGACCGAGCAGGAACACGTGATCTCCCACGACGTGCGCTCGGGCGCCAAGCCCGACCGCAACCTCGCCCTCGAGCTGGTCCGTGTGACCGAGGCCGGTGCCCTCGCGGCCTCGCGCTGGGTCGGCCGCGGCGAGAAGGAGAAGGCCGATGGCGCCGCCGTCGATGCGATGCGGCTGATGCTCGACACGGTGCCGATGGACGGCACGGTCGTGATCGGGGAGGGGGAGAAGGACGAGGCGCCGATGCTCTACAACGGCGAGCAGATCGGCGACGGCAGCCCGCCGGTCGTCGACATCGCCGTCGATCCGCTCGAGGGCACGACGCTGACCGCCCGCGGCATGCCCGCTGCGCTCTCGGTGATCGCGCTGTCGGAGCGCGGCACGATGTTCGACCCCGGCCCCTGCGTCTACATGGAGAAGATCGCGACCGGCCCGCGCGCCGCGGACGTGATCAGCCTCGACGACCCGCTCGAGAAAGTGATCGGCAACATCGCCGAAGCCAAGGGCGGCGAGCCCTCCGACGTCAGCGTCGTAATGCTCGACCGCCCCCGCCACGAGGAGGCGGTCGCGGCGCTGCGCGAGATCGGCGCCAGCATCCGCTTCATCTCCGATGGCGACGTGGCCGCGGTTCTGCTCGCGGTCAGCCCCAACACCGGCATCGACCTGCTCTGGGGGGTCGGGGGCACCCCCGAGGGCGTGCTCTCCGCCGCTGCGATCAAGTGCCTCGGCGGCCGCATCCTCGGCAAGCTCTGGCCGCGCGACGACGACGAGCGCAAGGCCGCGATCGACGCCGGCTACGACCTCGACCGCGTGCTCGACACCGACGACCTGATCTGCGGCGATGACGTCTTCTTCGCCGCCACCGGCGTCACCGACGGCGACGTCCTCGACGGCGTCCGCACCCTCGACAACGGCAACGCCACGACCGAGTCGCTGGTGATGCGCTCGCGCTCGGGCACCGTGCGACGGGTGCAGGCGACCCACGACCGGCCAAAGCTCCGCGAGGTCACCGGTGGGCGTTACGGGTAGCGGCCACCAGCCTGCTCTCCTTTCGAGCAGCTGCTTGCAGCTGCGAAGTAGTGATGGGCGGGCGCTTGTGGCCGCGACTTTATGGCGAAGCCGTCTTACCCCTCCGTCGGCAGGAAGCCGATGTCGTCCCGTTCGTGGCGCAGCGAGTTGATCACCGCGCCGGCGAGCAGGGCGAGGCTGATCAGGTAGAACCAGAGCAGGGCGACGAGGATGAAGCCGATCGTTCCACCGAGGCGGGTGAGGTCGGAGATGTTGTCGAGGTAGAAGGGGAAGGCGTAGTTGCCGATCCCGGTCGCGACCGTGAAGAAGAGGGCACCCGGCCACACCGACGGCCACGGCATGTGTCCCTTCGGAACCGCCCAATAGATCGCGGCGGCGACGGCGAAGGTGGTGACCGCGGCGCCGACGATCAGGATCGCGATCCGCACGGCGCCGAAGTCGGAGAGGCCCCAGGGAAGGTCTTCGGCCTGGGCGAGGGCGGCGCTCTCGACCGCCGGGATCGCGACGCTGGCGACGAGCAGCAGCATCAGCGCCAGCAGCATCACCAGCGACCACCGCTTCTGCTCGACCCAGCCGCGGCATTCGACGTGGTAGATCCGGCAGAAGGCGGTGTCGACCGCGCCCCAGAAAGAGGCGCCGATCCAGATGCCGCCGATCGCGGCGGCGATTCCGATCGTCGCCGAGCTGTCGCGGACGCGGTCGATCGCGTTCTGCAGCGAGCCTTCGCCGACGTTGGGGAAGAGGCGCTGGAGGTCGCTGACGACGCTGTCTTCGATGCCCTGGCTGTTGACGACCTGGCCGAAGATGAACAGCACCAGCAGCGCGAACGGGAACACCGCGAGCATCAGGTTGTAGGCGATCATCCCGGCGAGGCCGGTGACGTTCTCCCTATAGGCCCGGTTCCAGAATGCCCGCCCCCAATCCTTGGCTATCTGCACGCGTAACCGCCCAATGCCGCGGTGTAGTACTCGGGGCTCGAGCAACTTCGCCGCTTCTCGGTGGTTTTGAGTAGCGGCAACCCCCATGCAGGCGGCATTCGGGGCTTGACTTCAGAATGTATAGCGGGTAATATCATCGAACACACGTTTGAGATTGGCTAGGGGTAATCCCGGCAATCACTCAAACGCGGGCTGCAGTTTGCGGGCCCGCGTTTTTCTGGCCTTAAGGGCCGACAGTAAACCTGACGACAAGAAAGACAGGTACACCAACGGATGCTAGTTGCGGAGCTTCAGGAACTCGAAGAAGTAAAGACGCTGATCAACAAGGGTCAGCAGCTCGGCGTGCTCACTTACGGGGACGTCGCCTCCGCCGTGTCCGAGGTCGACCTCGACGAATCTGACGTCGAGGACCTCTACGGACACCTCGAGAAGTCCGGCATCGAGCTGGTCGAGGACGTCGACCCGGCCCAGAAGAAGGCGGCCGAGGCGGTCGAGCGTTCCGACGGCAAGCGCGGCCGGCGCAAGGCCAAGACCACTCTTGATCTGAAGCCTGACATGACGACGGACAGCCTCCAGCTGTTCCTCAAGGACATCGGCAAGGTCCGTCTGCTCACCGCCCAGGAAGAGGTCGACCTCGCCAAGCGCATCGAGCGCGGCGACCTCGACGCGAAGCAGAAGATGGTGGAGTCGAACCTCCGCCTCGTCGTCTCGATCGCGAAGAACTACCGAAACCAGGGCCTGCCCTTCCTCGACCTGATCCAGGAGGGCACCCTGGGCCTCGTCCGCGCGGCGGAGAAGTTCGACTACCGCAAGGGCTTCAAGTTCTCGACCTACGCGACCTGGTGGATCCGCCAGGCGATCGCCCGCGCGCTCGCCGACAAGGCGCGGACGATCCGCATCCCGGTCCACGTCGTCGAGAAGCTCAACAAGATCGGCCGTGCCGAGCGCAAGCTCGTCGACCGAGCTCGGTCGCGAGCCGACCCCGGAGGAGATCGCCGAGGTCACCGGCATCGAGCCCGACGAGGTCGACTCGATCAAGCGCTCCGCCCAGGCGCCGGTCTCGCTCGAGAAGCCGGTCGGCGACGAGGAGGAGTCGGAGTTCGGTCAGTTCATCGCCGACGAGAAGGCCGAGTCGCCGTTCGACCGCGCCGCCGACCTGCTCACCAAGGAGGCCCTGCGCGAGGCTCTCGAGAACCTCTCCTACCGGGAGCGCCGCGTGCTCGAGCTCCGTTACGGGCTCGGCGGCGAGCACCCGCGGACCCTGGACGAGGTCGGCCGCACCTTCAACGTGACGCGCGAGCGGATCCGCCAGATCGAGAACCAGTCGCTGAAGAAGCTTCAGTCTCTGGCTGAGGCTCAGAAGCTGCGCGAAGTCGCGTAATCGAGCGACCGCCCGAACTCAAGGACGCGACGCGCCGTACCCGGCTCGCCGGCGAGCGGACTCAACTCGCTTGGTGGCGAACCGGGCTGACGGCGTTGGCTGTGGCGCTGGCTCTTGGACGCGTCGTTCCTGAGCTCGGCAACAGCGCCACCCAATGGCCGTACACCGTGGTCGGCGCCGCCTTCGCCCTCTACGGGGTGTGGCTGATGGTCTATGGGACCGTGCGCCTGCACGCGGTCGAGCGCGCGCTTGCGCGTGGCGAGTATGCGTCGCCGCCCGATCGGATGCTCGCCGGCCTCACCGCAGCCGGGGCGATTCTCGGTCTCGCCACGGTGGTGCTGATCCTGGTCGACTGAGACAGTCGACCCGGATTTCTTGGCTGCGGGACAACCGAAGTTGGCTAGGTAGTCCATCCGGCTAAAGCGCTTCCCACCAGGGCCCGATAGGGGCAGAGATGTTTGACATCGATGCCGCCCTCAAGCAGCTGGTCAAGAACGAAGGCTCCGACCTTCACGTCAAGGTCGATGCCCCGCCGATGGCCCGTGTCCACGGCCACCTCGGGCCGCTCAAGATCGGCTCCGCAAAGCCCAAGGCGCTGACCGCGAAGGACGCCGAGATGGCGCTGAAGGCGATCCTCAAAGACACCGCGAAGACGAAGGAGTTCGCCGAGGAGGGCGAGGCCGACTTCTCCTATGAGCTCAAGGGTGTCTCGCGCTTTCGCGTCAACGCCTTCCGCCAGCGCGGCAAGGTCTCGATCGCCTGCCGCGCGATTCCGCTCGCGGTGCGGACGATCGACGACCTCGGCCTGCCCGAGGTGATGCACGAGCTCGCCGAGATCCCGCGAGGGATCATCCTGCTCACCGGCACGACCGGCTCGGGCAAGTCGACGACGCTCGCGGCGATGATCGACCACATCAACTCGACCCGGGCACGGCACGTGGTCACGCTCGAGGACCCGATCGAGTACCTGCACCCCGACAAGGAGTCGATCATCAACCAGCGCGAGATCGGCTCCGACACCAAGAGCTTCGCCCAGGCGATGCGCCGGGTGCTGCGCCAGGACCCCGACGTGATCCTCGTCGGCGAGATGCGCGACGAGGAGACCGTGCACACGGCGCTGTCCGCGGCCGAGACCGGCCACCTCGTGCTCTCGACGCTCCACACCCTCGACGCCTCGGAGACGATCAACCGGATCATCGACTTCTTCCCGCCCCATCTGCAGCAGCAGGCGCGGGTGATGCTCGCCTCGACCCTGAAGGGTGCGATCTCGCAGCGGCTCGTCCCGCGCGCCGACGTCGAGGGCCGCGTCGCGGTCGCCGAGATCATGGTCACCACCGGCCGGATCCAGGACCTGATCCTCAATCCCGAGGAGACCGGGCGGATCACCGAGGTGATCGCGGAGGGCGGCTTCTACGGGATGCAGACGTTCGACCAGGCGCTGCTCGGTCACGTCGAGCGCGGTGAGGTCTCCGAGGAGGTCGCGATGGAGGCCGCCTCGAGCCCGCACGACTTCAAGCTCATGCTTTCGGCCGGGGGCCAGCGGGCCAGCGGTATCGAGCAGGTCAACGGCGGTAAGAAGAAGCAAAAGGCGGCCGCGTAATGCGCCAGGCGATCAACGAGAACCCGGTCGTCCAGGCCGCCGTCATAGGGATCCTGCTCGTGCTCGGTGCGGTGCTCGTGCTGGCCCAAATGGGGGGCAGCGACAGCGGCAGCGAATCGGCCGCGACGACTCCGACCTCGACCACCGTCACCGGTCCGACCGGGGCGACTGCCGACGTCACCGCCAGCACCGACGGGACGAGCGCGAGCGTCACCGCCACGGTGACGCCGCCGGCGGGCTACCCGACGGCTCCCGTCGCGCCGGCTGCGGCGCCGCTCGGGCCGTTCGAGGCGGGGCCGGGCCTGCCCCCGCGGGTCTTCGCCGGCTACGAGACCGGCAAGACCGTCGTGCTTTACGTGTACAACCCGAACGGGATCGAGGACCGCCAGGTGCTCGCCGCCGTCAACGGCCTCGACGGCGATTCGAGCCTCGCGGTGTTCACCGCCCCCGAGAAGGACATTGCCCGCTATTCGCGCATCACCCAGGGTGTCGGGGTCAGCCAGGTGCCGGCCCTGATCGTGATCGCCCCCAAGCAGGGGGGAGGGGAGCCGAAGGCGACGGTCAGCTACGGCTTCCGCGGCTCCGGGAGCGTCACACAGGTCGTGCGGGACGCGGTCTACAAGGGCAAAACCCTCGGCTACGACCCCGGCTGACCCCGACCGTGGGTGAGAAGACATGGCGTCCAAGAAAAAGCGCGCAGCGCACCTGAAAGCGGTCCCCAGCGGCGGCCGAGCCGCCGCGGCCGCAGCCAAGAAGAAGGAGCCTGAGGATTCCGACGTCCCGCCGGGACTGACCCCGGCGACGGGCGAGGAGGCCGGGGAGTTCGTCACCGACGCCCTCGTCGACCTCCGCTACGTCACCGCCGAGCGGGCCGAGACCGCGGTCAAGGAAGCGCGCAACGCCGGTAAGCCTCCCGAGGAGGTGCTGCTCGAGGAGGGCGCCATCGACGCCGACCAGCTCTCGCGCGCGGTCGCGAGCCGTTACGGCCTCGACCACATCGACCTCGCCGAATACCACGTCGACATGGCCGCGGCGAACCTGATCCCTGTCGCCTCGGCGCGCAAGAACGAGGCGATTCCTGTCGGCTACCACGACAAGGAGACCCTGCTGGTCGCGATGGCCGACCCGGCCAACGTCGTCGCCGTCGACGACATCCAGGTCGCGACCGGGCTCGATTGCCGGGTAGCCGTCGCCGCCTCCGAAGACATCGAGGCGCTGATCGGGCGCCTCAACACCCTGCAGACGGCGGTGTCGGAGGCGGTCGAGGAGGGCGAGGACGAGGACGCCGAGCCCGGCGCCGAGGTCGCCGACCTGCGCGCCTCGGCCGAGGACGCTCCGGTGATCAAGCTCGTCTACAGCGTCCTCGGCCAGGGCGTGAACGAGGGTGCATCCGACATCCACTTCGAAGGCGGCGAGGACGACATGCGGGTGCGCTTCCGTGTCGACGGCGTCCTCTACGAGGCCGCGCGGGTGCCGAAACGGATGGCGACGGCGGTGGTCTCGCGGATCAAGATCATGGCCAGCCTCGACATCGCCGAGAAGCGGGCGCCGCAGGACGGCCGCGTCAGCGTCACGGTCGAGGACCGCCGCGTCGACCTGCGCGTCACCACGCTGCCGACCCAGCGCGGCGAGGGGATCGCGATCCGCATCCTCGACAAGGACACCGCCATGCGCAGCCTCGACGAGCTCGGGCTCGACGGAAAGGGGCGCAAGCGCTTCGAGAAGGCCTTTCACCAGGCTTACGGCGCCGTCCTCGTCACCGGGCCCACCGGCGCCGGCAAGTCGACCACCCTCTACGCGGCGCTCGAGCTCCTCAACCAGGTCGAGAAGAACACGATCACGATCGAGGACCCGGTCGAGTACCAGCTTCCCGGGGTCAACCAGATCGGCGTCAACCGCAAGGCCAACCTCGATTTCGCCAGCGGTCTGCGCTCGATCCTGCGCGCCGACCCCGACATCATCATGGTCGGCGAGATCCGCGACGCCGAGACGGCGCGAATCGCGATCGAGGCGGCGCTCACCGGCCACATGGTGCTGACGACGCTGCACACCAACGACGCGATCGGCGCCGTCACCCGCCTGTCGAAGATGGGCATCGAATCGTTCCTGACGGCCTCGGCCGTCGATTGCATCGTCGCCCAGCGGCTCGCGCGCAAGCTCTGCCCCAACTGCAAGAAGCGGACCTCGGTGACCAAGAAGGTGCTGGAGGAGAGCGGATTCAAGGTTCGCGCCGCGATCGAGGCCTACGAGCCGGTCGGCTGCTCGCGCTGCAACAAGACCGGCTACAAGGGCCGCATCGGGGTCTTCTCGGTGCTCGAGGTCAACGAGAAGATCAAGGAGCTGATCGTCAACCTCGCCCCCGAGGGCGAGATCGCCAAGCAGGCGGCGGTCGACGGGATGCAGACCCTGCGCGAGGACGGCCTGGCCAAGGTCCGGGCCGGCGTCACATCGATCGAGGAGGTCGTCCGCGTCACCTCTTGAGTGCGGCCAACCGCTCTCAAGTTTTGTGGACGCAACGACGATTTCAAAGGCGACATGGCCAAGAGATTCGACTTTGCAGAGGTGCTCAGCGGGATGGTGGAGGACAAGGCCTCCGACGTCCACCTGACCCCGGGCTATCCCCCGGCGGTTCGCGTGAGGGGGACGATTCACCCGCTCGAGGGCTACGACAAGCTGACTCCCCAGGACACGCGCGACGTCGTCTACTCGATCCTCAACGACGACCAGCGCAAGAGGTTCGAGAACCAGCAGCAGCTCGACCTCGCCTACGCGATCCCGCGCGTTGCCCGCTTCCGTGTCAACTGCTTCTTCCAGCGCGGCTCGGTCTCGGCCGCCTTCCGCCACATCCCGCACGAGATCCCCGCGCTCGACTCGCTCGGGCTGCCCGCCGTGCTCGCCGACTTCGCCCGCAAGCCGCGCGGCTTCGTGCTCTTCACCGGCCCGACCGGTTCGGGCAAGTCGACCTCGCTGGCGGCGCTCATCGACCTGATCAACAACGAGCGCGAGGAGCACATCCTCACGATCGAGGACCCGATCGAGTTCCTGCACTCGCACAAGGGCTGCATCGTCAACCAGCGCGAGATCGGCGCCGACGCCCCCGACTTCTCGTCCGCTCTCACGGCGGCGATGCGCCAGGACCCCGACGTGATTCTCGTCGGCGAAATGCGCGACATCGAGACGATCTCGACGGCGCTGACCGCGGCCGAGACGGGCCACCTCGTGTTCGCCACGCTCCACACCCAGTCGACCGCGCAGACCGTGGACCGGATCATCGACGTCTTCCCGGCCGAGCAGCAGCACCAGGTGCGGATGCAGCTCTCGATCGCGCTTCAGGGGATCGTCACCCAGCAGCTGCTGCCGACCGCCGATGGCTCGGGCCGCGCCGTCGCCACCGAGGTGCTGGTGCCGACGCCGGCTATCCGCAACCTGATCCGCGAGGGCAAGACCCACCAGATCTACTCGGCCGTCCAGACCTCGGGCGCGCTCGGGATGCAGACGATGGACGCGGACCTCGGGAGGCTCGTTCGCGCCGGCACGATCACCCGCGAGCTGGCCGAGCGCCGCGCCTCGGTGCCGGACGAGTTCACCCGGCTCATGGGCGGAAAGGCGAAGGCCCCTGCGAGCGGCAACGGCGCCGCGCCGCCGCCGCCGAAGCCGAAGGCGAGCAAGCCCAACGGCGCCAAGCCGCCGAGGCCCGCCAAGCGCGGCAAGCGGGCGAGCAAGAAGGTAAAGGCCTAGTGGCCCGTCCCGAAACATCGCACGCGAACCGGCGAGCCCAGCTCGCCGCCGATGCTGCGTCCTCAGTCGACGGAATAGCGCTGCTATTCCGGCTCCCTGCGTCCTTGTCCGGCGGCGCCTGGGCACCGCCGCTTCACGCCCGATGTTCCTGGACGGGCCACCGATGAGCACCTTCGCGTTCCGCGCCGTCGACCTCGCCGGGGTGCCCTCGCGAGGCGAGGTCGATGCCGGCTCCAAGGCCCAGGTCGCCGACCAGCTCCGCGACCGCGGCCTGATCGTGCTCGACGTCTCCGAGAAGAAGGCCGCGACGAACATCGAGGATTTCTTCAACCGCTTCAGGGGGATCCCGATGCGCGAGCTCGCCGTGATGTCGCGGCAGTTCGCGACCCTCGTCGCCTCGGGCATGCCGATGCTGCGCACGCTGACCACGATCGAGGACCAGACCGAGGACGAGCGGATCTCAGACGCCGTGGCCGGGGTTCGCGCCGACGTCGAGGCCGGCAGCTCGCTCGCCGCCGCAATGGAGCGCCGGCCGCACGTGTTCGACAAGCTCTACCGGGCGATGGTCCGCTCCGGCGAGGGGTCGGGTCAGCTCGAGGACGCGCTCGAGCGGGTCGCGTTCCAGATCGAGAAGCTCGATGCGCTGCGGCGCCAGGTCCGCTCGGCGATGATGTACCCGGCCTTCATCTTCGTCTTCGCGCTGATCGCGCTGATCGCGATCGTCGCCTTCGTCGTCCCGGTCTTCGTCGGCATCTTCGAGGAGATCGCCTCCGAGCAGCCCGGCACGAGCGCCGAGCTGCCGTTCCTGACCCAGATCACGGTCGGCGTCTCCGATGCGATCACCCGCTTCTGGTACATCCTGATCCCGGCGCTGGCTGGGATCGCGTTTGCCTTCATCCATTGGAAGAAGACCGAGAGCGGACGGGCTCAGTGGGACGCGATCAAGCTGAAGCTTCCGTTCAAGATCGGCGATGTCGTTCACAAGGTCGCGCTGGCGCGGTGGTCGCGGACGTTCTCAGGCGCGATCTCCTCGGGTGTACCGATCCTGCAGGCGATCAACGTGACGGGGGAGACGACCGGCAACGCCGTCGTCGAGGCGGCGATGGAGGACGTCTATGCCTCGGTCAAGGGCGGCGGCTCGATTGCTGCGCCGATCGAGCAGAGCGACGTCTTCCCGCCGATGGTCGGCCACATGGTCGCGGTCGGCGAGGACACCGGCCAGCTCGACCACATGCTCGGCAAGATCGCCGACTTCTACGAGGACGAGGTCGACGCCAAGGTCAAGGCGCTTACCTCACTGATCGAGCCGTTGATGATCGTCTTCGTCGGCGGCGTCGTCGGCTTCATCGTGATCTCGATGTACCTGCCGATCTTCAGCCTCTACGACAAGATTCGCTGAGCCTTCGGCTCAATCCAGCACCAACCGCTCGAACGGGGCTTCGAGCCGGCGCTCGAGCTCGCGCGCGGCCGCGGCCCCGTGGCGGTCGGCGGAGTCGCTGCCGGTCGCGAGGATGACCTCGGTCGCCGGGAAGGTTCTGAGCGTGTCCTCGACGGCCTGGACGATGTCCTCGTCGCCGACACGGGCGCGGGCGTCGAGGTTGGCGGCCGCCAGCGAGGCGACCGAGATCACCAGCTTGCGCTGCGCCTCCGCGTGGGCGCGGCGAACGTCCGAGGCCCAGCGGTCGAGGAAGGTCGTCTCCGCCGGGGCGAGGACGAGGATCTCGCCGTGCTCGTAGCCGGCGGCCTCGGCGATCTTCTCGACCGCGTCAGAGCCCTCCACGGGGCGGCTGACAGCGACGAGGACGTGGCGCTCGGCATCGCGCCGGGGGGCGCTGCGGATCGCTTCTCGCGGCGCGTAGCGGACGGCGAGAAAGACGGCGATCGCGGCTACCAGGGCCCCGACCGCGAGGCCGAGCGCCGGCCCCGCGAGCAGAAAACCCCCGATGGTGGGTAGAAGGATCGCGCTCACGATCAGCGGGCCGCTCCAAGCGGGGAGTCCCTTGTTCACCTAGGTGTTTCTCCTCCGTCCAATACGGGGTTATGCCTAAAGGCATTTCCCCCCACGTCCGATACACCGCGGGTAAGAGTAAAGAGGCCTAAAGCAACGGCCTCACTGACAAAGGCAAACCCGTCGCAAGGCGGGGGCGCAAAGCCAACGGGGTTCGAACGAGCCGGCCGGGCTACCAAAGGAGGAAGTACATGTTGCAGAAAATGCGTGAGCGCATGGGGCGCGAAGAGGGTTTCACCCTCGTCGAGCTCCTGGTCGTGATGCTCATTCTCGGCATCCTGGCCGCTATCGCGATCCCCTCGTTCTTCAATCAGAGGGACAAGGCCAAGGATGCAGACGCCAAGGCCGATGCACGGACCGCCCAGACCGCAGTCGAGACGTACGCGACCGATCATGGCGGAAGCTACGCCGGCGTTGACGCTGCGAAGGTCAAGCTCATTGAGCCGACGCTGAACGACGCGTCCATCGTGGTCACGCCGAACGCCGGCGGCGACGAGTACACGATCGCCTCGACCTCGAAGACGAACAACGTCTTCACGATCGCCCGAACCACCCCCGGAAACACGGCGCTGACATGCGTCGCCGTGGGCAAGGCCGGTTGTCCCGACAACGGGAAGTGGGACGGCAGCTGATCGATTCAGCGGTCTGATGACTCGCAAAGGGGGCGGGCCTTCGGGCCCGCCCTTTCGCGTTTCTACGGTGCTTGATTCGGGGTTCCCGACGAGTGTGTTTTTGGGGTTCAGCGAATCGCCTGGATTTCCGATGGAGATGAACATGGGAGCAGCCCTTGCCACATTCGCCTTCGTCGGCGGCATGATCGCCGGGAGCTTCGTCAGCGTCGTCGCCTACCGGGTGCCGCGCGGCGAGTCGATCGTCGGCCCGCGCTCGCAGTGCCCCCACTGCGGCTCGACGATCGCCGCCTACGACAACGTCCCGGTGCTCTCCTGGCTGATGCTTCGCGGCCACTGCCGCAACTGCCACGAATCGATCTCGGCCCGCTACCCGCTGGTCGAGGTCTCGCTTGGTGCGCTGTTCGCCGCCGCCGCCGTGGTCCTCGAGGGCGACCCCGCCGAGATGGCGCTCGGGTTCGCGCTGCTCGCGACGCTCGCGGCGATCACGCTGACCGATCTCGACCGCCACGTGATCCCCAACGCGATCCTCGCGGTCTCGGCCGCGGTGGGGCTCGCGATCGTCGTCTTCATGGACCCCTCGAGCCTCCCCGAGCGCGCCGCGGCCGCCGTCGGGGCCGGGGGCTTCCTGCTGGTCGCGGCGCTCGCCTACCCGAAGGGCATGGGGATGGGGGACGTCAAGCTCGCCGCCGTGATCGGCCTCTATCTCGGCAGCGCCGTCGCCCCGGCAATGCTCGTCGCGCTCGCCGCCGGCGCTCTCGTCGGCGTCGCGATGATGGTCCGGGACGGCGCCGGCGCCCGCAAGCGCGCGGTCCCGTTCGGGCCGTTTCTGGCGCTCGGAGCCGTCGTCGGCCTCCTTGCCGGCAACGAAATGCTCGATTGGTACCTCGACACCTTCATGGGGGGCTAGACGCCTGCTCAACCCTGTCCACCACGCTCAAGCGAACGACTTCCAATACCGATTGATCAACAGATGTTCTCCACAAAAAAGACGACAAGCGTTGTTGGCCTCGACGTCGAATCGGGGAGCGTCGCCGCGGTCGAATTGCGCGGCAACGGCTCGCCCAGCATCGCCCGCCGGGCGATCGGCGACCTTCCGCCGGGCGCCGTCGACGACGGCGAGGTGATCGACACCGAGGCCGTGTCCTCGGCGCTGCGCTCGCTGTTCAGCGAGCACAAGCTGCCCAAGCACGTGCGGCTCGGCGTCGCCAACCAGCGCGTCGCGGTGCGGATGATGCACCTGCCGCTGATCGAGGACCCCGATGCAGCTCGACACCGCGATCCGCTTCCAGGCCCAGGACGAGCTGCCGATGCCGCTCGAGGAGGCCGTTCTCGACTACCAGGTCGTCGCCAAGCACCAGGACGACGACGGCGAGCGCACGATGGACGTGATCGCGGTCGCCGCCCGCCGCGACATGGTCGACTCGCTGGCCGAGGCGCTGCGCGGCGCCGGGCTCACCGCCGTCGGCATCGACCTCTCGGCCTTCGCCATGATCCGCGCGCTCTCGAACGAGGGTGAGACCTCCGGCGAGCCGGAGACGACCCTCTACTGCCACCTCGGCGACGTCACCAACCTCGCCGTCGCCCGCGGCGACACCTGCCTCTTCACGCGCGTCTCCCCGTTCGGCCTCGAGGCGATCGCCGCGCGGCTCGCCGAGCGCCGCGAGATTCCTCTCGACGAGGCGCGGCGCCAGCTCGTGATTGTCGGATTCGAGGATCCGGAGGAGGACGAGGCCGATTCGGAGCCCGAGGCCGAGACCGAGCTTGAGGTCGAGCCGGAGCCGAAAGCAGAGGAGCCGGAGTCGGAGACCGCGGCCGTGCTGCCCCTGGACGTGCGGATCGCGATGGAGTCCGCCGAGGCCGAGACCGAAGCCGAAAGCGAGAGCGAGTCCGAGAGCGTCTCCGAGGACGGCGACTCCAACGCCTCCGCGGCTCGCGCCGCCCTCCATGACGGCGTCGGCAAGCTCGTCGGCGAGCTCCGTATGTCGCTCGACTACTACGGCGCCCAGGAGGGTGTTCCCGCGGTGGACCGCCTCGTGCTCTGCGGCCCCGGCAGCACGATCCCCGGACTCGCCGATCAGCTAGAGGATGCCCTCGGCTATCGCGTCGACGAGCTTCGCCCGGCGGCGCTGGCCGGCCTCGAGGACCACGAGGCCGCGAGGCTGACCGTCTCCTACGGCCTGGCGCTCGAGGAGGCGACGGCATGAAGTCCGTCAACCTCATTCCCAAGGACTACCGCCGCGGGCGTCTCGCGGGACGCGGCGGCGAGATCTTCTCCTACGCTCTGATCGGCGGCCTCGCGGTTGTGTTGCTCGCAGTCCTCGCCGTCGTCCTCACCAACAACAAGATCTCCGACAATGAGGCCGAGGTCGCCAAGCTCCAGCAGCGCAGCGACGAGGCGTCGGCCGAGGCGGCGGCGCTGGCCCCTTACTCGAGCTTTGCCAGTCTCGCTGAGGCCCGCGTCGCGACGGTCTCGAGCCTCGCCCAGAGCCGCTTCGATTGGGAGCGGACACTTCGCGAGCTCGCCGAGATCGTCCCCTCCGGTGTCTGGCTGACGAAGCTGACCGGAACGGTGTCTCCGGAGGTGTCAGTCGAGGATAGCTCTGGCATTTCGACGCGCGGCAGCATCACGGGCCCCGCGCTCGAGATCACCGGATGTGCGACGAGTCAGGATGAGGTTGCCAAGTTCGCAGCCGCGCTCGAGGACATCGATGGCGTTACCAGAGTTGGCCTTCAGAGCTCCGCGACCGGCGACGACGAGGCCACCGCGGGTACGAGTGGCGACCCGTCGGCTGGTGGGTCGTCCGACGATTGCCGCACGCGTCCCCAATTCCCGCAGTTCGAGCTGATTGCGGCGTTCGACGCCGCGCCCGTGCCGGCTGCGGCTGCGGCCGACGGCGGCGCTCTCGCTCCCGCGCCGACGACCCCGACGACGCCCGACGACAGCGCCCAGCAGCAGCAGGCCTCGCAGCAGCAGGCGGTCCAGGCGGCCCAGAACGACGCGTCACAGGCGACCGGATACATCCCAGGGAACTGACAATGCGTGCCAACCAGACATTTCTGATCTCCGGCGTAGCCGGCTTCGTCCTGCTCGCCGCGTTCTGGTTCCTAGTCCTCAGCCCCAAGCGCCAGGACGCCGCCGACCTCGAAACCAAGGTGGGTGAGCTCCGTGCCCAGGTCGCCGACCAGGAGCAGCAGATCGAGTTTGCGCGCGAGGCGAAGACCCAGTTCGCGACCAACTACCGCAAGGTCGTGGCCCTCGGCAAGGCGACTCCCGAGAATGCCGACACCGCCGCCTTCCTGGTCGAGCTCAGCGCCCTCTCCAAGAGGTCGGGGGTGGAGTTCAGCGGGATCCACCTCGACGAGGGCTCCACCGCGGCTGCTCCGACTCCGGCGGCCGGCGTCGGAGCCGCCCCCGCTGTCACCTCGCAGCCGTCGACCACGGGGACCCCGTCCGAAGCCGGTGACGCCTCAACGACTGCGAGTACGGCCCCTGCAACCGAGGCCAGTGCCTCGACGCTTGCGATCGGTGCCTCCGTTGGCCCTGCCGGGCTTTCCGTTCTCAAATACAGCCTCGTCTTCGGCGGCAACTTCTTCCAGATCGCCGACTTCATGGCGGGTGTCGACAGGCTGGTCAGCTCGAGCGGCGGGCGGGTCTCTGTCAACGGGCGCCTGACTACGGTCGACGGATTCAGTCTCAGCGGCAGCCAGGCCGAGGGCTTCCCGATGCTGAAAGCATCGGTGGCCGTCACCACGTATCTGACCCCGGCGGGCCAGGGGCTCAGCGCGGGCGCGAGTCCGTCGGCGCCGCCGGCGAGCCTTCCCGGCGAGACGCCGCAACTCGCCGCGGGCGGGACCGGAGGCACGCCGTGAACCTCAAGGAGCTGCTGTTCACCGACGTCAAGGAGCTGCGCAAGAAGAAGGAGAAGGCGGAGGCGCCCGCGCCGGAACCGGTCGCGACGCCGAAGGTCGACGAGGCCGTGGCCGAAGAGCCGCGCAAGGTCGAGCCGGGCGCGATCGCTCCCGCAGCCGAGGAGCCGCCCAAGCCCAAGGCGCCGCGGGCGCGCAAGCCGAAGGCGCCGCGAGTGCGCAAGCCGAAGCTCGACGTCTCGAAGCTGCTGCCGCCGAAGCCCGACGCGAAGGCGGCCAAGCCGGCACCCTCGAAGCCGCCGAAGGCATCGAAGCCGCCGAGGATCAAGGCGCCACGGGTGAGCACGCCCGACATCAAACTGCCGCCGACGGTCGCCGGAGCGATCGACAACCTGCGCGAGCGTGGCCTGCTGCCCGTCGCTCTGCTGCTCGTCGCCGCGATCGTCGCCGTCCCCTTCCTGCTCTCGGGCGGGTCGTCTTCGCCACCGCCCAAGTCCGAGCCCACCGCCGCGGCGACCGATGAGGCGATCGAGACCCAGCAGGCGGTCGTGCTCGCCGACAGCCCCGGCGTCCGCGAGTACAAGCGGCGACTCGACGGATCGCCCAAGGACCCGTTCGTCCAGCAGTTCCAGAACCCGGCGAGCGGCGGCGGCGGCGAGGCCACCGGCGTCGAGCAGGTCGGCGGCGGCACCGGCAGCGTCGAGCCCACCGGCACGGGCGGCGGCACGGGCGGCGCGGCCGCCACCCCGACCGGCTCGAAGGCGCCGAGCGGCGGCCTCTACCACTACGGCGCCGACATCTACGTCAGCGTCGCCGGCAAGAAGAACCCGAAGCTCTGGAAGAACGTCAAGCGGGCCACGCCGATCCCGAACGAGAATGTCAAGGTCGCGGCCTTCGTCGGAGTCCCGATCGACAGGCCGAACGTGGCCACCTTCTTGGTCTCGAGCGACGTCCTTAAGATCGCCGGCAAGGGCCGCTGCACGCTCGGAGACGACGGCTGCGAGCTGATCTCGATCAAGATCGGCGAGCAGGTGAAGCTGACCGCTCCCAGCGGCGTCACCTACTCGATCAAGCTCGCCGACACCTACATCGTCCACGACGATGTCAAGTCGACGAGCACGCCTTAGCGCGCGCGACCGCAGCCACGCTTCCGCCACTAGCCTGCCCGTGTGAGGGTTGGCAGCTATCAGTGGGCGCGGCAGACCGGCGGAGAGCTGACCTCGGCCGAGCGCCGGCGGCTGATCGGCGAGATCGCGCGCGCCTATCACCGGCTGCTGCTCGACCGGGCCCGCCTCGCGCTCGGGCGGGTCCCGGAGGCGGCGAAGGCGATCGGCGCCGAACCCGTCGAGCCGCCCGACTCAAAGCTCGCGCGCGAGGCCGAGGCCGCTTGCGCCGAGCAGCCGCAGTCGATCGTCGGGCACTGCTACCGGACCTGGATCTTCGGCACGGCGCTCGCCAAGCTCGACGCCAACGAGCTCGATCGCGAGCTCTTCTACGTCGCCGCCCTTCTCCACGACGCCGGCATCGCCGAACCGGTCGCCGGCAGCGACTTCACGATCCGCGGGGCGGAGGAGGCGCTGGCGGTCGCCGACCGCAGCGGCGTCGACGGCGAGCGCGCCGCGCGCATCGCCGACGGCATCTGCGGGCACATCACCCCGGGGGCGAGCATCGAGACCGACGGCGAGATCGCCGTTTATGTCCAGGACGGGGCGCTCGCGGACCTCGCCGGGATCCGCACCTGGCAGGTTTCTCCCGAGCTGCGCCGCAGGGCGACCGCGCAGCACCCCAAGGGAGAGGTCGCCAAGGACGTCCAGCGAATGTGGCGGGCCGAGGCCAAGGCCGTGCCCAAGGGGCGCGCCGCGGTGCTCGATCGCTGGGCTGCGTTCTCGCTCGTGGCTCGTTTCGGGCCATAGCTTCACTTTCTGAAGCTTTGGCGCTATAATCGCGCTCGCGAGGGCGGAGAACCCCTTTTGACCATCCCTCGCTCACCCAATGACCGATTCGAGTTGCCCCGTATGCCGGACCGCCGACGTTGTTTGCGGCAAGTGGACTCTCCTGGTGATCCGGGACCTCGCCGAGGACAGCCAGCGCTTCTGTGAGCTCGAGCGCTCGCTCGAAGGCATCAGCCCCCGCACCCTGTCGCTGCGCCTGCGAGCCCTCGAGCAGGAGGGCATCGTCGAGCGCCGCACCTACCCCGAGGTCCCGCCCCGGGTCGAGTACGCGTTGACCGAGAAGGGCCGCGCGCTGGTGCCGTTGATCGAGAGCATGCGCAGCTACGGCAAGAACTGGCTACCGGCCGAAGAGCCGGTCGCCGCCTAGATGAGTAGTTCCACGACCCCGCACGCCTGGACCGTGCGTGGCGCTTCGCATCTCTTCGTCCTCGGGCTTGCCTGTGCCCCCGGCACAGGCTGCGCCCTGCGTCCTCGATCTGCTCGGCCACGCGCGCCCCAGGCGCACGCTGCCGTGGAACTAATCATCTAGCTGGGCGATCGATTGCACGTAAAGGGAGGTCTGGCCTGCGCGGGAAGCCTGGTGCATGCCCGACGGTCCCCGCCGCAGGAACCCCGACGACGCTGACCTGATCGCCTTCGCCGAGGCGGTCGGCAACTACTCCGACGTCGCCGCCGAAGCCGCGGGCGAGCGCGACGCCTACGCGCCGGCCACCGGCGACGTCTTCGACTTCGAGGCCTCCGAGCCGTCCTCCCACCCCGGACCGGGGGCGGTAACGGCCACCCCCGAGATCAAGCCTCCAGACCCGGCCGAAGCCGAGCCGCGTCTCGCCGAGGCCATCGTGCCGCTGCTCGGCATGCGGATGGCGGTGGGGGAGATCGACCTCGGCTACGCCCGCCTGATCCAGGCCGGCGCGCTCGCCGACGCGCCCGACGAGATCGTCGGCGCCTCGGGCAACGTCTTCGCCGCCATCGAGTGCGGCCACGGCCCCCAGGCGCCCCACGCGGCCTCTGAGGGCCTGCGACGGGTCGTGACGACGCTCCGCCTGCTCAAGCGCGGAGGGGTGGGCCTCGCGGCCTACGGCTGGTCGCGCGACGCCGGCGCCTGGCAGCGCTTTCAGACCGGTGCCGCCCGCCCCCGCCCCGGCGGCTTCGAGCTTCTCCAGCACCGACGCCGATGAGCTCACCGACCTTTCCAAACGCATCGCCGAGCGCCGCGCGCGCACTCCCGCGTTTGCCTGGGCGCTCGCCCGCTTCGACCTCGGCGCCGAGCGGCCGAACCAGGTCGAGGCGCTGAGCGACTACCTGCTGGCCCTGCGGGCGCTGCTCGAGGGCGGCGGTCCGGCCAAGGCCGGCCTCGTCGCCCGCGCTGCCGCGCTGGTCGCCGGCGCCGCCGAGCGCGAGGTCGAGCGGGCCCGTGTCGAGCGCGCGATCGCGCTCGAGCGCAATCTCATGGCCGGCGAGCGGGTCGCACCCGGCAGCGGCTCGCCCTTGGAAGCGATTGCCGAGACCGAGGAGCTTCTGCGCACGCTGCTGCGCGGCATGGCGACCGGCGAGCTCGGCTCGGACCTGCGGATGACCGCCGACGAGATCCTGCTCGCCGACGGCCTCAGCGTCGGCGAGGGCTCCGCCGACATCCAGGGGGGGACCGCCGAGTGGCGGACGGTTGAGCCCGCGCCCGAGCGCTCGATCGCCGACGAGGAGACCAGGGAGTGGCAGATTCCCGACCTCGACGAGGCCGAGCGGATCGTCGCTGAGCACGGCGAGCTGCGCGCCGCAGACACCTTCGACGACGACGCCACGCATGAGATCTCGGCGCCCGATCTGCTCGGGCCCGAAGGAGGATTCAATCCCCGCAGCGTCGAACCAAGCCCCATGGAGGAGTCCCGCAAGCCCGCTCCGCCCCCCTGGCTCGACGAGGAGACCGAACGCGACCTCGACTGGCCGGCGTTCGCCGGTCCCCGGCCCAAGGGCCAGAAGCGCCGCGTCGAGCTCAACGAGCGCGTCCGCTACCTCTTCCCCAAGGTCGACGACGACGACTGGTCGGTCGGCGAGCTCGGCGACCACCGGCGCAACTCGGCCTGACGGCTTACGTGACCCCGGCTTCGATCTTCTCGCGCTGCTCGGCGCTCTCGGCGAACAGGTAGCGGTTGATCTCGAGCAGTCCGGCGAGGTCGTGGACGTCCTCGTCGAGGTAGGGGACGCGGATCACGCGCTTCTGCTTCAGCTCGCGGGCGAGGTGCTCGATGTTGGCGGCGTCGCGCTCGGCGAGGGCGTGGAAGTCCTCGAAGTTGGCGACGACGCGTTTGGCGAGGTCGCCGTCCTTGACCGCCTTCTTGACCTCCTTGCGGAGGTCGCCCTGCGGCGCCGCGCCGTTCTCGCCTCCCGCGCCCGAGTGGTACTGGACCTTGTTGACGATTACGCCGCCGACCGGGAGATTCGCCTCGACCAGCTTTCGGTGGAAATAGACGGCCTCGTCGATCGGCTCGCCCTGGGGGCCGCAGACGATCACGAACGTGGTCTCCTTGGCGCCGAGCAGCTCGGTGACGCGCTTGGCGCGCTCGCGGAAGCCGCCGACCATGCCGCTGAACGCCTCGAAGAACTCGGCGAGGTCGGAGAGCAGGTCGATGCCGACGATTCGCTTCAGCACCCCCAGCGCCATGCTCGAGCCGCGCCCGACCATCCGCGTCGCGAAGCCGGTCGGCTTCATGAACATCTGCATGCCGCGCCCCTCGATGAAGTTGGTCAGCCGCTTGGGCGCGTCGAGGAAGTCGAGCGCGTTGCGCGAGGGCGGCGTGTCGAGCACGAGCACGTCCCACTCGCCGGTCGCGTGCAGCTCGAACAGCTTCTCCATCGCCATGTACTCCTGCGAGCCCGCGAGGGCGTTCGAGAGCTGCCTGTAGATGGAGTTCTCGAGGATGCGGTCGCGGGTCTCGGCGTCGGGGGCGTGCTTGCGCACCAGCTCGTCGAAGGTCGCCTTCGCGTCGAGCATCATCGCCCACAGCTCGCCTTCGACCTCGACCCCCGCCTTGTTGAACAGGGCCGGATCGACCTTGCTGGGCTCGTTGCCGAGCTCCCTGAGCCCGAGCGAGTCGGCGAGGCGCTTCGCCGGGTCGATCGTGAGTACGACCACCCGCTTGCCCTGGGCCGCCAGGCCCGCCGCGATCGCCGCCGAGGTCGTCGTCTTGCCCACACCGCCCGAGCCGGCGCAGATGCAGATCTCCTTGCCCTCGACAATTTCTGCCACGCTCGCCATACGGGTCTACACCGCCCCCGCGAGGCGCTCGATGTCGGGCACGCCGAGCTGGGGCCTGAACACGAACGGCAGGGTCTTGACCGGGGCCGAGACCGACTTCTTGAGGCGCTTCATCTGATCGCGCTGTGAGTTTGCCCGCCGGTGCTCGGAGAGCGCGGCGCGCATCGCCCCGCGCGGGGCGCCCTCCGAGCGCTCGATCGCACGCTCGAGGGTCTTAGCCTCGGCCGAGTCGAAGCGCTCCGGGTAGAGCCCGTTGAGGTAGACCTGATCGACCGCGACCCCGACCTCGCCCGAGAGCGTCTTCTCGAGCGAGGCCGATTCGTTGACCGGCATCTCCTCGGGAAGCGAGACGATCGCCACCCCGGTCTGGTTGTGATCGGTGATGAACGCGTCGAGGGTCTTCGCCTGGGAGTGGATCGGCCCGACGCGGGCGATGCCGGCGAAGGTGCGCGGGGTCTGCAGGAAGCCAACCCCGTGGCCGGTGGCGGGTGCGTCGACGATCACCGTGTCGTAGGTGCGCCCCTTCTTGACCTTGCGCCCCTCGCCTTGGGACAGCTCCCAGATCTTGCCGATCGTGACCAGCTCCTTGAGCCCGGGCGTGGCGGCGGCGAGGTAATTGAAGACCCGCGAGCGAAAGAGCATGTCGCGCGCCGCCTTGAGCTTGAGCTGGAGCAGCACGTACTCGCGCATCGCCTCGTCGGGATCGATCGAGATCGACCACAGGTTCTCGGCCATCTCGACCTCGTGGAAGCCGACCGCGGCGCGGTTGAACAGGCGCGAGGCGTTCTCCTGCGAGGCGACCTCGCAGACGATCGCGCGCTTGCCGCGGGCGGCGGCGGCGAGGCCGAGGGCGAAGCTGACGGTTGACTTGCCGACGCCCCCTTTTCCGGTGACGACGATGAGCCTCTTGTCGAGTAGATCAGTGGTCACGAGCACGGGGGAGGGGGATTCTCGCAATCGTTCGTTCTCCGGTGCATTCTGGGCGAAATCCTTCGCAGGAAAAGCGCTCTGACGTGCGAATAATCGCCCTTGTATGGGTGGAAACACCGAAAAGAAGAAGGCCGGCAAGGGCAGGCGTTCGTGCCAGGTCATCGCTTTCGCCAACCAGAAGGGCGGCGTGGCGAAGACCACGACCACGCTCAACCTGGCCGTCGCCTTCGCCGAGTCCGGTCACCGCGTCCTCTGCATCGACATGGACCCCCAGGGCAACCTGACGATGAGCCAGGGCGTCGACCCCGACAAGGTCGAGAAGAGCATGTTCGACGTGCTCGTCCACGGCACGCCGCTGAAGGAGATCATCGTCGAGCGCGAGATCGACGTCGCCGTCGCCTCGATCGACCTCGCCGGCGCCGAGATCGCGATGAGCGCTCAGATCGGCCGCGAGCGCGCCCTGCAGAAGGCGATCAAGGAGATCCGCCCCGACTACGACTTTGTCTGCATCGACACGCCGCCGAGCCTCGGTCTGCTGACCATCAACGCGCTGACCGCGGCCGACAAGGTGATCGTCCCGGTCCAGTGCGAGTACCTCTCGATGCGCGGGCTGGTGCAGCTGCAGAACACCCTTTCGATGATCCGCGAGAACCTCAACCCGAAGGTCGAGATCGAGGGCATCCTGCCGACGATGCTCGACGCGCGGACCGTCCACGCCAAGGAGGCCGTCGAGATCCTCGAGGAGAACTTCGGCGAGCTGGTCTTCAAGTCCCGGATCCGCAAGGCGATCAAGTTCGCCGAGGCGCCGGTCCGCGGGAGCTCGGTCATGAAGTACGAGCCGCATGGCTCAGCCGCCAAGTACTACCGCGAGCTGGCCAAGGAAGTGCTCGCCCATGGCTAAGCGGGCGAGCATGCGCGAGGGGCCGCTCGCCGCTCTGTTCGCCTCGACCGAGGAGGCGCTCGCGGACGCCGAGATCAGCGTCACCGCGAACGGCAACGGCTCGGTCGCGGTCGAAGAGGGGATCGTCGAGACCACGGTCGTCGAGTCCGAGATCGTCGAGGCGGCCGAGGTCGCCGACGTCGAGCCCGAGGTCGTCGAGGCTCCCAAGCCCAAGTCGAAGCCCAAGCGGAAGACCAAGCCGAAGCCGAAGGCGAAGCCCGAGCCCGCTCCCGAGCCCGTCGCCGAGGTCGAGGTCGAAGAGGCGCCGGCCGAGGTCGAGGTCGAAGAGCCCGACGTCGAAGAGGTCGAGACCGACGAGCCCGAAATCGAGGAAGTCGAGGTCGACGAACCCGAGCAGGTCGAAGAGGCCGTCGAGGTCGAGGACACAACCGCCCCCCGCGAGCGGCTGCGCGAGCACCTGATCTCCGAGCCGCTCGACGGCCCCGCCTACGGCCGCAGCAACCCCGACACGATCCGCCAGAAGCCGCTTCCCCGCCGTCACACCGCGGTGCTCACCGTGGTCGGCGTCGGCGGCGCCGGAGTCAACGCCGTCAACCGCATGCACGAGGCCGGCATCGACGGGGTCGACTTCGTCGCCATCAACACCGATCTTCAGTCGCTGCAGGAGTCGAACGCCGAGGTCACGCTGCACATCGGCGCCGAGCTGACGCGCGGGCTGGGCTCGGGCGCCGACCCGCGGGTCGGCTACCGCGCCGCCTACGAGGAGCAGGACCGGATCAAGGAGATCCTCAAGGGCTCCGACATGGTCTTCGTCACCGCCGGCGCCGGCGGCGGCACCGGCACGGGCGCCGCGCCCGTGGTCGCCCGCCTCGCCCACGACGTCGGAGCGCTCACGGTCGGCGTCGTCACCAAGCCTTTCGCCTTCGAGGGCGCCCGCCGCATCGCCCAGGCCGAGGAGGGCGTCTCCGCCCTCGGCGCCGAGGTCGACACCCTGATCGTCGTGCCCAACGAGAAGCTGCTGACGATCCTCGAGCGCAAGACCTCGATGGTCGACGCCTTCGCCGTCGCCGACGACGTCCTGCGCCAGGCGGTGCAGGGAATCGCCGACCTGGTGACGCTGCCGGGCGTGATCAACCTCGACTTCGCCGACGTGCGCACGACGATGCTCGAGGCCGGCGACGCGATCCTCGGAATCGGCATGGACACCGGCGAGCACCGCGCGGTCCACGCCGCCGAGAAGGCCGTGCGCTCGCCGCTGCTCGACACCTCGGTCGAGGGTGCGCGCTCGCTGCTGCTCTCGATCACCGGCGGCACGGATCTCTCGCTGATCGAGGCCGCCGAGGCCGCGCGCGTGGTTCAGGAGGCGGCGCACCCCGACGCCAACATCATCTTCGGCGCCAACATCGACGAGGACCTCGGCGACCAGGTCTGGGTCACGGTGATCGCCACCCGCTTCGACTCCTCTTTCCACAAGCGCCACAAGCGCGAGCGCGACGGCCGCGGCCCGCGCGAGCCGGGCTCACGCCCCGAGAACCCGAGCGCCGGCCTGGGCTCGATCAGCGTGCCCGAGTTCATCCCGGGTCATTAGCCGCAGCGGCTCGGCCGCCGACTCGGTCCAGCCCTGAGCGATGACGGCGGCGATTACGCCGACGAGTCCGACCATGATCCCGCCGGCGAAGTTCCACGCGGTTCGGGACATCCTCGGTCATTCGCTCCATGAGGGCATGAAGGCAGGTTCACTCCCCCGGCCCTCGTAGGCTGGGGGGGTGAGCACCGGGCGCGGAGTCATAGCCGCTGGGCACCCTGAGACCGCTCAGGCAGGCGCCTGGGCGCTCGCGGAGGGCGCGAATGCCGTGGATGCCGCCGTGTGCGCCGTGCTCGCCTCGTTCGCGGTTGAGAGCCCGCTGACCGGCCTCGGCGCCGGCGGCTTCATGCTCGTCCACGACAAGGGGGAGAACGCGCTGATCGACTTCTTCGTGGCGGCGCCCGGCAAGGACGGCACCGAGCGCGGCGCCGAGCTGGTGCCGGTGCCGGTCTACTTCGACGAGACGCCGCAGACCTTCAACGTTGGCGCCGCCTCCTGCGGGGTGCCGGGGCTTCCCGCGGGCCTCGCCCACGCGCTCGAGCGCTTCGGCTCGGCGCCGCTCGCCGACCTCGTCGGGCCCGCGGTGAAGCTCGCCCGCGAGGGAGCGCCGGTCAACGCCGAGCAGGCCTACATCTTCGAGATCCTGGCTCCGATCTACGAAGCGTTCGAGCACACGCGCGAGCTCTATGCGCCCGAGGGCCGGATGTTGCGCGAGGGCGAGACGTTCCGCTTCGCGGAGCTCGCCGATGCGCTCGAGCGCTACGCGGCGGAGGGCCCCGCGCCCTTCTACGACGGGGACATCGCCGAGGCGCTCTCGCGCACGGTGATCGAGGCTCGGCGGGACGCTCGGGCCGAGCGACCTGGCGGGCTACGAGGCGATCGAGCGCGAGCCCGTTCACGCCCGCTTCCGCGGCGCCGACGTCTTCACCAACCCGCCGCCTTCCTCCGGGGGGATCCTCGTCGCGCTCTGCCTCGGGCTGCTCGACCGCGAGCAGAGCAGCGACGTCGAGCATGTCGTGGCGGCGATGGACGTAGCCAACCGCAGCCGGGGCGAGGAGTTCGCGGCCGGCCTCTACGCGGAGGGTTTCGCCGACGCGTTCCTCGCCGACAAGCTCGGCTCGACCACGCACCTGAGCGTGATCGACGGCGACGGCATGTGCGCCTCGGTGACCTGCTCGGACGGCACCGGGTCGGGGATTCTCGTTCCCGGCACTGGCGTGCACCTCAACAACATGCTCGGCGAGGAGGATCTCAACCCGCTCGGCTTCCACCAGATCGAGCCGGGGCTGCGCGTGCCGTCGATGACGTCGCCGACCGTCGTTCTCCGCGACGGCGAGATCGTGCTCGGGCTCGGCAGCGCCGGCTCGAACCGGATCCGCTCGGCGGTGCTGCAGACCGTGATCCGCTCGATCGAGGAGGGGATGGGACCCGAGGAGGCCGTGCGGGCCCCGCGCATCCACTTCGAGGACGGCACGGTGCAGGCCGAGCCGGGGGTGGACGAGTCGGCGTTGAAGCGCCTCGAGGAGAAGGGGATTCCGGTCGCGCGCTGGCAGCGCCAGAACCTCTACTTCGGCGGCGTCCAGGCCGTGGCCCGCGATCCGGCCGACGGCAGCCTCAGCGGCGGCGGCGACCCGCGCCGCGGCGGCGCCGTCGTAGTCGTCTAACCCGTTCTGACCTTGCCGTTGGAGGCCGCGCGGGCGGCCATCTCGCCGGCCTTCTCGAGGGCCTCGCCGGCCGCCTCTAGCGCGCGGTCGAGCATCCGCATCCGCTCGTCCTCGTCGCGGAGCTCGAGCAGCGCCTGCTTGGTCTTCTCCGGAAGCTCGATCCGCGCGGCGATCTCGTAGGCGCCCTCGGCGGCCAGCTCCTCGTCGTCGGGCCGCGCGCCGGTGGCGCGCTCGGCGAGCGTGGCGAAGCTCTCGCGGGTGCGATCGGCGGCCTCGGCGTCGAGGGGGACGTCGATCTCCTCGATCACTTCGACGTGACCGGCCGGGTACTCCGCGCCCTCGAACCGGTCGATCACGCGGAACGGCATCTTTCCCGAGACCGCGACGTTGAGGCGGCCGTCGTCGAAGCGCTCGAGCACCTCGTCGACGTGGGCGGTGCAGCCGATCGGCTCTGAACCGTCGGCGTCGTTGAAGACGATGCCGAACGGCTCGCCGTCCTCGATCGAGCGGCCGATCATCCGTTTGTACGGCTCTTCGAAGATATGGAGCGCGGCGCGCTCGCCGGGGAGGAGGACCATCGGGAAGCTCGAAGATAGGCAGCTCACTGGCCATGCCCCGATGGTAGAGAATCGCCCGATGATCGAAGGTCAATGCGCGTGTGGCCGGGGGCGGGCCTGGCCAAGCAGATCAAGGACGCAGGGCGCAGCCCTTGCTGGTTGCAAGGGCAAGCCCGAGGACGCAGAGATGCGCCGCGCCAGGTCCGTCATCCGGGCGCGCGGGGATTGGGGTTCGGTCATCTAGTGTCCACCGCAGAGCCGGAGATCGATTTCGAAGCCGAGGGTCTGCTCGACGGCGTCGAGGGTAGGGCGCGCGAGGCGCGGCTCGAGCTGCTGCGGTCGCTGGCCGCCGACGGCGTCGACGCCGAGGAGCTGAAGGCGGCGGTCGCCGAGGACCGGCTGGTTCTGCTGCCGGTCGAGCGCGCCCTCGGCGGCGAGATGAAGTACTCGGAGAAGCAGATCGCCGAGCTCTCCGGCATGGACCTCGAGTTTCTCCGGCGAGAGCTGCAGGCCCTCGGTCTGCCGGTGCCGGACAGCGACGACGTGGTCCTCGGAGAAGAGGATCTCGAGGCCGCGCGGCACGCGAAGGGTTTCCTCGACGCCGGCCTCCCCGAGGAGGGGATCATCGAAGTCGCGCGCGTGATCGGGATGTCGATGGCGCGGCTGGCCGAGGCCACACAGGGCCTGATCGGCGAGCAGCTGCTCGAGCCGGGCCTCGACGAGCGCGAGGCCGCCCAGCGCTACGCCAACGCCGCCCGGGCGATGATCCCGATCCTCGGCCACACCATGCAGTACGTCTACGGCCAGCACCTGCGCGAGAGCATCAAGCAGGCGATGATCACCCAGGCCGAGCTCGATTCGGGGCGGCTGCCGGGGTCGACCGACGTCACCGTCGCCTTCGCCGACCTCGTCGGCTTCACCAGCCTCGGCGAGCGCCTCGAGGCCGGAGAGATCGGGGAGCTCTCGGGCCGGCTGACGGGGCTCGCGACCTCGATCGTCAGCCCGCCGGTGCGTCTGGTGAAGATGATCGGCGACGCCGCGATGCTCGTATCCCCCGAGCCGGAGCGGCTGCTGGAGGCGACCCTCGACCTCGTCGATGCGGTCGAGGCCGACGAGAGCATGCCGTCGCTGAGGGCGGGTGCGGCCCGCGGGGAGGCGCTCGCCCGCGCCGGCGACTGGTACGGGCGCCCGGTCAACCTCGCCAGCCGCGTCACCGGATTCGCCCGGCCGGGGTCGGTCGTCGTCGACGAGGCCCTGAAGGAGACGCTCGATGGTGGCGGGCAGGCGCCGTTCGCGTTCTCGTTTGCCGGCAAGCGCCATTTCAAGGGGATCAAGGGTGAGGCGGCGGTTTACCGCGCCCGGCGCCGCGAGGACGATTGAGTAACGCTTGAGCGGCTCGGGGGACGATTCCCCCGATGGTTCTCCTGATGCTGTTTGCCCTGGTCGCAGGCGCGGGGACGGCGCTCTCGCCATGCGTGCTGCCTGTGCTTCCGGCCGTGCTGTCCGCCGGCGTGACGGGCGGTCGCAGGCGGCCGCTCGGCGTCGTCACCGGGCTTGTCGTTTCCTTCACGTTCGCCGTGATCGCCCTCGTCTACGTGATCCACGCGCTCGGGCTGCCCAACGACCTGCTCCGCAACGTCGCGATCGGCGTCCTCTTTGCCTTCGGCTTCACGCTGCTGGTCCCGTCGCTCTCGGACCGGGTCGAGGCCTGGATCAGCCGG
This sequence comes from uncultured Solirubrobacterales bacterium, assembly GCA_963696625.1. Lineage (GTDB taxonomy): Bacteria > Actinomycetota > Thermoleophilia > Solirubrobacterales > 70-9 > JAWVFN01. The sequence continues at coordinate 133,094 of CAVOKZ010000038.1, forward strand.
GCGGCGCCCGGCCCGCGCGGCGGCTCCGGAGACGGCTTCGGATCCGGCTTTCTGCTCGGCTTCAGCCTCGGCTTCGTCTATGCGCCGTGCGCGGGGCCGATCCTCGCCGGGGTGATCACCGTCTCGGCCGCCCAGGACTTCACCGCCGGCAGGCTCGCCGTCGCCCTCGCTTACGCCGTCGGCTCGGGCGCCGTGCTCTACGCGCTGATGGTGGGTGGGCGGCGCCTGACCGACCGCCTGGCGCCGATCCGCGGCCAGGTCCAGATCGCGCTGGGCGTGGTGATGATCTGCGTCGCGACGCTGATGGCGTTCTCGCTCGATACGCGCTTCCAGACCGCGATCGCGAGCGATCTGCCCGGCTTCCTCGTCAACCCCACGGGTGGCATCGAGGACAGCGGCGCGATCGAGGCCAGCCTGGCCTCTGTGCGCACTCCGGCCGGGGGCGAAACGGTCCGCTTCCCGGCCGAGGAGCTCGACCAGCCGCTGGCGCTGCCCCACGGCCCGCCGGCGCCCGAGTTCACCGACCCGGGCGAGTGGTTCAACACCGGCGGCGAGCCGCTGACGATGGCCGGCCTGCGCGGCAAGGTCGTGCTGATCGACTTCTGGACCTACACCTGCATCAACTGCCTGCGCACGCTGCCCTACCTCGAGTCCTGGTACGAGAAGTACAAGAACGACGGGCTCGTCGTCGTCGGCGTCCACACGCCCGAGTTCCCGTTCGAGCGCGACGCGGGCAACGTCGAGCGGGCGATCGCCGACAACCACCTCACCTACCCGGTGGTCCAGGACAATGACTACGGGATCTGGGACTCCTACGGCAACCGCGCCTGGCCCGCGCACTGGCTGATCGACGCCGACGGCACCATCCGCTACCTGCACGAGGGCGAGGGGTCCTACGAGGAGACCGAGCAGGCGATCCGCATGCTGCTCCACGATTCAGGCCGCGGCGACCTCGGCGCGGGAGCGACGGCGAGCGGGGTCGAGACCTTCTCCCTCCAGACGACGACGCCCGAGAGCTACCTCGGCGCGGCCCGCGCCGAGCGCTTCGTCAACGGGCGAATCGCGCCGGGAACCCAGGACTTCGGCTTGGGTGAACACCTGCTGCCGCCCGAGGGTCTCGCCTACAACGGCACCTGGGACATCGCCCCCGACGGCGCGACGGCCGAAGCATATGCGTCGCTGAGCCTCTCGTTCAACGCCAAGCAGGTCTTCCTCGTGCTCGGCTCGACCGACCGGCCGCGCCCGCTGCGGGTCGAGCTCGACGGCGAGCCGGTCCCCAAAGCGCTCGCCGGCGCCGACATCCGCAAAGGCGTCGCCACGATCAACCGCCAGCGCCTCTACCGCCTGATCGACCTGCCCGAGGTCGGCCGCCACGAGCTGACCCTGCACTTCGCGCCCGGGATCTCCGGCTACGCGTTCACGTTTGGGTAGACAGGCTTCTTCGCTGAGACCAGCAGGTTGTAGAAGAGCTCCGGGGGCAACCTCGGCTCGAGCAGCTTCGTGTCGACCTTCTGCAGGGCGATGTAGCTGCGGAAGGCGAACCTGCGCCAGCGCATCGGCACCTCCTCGGGCTCGGCGCTCGCCTCGAGGCCGCGCATCGTCCAGCCGTGGACGTTGGCGAGCAGCTCCTCGCCGCGTACCTTGATCTCGCCGAACTCGGCGTCCTTGGCGAAGCGGCGCAGGTCGCCGGGCGAGAAGGCGTGGACGTCGACCTCGGGCTCGAGCTTGTGGCCGTGGTCGGCGTGCGGGTCCTCGCGCAGCTTGCCGGCGCCGACGAGGCGGCGCCAGAACGGTGCCGCGAGAACCGCGGTCGTCTTCGGCACCGCCGCGAGCAGGTCGCCGTAGCGCGAGGGCTCGCCGCAGAAGATCATCGTCCCGCCGGGGCGCAGCACGCGCTGAAACTCGCCGAAGGCCTTGGGCAGGTCGGGGATGTGGTGGAGCACGGCGTGGCCGAAGACGAGGTCGAAGCTCTCGGCCTCGAACGGCAGCAGCTCGGCCTCGGCTCGCACGGTGCGGACGTCGAGGTTGAGCTCCTTCGCGTTCGCCTGCAGCGCTTCGAGCATTCCCGGTGAGATGTCGGTCGCAGTCGCCTTGGTGATCACGCCCGCCTGGAGCAGGTTGAGCGAGAAGTAGCCGGTGCCGGCGCCGATCTCGAGCGCGTCGGCGAACGGCTCGACCGGAACGCCGCCGAGCGCCTTGACGATCTTGCCCTCGACCTGGTCCTGGCCTACGGGTCCGAAGTCAATCCCCCACTTCGAGTCATATGAACTCGCGGCGGCGTCGTGGTAGCGCCAGTTGACGTCCTTGATGTGGTCGGCCGAGGCCGAGCGGGAGGCGGGCATCGCGAGACGGGAAGGCTACAGCCGCTCTAACGTCCGCGGCCGTGAGCGAGGAGATCTACCTCCAGCGTGACCAGCCCGACGGCGTGCCGCCGCTCGAGCTGACCGGCGAGCGCACTCTGCCCGACGTCCCCGAGGAGAACTACTGGTACCGCCGCCATCTCGCCGTCTATGAGTGGATCGCCGAGCGCTGCGAGGGCTTGCGGGTGGCCGACCTCGCCTGCGGGGAGGGCTACGGGTCGGATCTGCTCGCGCAGACGTCGGCGTACGTGATCGGCGTCGACGCCAACCCCGAGGCCCACGAGCACGCGCGCCTGCGCTACACGCGGCCCAACCTCGACTTCCGCCGCGAGCTGGTCGAGGATTTCTCCGAGCCGGTCGGCGCGATCGTCTTCCTGCAGACGATCGAGCACGTCCACGAGCCGGGCAAGCTGCTGGCCGGGTTCGCGAAGACCGCGCCGGTCTCCTACGTCTCGACCCCGAACCGGCTGACGCTGGCCGGGCCCGAGGCCGAGAAGTCGGAGAACCCCTGGCACCTGAAGGAGTACGACATCGGCGAGTACCGCGGGCTGCTCGAGTCCCACTTCTCGAGTGTCGAGATCCTCGGTCTGTTCCACGCCCGCAAGCTGCGCGCCCAGGAGATCGCCGACAAGCTCGGTTGGGGTCACATCCACCCGGCGCTGCGGATGACCAAGTCGTTCTACGACCGCTTCGTGCCGGCGATCCGCTCCACGGACTTTCGCCTCTCCGCCGACGACGAACTCGACAGGGCCCTGGATTTCATAGCCGTCTGCCACTCGTGACCGAGAGCCAGGGCGATCTCGCGATCGTCCTCCACAGCCACATGCCCTACGTCGAAGGGTTCGGCACCTACCCGTTCGGCGAGGAGTGGCTGTTCGACGCCGTCGCGCGCTCCTACCTGCCGGTTCTCGACGTCGCCGAGAAGCTGACGATCGGCGTCACCCCGGTCCTCGCCGACCAGCTCGAGGCCGATGGGGTGGGGGAGCGGATGCTCGCCTTCCTCCGCGAGCACCGGCTCGGGGCGGCCGAGAAGGACGCGGCCGCGTCCGAGGGAGCGCTGAAGGCGGCGGCCGAGACCCAGGCCGCTCATTACGAGACCGCCGTCACGCGGCTCGAGCAGCTGGGCGGCAACGCCCTCGCGGCCTTCCAGCAGGCGCAGGGACGGATCGAGCTGATCGCCTCGGCGGCCACGCACGCCGTGCTGCCGAAGCTGGCGACCCGCGAGGCCCAGCGGCTGCAGATCGACGCCGGGCTGCGCTCGCACCGCCGCCGCTTCGGCGAGCCGGCCGGATTCTGGCTGCCGGAGTGCGGCTACCGCCCCGGCCTCGAGGCGAGGCTGGCCGAGCAGGGGCTGCGCTACACGTGCCTCGACCAAAGCGCCACCGAGGAGCCGATGGCGGCGCTGGCGCCGGTGCGGATGCCCGGCGGCCCGGTCGCTTTCACGATCGACTGGCCGAGCGTGAGCCTGGTCTGGTCGCGCGAGGGCTATCCGTCGCACCCCGACTACACCGAGTTCCACCGGCTCTCGGTCAACGGCAGCCGCCTCTGGTCGGTCGGCGGCGAGCCGCTAGATGCCGCCGCCGAGGCTCGCGCTGTTGCGCACGGCGGGGACTTTCTCGAGGCGATCGCCGCCCGGCTCTCGGAGTTTTCCGCGACGCGCGGGCGCCGGGGCCTCGTCGTCTTCGCGATCGACACCGAGCTGCTCGGGCACCACTGGTCCGAGGGGGCGCGCTGGCTCGAGGCCGTCGTCGATCAGGCGGAATCGCGGGGGGTGAACCTGCTCACGCTTTCGGAGGCGCTCGAGACCCACGAGCCCGAGCAGCGTGCGCTGCACGAGTCGAGCTGGGGCGAGGACAAGAACCTCTCGACCTGGGACTCGCCCTCGGTCTCCGACCTGGCCTGGGGCTCGCGCCGGCTCGAGCTGCGGCTGCTGCGCGAGCTCGCCGGCGGCGGCCTCGACGACGCCGCCGCGCAGCGCGCCGCGCGTGAGCTGCTCGCGGTCGAGGCCAGCGACTGGGCCTTCCTCGACCACCGCCGCCAGGCGGGCGACTACGCCTACCTGCGGGCCGTGACGCACGCAGAGGCCCTGTTCGAGGCCATAGAATCGCCCGAGGCCCCTGAGGCGCGGATGCGCAACCTGGCCCCCGACATGAGCCTCGCCCCGCTGCTGGCGCCCTGAATGGCAAAGCCATGACACGAGCACTGGTTCTCTCCTGGGAGTACCCGCCTCTTATCGAGGGCGGTCTGGCGCGCGTCGTCCGCAAGCAGTCCGAGGGGCTGGTCGAGCTCGGCATCGACGTCCACGTCCTCACCCGCGGCTCGGAGGAGGAGGCCGAAGCCGACGTCAACGGGGTCACCGTCCACCGCGTGCGCGAGCCGACCCGACCCGCCGAGCTCAACGAGTTCGTCGCCTGGGTCGAGCGGATGAACTCGGACATGCTCGCCGCCGGGGTCGAGCTCGGCGACCGCCACGACTTCGACATCGTCCACGGCCACGACTGGCTGGTCGCCAACGCCTGCGACCACCTCGCCAAGCGCTTCGAGGCGCCGCTGGTGACCACGATCCACGCGACCGAGCACGGCCGCCACCAGGGCTGGGTCGACAAGCACCCGCAGTCCTACATCCACGGGGTCGAGCGCTGGATCACGAACCGCTCCGACCTCGTGCTCGTCTGCTCGACCTTCATGCGCGAGCAGGTCTGCGACATCTTCGGAGTCGAGCCCGAGAAGGTCGAGGTGCTCGCCAACGGCATCGACCCCGAGGACCTCCAGCCCCACGACGACGAGGGCCTGGCCAAGCTGCGCGCGGAGTTCGCGACGCCGGACGAGAAGCTCGTCCTGCTCGTCGGCCGCCTCGTCTACGAGAAGGGCTTCCAGGACGCCCTCGAGGCGCTGCCGGAGATCATCGAGCGCCGGCCCGATACCCGCTTCGTCGTCGCCGGCTCGGGCACCCACGAGCAGGAGCTGAAGAAGCAGGCCGCCGAGCTCGGGCTGATGGAGCACGGAACCTTCGTCGGCTGGATCGGCGACGACGTGCTCCACTCGCTCTACCGGATCGCCGACGTCTGCGTGGTGCCCTCGATCTATGAGCCGTTCGGGCTCGTCGCGCTCGAGGCGATGGCCTCGAGCTGCCCCTGCATCGTCGCCGACACCGGCGGCCTGCGCGAGGTCGTCCCCCACGACGAGGTCGGCCTGCGTTTCCGCGCCCGCGACCCGCAGTCACTGGCGGAGATGACCGTCCGCGTGCTCGAGGACGCCGAGCTCTGCCGCCGCCTCACCGAGGAGGCGTTCAACCACCTGCAGCGCTTCGACTGGGCCGACGTCGCCGAGCGGACTGCCGAGCTCTACGAGGGACTGCTCGCCGAAGCCCGCGCCTAGCGGCCACCAGGCCGCTCTCCTTGTCAGCCGCGGGCGCGAATCTTGACGGTGCGGGTCTTGCTCGGCCCGGCGGCGTCGACCACCTTCACCTTCAGCTTCACCCGCTTGCCGATCGGCCCGGTGCGGGTCAGCTTGCCCCGACCGATCCGCAGCTTCAGCGACGGCGAGGCCGTCTTGATCGCGAGCTTGCGGGCCTTGCGCAGCGAGCCCTTGATCCGCCGTGGCTTGGGTGGCCCGCAGCCGTCGACCGCGGCGGTCGTGTTGCCGGACTGGCTGGCGCCGCTCCAGGCGTCGAAGCTCGCGTTGAAGATCGACGGCACATAACAGAGGTCGGCGGTGGTCGCGACGAGGCCGTTCGGCCCGCCGTTGAACATGAGCGCGAAGTGGCCGATCGGGATGTCGGGGAGGTTCGGGAAGGCGACGCCGGTGCCGGACGGCGTAATCACGAAGCCGCCGACCAGCTTCATCGCCAGCGGCCCGCGCAGGTCGAGGCCGACCTTGCGCAGCCCAGGATTGGCGATCAGGGCCACGGGACCCTGCAGAGGCTCGGTCAGCAGCGGCGAGGTGGCGATCGCCGAGCCGACGATGCTGTTCGGCGGGCAGTTGCCGGCATCGAAGGCGGCCTGGTCGCAGGTCTGGGAGAGCACATTGAGTTCGGCCGAGAGGTTGGGGGGCAGCAGGACCGTCGCATTGCGCAAGCCCGCTTCGCCGACGTCCTGGTCAATCGCCGTGCTCACCGGCGGGTGGCTCTGGGCGGCTGTCTGGCCGGCGGCGCCGAGCCTGGGGCTGAAGGTGGGGGAGAAGGGCTGTGCGCCGCAGTTGGTCGGCGTGAACGAGGCGCTTCCAGTGACCGTAGTCCCAGGCGCCGTGTAGGAGTCGGCGGTGAAGTTGGTCGTCGCCGTCGTGCACGAGGTCGGGTTGCGCATGAACGGCCTCGGGGGCATGCCGGCGCCGCCGAGCAGGGTCAGGTCCATCGAGGTGAGGTGGACCGGGACCGGGACCAGCGGGATGCCGCCAAGGCTGAGCACCGTTGCCGTGTTGGGGAGGTCGTTGATGACGGTGTCGAGCCCGAAGTCGCTGCCGCGCAGCTGGACCCCCGACTGGATGATGATCGGCGGCAGCAGCACTTCGTCGAGCGGCGGCGGGAGCGTGATCGGCAGCGAGTGGAGCACGATGCCGAAGCGCGCCGGCTCACCGGGCTGGGCGACGAGGTTGTAGACGTTGCCGGTGACGGTCAGCGCACCAGCCCGAGCACCGAGACACTGCTGGAGACGTCGCCGACCTCGGTGTTCGCCGGGCAGGCATCGGCGTTCAGCTGGGTGACCGTGCACCGCGGAGTCGCGGTCGGGTCGCCGACCATTCCCGGCGGCAGCCCGATGGTGAGGTCCTTGATGTCCTCGGCGCCGGTGAGGTCGAGGTGGATGTCGAAGCTCGAGTGGGCGCCGGCCTGGGTGTCGGCGGGCGCCGCTGTGAGGTTGTCGAGCCCGAAGTCTGCGAAGGCGCTGCTCGGCATCGCCATCGCCGCGACCACCGCCGCGAGCGCGAGCAACGTCGTTCTTATGCGCGCGTTTTCCCGTCCGTGCATCGTTTCTCCAGTCGGCTCCGGGCCAATATCGCCTTAGTCCTGGGCAGTGCCCGATGCACCGGTTTGTGCCTGGGCTATTTGTCTAAGGCTCGTCCCAGCGCAGCCTCTGCGGCGCCTCGCGCATCCGGATCACCCGCGCGGGGACGCCGCCGACGACGGCGTTGGCGGGCACGTCCCCGGTGACCACGGCGTTCGCGCCGACGACCGCGTTGTCGCCGACGGTCACCCCGCGCAGGAAGCAGGCGTTGTAGCCGATCCAGACGTTGTTGCCGATCTCGACGTCCTCCATGTAGATGCCCTGTTCGCGGACCGGCTTCTCGACGTCGGCGACGGAGTGGTCGAAGTCGATGAACATCGCTCGGTCTGCGATCACGCATTCGCGGCCGATCCGCACCTGGCGGTAGGCGGAGATCGTGCACTCCTGGCCCATCACGGTCTTGGCGCCGATCTCGACGAAGCCCTCGTGGCAGCGGATCTTGGTGCCGTCGCCGATCCAGGTGAAGCGCCCGAAGCGGATCTCGGCGCCCTTGCGGATCTGGAGCTGGAGCGCCCTGCCGAAGAAGACCGGGCCGTCGGTCTTCCAGCGCCAGCCGGCGGAAGTGAAGAGCCGCCGGCGCAGGTAGCGCCACAGCAGCCGCGCGTACTTCGGCGTCAGCATCCGGTTGCGGGCGAGGAATCCGAGCACGGCCGCGCGGATCATAGGTCCGCCGACCGCCGTGTCTAGACTCGCCCCGATGTCACCTTCGACCAAGGCCGAGCCGACCCTCGCCGAGCGCCTCGTCGCCGGCGACAAGCGCGCCCTGGCGCGGGCGATCACGCTGATCGAGAACGACGACCCCGCCGGGTGGGACCTCGTTCGCGAGGTCTACCCGCGGACCGGCAAGGCGCGGATCGTCGGCCTCACCGGGCCGCCGGGTGTCGGCAAGAGCACCCTGATCGGCGCCTTGACCGCCGAGATGCGAAAGGCCGACCGCGAGGTCGCGGTGCTCTCGATCGACCCCTCGAGCCCGTTCACCCGGGGGGCCCTGCTCGGCGACCGGATCAGGCTCTCCGAGCACTTCCTCGACAAGGGCGTCTTCATCCGCTCGATGGCGAGCCGCGGCGCGCTCGGCGGCCTCTCCGAGGCGACCCTGCAGGCGGCGCTGCTGATGGACGCCTCGGGCAAGGACGACGTCTTCATCGAGACGGTCGGCGTCGGCCAGGCCGAGATCGACATCGTCGACCACGCCGACACGATCGTCTTGGCGCTGATGCCGGGCTCCGGCGACTCGATCCAGGCGCTCAAGGCCGGGGTGATGGAGATCCCCGACGTGATCGTCGTCAACAAGTCCGATCACCCGATGACCGACACGATGATCCGCGAGATCAAGGGCGTGCTCGCGCTCGGCCCGGATGTTTCCTGGCGGGTGCCGATCGTCAAGACCGAGGCCGCGAAGGGGGAGGGGGTCGCCGAGCTCGCCGAGCAGATCACCGCCCACCGCGAGCACATCGAGGCCGAGGGCACGCTCTCCGAGCGGCGCGCGCGCAACCTCCGCAACGAGGTGGTCGAGCTCGCCACGGCGCGCCTGCGGCGCGAGGTCGAAGCCTCGGTCGCCGAAGACGACCGGGTTTCCGAGCTGCTCGAGCGGGTAGTGCGCCGAGAAGCTCGACCCGGCGAGCGCCGCGGCGGAGATCAAGGAGCTGCGAGATGGCTGAGACGAAGGAAGAGCCCAGGACGATCGGCCTCGACGAGGCGCTGGACTATCTCGGCGCCCGGGTCGACGACTCGGGCGGGATGAAGCTCGGCAAGGTCTCGGGCATCCACGTCGACGCGACCAGCAACGAGCCGAAGTGGCTGATCGTCAGGATCGGCCGCTTCGCCGGCGACGCCGCGATTCCCTTCGACCACGCGGCGCCGGTCGCCGGCCGCGTTTGGGTGGCCTATGAGCGCGACGAGGTTCGCAACTCACCGAAGCTCGGCGTCGGCCAGTCGCTGAGCGCCAAGCAGGAGCTCCAGCTCTGCGACCACTACGGGATCCGCTCCGGCGTCGGCCGCGCGGCGGAGATCGAGGAGCTCGAGGCGGACGACATCAGCGCCGTCCCGGCGACCGACTGATCAGCAGCCCAGCGCGCGGGCGATGACCATCTGCTGGACCTCGTCGGTCCCTTCGCCGATCGTGAGGATCTTCGCGTCGCGGTAGAAGCGGCAGACGGGGTACTCCTCGATGTAGCCGTAGCCGCCGTGGATCTGAACCGCCTCCTCGGTGGCGCGGACCGCGAGGCGGCCCGTGATCAGCTTCGCCTGGGCGGCGGTGAGGGTGAAGCTCTCGCCGCGGTCCTTCTCGATCGCGGCGCGGTAGACGAGCAGGCGCGCGGCCTCGAGCGCGGCGGAGATGTCGGCGATCTTCGCCTGGATCGCCTGGAACTTCGAGATCTGCCGGCCGAACGCCTGGCGCTCTTTTGCGTACTTGATCGCCTCGTCGAGCGCGCCCTGCGCGAGCCCGACGCCCATCGCGGCGACGCCGATGCGCCCGCCGTCGAGGATCTGGAGGAACTGCTTGAAGCCCATGCCGCGTGGCCCGAGCAGGTTCTTCTCCGGCACACGCGCCCCCTCGAAGCTGAGCGGGCGCGTGTCGGAGGCGTTCCAGCCCATCTTGCGATACGGCTCGCCGGGCTCGTAGCCCGGGGTGCCGTTGGGGACGATGATGTTCGAGATCTCGCCGTCGCCGTTGGTCCTCGCCGTGATCGTCACGCAGCCGGTGATGTCGGTGCCGGAGTTGGTGATGAACTGCTTGGCGCCGTCGATCACCCACTCGTCGCCGTCGAGCGCCGCCTTGGTGCGGACGTTGCCCGCGTCGGAGCCGGCCTCGGGCTCGGTGAGGCCGAAGGCGGCGAGCTTTTGGCCCGAGGCGAGCACCGGCATCCACTCGGCCTTCTGCTCGTCGGTGCCCCAGAGCCAGATCGGCATCGTTCCGAGCGAAGTGTGGGCGGCCATCGTGATGCAGACCGAGGAGTCGACCCGCGCCAGCTCCTCGACCGCGAGCGCGTAGGTGAGCGTGTCGGCGCCGCCGCCGCCGTACTCGGCGGGGTAGGGGATGCCCATCAGCCCGAGCCCGCCCATCTTCTTCACGAGCTCGTAGGGGAAGGTCTTGCTCTTGTCGAGCTCCTCTGCGACCGGCGCGACCTCGTTCTGGGCGAAGTCGCGGACGGTGTCGCGCAGCAGGCGCTGCTCGTCAGTGAGGTCGAAGTCCATAAGAGCCGCGCGCAGTGAAGCACAGCCGTGCCAAAACAGGCCCAGCCCCCAACCGGGGGTCAGACCCCTTCATGAAGGGGTCTGACCCCTTCATGAACTAGACGTGAACGAGAAGCGGCCGGGTCGCCCCGGCCGCTTCTCAGTCTTCGGTCTTTCCTTCGTCGACTACGTGGTCGGCTTGGTCGCCGGCTTCTTCTTGACCTTCTTCGTCACCGGGAACTTGCCCTTGGGCACGAACACGGCGCTGATCGAACGGCCCTGGAGCGTCGCGCCGGTGGCGCCCGTCTTCTCCTGGGCTTCGAGGGCGATCGTCTGGGTGCCCGGCGCGGCGACCTTGACCCAACCGGTGATGCTGCCGTTCTCACGGTGCAGCGTCGCCGGGGTGGCCTCCGGCAGATCGAGCTGGAACGCGTCGGCGGTCGTCGAGAGCGGCGTGCTGCCGACCTTGAGCCGGTACTGCAGCGTGCCGTCTCCCGCCGTCGCGGCGTCGTCATCGGCCGAAAGCGTGCCGGTGACCTGGAGGAAGCCGGCGGTCGGCGCCTTGATCGTCGTCTGCACCACGGGTGTGTAGGTGGCGCTCGTGAACTTCTCCTGCTTGGCCTCGGTCTGGCGCCCGGCGGTGAGAACCGAGCCGCTCTTGACGTAGCGCTTGTCGGCGCTCGTCTGGGTCAGATTCATAACTTTGGCAGCGAAAGATCCACCCGGTCCCGCGATGATTGCCCCAAGTAGGGCGCCCGTCGCGAGCAGGACGGCTCCGCTGCGCCCAGTCAGCCTGGACATGCGATTCCTCCTTGCTCGTTTGAGCGGGCGAGACTAGCGAACGCTCACAAAGAGCTCAGGCGACCGGGTCGACGGTCTTCTGCCGGATGCGCTCGGGCATCCCGGGGCCGTCGATGATCGCCGCGTCGCGCGCCGAGAGCAGCTCGCCGCAGCTCTCGCAGATGCCGCGCTCTGAGACGTGGCCGCCGCACTCGCCCTTGTGGATGAGGATCATCGGCGGGCCGGCCTCGGCGAAGTGCTGGTCGCCCCAGTGCATCAGCGTCACCAGCACGGGCCAGAGGTCGAGACCCTTCTCGGTGAGGAAGTACTCGTCGCGTCGCGGCCGCTCGCTGTACGGCCGACGCTCGAGGATGTCCTCGTCGACGAGCCGCTGGAGGCGGGAGGTGAGCACGTTGCGGGCGATGCCGAGCGAGTGCTGGATCTCCTCGAAGCGGCGCTTGCCGCGGAAGATGTCGCGGAGGATGAGCAGGGTCCAGCGCTCGCCGACGACCTCGAGGCCGCGGGCGATCGAGCAGATCTGTCCCTCGTAGTCGCTCTTGAGCACGACTGTGATCTTTCCACACTTCGTTGCATCACGCAACTGTCTCTGTATCCGGCGCCGCCCCGCAGCGACAACAGGGTGACCCGGATCAAGGTCGGTCGCTGACCCGCACCCGCGAGATCACTTGGCAGGACCCGGCGCCGACCGGGGCCAAGGGACCTCGACCTGCATGATCATGGAGGTGTGAGCGGCGCCCCAAAGCGAGTCCGCCTCGGGCGAATGGTCGACCACGGCGTTGCGCCGAGCATCTTCGGCTTGCTCGAGCGCGGCGTCGAACGCCGACCCGAGATAGCCGCCCAGACCCAGGGCCGCGTCGTCTTCCGCTTTGCCGAGGACTTCTCGCCGCTGCGGATCACCTTCAAGCCGAAGACCGTCGTGCTCGAGGACGGCGACCTGCGCAAGCCCGACCTCGTGATCGTCGGATCGATGCCCGACATCGTCCACCTGCTGACCGTCCCGACCTTGGGAGGCCGGCTCGGCGGTCTGCCGAATCCGGCCAAGCCCCGCGGCCGCGAGGCGCTCGCGCGGATCTATAGCGGCCGCGTGAAGATGGACGGCGACACGGGCTTCGGCCTGAAGATCCTGCAACTGCTGGCGATATGAACGTAAAGGGGTCTGACCCCTTAAAGGTTGCGGGCGAGCTGGACGAGCAGCCGCACGCCATATCCCGTCGGCCCCTTGCCGACGTAGGCGCGGCCGACGTCCCAGGCGGTGCCGGCGATGTCGAGGTGCACCCACGGCGTGTCGTCGACGAACTCCTCGAGGAACGAGGCGGCGTAGATCGTTCCGGCCTTGCGCTTGGCCGAGGCGTTGGTGAGGTCGGCGCCGGTCCCCTTGGTCAGCTCCTTGTACTCGTCGTGCAGCGGCAGGCGCCAGGCGAGCTCGCCGGTCTCTTCAGCCGCCTCGCGTACCTGCTCGGCCCACTCGTCGTCGTTCGAGATCAGCGCCGCGTAGGTCGAGCCGAGGGCGATCAGCACCGCGCCCGTCAGGGTCGCGAGGTCGACGAGCTGCTCGGCGCCCTGCTCCACCGCGTAGGCGAGGGCGTCGGCGAGGATCAGCCGGCCCTCGGCGTCGGTGTTGTTGACCTCGACGGTCTTGCCGTTGTACTGGGTGATGATGTCGCCGGGCTTGATCGCGTGGCCGGAAGGCATGTTGTCGGTCGAGGGGATGACCGCGATCAGGTTGACGGGGAGCTTCAGCTCGGCGATCGCGCCGACCGCTTCGAGCACGGCGGCGCCGCCCGACATGTCCATCTTCATCTCCTCCATGCCGCCGGAGGGCTTGATCGAGATGCCGCCGGTGTCGAAGGTCACGGCCTTGCCGACCAGCCCGAGGGTCTTGCCGGCGCTTCCGCCTTCGTAACGCAGGGAGATCAGCCGCGGCTCTGTGTCGCTGCCCTGTGAGACCGCGACCAGGCCGCCCATCTTCTTGTCGGCGATCTGCTCGCGGTCGAGGATCTCGACGGTGAGGTTGTCGTGGGAGGCGACGAGCTCGGCGGCGCGGTCGGCGAGGTGCTCGGGATCGACGACGTTCGAGGGAAGGTCCTGGAGATGGCGGGCGCGGTTCTCGGCCTCGGTCGCGATCCGCGCGACCTCGGCGGCGCCGGCGATCGCCTCGCCGCTGAGCAGCGTCAGCGCGGCGATCTCGGCCCTGGGCTCGTCGTCCTCGTCGTCGGGCTTCGACTTGAACTCGTCGAACTTGTAGCCGGCGAGGATCGTGCCCTCGACCAGCGCTGCGGCCGTCGCGGCCGCTTCGCCCTCGGCGGGGAGCACCCAGGCGATCGAGCCCGCCTCGAAGCCCTTGGCGGCCCGCGTCGCGATCGCCGCCGCGACCCGGGCGCGCTCCGGCTCCCAGTCTCCTCGCTTGCCGAGGCCGATGGCGAGCACGCGTCCCGGTTTCTCGGGATAGAGGGTCGCGGTCTTCTTGAAGCCGTCCTTGGCGTCGGCCGCGCCCGGGGCGCCGTCTAGCTCAGCGGGGAGACCGGCGCCGTCGAAGAGGCCGACGACCGTCAGGTCTGCGCCTGAGTCGGCGAGCGGCTTGTCGGCGACGTCGACCTTCATCGAAGGCGTGAGCATAGTCACCGGTCATCGCCGGCGGGACTTGTGGGACAACTTGGACGAGCCCCATGCTCACCGCCCTCGGCGCCGAGGCCGTTCCCGACCGCGTCGTCGAGCAGGGCAAGATCATCACCGCGGCCGGGGGTTTCCTCCGGCATCGACATGGCGCTGCGGCTGGTCCAGAAGACGCACGGCGACGAGGCGGCCCAGGCCATGCAGCCCCGCCGCGTAGAGGAGCCGGCTGGGGCCGCCCGCTATGGTTCCCGCCCGAGCAATGGCCGGCGCCAACGGAAATCGCAGCGTGATCCTCGGAACCGCCCGCACGCCCTTCGGCAAGATGGGCGGCGCGCTTTCCACCCTCGGTGCCCCCGAGCTCGGAGGCATCGCGATCGCCGAGGCGCTCGAGCGCTCCGGGGTCAAGCCCGACCAGATCGAGGCCGTCTCCTACGGCCAGGTGCTGCAGGCAGGCCAGGGCCAGATCCCCTCGCGCCAGGCCCAGATCAAGGGCGGCATCCCCAAGGAGGTCCCCTCGGAGACCGTCAACAAGGTCTGCGCCTCGGGCATGCGCTCGCTCGGCCTCGTCGACCAGGCGATCCGCGCCGGCGACGTCGGCGTTGCGGTCACCGGCGGCATGGAGTCGATGAGCCAGGCTCCGTACCTGCTCCCGGGCGCGCGCTTCGGCTTCCGCATGGGCGACGTCACCGCGATCGACGCGATGACCCACGACGGGCTCACCAACCCCTTCACCGAGAAGCAGATGATCAACGAGGCCTCCGAGGTCGGCAACGAGCTCGAGATCACCCGCCCCGACCTCGACCGCTTCGCGGTCCGCTCGCACGAGCTCGCCGCCAAGGCGACCGACGAGGGCCTGCTCGCCGAGGAGATCGTTTCGGTCACCGTCAAGACCCGCAAGTCGGAGGACGTCGTCGAGGCCGACGAGGCGATCCGCCCGGACACCAACCTCGAGACGCTGGCCAAGCTCAAGGCGGTCGGCGGCGACGACGCCACCCACACCGCCGGCAACTCGCCCGGCGTCAACGACGGCGCCGCAGCCGTGGTGGTCTCCTCAGAGGAGTGGGCTTCCTCCAACGGCGCGACGCCGATCGCGACGGTCCTCTCCTACGGCACCGTCGCAGACGACTTCCCCTATCTGCCGCGCACCCCGGCGAACGCCGCCAAGCAGGCGCTCGAGAAGATCGGCAAGACGCCCGCCGACGTCGACCTCTGGGAGATCAACGAAGCCTTCGCCTCGGTCGCGATCAACTCGATCCGCATGCTCGAAGTCGACGAGGACAAGGTCAACGTCAACGGCGGCGCGATCGCCATGGGCCACCCGATCGGCGCCTCCGGCGGCCGCATCGTCGGCGCCATCATCCACGAGCTTCGCCGCCGCGGCGGCGGCCTCGGCGTCGCCGCGATCTGCTCCGGCGGCGGACAGGGCGATGCAATCGTCCTTGACGTTGCTGGCTCCTAAACGCGGCCGCTGCAAACCGGCGCCTGGCGTCGTCCTCGGCTGATCGTCTCGCTCACGTACGTTTCCAGTACGTTCGCTTCGCCGATCAGCCTGCGTCCTAGCCAGGCTTGGTTTTCGCGGCCGTTCGCACTTCGCAAATGAGACCAGCAGCCTTTTTCGACCTGGACAAGACCCTGATGGCGGGGTCTAGCGCCATGGTCTTCGCCCGGGTCGCCAGCCGCCACGGCATCGTCGCCCGCCGGCAGCTCGCCGGCTGGGGCTGGGACCACCTGCGCTACCGGATGCGCGGCGCCACCGACGAGCAGACCAACAGCGTGCTCGAGGTCGCCCGCGACTCCTTCGCCGACGTCACGGAGAAGGAGATCGCGCGCATGGGCCCGGAGGTGCTGGCCGGGATCCTGCCGCGGGTCTATCCGCAGATGCTCCAGGAGGTCCACAACCACCAGGACGAGGGGCGCGCCACCTTCATCGTCAGCGCCGCCGGCGACGACATGGTCGCGGCCCTGGCGCGGGTCCTGGGGATGGACGGCGGCATCGGCACCCGCTGGGCCGTCGGCCCCGACGGCGTCTACACCGGCGAGATCGACGGCGACTTTGTCTACGGCGAGGGCAAGGTGAAGGCGATGGAGGCGTACGCCGCCGAGCACGACATCGACCTCGACGCCTCCTATTCCTACTCCGACTCGGCCTCGGACCTGCCGATGCTGCGCGCGGTCGGCAACGCCGTGGTCGTCAACCCGGACCCGGCGCTGCTCGCCGTGGCCAAGGCCGAGGGTTGGCGGGTGATGCGTTTCGAGAAGCTCGGCCGCCGCATGGCGATCGCCGGCGCCACCGTGCTCGCCGCGGGTCTCGGCGCCGGGGCCCGCATCGCCTCCTCGCGGCGCTCGCGCCGGAACGTGAAGCTCCCGCGGCGGTAGCCCGCGCTCGAGACGCCGGGGCGAGATCTGATCCCCACGGGCCCAGACCCGTGGATGAAGGTTCGTGAGGCCATCAAGCTGCTCAAGCACGATGGGTGGGGTCTCGACCGCCAGGTAGGGGGCCATCGGCAATACCGTCACCCAGAGAAACCAGGCGCCGTGACGGTTCCGGGGAGCCTGGGTAGGGATCTGGCGCCAGGGACGGTGGCCAGTATTCTCGGTGGCGCCGATCCAGAGCGGTATGCCGATCACGCTGAACGCGGTCCAGCCGCGACCCGGGCGGGGACGTGATCGCACCGCGCCAATCCAGATGACCGATTCCCAATCCCCGCACCCGCGACGACGCCGCATGCCTTCGCCTGGCGGCGTCCTCGGTCGGCCCAATAGTCACCACTATTGGGCCTCCCTGCGTCCTTGCCAGTCTCGACCTGCGTCGCCCTCGCGGGCACGCTGATTGGAAATCGATCATCGCGCCGCAAACGCCGCTTAGACTTCCCTCGATGGCCATCGAGCCCGAAGCGCGCCGCCGCGCCCACCAGTGGTCGGAGGAGGTCTACGCCTCCCAGCCCGAGCGCGAGGCGCTGTTCGAGTCGATCTCCGGAGCGCCGGTCAAGCCCCTCTATACGGAGGAGGACCGCGCCGGCGCCGACGTCGAGCGCGATCTCGGCTACCCGGGCGAGTTCCCCTACACGAGGGGCGTCTATCCGTCGATGTACCGCGGGCGGCTGTGGACGATGCGCCAGTTCGCCGGCTTCGGCACCGCCGAGGAGACCAACGAGCGCTTCCACTACCTGCTCGACCACGGTCAGACCGGCCTCTCGACCGCGTTCGACATGCCCTCGCTGATGGGCTACGACTCCGACCATCCGCGCTCGCTCGGCGAGGTCGGGGTGGAGGGGGTCGCGATCGACACCCTCGACGACATGGAGACCCTGTTCGGCGGCATCGACCTCGGACAGGTGACGACCTCGATGACGATCAACGCCCCGGCGGCGATCGCCCTCGCCTTCTATGTCTGCACGGCAGAGGAGCAGGGGATCGGCCCGGAGAAGCTCGGCGGAACGATCCAGACCGACATCCTCAAGGAGTACATCGCCCAGAAGGAGTGGTGCTTCCCGATCGAGCCGGCGATGCGGCTGGTCGAGGACATGATCGAGTGGTGCTCGCAGCACATGCCGCGCTGGCACCCGGTCTCGATCTCCGGGTACCACATCCGCGAGGCGGGCTCGACCGCACAGCAGGAGCTGGCGTTCACCCTGAAGGACGGCCTCACCTACGTCGAGCGCGCGGTCGAGCGGGGCATGGACGTCGACGACTTCGCGCCACGGCTCTCGTTCTTCTTCAACGCCCACATCGACTTCTTCGAGGAGATCGCCAAGTACCGCGCCGCGCGCCGGATATGGGCGCGCGAGCTGAAGGAGACCTTCGGCGCCAAGCGCGAGGAGTCGTGGCGGATGCGCTTCCACACCCAGACCGCGGGCGTCTCGCTGACTGCCCAGCAGCCGCTCAACAACATCGTCCGCACCGCGATCGAGGCGCTCGCCGGGGTCCTCGGGGGCACCCAGTCGCTGCACACCAACTCCTACGACGAGGCCTTGGCACTGCCCACCGAGGAGGCCGTGAAGGTCGCCCTGCGCACCCAGCAGGTGATCGCCCACGAGTCGGGCGTGACCAGCACGATCGACCCGCTCGGCGGCTCCTATTACCTCGAGACGCTCACCGACCAGATGGAGGAGGCCGCCTACTCCTACTTCGCCCGCATCGACGAGCTCGGCGGCATGGTCGAGGCGATCAAGCAGAGCTTCCCCCAGCGCGAGATCGCCGACGCCTCGTTCAAGTACCAGCGCGAGGTCGACTCGAAGCAGCGGATCGTCGTCGGCGTCAACGAGTACCAGTCACGGTCCGCGGAGGAGATCCCGACTCTGAAGATCGACCAGGCGCTCGAGCGCAAGCAGGTCGGGCGGCTCAAGGCGACCAAGACCCGCCGCGACGCGGCCGCCGTCGATCAGGCGCTCGCCGAGGCTCAAGCGCGCCGCCGCGACCGACGAGAACCTGATGCCTCACTTCATGACCGCGGCGCGGGCCCGAGCCTCGGAGGGCGAGATGGTCTCCGCCCTCCAGGAGGTCTTCGGGTCCTACACGGAGATTCCGGTTTTCTAGGCGCTACGCGCTGGTAACCGCCGCTGTAGGCGAGCTGCCGCTGTCGGTATCGGTCGACGTGGTGCCGGCGCCGGAGGATGAGGTGTGTCCTGGTCGTTGAACTGGAGCGCGGCGTTCTTCATGACCCCTACTACGAGACTGTCGGCCGAGAGGACTGCTACGCGGCGCGCGCGGCGCGCGCGGCGGACTCGACGATCAGCACGACCTCGCCGGTCGGCGTCTCGCGCGAGCCGGCGAGGAACATGCGGCCGACCTTGCGCCGCTTGGCCTCCTCGCAGGCCAGGTCTCGGGCTGCGTCGCGTGCGAGTCCCGCCGCGACCAGCGTCTGACTCTGGGTCCGATCGAGATAGACAACGTCGTACATCTGACGCCCTTTCCTGAGATTGCCTCCTACAAGTATCTTTGGCAAATCGGCCGGAACGCATGAGGCCCGATCACATCCCGATAACCTCCCGGCCCGCATGAGCCCCGCGACCGACACCAAGAAGAAGATCCGCGTCGTAGTCGCCAAGCCGGGGCTCGACGGCCACGATCGCGGCGCAAAGATCATCGCCCGCGCTCTGCGCGACGCCGGCATGGAGGTGATCTACACGGGCCTGCACCAGACGCCCGAGCAGATCGCCGAGACCGTGATCCAGGAAGACGCCGACGCGATCGGCCTCTCGATCCTGTCCGGGGCGCATATGACGCTGGTACCCAGAGTGGTCGAGCTTCTATCGGAGCAGGGCGTCGACGACGTGGTGATCGCGGTGGGGGGGACGATTCCCGCCGACGACGTCCCCGAGCTGAAGAAGCTCGGCGTCGCCGCGGTCTTCACCCCCGGATCCTCGACCGACGAGATCGTCGAGTTCGTGCGCGGCGCCGTCGGCCCGCGCGCCGATTGACCCGATTGACTGGTCAGTCAACCAGCGCCACCGATCGCTAATATGCCGCGGCGCGACTGCCCCCAGCCCTGACCGGGTATCGCCTCTCCGCACATTCCTTAAGGAGGAATCTTGAAGATCGCATGTCTCGTAAAACAGGTCCCGGACGCCGCTGTCGACAAGCGGATCGATCCCGAGACCAAGCGCCTTGACCGCTCGGGCGAAGAGAACTTGAACCCCTTCGACACGCACGCGATTGAAGCCGCGATGCAGATCAAGGAGGAGGGGAAGGTGCAGGTCGAGGAGATCGTGGCCGTGACCATGGGCCCGGAGAACGCCGTGCGCGCGCTCCACAAGGCCGTGGCGCTCGGCGCCGACCGCTCGGTGCACCTGACCGACGCCGCCCTCGCCGGCTCCGACGTCGCCGCCACCGGCTACGCCCTGGCGAAGCTGCTCGAGTCCGAGGCGCCCGACCTGGTGCTGCTCGGCCAGCAGTCGGACGACGGCGAGTGCTACACGATCGGCGCGGTCGTCGCCGATCACCTGAAGATGCCTTCGCTGACCCAGGTGATCAAGATCGGGGTCGAGGACGGCAAGCTGCGCTGCGAGCGCCAGGCCGAGTATGGCTACGACACCGTCGACGTCGCGCTTCCGGCCGTGATCTCGGTCGGCGACGCGATCAACGAGCCGCGCTACCCGTCGCTGAAGGCGATCATGGGGGCGAAGAAGAAGCCCCTCGACACCCACGCGATCGGCGATGTCGGCATCGAGGCCGAGCGCGTCGGAGAGACGGGCTCGCGCACGACCGTCGTTGCGCTCAACCCGCCGCCGGCAAAGGAAGCGGGAGAGATCATCGAAGACGAAGACACCAACGAGACGGTCGAGAAGATCGTCGCCTGGCTCGACGAAAGGAAGCTGATCTGATGACCTCCTTCCGATCACCGCACGCCCGGCTACCAAAGGCTTCACCCTGCGTCCTTGACCTGCTTGGCCGGGCGAATCCCCGGTCGCACGCTGACCGAAAGGAGATCATCTGATGCCCGGGATTCTTGTCTACGCCCTGCATGACGACGAGGGCAACTTCAACAACAACTCCAAGGGGGCGATCTCCGAGGCGGCGAAGCTCGCCGGCGAGCTCGGCTCCGAGGCGTCCGTCGTCGTCGTCGGCGACGTCGCCGACGACAAGGTTCAGGACCTCGGCAAGTTCGGCGCCAAGAAGGTCTACCGCGCCAAGTCGGCCCCGGAGGGCCTGGCGCAGCCGATCGTCGACGTGATGGCCAAGGTGATGACCGACAACGACATCTCCTACGCGCTGTTCGGCGGCGGCCTGCTCGGCTTCGAGATCGGCGCAGGGCTCACGGCCCGCCTCAACGCCGGCGTGACGATGGAGGTGACCGCGGTCAAGGTCGACGGCGGCAAGCTCGTCGCCGAGCGGCCGATCCTCCAGGATTCGCAGATCGCCGACGTCGGCTACGTGACGGATCCCGGCATCATCATCGGCCGCTTGAACGCCTTTGATGCGGTGGAGGGCGACGGCAGCGCTGCTGAGATCGAGGACATCGAGGTCGAGCTCTCGGACTGGTCGACCAAGGCGACGATGGTCCAGCGCGGAGAGCAGCGCGGCGCCGACGTCAACATCGAAGACGCCGACATCCTCGTCGGCGGAGGCCGCGGACTGGGCGAGAAGGACAACTTCAAGCTCGCCGAGGATCTCGCCGAGTCGATGGGCGGCGCCGTCGCGGCGACCCGAGCGGTCGTCGACGCCGGCTGGTACCCGTACGCCGCGCAGATCGGCCAGACCGGCAAGACGGTCGCGCCGAAGCTCTACCTCGCGGCCGGCATCTCGGGCGCAATCCAGCACAAGGTCGGCATGCAGGCCTCCGAGAACATCCTCGCCATCAACAAGGACCAGAACGCTCCGATCTTCGAGTTCTGCGACCTCGGCGTGGTCGGCGACCTGCACAAAATAGTGCCGAAGCTCACGGAAGCGATCAAAGCTAAGAAGAGCAACTAAGGTCGCTAGCCGCTGGTCGCTGGAGTGAGGAACCCAGCGACCAGCGACCAGCGACCAGCGACCAAATGGCAATAGTCCCCGCAGAATTCCCTCCGCCGTTCGATCCGACCCAGTACGTCGGCCCCCCCACCGACGCTCCCGAAGAGCGCCTGGAGGCCGGGATCGTCATCGTCGGCGGCGGGCCGGCGGGGCTGGCCTGCGCCAACCGCATCCTGCAGCTGCTCGAGTCAGAGCCGGAGCTGACCGAGAAGCTCGGTGAGATCCCGGTCGCCGTGATCGAGAAGGGCAAGGTCTGCGGTGCCCACAACGTCTCCGGGGCCAACATGGTCCCGTCGGCGATGGAGAAGCTGTTCCCCGATCTCGACCCCGACGACTGGCCCGTCTACCAGAAGGTCTCCAAGGACGCCGTCTATCTGCTGACCTCCAAGCTGGCGATCCCGCTGAAGCCGCCGCCGCCGAACTTCCGCAACCACGGCAACTACGTCACCTCGGTCTCGAAGCTGTCGCGCTTCCTCGCCGAGAAGGCGGAGGAGGCGGGCGCCTACATCCTCACCGAGACCGTCGCCGACAAGCTGCTGGTCGAGGACCGGATCGTCAAGGGCATTCGCTCCGGGGACAAGGGCCGTGGCCGCGAGGGTGAGGAGCTCGGCAACTTCGAGCCCGGGTCCGACCTGATGGCCAAGGCCACCGTCCTGGCGGAGGGCACGGTCAGCCACCTGACCCAGTGCGCCGTCGACTATTTCGACATCGCCGGCGACTCGCCGCGCTGGGAGATCGGCGTCAAGGAGGTCTGGAAGGTCCCCAAGCCGCTCGACCGCGTGATCCACACGATGAACTGGCCGCTGCGTGGCCGGCCCAAGTACAACGAGTTCGGCGGCAGCTTCATCTACCCGATGGGCGAGGACAAGCTCTGCATCGGCCTCGTCGTCGGCCTCGACACCACCGACGCTACCTTGTCCTGCCACGACGCGCTGCAGCAGCTCAAGACCCACAAGTTCATCCGCGGCCTGCTCGAAGGCGGGGAGCGCGTCGGCTGGGGGGCGAAGACGATCCCCTCCGGCGGCTACTGGTCGATGCCCAAGCGCCTCGCCGTGCCCGGAATGGTGATGGCCGGCGACAACGTCTCGATGGTCAACGTCCCCTACCTGAAGGGGATCCACTACGCGATGCACGCCGGCATGTACGCGGCGGAGACGATCGTCGAGAGCCTCAAGAAGGACCCCGAGTCGGTCAACTTCGAGGCCTACGACGAGAAGGTCCGCAAGTCAGAGATCGAGAAGGACATCTACCGCTCGCGCAACGTGCGCCAGTACGGCGACAAGGGATTCGTCGCCTTCGGCGCGATCGCCAACGCCTGGTTGCTCACCCGCGGCGCGCTGCCGACGGGCCACAAGACCGTCGAGCCGGACTCGGGCGTCGCCATGGAGATCGGCCCCGCCGCTGAGAAATACCCGGAGCCCGACGGCAAGTACATCTTCGACAAGCTCTCCTCGGTCTTTCTCTCGGGCAACGCGACGCGCGACGACGCGCCGAACCACGTTCGGATCCAGAACCACGTCCCTCGCGAGGTCGCCCAGACCTGGGTCTCGATGTGCCCGGCGCAGGTCTACGAGATCCCCGAGGATCAGCTGGAGTCCGGCGCCAAGGAGGTCGACGTCCACGTCACCGCCTCCAACTGCGTCCAGTGCGGCGCGATCACCGCCAAGGGCGGCCGCCTGACGATTCCCGA
Source organism: uncultured Solirubrobacterales bacterium (assembly GCA_963696625.1). Classification (GTDB taxonomy): domain Bacteria; phylum Actinomycetota; class Thermoleophilia; order Solirubrobacterales; family 70-9; genus JAWVFN01. Next base: position 156,184 of record CAVOKZ010000038.1, read on the forward strand.
GGGCGGCGACGGGCCGCTCTACCAAGAGACCTGACCCACAGGCCTGCGGTTTCGCCCCGGCGCGCGCCGGGTACAAACGCCCTTCAGCCCCAGACCAAGGAGGGTCGCGAAATGCTTGCACTGACCGAATCGGCGACGGAGGCGATCGAGGGAATCCTCGAGGCGCCGAGCATCCCGGACGGCGCCGGGTTGCGGATCGCCCCGCTCGCTCACCTGCTGACGGGAGCGCTCGATGAGGCGGCGATGTACGTCGCCCGCGCCGAGCGTCAGCTCGAGGCGCGCGCTGAGATGGGGGAGGCGCTGGGGCGGATCCCCGTCGGGCTTGCGGCCCGCTGACCGCGTCCGGCGATCTCGCGGCAGAGAATCTCGACGACACGGGGATCGAACTGGCTGCCCGAGCACTTGCGAAGCTCGGCGACCGCGTCGGCGACCGGAATCGCCGGTGAGTAGGCGCGCTTGCTGGTCATCGCCTGGAAGGCGTCGCAGGCGAAGATGATCCGCGAGCCGAGCGGGATCTCCTCGCTCTCGAGCCCATCCGGATAGCCGCCGCCGTCCCAGCGCTCGTGGGAGGAGCGGACGATCTTGGCCACGGGGACGAGCGCCTCGGCGGAGCTGAGGATTCGCTCGCCGACGATCGTGTGGTCGTGGATGAACTCCCACTCGGCGTCGTCGAGGGGCCCCGCCTTGTTGAGGATCGCGTCGGGCACCGCCATCTTGCCGATGTCGTGGAGCTCGGCCGCGCGGGTCAGCAGGTCCAGCTCCTCTGCGTCGTCGATGAAGTGCTTACCGACCGCGGTCGCCAGCTCGGCGACCTGGTCCACGTGCTCGCCGAGGCCGGGCTCGCGCTCGCGCAGGGCCCGCATCAGCACGCGCTGGGCCTGGTTGCGGGCGGACGCGCGCGAGCCGCGCTTGCATGCGTACATCCGCTTGTCGACCAGCAGCAGGGCCTGCTCGGGGGTCTCGGCCTGGTCGGGAATCAGCGCCGTCCCGTAGCTGGCCGTGACCGTGAAGCCGCTGCCCTCGGAGCGCAGCGCCTGCCGGCAGAGGCGGACCAGCTCGTCGCGGCGGCCGACGTGGTTGGTGACCAGCACGCAGAACTCGTCGCCGCCGATCCGGTATGCCCGGCCGCGGTCGCCGACCGCTGCGGCGAGGCGCGCGCCGAGGCGGCTGAGCAGGACGTCGCCGGCGCCGTGCCCGAAGGTGTCGTTGTAGGTCTTGAACCCGTCGAGGTCGAACATCGCCAGCAGGCGCGGCCCCGCGCGCCGCGCGCGCTCGAACTCGTCGCGGAGATCGATCATCAGCCGGCCGCGGTTGGCGAGCCCGGTGAGCTGGTCCGACTGCACCTCGGCGTAGAGCCGCTGGTTCTCGTAGAAGGTGATCGCCATTCTCACCGCGACCGCGAGCAGCGCCGCGGCGGCGAGCCCGACGGCGACGATGTTCTCCTCGCCGATATAGCCGTAGACGAGCAGTCCCATCGCCAGCAGCGCCGACGTCGCCGGGGCCAGCACTGCCTGCCAGCCGCCGACCGGCATCATCGCCCGCTCGGCCGGCGCCTTGCGCCAGGCGCCGAAGGCTATGAGCATCGCCGACAGCGGCCAGGTCAGATCGATCCAGGTGCCGACCTCGTATGTGCCGACCCAAGCCCGGTACTCGTAGATCGTGTCGCCGACCGCGACGACGATCAGGCCGGCGGCCACCATCCCCCAGCTGACGTCGCGCCGCCATCCCGTCAGCAGCAACATGCCGCCGGCGAAGGCGATCAGCAGGACGTCGCCGAGCGGGTAGGCGAGCGAGGTCGCGATCGCCGACACCGATGGGCCGGCGCCGTCGATGATCGTCGGGGCGACGAAGGTGGCGGTCAGGGCCCCGATCGCGAGCGCCACGATCCCGGCGTCGAGCCAGACCTCGCTGCGGAAGCGGCGCACCCGCGAGCCGATCACCAGGGCGAGGCCCAGGCACCAGACCGGGTAGGTGAGAAGCCAGCCGGCGTCGGCGATCGAGGGGATCGGGATGCTCGCCTGGTTCGCGAGCACGAGCTCGTAGTAGATCTCGGCGAAGGCATTGGTCGCGAGGCCGATCCCGATGCAGATCCAGCCGGCGCGCTCGCGGCGGACGAAGATCACCCGCGCCAGCACGAGGACCGCGGGGATCGTGATCAGCGCCAGGTAGACGGTCTTGTTGAAGAATTCGTCGAGCCCGGGCGATCCGATGGCGAAGAAGATGTTGCCGGCGTAGGCGAGGAAGGCGACGACCAGCACGGCCTCGGTCGCTTTCACGAGATGCTGGGTCGGTCGCTGGGCTTTTGCGGGATCGCTCATCGCGAGGGTGCAGGCCTTTAGGCGCTGTTACAGGTAATTCGGCACCCCGAACACCCCACTTGAGTGGGTACATCCCCGATTCTGGACCGGGTTTACCCGCAACCGCGGGGGCGGCGAGCGTGCGTCGCTAGAATCGTCCGACGATGAAGACAGATATTCACCCCGACTACGTACTCGCCCACGTGCACTGCTCGTGCGGAAACGAGTTCTATACCCGCTCCACCGAGAGCGACCTCCACGTCGAGATCTGCTCCAACTGCCATCCGTTCTACACCGGCAAACAGAAGCTCGTCGACACCGGCGGCCGCGTCGAGCGCTTCCGCCGCCGCGCCGCAAAGCGCGACAAGAAGGGCGAGTAGCCCTGTGAGCAGCGGGGCGGGCGCCCGCTCAAGCAACGGCGCGGCCCCGGAGGCCGCCGAGCGCGCCGACGTCATGCCCGACGGAGCGCTCGTCGCCAAGCGCGACGCGCCGGTCGGAGGTCAGGCCGTGCTCGAGGGCGTGATGATGCGCGGCGTCTCGACCTGGGCCGTCGCCTGTCGCAACCCCGAGGGCGAGATCGAGCTCACCTCCGAGCCCCTCGTCTCTTGGGCGAAGCGCCACCGCGTTCTGCGCTGGCCGGTGATCCGCGGCGTCGTCGCGCTGGGCGAGTCGCTGAAGATCGGCTTCAGGGCGCTCGCCATCTCCGCCAACGCGCAATTGGAGGAGGACGAGAAGGGCGAGGCGCAGGAGATCGGCGGCTTCACCTGGGGCCTGACGATCGCCTTCTCGCTGTTGCTCTCGGTCGGCCTCTTCTTCGTGATCCCGGTTGGGGCCACCAGCCTGATCAAGGACCAGCTCAACTCCTCGATCCTGTTCTGGCTGGTCGAGGGCGTGCTGCGCACCGCGATCTTCATCGGCTACATCGTCTTGATCAGCCGGCTTCCCGATCTGCGCCGGGTGTTCGAGTACCACGGCGCCGAGCACAAGACGATCTCCTGCTTCGAGGCCGGCGACGAGCTGAAGCCCGAGCGGGCGACGCTCTATTCGCGGCTACACCCCCGCTGCGGCACCAGCTTCCTGCTGATCGTCATGGTCCTCGCGATCTTCGTCTTCGCGCCGATCGGGCTTCCCGCCTGGTACTGGCTGCTCGCTTCGCGCATCCTCGGCATCCCGCTGATCGCCGGGCTCTCCTACGAGGTGATCAAGTGGGCCGGCAAGAACCGCCGCAAGCGCTGGGTCCGCGCGGTGATGTGGCCGGGGCTGATGCTCCAGAACCTCACGACCCGCGAGCCCGACGAAGAGCAGCTCGCGGTCGCGATCGCCGCGCTCGAAGCGGTCCTCGCGGTCGAGGACCCAGAGGAAGCGCGGCGGGACCAACCGATCGAGATCGTCGCCTGACGTAAACCGCCGCCTCCTCCGCCCGGACTCCGGCTCGGAGGCCATCCGGGCGCCGAGCGCGGGCTGGACGTAGCGCTTCCCCTCCGCGGAGAGCCGCACGGCCTGGACGAGCTCCTCCTGGGCGGCCTCCGTGATCGTCAACTCGCAGGCGGTCGAGTTGTTCGGCTACGAGCGCGAAGAGCTGCTCGGGCACCGGGTCGAGATCCTCGTCCCCGACGCCTTCCGCAGCAATCACCAGAACAAACGCATCCGCTACCTCAAGCAGCCGGTGTCGCGGCCGATGGGCGCCGGGCTTGACCTCCGCGCCCGCGCCGCCGACAGGCGCGAGTTCCCCTGTGAGGTCTCGCTGTCGGCGATGGAGACCGACAACGGGACCCTTGCCCTGGCCGCGATCCGCGACATCAGCGATCGCCACGAGGCCCAGGAAGAGCTGCGCGACGCCGTCGGCCGCCTGCGCGCCGCCGCCGACGTCGCCGCCGCCGTCGGCGCCGAGACCGACCTCGACCGCGTGCTCGAGACGATCGTCGACCGCGGCCGCAGCCTGATCGAGGCGCGGGCGCTGATGGTCCTCCTCGCGCAGGGCGATGAGTTCGTGATCTCGGCGATGGCCGGTGACGTCGACAAGGGCATGCGCAACCAGCGGGTGCAGCACGCAAGTGACGTCCTCTGGGGCGTGTTCGGCCTGTGCTCCAGCGCCTCGGCCCTGATCGCGCCGCTTCTCTTCCGCGGCTCGCAGCTCGGCACGCTGCTGGCGGTCGATCGGATCCGCGAGGGCCCCGGCTTCGGCGAAGAGGATCAGCGGCTGCTCGAGGCGTTCGCCGCGAGCGCGGCGACGGCCGTGGCGACCGCAAAGACGGTCGCCGAGGAGCGGCTGCGCGAGTCGATCAAGGGCTCCGAGCACGAGCGCGCGCACTGGGCCCGCGAGCTGCACGACGAGACGCTCCAGGGCCTCGCGGGGGTCCACCTGACGCTCAGCGGCGCGATGCGCAGCGGCTCGCCCGACAAGGTCCGCGTCGCCGCGCATGACGCGGTCGACGAGATCGCCTCCCAGGTCGAGACCCTCCTGGGCTGATCACTGAGCTGCGCCCCGCGGCCCTCGACGAGATCGGGCTCGAGTCGGCGCTCAACGCGCTCGCCGATCGCTGCGCGTCGGCGGACGGCCTCTCGGTCGAGTGCGAGGTGACGATCCCCCACCCCGCGGCGCTCGGCGACGAGCTACAGACCGCGGTCTACCGCCTTGCGCAGGAGGGGCTCAACAACGTCCACAAGCACTCGCGCATCGACAAGGCCGAGCTTTCGGTTTGCGCCGAGGATGGGGAGGTCCGCCTGCTCGTCCGCGACGAGGGCGTCGGCTTCGAGCCGAAGATCGTCGGCAGGGGGTTCGGGCTCACCGGAATGCAGGAGCGGGCCGCGACCCTCGGCGGCGAGCCTCGAGATTGTCTCTGCGCCGGGGGCGGGCACCGAGGTCCGCGCCCAGGCGCCGCTTCCGGGCGCCGAGAACGTGAACGGCACCCGCCTCAACGGCGACCGCCCGGCGTCAATCTGAACGCGATTCTTATCCGCCTCTAACCCCGGCTTGAGGCGCGGGCCGGATCATTGGTTCCATGAGCGACGAGCCCAGCGCCACCCCCCGCGGAGCCAGTCCTCGGTCGAGGGTCGCCCGGCGACGGCCCTCGACCACCAACTTGACGATCAAGATCGCCGGGATCGCGGCCGCGGGCGCGCTCGCGATCGGCGCCGCGCTCGGCGTGCAGATGGCGTCGGGGTCCGATCCGGCGCTCGGCCCCAAGCAGGCGAAGTCCGCGGCGACCTCATCGCAGTCCTCGGCCGACTCCTCGACAGCTTCCTCGTCATATCCGAGCCCGTCGGGCTACTCGGCGATGCTGCCGAGCACCCAGGCCTCGAGCGCGCCCGCGCCGGTCACCAGCGCTACCTCCTGACTAAGCGCCTTCTCACGCGCGCCTTACCCCTGACTCAGCCGGCTCGCCGATCATGAGCCCATGAAGACGAAAGTCCATATCGACACCGGCTCCTGCCTCGGATACGGCGACTGCGCCGCGCTGGCGCCGCACGCGTTCAAGGTCGACGACGTGGCCGAGTTCATCGGCGACGGCTCTGAGCAGGACATCCTCGACGCCGCCCGGGCCTGCCCGGCCGAGGCGATCGTCGTGGTCGACGCGGAGACCGGCAAGCAGCTTCACCCCTGAGCGGCGGGGCGGCCGTCCCCGGCCCGCAGGCCCGGGATCCGGAACCGGAACGTCGCGCCGCTTCCAGCGGGTGAGGAAGCGACGATCTCGCCTCCGTGGGCCTCGACGATCGCTCGCGCGATCGCCAAACCCAACCCGCTGCCGCCCTGCTCGCGGGTGCGCCCCGAGTCCGTGCGGTGGAAGCGGTCGAAGATCCGCTCGAGCTGCTCCGGCGGAATTCCGGTCCCGTCGTCGTGGACCGAGAACACGGCGCTGCCGTTTTCGGCGCCGATCGTGACGTCGATCTCGCCGTCCGGCGAGGTGTGGCGCACGGCGTTCGTAACCAGGTTGCGCAGCACCTGGGCGAGGCGATCGGGGTCGGCATCGAGCGTGCCGCCGGCGTTTGAGGTCACCTTGAAGCGGCGCTCGCCCAACAGCGGCAGGTCACGGCGGAGGTCCTCGACGAAGTCGTCAACCGGAACCGGGCGGCGCTCCAGCAGCCCGCCGCGCTCGGCCTTGGCGAGGGTCAGCATGTCGTCGACGAGGCGGTTCATGCGGCCGACCTCGCGCAGGAGCTCGGCGGACTCCGCCTCGACGAACTCGGGGTCGTCGCGGTGGCGGCCGAGCAGCTCGATCCTGCCCCGCAGGACCGTCAATGGGCTGCGCAGCTCGTGCGATGCGTCGGAGACGAACTCGCGCTGCCGGCGAAACCCGGCCTCGAGCCGGTCGAGCATGTGGTTGAACGCCTCGGCCAGCACTCCCACCTCGTCGCTCCCCTCGTAGTCGATGCGGTGGCTGAGATCGCCCGAGTCGACCTGGGCGGCGACCGAGGCCATGCGCCGCAACGGTTTCGAGATCAGGTTCGCGAGCCAGATTGCGATCGCTACCGCCAGGGCGAGCGCGACGGCGCCGACGATGACGAACGTGTTGCGGATGCCCTGCTGCGCGTCGGTCACCGATGTCAGCGGGTCGGCGACGCGGAAGGTGCCCACCCGGCGGCCTTGCGACGCGATCGGCTCGGTCAGCACCCGCAGGTCGCCCGCCTCCTCGTTGGAGACGGTCGCGAGGCCCGCGGGGGCGGTGAGAAGACCCTCGCCGCCGGCGCCCTCATCGCCTTCGTCTTCGCCGGGGTCGCCTCCGTGCTCGCCTTCCTCTCCGCCTTCGAGCTCCGTCTCGACGATGCGGCGCTGGTTGGTGACTTGGGCGCCGCCGTCCACGTCGATGGCGAAGATCCGCGATGCCGCGTGATAGCGCTGCGAGTCGACGTACTCGCGGCTGGCGGTCTCGAGCGAGTCTGGGCTCGCGGCCTGCCCGGTAGCGACCACCTGCTGGGTGAACTCGGTGTACTGGTCACGCAGGTCGCGGTCGATGCGCGCGCGCAGGTCCGAGCCGGTGCCGGCGTGCAGGGCGATGAAGGTGACGCCGACGATCAGGGCGCTGACGGCGGATATCGCGAGCACCAGCCGCAGGCGCAACCCGCCCGGCAAGCGCCTAAGCATCGGCGCTCACCAGCTTGTACCCGACCGAGCGCACCGTCTCGATCGGCGCCGCACCGTCGACCGCCGCGAGCTTGCGGCGCAGGTATCCGATGTAGACCTCGAGAACGTTGGTGCCGGGGTCGTAGTCGTAGCCCCACACGGCGTTGAGGATCTGCTCGCGCGAGACGACGATGTCCGCGTGGCGCATCAGGTAGGCGAGCAGCTCGAACTCGCGTGCGGTGAGCGCCACCGGCTTGCCGTCGCGCTCGACCGCGCGGCGGCGAAAGTCGAGGTGCAGGTTGCCGACGCTGAGAGTCGAGCTGTCGGCGCGACCGGGGGCTCGCAGCTGGGTCCGGATTCGCGCCAGCAGCTCCTCGAACGCGAATGGCTTGGTCAGGTAGTCGTTGGCGCCGAGGTCGAGGCCCTCGACCTTGTCCTCGGTTTCGCCCAGTGCGGTGAGCATGATCACCGGAAGCGAGGCGTCGCGCTCGCGCAGGCGCTCGAGCACCTGCATGCCGCCGAGGCCGGGGAGGAGGACATCGAGGACGACGAGGGCGTAGTCGCCGGTCAGGGCCTTGGCCAGCCCCTCCTCGCCGTCGAAGGCGCAGCCGACGGCGTAGCCCTCCGCCTCGAGGCCGCGGCGCACGAACTCGGCGATCGGCCGCTCATCTTCGACGACGAGGATTCGCATGCAACAGATGCTAGGCGCGGATTCGCCGGAAAACCCTGCATAAGAACCTTCTAATTCGCCCCTTACCGCGGTCTCAGGCCTGGCGCCGAGCATGAGGCCATGCGATACGCAACCAAGATCAAGCCGGCCGCGGTGATCGCCGCGGCCTTCGTCGGGGGTGCTGCGCTGGTAGGCGCCGCGCTCAATCCGGCGTCAAAGACGGGCGACTCAACCGCGCAGCTGGCACCCGAGGTGATTCACAAGCGCAAGGTGCGCACCGTCCATGTCAACCCGAAGGCCGTGCCGGCCGCGACCAGCGTAGCTCCGACGCCGATCTCGGCGCCGATCAGCACCTCGACGGCGGCGAGCTCCCCGGCGAGCGTCAGCTCGCAGGTCTCGCCCGGCGGCGGTGGTGCTGGCGGTGGCGAGGGCGGCGAGCACGGCGAGCACGAGGGTGGTGAGCTCGGCGATGACTGACGCCGGCTCGAGCCCGACCTACAGCAAGCACACGCCCGCGCGCCGTTCGACGCGAGGGGTGACCGTCCGGGTGGCGGCGCTTGCGGGCGCCGCCACCCTTGCGGTCGGAGGCGCGCTCGCGGTCCAGATGGCGCGCGGCGCCGACCCGGCGCTCGGCCCGAAGACCGCGGCGTCGGCCCAGCCCCGCAAGAAGGTGGTCACGACCGTCGTCGTCCGCAAGGTGCCGGCTCCGGCCACCGGCTCGGGCACGGCTTCGAGCAGCGCCTCGACACCCACCTACAGCTACGCGCCCGCGCCCACGCCGGCGCCGGCGCCGGCGCCGGTGGTGAGCAGTACCTCGTGAGCGCCACGGCCGAAATCGGCAGCGAGCACGAGCGGCGCTTCGAGCTGTTCGGCTCGCGCGTACGGCTGCTGGTCGGTGAGCCGGCGCGGCCGGGCCTGCCGTCGGCCCCCGCGGTCTCGATCCAGATCGAGGGCTTCCTGCGCTCGCTGCATCGTCAGCTCACTCGTTTCGATCCCGGCAGCGACCTCTGCCGGCTCAACGCAGATCCTGCCGAGTCGGTGACCGTGAGCCCGACGCTGGCGAGCGCGGTCGAGGCCGCGCTCTGGGCCGCGGACTACTCGCAGGGACTGGTCGACCCGACCCTCGTCGGCGAGCTCGAGCGGGCGGGGTACGCGCGCTCGCGGGCAGGCACATCGCCCGCGCCGCTGCAGCTCGCCATCGCTGGTGCCCCTCGGCGGTCTCCGGCGCGCCCAAGGTCCGACGGTGCCTGGCGCCGGGTCGCCGTAGACCGCGTGCGGGGCACGGTGACCCGTCCCCCGGGTGTGCGGATCGACAGCGGCGGCACCGGCAAGGGCCTGGCCGCCGATCTCGCCGCGGCGCGGCTCGGCGGCTACGCGATGTACGTCGTCGACGCCGGCGGCGATCTGCGCGTCGGCGGTGAGCACCCCGTGCCACGCTCGGTGCGAATCGAGCACCCGCTTCGCGACGAGCCCGCCCACGAGCTGCTGCTCGGCCGCGGCGCCGTGGCGACCAGCGGGATCAAGACGCGGCTGTGGCGCACGGACGATGGATTCGCCCACCATCTGCTCGACCCCCTGACCGGCGAGCCGGCCTGGACCGGCGTGATCCAGGCGAGCGCGATCGGCGCGACCGCGCTCGAGGCCGAAACGCTGGCCAAGATCGCGTTTCTCGGTGGCCCCGAGCGCGCCGCCGAGGTGCTGACGCCCACGGGCGGCCTGATCGTGCTCGACGACGGGATGGTTCAACTCTTTGGCCCGGTGTCGGCTTGACCGCCTCGGCCTACACCGATCCGGGTCAGCATCTGTTCTGGCTCGGCAGCCGCGCGTTCGGCGTCGTCGCCCTCGTGCTCTCGGCCGTCTCGGTCGGTCTCGGGCTGGCGATGGCGGGCCGCTTCGTCAAGTCCCCGGGGGCGCCGGCACGGATCAAGCAGCTTCACGAAGCGACGGCGCTGGTGACGCTGATCGCTATCGCCGCCCACGGCCTGCTGCTGCTCGGCGACACCTACCTGCGTCCCGGCCTGGCCGGAATCGCGATCCCGTTCGTGAGCGACGTGACTCCGTTCTGGACCGGGCTCGGCATCGTCGCCGGCTGGCTCGCGGCGCTGCTGGGGCTGAGCTTCTACGTCCGCCGCTGGATCGGCAACAAGCTGTGGCGGCGCATGCACCGCTGGACGCTCGCGGTCTACGTGCTCGGCGTCGCCCATACGCTCGGCTCGGGGACCGATGCGGGCTCGCCGTGGCTGCTCGCGATCCTCGTCGCAACCGCGGCGCCAATTGTGATCATGGCCCTGGCGCGGTACACATCGACCACCGGGCCCTCCGCCTCGCGTCCGCGGCCGGCGGTCCAGGGTTCGGTCGGGGCGGCCCATATCGGCCCTGGAGCGGCAGAATGGAAGCGTGATCGATGATCTCGTCGAGCAGATCGAGGCCCGGTACGCGGAAGCTCGAACAGCAGATGGCCGACCCCGAGCTGCACGCCGACCGCGACCGCGCGGCGGAGGTCGGGCGCGAGTTCAACCGGCTGAAGCCGCTGCACGAGCTGGCGCAGCGCTACCTGACCCTCAAGGACGATCTCGAAGGCGCCCGCGAGCTGCTCGCCGAGGACGGCGACGATCCCGACCTGAAGAAGGTCCTCGCCGAGGCCCCGGGTCAGCTCGAGGCGCTCGCGGAGGAGATCAGGCTCGCATCGGTCGAGCCCGACCCCAACGACGAGAAGAACGTGATCGTCGAGATCCGCGCCGGGACCGGGGGCGACGAGGCGGCTCTGTTCGCCGGCGACCTGCTCAAGATGCTGCGCACGTTCGCCGAGCGCAAGGGGTTTCAGACCGAGGTCTTGTCCCAGTCCGCTTCCGAAGTGGGAGGCTTCAAGGAAGTGACCTTCGCGATCAAAGGAGATGGCGCCTACTCGCTGTTCAAATACGAAGGCGGCACTCACCGGGTGCAGCGGGTGCCGAAGACCGAGTCGCAGGGGCGGATCCACACCTCGACCGCGACGGTCGCCGTTCTGCCCGAGGTCGAGGACGTCGAGGTCGACGTCAACGAGAACGACCTGCAGATCGACGTCTACCGTTCCTCCGGCCCGGGCGGCCAGTCGGTCAACACCACCGACTCCGCCGTGCGGATCACCCACAAGCCCACCGGCCTGGTCGTCTCGATGCAGGACGAGAAGTCGCAGCTCCAGAACCGCGCGGCGGCGATGCGCGTCCTGCGCGCGCGGCTGTACGAGCAGAAGCTCGCCGAGCAGCAGGCGGAGATCTCGGCCGAGCGCCGTTTGCAGGTCGGCAGCGGCGAGCGCTCGGAGAAGGTCCGCACCTACAACTTCCCCCAGGACCGGATCACCGACCACCGGATCAAGCTCACGGTGAGCGGCGTCGACAGGGTTCTCGGCGGGGACCTCGGCGAGCTCACCGAGGCGCTGGCCGCCGAGGAGAAGCGCAGCCGCCTCGAGGAGCAAACCGAGGCGGCGAGCGGATGAGCGCCGAGGCCCTCCGGTGCGTCGCCGACGTGTTCGAGCGCTGGAACCGGGGCGACTATGCCGGCGCCGCCGCGCTGTTCGCCGGCGACGCCGAGTGGCAGACGAGGCTCGATGCCTTCGGCGGGGCCGCCGTCTCGGGCGCCGATGCCCTCGAAGCGATGTTCCGGCGCGTGACCGAGGACCTCAACATGACCGTCGACTTCCGCCACATGGAGCCGATCGGCGAGAGGGTGCTGGTCGAGGTCTTCGCCAGCGGGCGCGGCGACACCGACCCGATCGAGGAGTGGTTCCAGGTCTTCTCGTTCGGCGAGGGCAAGATCAGCCACGTCGCGCCGTTCGCCACCTACGAGGAGGCCGCGGCGGCCGCCGCCGCCTGATGCCGATCATCACGGGCACCCGAGCCCGCGACGCGCTGCAGGCATCGACCGAGGCACTCGCCGCCGCGGGAGTCGCGTCTCCGCGCCTCGACGCCGAACTGCTTCTCTGCCACGCGAGCGGCTGGAAGCGGGCCGAGCTCGCCGCCGACCCCGACCGCGAGATCGAGCCCGGCCCCGGGCGCGAGTTCGCGGCCGCCGTCCGGCGCCGCCTGCGGCGCGAGCCCGTCGCCTACATAACTCAGAGCAAGGGCTTTCGCCGGATAGAGCTCGCCGTCGACGCGCGGGTTCTCATTCCGCGCCCCGAGACCGAGCTGCTGGTCGAGATCGCGCTCGAGCTCGAGCCCCGCACCGTGCTCGACGTCGGCACCGGCTCGGGGGCCGTCGCCCTCGCGATCGCCGACGAGCTGCCCTCCGCAGAGGTCGTGGGCACCGACACCTCCGACCGGGCGCTCGCGGTCGCTCGCGGCAACGCCGAGCGCCTCGGCCTTGCGCCCCGTATCGAGTTCCAACCGGGGACCGTCCCCGAAGGGGCCGGGCCCTTCGACTTGCTCGTGGCCAACCTGCCCTACATAGGAGAGGACGCGTGGGACGGCTTGGAGCCCGAGATCCGCGAGTTCGAGCCGCGCGAGGCGCTGCTTGCGGGAGAGGACGGCCTGGAGGCGATCCGGGCGCTGCTCGACGCACGCCCGGAGGCGCGGGCGATCGCGCTGGAGGTCGGCGCCGGGCAGGCCGGGGAGGTCGCCGAGATGGTGCGGGCCGCCGGGTTCGCGCGCATAGAGTCAAGGAATGACCTTTCCTCGATCGAAAGAGTCGTGATCGGGCGATGAGCGAGCGCCTCTCAATAGAGGCTGACGGCGCCGACGCCGTCCACCAAGCCTTCGAGCGCGTCATCACTGACGGCGGCGTGGCCGTGTTTCCGGCGGATGGCCTCTACGGGCTTGCCTGCGATCCGGCGAACGGCGAGGCGATCCAGCGGATCCACCACCTGAAGAATCGCGAGGCCGGCAAGCCCTCGGCGGTCATGTACTTCTCCAACGAGGCGATGCGCGAGATCGTCGGCAGCGTCACTCCGATCGTGCGGGCGATGATCTCGGCTTTGCTGCCCGGCCCGGTGACGCTGATCCTCGACAACCCCGACGGGCGCTATCCACTCGCCAACGGCGACACGCCGGATCGCCTCGGCGTCCGGCTGATCGAGGGCCCGCTGACCGGCGTCGTCGTCCCTGTCTTTCAGACCAGCGCCAACCACAGCGGCGAGCCGGCGCCTTCGCGCATCGAAGGGGTTCACGAGCAGATCGCCGGCGCCGTCGACCTCGTCATCGACGGGGGAGAGCTGACCGGTGAGCCGTCGACGGTCGTCGACCTGACCGGGGTCGAGGCGGGCGGCAGCTGGAAGATCCTCCGCGAGGGGGCGCTCTCCTACGGCGCCCTCGAGTCGAAGCTCGGCGGCCTGGAGCTCGGCGGTTAGGCTGCCGCCGCCGCGAACGCCTCCTCGCCCCCGTAGGTGTCGGGCTCGGAGGCGAGGCTCGGCGGCGTGACCGGAACGAAGTCCTCGGCGATCAGCGGGATCAGGGCCTCGACGCCTTGCTCGGCGAATGCAGCGAACCCGTTGTCGACCAGCTCGACGTTTGTGTTGGCCTCGGCCACGAGGCCAAACCTATCCGGAGCGCGCCGCCTCGACCGCGCTGCGGACAAACAGGTTCTGCGCCTTGCGTAGGTCCGGCGTCGTGCCCCGTTCGATTCGCTCCAGCGCCAAGCCCTGATTGCCGGCGATGATCATGACCGTCAGCACCCGCGCCCTTGCGGGGGAGAGCCCGGCGTCCTCGAGCAGCCCGCCGACGATCCGGCGCCAGCCTTCATTGACGGCGGCGACTGTGCGCCTGACCTCCTCGTCGACGACCGACACGGCTGCCAGGTCGAAGTAGATGCGGCCGACGCGTTCGTCCTGGTCGAGCAGCCTGTCGGTCCCCGCGCGAACGCCTTCGATGATCTGCTCGACGCTCTTGGCGGTGTCGATCTCGGCGAGCACCGCGCTCGTGACCTGGTCGGCGATCTCGCCCCCGGCGGCCGAGACCAGGCCCTGCTTGGAGCCGAAGTGGTAGGCGACCAGGGGCTTGGACTCGCCGGCCCTGACCGCCACCTTGGCGACGGTCAGGCCGGCGTAGCCCTCGGCCTTGAGCACCTCGATCGCCGCCTCGAGGATGCGCTCGCGCGCACCCGTCGAGGGGCGGCCGCGGCGCCCCGGCTTGGGCGGGGTCCCGCTCACGCGGCAGTCGTCTCGGCGAGCATCGCCGGGTCGAGCCCGATCGCCGCGAGCTTCTTCGTCAGCGCCTTCAGCGAGTACTCGAACACCTCGCTCGAGTGGTAGAAGGGCGTCTGGAAGTCATACGGGTTCTCGGTTCCAGGCGGCACGAACACGAGGGTGGCGATCGGCAGGGTCTCCTTCAGCGTGTCCTCGATGATCGTGGCGTTGGCTTTGTCGGCCTTGATCGCGTCGGCGAGGAACTTGACGCCGAAGCCGACGTGGCGCGACTCGTCGCGGTTGACGGCGGTGAAGCCGGCGGTGAAGCCCGGGAACCACTCGCGATCCTTGAGGCTGCGGATGATGAACCGGGCGCCGGTGAGCGCCAGGGTCCCCTCGATCACGATCATGTAGACGGTGATCCCGCGGACCAGAGCCGCGAAGTCGTTCGGGTCCTTGCGCAGCCGCTCGGCGCAGTCGTGGAGGATGCCGTCGAACAGCTCCTCCCACTGCTCGTTGACGTTCGAGCGCTGGGTGTCGAGGTTGGCGCGGATGTCGGTGGCGGTCGCCCCGAAGACCTCGCGGTAGAAGCGGTCGAAGAAGACCATGTGCTTGGCCTCGTCGGAGATCTGCGTGGTCAGGAACACCTGGGCCTCGTGCGAGGGGGCACCCATCGCGAACGGCAGCAGCTCGACCGTCACCCGCTCCTCGCCGAGGAAGAACTGCGAGAACCCGAAGAGGATGAAATCCTTCTCCTCCTGGGAGATCAGGTCGGGGTCGGCCCACTGCTTGGCGTCCTCGGTGAAGTCGAAGTCCTCGGTCGACCACTGCTGACGCTGCCAGCGCATGAACAGCTTCTCGTAGGAGGGGGCGGCCTCGATGATCTTGTCGAGGCCCGACATCACCTTGTCGATGTCGGCGTCCATCAGGACGCTCAGCGCCTCGTCTTCGGTGACCAGCTCGCTGCCGTTTGTCGTCGTCGCGTCGCTCATCTCTCTCCTCTGGGTGGGGTGAAGGGGCGTGTTGGCCACAATACTTACCGAACGTTCAATAAAAAGTCAAGCCCCAAGCTCGGGCTCCGGATCGGGGACGCGCCGCCGGTTCTGGCAAGCTGGGCAAATGGCCAGCCTCCCCGACGACTTCCAGAACGCTCCCCTCGCCGAGGTCGATCCCGACATCGCCCGGGTCCTCGACCGCGAGCTCGCCCGCCAGCAGAACACGCTGGAGATGATCGCCTCCGAGAACTTCGTGCCCCAGGCCGTGCTCGAGGCCGCCGGGTCGGTGCTGACCAACAAGTACGCCGAGGGCTATCCCGGCCGCCGCTATTACGGCGGCTGCGAGGAGGTCGACGTCGCCGAGCAGCTCGCGATCGACCGCGCCAAGTCGCTGTTCGGGGCCGAGCACGCCAACGTCCAGCCCCACGCCGGCGCCCAGGCCAACAACGCGGTCTACATGGCGCTGCTCGACCCCGGCGACACCTTCCTCGGCCTCGCCCTCGACCACGGCGGCCACCTCAGCCACGGGATGAAGATCAACGTCTCGGGCAAGCTCTACAACCCGGTCGCCTACCACGTCGCCAAGGACGATCTGCTGGTCGACATGGACGAGGTCGCCAGGCTCGCCGACGAGCACAAGCCGAAGCTGATCGTCGCCGGCTGGTCGGCCTACCCGCGCCGGCTCGACTTCGGGGCGTTCCGCGAGATCGCCGATTCGGTCGGCGCCAAGCTGATGGTCGACATGGCCCACTTCGCCGGGCTCGTCGCCGCCGGCGAGCACCCGAACCCGGTCGAGCACGCCGACGTCGTCACCACCACGATCCACAAGACGATCGGCGGCCCGCGGAGCGGCATGATCCTCTGCCGCGAGGAGTACGCCAAGCCGATCAACAGCGCCGTCTTCCCCGGCCAGCAGGGCGGGCCGCTGATGCATATCATCGCCGCCAAGGCCGTAGCCCTCGGGATCGCGGCGAGCGAGCCGTTCGCTCAGCGCCAGCGCCAGACGATCGCCAACGCGAGGGCATTCGCCGAGGGCCTGATCGAGGCCGGCATCGACGTGCTCACCGGCGGCACCGACGTCCACCTCGTGCTCGTCGACCTGACCTCGACCGGGCTCGACGGCCAGAGCGCCGAGGACCGCCTCGAGGAGGTCGGGATCACCGTCAACCGCAACGCGATCCCCTTCGACGAGCGGCCGCCGATGAACCCTTCGGGCCTGCGGATCGGCACCCCGGCGCTGACCACCCGCGGGATGGTCGAGGAGGATATGCGCGAGATAGCCGAGGTCGTCGCGGCGGCGCTCGGAGACGACTTCGAATCGCAGAAGGAATCGCTGCGCGAGCGCAGCCAGGCGCTGATGGACCGCTATCCGCTCTACCCGCAGCTTTCCCAGACCCCGGTTTGAGCAAATGAAGGTCTGGGTGGACTGCACGGCCGCCGCCCATCCCCTGGTGCTGCGACCGATCATCGAGCGGCTCGAAACCGGCGGGCACGAGGTCCGGGTGACCGCCCGCGCCTACGGCCAGACCGAGGGCATTCTCGAGCGGCTCGGGATCCCGTACGAGAGCTTCGGCGCCCACGGCGGCGCCTCCACCTTCGGCAAGGCCCGGGCCCTGGCGTCGCGAAGCCGCCGGCTGCGGCGCTGGGCCGCCGAGTTCGGCCCCGACCTCGCCCTCGCCCACGGATCGGTCGACATCGCCGTCGTCTCGCGCCTGCGGCGGATCCCGCTGGTGCAGATGAACGACTACGAGCACGCCGGCCTCCAGCGGCGGATCTCGTTCCGGGCGGCGCGGCTGGTGCTCGCGCCCGACGCGATCCCGGTCGAGGCGATGGAGAAGGCCGGCGCCCGCGAGGGCCGGTTGTTTCGCTACCCCGGGTTGAAGGAGGACTACTACCTCGCCGACTTCCGCCCCGACGCCGCGGTGCTCGAGCAGCTCGGGATCGCGCGCGACTCGAAGCTGGTGGTGCTGAGGCCGCCGCCCGAGACATCCGAGTACCACCGCGACAACCCGATGTACGAGGCGCTGCTCGACCGGCTTGCGGGCGAGCCCGGGTCGCGCACGGTCGTCATCCCCCGGACCGAGAGCCAGGGCGCGGCGGCGCGGGCGCGGCGCAGCGAGGCGCTGATCGTCCCCGAACGCGAGGTCGACGCGCAGAGCCTGATCGCCTTCGCCGATCTCGTGGTCAGCGCCGGGGGCACGATGAATCGCGAGGCCGTGGCGCTCGGCACGCCGGTGTACACGATCTTCACCGGCGAACAGGGCGCCGTTGACGCCGAGCTGATCGAGAAAGGCCTGCTGCGCCCGCTGGAGGATCCCGCGGCGATGGTGCTCGAGAAGCGCACCACCGAGCCGGGCGTGCAGAACCCGCGCGACCCCCAGCTGCTCACCGATGCGGTGGAATCCGTCCTCGCATGAAGCCCGACAGCGTCGACGCCTTTCTCGCCTTCGTCTTCGCCGGGTCGATCGCCTGGATGCTGGTGCCGACCGCCGAGTCGATCGCGCGCCGCATCGGCGCCATGGACGTACCCAAGGAGCGCAGCCTCCACGACGTGCCGACCCCGAAGCTCGGCGGGCTGGCGATCCTCGTCGCCGTGCTCGCGGCCGGCCTGATCTGGCTGCCGTGGAACCAAGACACCCGGGTGATTTTGCTCGGCGCCTTGGCGATCACGCTGGTCGGAGTCGTCGACGACGTCTACGAGCTGCCGGCCCTGCCGAAGCTGCTCGGCCAGATCGGCGCCGCGATCATCCCCGTCGCGGGGGGAGTGAAGGTGGACACGACAACGCTGCCCTTCTTCGGCGGCTTCGAGCTGGGCTGGATCGCAGCGCCCCTGACGGTCATCGGGATCGTTGCGATCATCAACGTGATCAACCTCATCGACGGCACCGACGGCCTTGCCTCCGGCGTCTGCGCGATCTCGGCGGCAACGCTCTCGGTGATTGCGCTCTCGCTCGACCGCACCGAGGCCGGTGTGCTCGCCGCGATCACCGCGGGGTCATCGCTCGGCTTCCTCCGCCACGGCTTTCCGCCCGCTTCGAGCTTCATGGGCGACACCGGCTCGAACCTGCTCGGCTACCTGCTCGCGATCACCGCGGTACAGGGCTCGCTGAAGACCAACGCGGCGCTGGCGCTGGCGCTGCCGCTGATCGTTCTCGCCGTGCCGATCCTCGACACCGGCTTCGTCGTCGCCAAGCGCATCCGCTACCGCAAGCCGATCTACCAGGCCGACCGTTGGCACTTCCACCACCGGCTCGCCAACATCGGCTATTCGCCACGGCGCACATTGCTCTACCTGTACGGCTGGACGCTGATGCTCGCCGCACTGGCTCTGGCGCTGCGGTTCGTTCCCTACAGCGACAATCAGGGCAACTTCGACGCCTTCTGGTCCGTGGTCATGGGGGTGCTGATCCTTCTGGCGATCGCGGCCAGCATCTACGTCATCACCGCGCTCGAGATCCTCAAGTTACGTCGGCTACGAAGGTCCGATCGGCCCGACGGCCTGAGCTGAGGGAACAAGTTATGCTCGCCGTCCTTTGCCGGGAGCTGATCTCGCATGCCCACCGCCGCCATCGAAAGAGAAGAAATGCCCCTCCTGCGACAGCTCGATCTGCTGCTGCTCGCGGCGGCGCTTCCGCTCTTTCTGATCGCCGGCTGGCCGATGCTCGGCTACGCCGTCGTCGCCGGCGCCTGGCTTGCGATCCGTGGTCTCGAGCTGCTGCTTACCCGCCGCACCCAGGGCGCAATCGAAACCGGTGACCGCCGCACCGCGATGGGGCTGATTGCCGCGACCGGCCTGATGCGCGCATGGCTGATCGTGCTCGCGGTGCTGCTCGTCGGCCTCGCCGACAAGGACGCCGGGCTCGCTGCGGCGCTTCTCGCGCTCGTCGTCTTCAGCATCCACTTCGCCATCAACTTCTTCGGCAACCTCTTCAGCGAGGCCGAGCAGAAAGCGGCCCGATGACGGCCAGGTTCAACGGCCTGAGCACGAAGATGAAGCTGCTTCTGATCGGCGGCGTCTACTTCGGCGGCGTGATCGGCTTGCTGTTGCTGGTCGGCGACGCCGGCAAGAACGACGAGTTCCAGCCCCAGAACGAGTTCAAGCTCGAGAACTGGATCGACCTCCAGATCGGACCGCTCGACATGAGCATCAATCGCGCCGTGCTCTACCTGTTCCTCGCCAGCGCCCTGACGATCTTCTGCATGACCTACATCGCGCGCCGCATGCAGATGAAGCCGAACAAGGTGCAGGAGACGGTCGAGATCGCCTACGACCTGACCAAGAACAACATCACCGGCGGCAACATGCCCCACGAGTACGCGGTCCGCTGGTTCCCGTTCGTCGCGACCCTCTTCTTCTTCATCTGGTTCTCGAACATGATCGGCTACATCCCGCTGCCGACCAATACGCACGAGACCTTCAGCCTCTTCGGGGCGGAGATCCCGACCTTCGCGATCTACGCGGCGACGGCGAACATCTCGATCCCGCTGGCCCTGACCCTCGTGGTCTGGATCTCCTACCACGTCGAAGGGATCCGGGCCAAGGGCTTCTTCGGCTATCTCAAGAGCTGGCTGCCATCCGGGATCGAGGACATGCCGTTTGCGTTCAAGGCGTTCGTCTTCGCGATCGAGTGCATCTCGCACTTCGTGCGGTTGATCAGCCTCTCCGTCCGACTTTTTGCCAACATCCTCGCCGGGCACTTGCTGCTCTTGTTCATGGGCGGCGGGCTGGCGGTTCTGCTCGGCCTCGCCGCCTTGGGGGCGCTGACCTTCCCGATGGCCTTCGTCTTCTTCGTCTTCGAGGTCGGTCTGGTGGCCACGCTTCAGGCGTTCATCTTCTCCACGTTGACCTCGATCTACATCGGCGGCGCGGTCGCCGAAACTCACTAGAAAAGGAGCTTGATTTAGATGGTTGATGTCTTGATACCGATCGCTCAGTCGACTGAGGCGCTCACCGACACCGGTGTCACCGACGCCGGCAAGGCGATTGCCCTCGGCGTCGGCGCTGGGTTGGGCTCGATCGGCGCCGGTATCGGCGTCGGATTCATCTTCGGTAAGGAGATCGAATCGGTGGCCCGCCAGCCCGAGATGAAGGACGAGCTTCAGAGCATCCGCTGGCTCGGCTTCGCGCTGACCGAAGCGGTCGCCTTCTACACCTTCATCTTCGGCCTGATCGCCTTCTTCCTCTAGGCCGTTGCTGCCGCTCGCTCAGATAGCTGTTGCCGCCGAGGAGACCGGCGGCGGGAAGTTCCTGGTCACCCCGGGCGTCGGCCTGATGATCTGGACCCTGCTGATCTTCTTCTTCACGATGTGGGTCCTCTCGAAGGTCGCCTTCCCGCGGATCCAGGAGGTGCTCGAGAAGCGCGCCGCCGCGGTCCGCGAGAACATCGAGGCGGCCGAACGCCAGCGCGAGGAGTCGGACAAGATGCTGGAGGAGTACCGCGCCCGCCTCCAGGAGGCCCGCGAGCAGGCCGACGACATCCTCGCTCGCTCGCGCAAGGCGGGCGAGACGGCGAAGGCCGAGCTCGCCGCCGAGGGCAGGGAGCGCCGGGAGGAGATGCTCTCCCTCGCCAAGCGCGACATCGAGGCCGAGACACGGCGCTCCCTCGAGCAGATCCGCAAGGAGGTCGCCAACCTGACCGTGCTCGCGACCGAGAAGGTCACCCGCAAGTCGCTCGACGGCGAAGACCACAAGCAGTTGATCGAGGAGGCGCTGGGCGAGGTCGACTTCTCCGCCCTCGGTGGGGAGGCCCAGAAGAACTGATGGAGGAGATCGCCCGCGTATATGCCGATGCCCTGTTCGAGTCCGGCAAGGACTCGAACAAGCTCGACCTGCTCCAGGAGCAGCTCGGGCAGTTCGCCGAGGCCCTCGACGAGAGCCGCGACATGCAGGTCTTCTTCTTCAGCCCCTACTTCTCATCGGCCGAGAAGAGCGACGGCATCGCGCGCGTCGTCTCGGGCGCCGAGCCCGAATTCGTCAACTTCCTCGAGCTCCTGGTCGAGAAGCACCGGATGCCGGTTCTGTTCCGGATCAGGCGCCGCTTTGACGCCCTCTGTGCGGAGGAGAACAAGGAGCTGGCGGTGACGGTGACCAGCGCCGTCGAGCTCGACCAGGGCACCGTCGACCAGATCGGCGACGCGATCGCCAAGCAGACCGGCCGCAAGATCGACCTCGCGAGCAACGTCGACGATTCGATCCTCGGCGGGCTCGTGCTGCGCGTGGGCAACATGGTCCTCGACGCCAGCGTCCGCAACCAACTCGAGAAACTTCGAAAGAACGTCGCCACAGCGGCGTAGGAAAGGGACACCAGAGATATGGAGATCAGGCCCGACGAAATCACGAAGAACCTTCGCGACCGGATCGAAGGGATGGAGGCCGGCGCCGCCGACCTCTCGGAGGTCGGGACGATCGTCTCGGTCGCCGACGGCATCGCCCGCGTCCACGGCCTCGACAACTGCATGTCGCTCGAGATGCTCGAGCTGCCCCACGACGTCACCGGGCTGGCGCTCAACCTCGAGCAGGACAACGTCGGCGTCGTGCTCTTCGGCAAGTGGGACAAGATCGTCGAAGGCGACACCGTCAAGCGCACCGGCCAGCTGCTCGAGATCCCCGTCGGCCGCGAGATGCTCGGCCGCCTCGTCGACCCCCTCGGCCGCCCGCTCGACGACAAGGGCGAGATCACCACTTCCGAGACCCGCCCGGCCGAGTTCAAGGCCCCCGGCGTGGTCAAGCGCCAGCCGGTGAAGGAGCCGATGATGACCGGCCTCAAGGCGATCGACTCGATGGTCCCGATCGGCCGCGGCCAGCGCGAGCTGATCATCGGCGACCGCCAGACCGGCAAGACCGCGGTTGCGATCGACACGATCATCAACAGCAAGGACTCCGACCTCGTCTGCGTCTACGTCGCGATCGGCCAGCGGATGGCGACCGTCGTGCAGCTGATGGAGACACTCGAGGAGAACGGCGCGATGGAGAACACGATCATCGTCGCCGCCCCCGCCGACGAGGCCGCGCCGATCAAGTTCATCGCGCCCTACGCCGGGTGCGCCATGGCCGAGTACTTCACGTACAAGGGCGAGCACTCGCTCTGCATCTACGACGACCTCACCAAGCACGCCGCCGCCTACCGGCAGATGTCGCTGCTGCTGCGCCGCCCGCCGGGCCGCGAGGCGTACCCGGGCGACGTCTTCTACCTGCACTCGCGGCTGCTCGAGCGCGGGGTCAAGCTCCACGACGACGAGGGGGGCGGCTCGCTGACCGCGCTGCCGGTGATCGAGACCCAGGCCAACGACATCTCGGCCTACATCCCGACCAACGTGATCTCGATCACCGACGGCCAGATCTTCCTCGAGTCCGACCTCTTCTACTCGGGCGTGAGGCCGGCGATCAACGTGGGTACCTCGGTCTCGCGAGTCGGCGGCGACGCCCAGTTCAAGGGCATGAAGAAGATCGCCGGCCAGCTTCGCCTCGACCTCTCCCAGTACCGCGAGCTCGAGGCCTTCGCCCAGTTCGGCTCCGAGCTCGACCCCGACACCCAGAAGTCACTCGCCCGCGGCGAGCGCATGGTCGCGGCGCTGAACCAGGACGAGCGCAAGCCTCTCGGCGTCGGCGACCAGATCGCCCAGATCTACTCCGGGACCGAGGGCCACCTCGACCGGATCAAGACCGAGCGCGTGGCAGAGTTCCTCGCCGACCTCATCCCCAGGCTCCACACCGAGAACAAGGAGCTGATGGCGCGAATCAACGAGAGCGGCCAGCTCTCCGACGAGGACGCCGAAACGCTGGGCAAGGCGATCGCCGACGCGGTCGACGACTTCGGCCCCGATTTCGACGCCGAGGGCCAGCCGCTGGAGATGGGCGAGTCCGACCGGGTCCACTCGGCCGAGGAGCACGCCAAGCCTGCCCGCACCGCCGATGAGCCCGAGACTCCGGCCGAGGAGCCGCAGCCGGAGGAGGTGACGGCTTAGGCCGCTGGCCGCTGGCCGCTGGCCGCTGGAACTGAATCTCCGGCGACTAGCGACCAGCGACCAGCGACCTGTTTCTCATGGCCACGCGCAAAGAAGTTCAGAGCAGGATCGCCTCCATCAAGAACGTTCATAAGATCACCCGCGCAATGGAAATGGTTGCCGCCGCGCGGCTGCGCCGCGCCGAGCAGCGGATCGAGGCCCTGCGCCCCTACTCCGAGCAGCTGCGCAAGATGACCCGCCAGGTCTCCGAGGCGGCGGGCAAGACCTCGAACCTGCCGCTGCTGCAGGAACGCGAGGACCAGAAGAACGTGGGCGTCCTACTCGTCACCGGCGACCGCGGGCTCGCGGGCAGCTTCAACTCGCAGATCATCCGCGCCGGGGTCGAGCGGCGCCGCGAGCTCAAGCGCGAGGACCAGGACGTCACCTTCTCGGTGGTCGGGCGCCGCGGCGCCTCCTCGATGCGATTCCGCGACGAGCCCGTCACCGACGACTACATCGGCTTCACCGACCGCCCCTCCTTCGCCGACGCGCGCACCGTCGCCACCGACCTCACGGCGAGGTACGCGGACGGCCACCTCGACCGGGTCGAGCTGATCTTCAACAAGTACGTCTCGCCGCTGACCCAGTACGTCTGGCGTCAGACACTGCTGCCGATCCAGGAGGCGGCTGTGCTCGGCGAGGGCGCCGATGCCGAGGAGGAGGCGGGGGAGGAAGAGGAGACCGAGATCGTCAAGGCCCACCGCCGCTCGAGCTGGGAGTACGAGCCCGAGCCCGAAGACCTGCTCGCGGAGCTGATTCCCGAGTACTCGAACCTCTCGGTCTTCCGGGCGCTGCTCGAGTCGACCGCCTCCGAGCACGGCTCGCGGATGACCGCTATGCGCAACGCATCCGAGAACGCGAACACCTTGATCGAGGACCTGACCTTGGAAATGAACAGGGTGAGGCAAGCTGAAATCACCCAGGAGATCTTGGAAGTGGTAAGCGGGGCGGAAGCTTTGGCCTAACGGTCGCTGGTCGCTGGTCGCTGGTCGCTGGAGGGCATTTTCCAGCGGCCAGCGGCCAGCGGCCAGCGGCCGCTACTTGAAAGGAACAACTTGGCTGACAACGGAAATACAGGCACGATCGAATCCATCACCGGCGTTGTAATCGACGCCGCCTTCCCCGACGAGCTGCCCGAGATCTACTCGGCGCTCCACGTGAGCGTTCCCGAGGGTGAGGGACGCCAGGCGTACGAACTGACCTGTGAGGTGCAGCAGCACCTCGGCGACGACCGCGTGCGCGCGGTCGCGATGGACGCCACCGACGGCCTGCGCCGCGGCGATCCGATCACCGACACCGGCGGCCCGATCACCGTTCCGGTCGGCAAGGAGACCCTCGGCCGCATCTTCAACCTGCTCGGCGAGCCGATCGACGACGGCGAGCCGGTCAAGGGCGAGGCCCGCTGGCCGATCCACCGGCCGGCCCCCGAGGCCGAGGACCTGACCCCGTCGCAGGAGATCCTCGAGACCGGGATCAAGGTCGTCGACCTCCTGGCCCCTTACGCGAAGGGCGGCAAGGTCGGCCTCTTCGGCGGCGCCGGCGTCGGCAAGACGGTGCTGATCCAGGAGCTGATCAACAACATCGCCACCGAGCACGGCGGCCTCTCGGCCTTCTGCGGAGTCGGCGAGCGCACCCGCGAGGGCAACGATCTCTATCTGGAAATGACCGAGTCCGGCGTCATCGACAAGACGATGATGGTCTTCGGGCAGATGAACGAGCCCCCGGGTGCCCGTCTGCGCGTCGCCCTCTCGGGGCTGACGATGGCCGAGTACTTCCGCGAGGAGGGCGGCCAGGACGTGCTGCTGTTCATCGACAACATCTTCCGCTTCGTCCAGGCGGGCTCGGAGGTCTCGGCGCTGCTCGGCCGCATGCCCTCCGCCGTCGGCTACCAGCCGACCCTGGAGACCGAGATGGGCCAGCTCCAAGAGCGAATTACATCCACGTCTCAGGGTTCTGTGACGTCTATTCAGGCGGTCTACGTGCCTGCCGACGACCTCACCGACCCGGCGCCGGCATCGGTGTTCGCCCACCTCAACGCGACCACGACGCTCTCGCGTGCGCTGGTCGAGCAGGGCATCTACCCGGCGGTCGACCCGCTCGACTCGACCTCGACCATCCTCAAGCCCGCGATCGTCGGCGAGGAGCACTACAGGGTCGCGACCCAGGTCCAGGAGACGCTGCAGCGCTATCGCGAGCTGCAGGAGATCATCGCGATCCTCGGCATCGACGAGCTCGCCGACGAGGACAAGGTGACCGTCAACCGGGCGCGCAAGATCCAGCGCTTCCTCTCGCAGCCGTTCTTCGTCGCCGAGCAGTTCACCGGGCGCAGCGGCGAGTACGTCTCGGTCGAGGACACGGTCCGCGGCTTCGCCGAGATCGTCGCCGGCGACCACGACGAGATCCCCGAGCGCGCCTTCTACATGCAGGGCGGCATCGAGCAGGTGCAGGAAGCGGCCAAGGACATGAAGAGCGAGGTCGCCGCCTAGCGGCAGTCTCTGATGGCCGGCGACACCCCGTTCAACGCAAAGGTCCTCACCCCCGAGGGCGAGGTCTTCGACGGCGCCGTGGTCCAGCTCTCGACCCGCACCGCGGTCGGCGAGATCGGCGTGCTCGCCAACCACACGCCGACCATGGCCCAGCTGCGCCCGACCGAGCTCCGCCTTCATCTCGAGGGCAACGAGGTCAAACGGTTCGCGCAAGCCGAAGGCTGGCTCGAGGTCTTCGGAAACCACGCCCTCGTCCTCGTCGGCGAGGCGATCGCGCCCGAGAGCCTCGACACCGCACAGCTCAAGGAGCGGCTATCGGCCGCCGAGCAGCGCCTCTCCGAGACCGAGGAGGGGACCGCGGCCCACAGCGCGGCGGAGACCGAGAAGGAGCGCGCCGAGGCGTTCCTCGCCGTCGCTGAGGGTTGAGCTCCGACGCGCTGGAGCTGGCCCAGCGCCTGATCGCCTATGACACCTCGTGCTCCGATGGGCTGGGCGACGCCACCGCCTTCGTTCGCGGCTGGCTGACCTCCAACGAGATCGGCTTCGAGACGACCGAGGCCCGGGGCCTGCCGGTGACGATGGCCGAGGCCGGGGGCGGGGAGGGGCCGACCCTGGTCCTGCACGGTCATCTCGACGTGGTTCCGGGCCACGAGGATCAGTTCGAGCCCCGCCTCGACGGGGACCGCCTCCTTGGGCGCGGCGCCTACGACATGAAGGGCGCGCTCGCGGTGATGCTGCTCGTCACCAAGGAGATGCTCGGCCAGAACGCAGTCAGGATCAGGCTCGGGATCGTCTCCGACGAGGAGTCCGAGGAGGAGGACAACCGCGGCTCCGACGCGCTCGTCGACGCCGGTTTCGTCGGCGATTTCTGCCTCACCGGCGAGCCCACCGACCTCCAGATCGGGGTCCAGGCGAAGGGGGTTCTGGCGATCCGGCTCGCGGTCTCGGGCGTCGCCGCGCACGGCGCCACGCCGTGGCTCGGGGACAACGCGGTGTTAAAGGCGCTTGGCGTGTTCCGCAGCATCGAGTCATTACCCTTTACGCGCCAGAGCTCCGACCTCTTCGACCGGCCGTCGATCAACCTCGGCCGGATATGGGGAGGCGACGCGTTGAACAAAGTGCCCGATACCTGCGTGATAGACGTCGACGTCCGCTACCTGCCCGAGCAGGACCCCGAGGCGATCCTCGAACAGGTCGCCGCGCTGCCCGACACGCGGGTCGTCTCGACCTTCCGCCGGCCGCCGGCGGTCGTCTCGCCCGAGTCTCCATACGTGCAGGCGCTCGGCGAGGCCGCGGCGCCGTACCACCCCGAGCGGGTGATGAGCGTCGGCCGCGATGGCGCCTCCGACGTCGTCTCCTTCCTCCGCGTCGGAGTCCCTGCGGTCGAGTTCGGCCCCGTCGGCGAGGGCCACCACGGCCCCGAGGAGTGGGTCTCGGTCTCCTCGCTGGAGACCTACCGCAAGGCCCTCGGCGGTTTCGCCCGCGCGCTGCCGGAGGCTGCGAGCGATGGCTGAGCGCAAGAAGAAGCCCGCGGCGAGGAAGCCCGCGGCGAAGAAGCGAGCGGCGAAGAAGCCGCCCCCCCGCCGCCGGATGAGATCGAGGTCGACGACGACTTCCTCGAGGACATCGACTCCGAGATAGACGACATCGTCTCGGCGCCGACCGAGGAGCACCCCGCGCCCGAGGGGGCGATCGAGCCCGACGACCAGGAGGACGAGGAGGAGGAATTCGAGGACGAGGACCTCGACGACGACGAGGACGAGGGCCACGACGAGCAGCCGACCCTGGTCGGCGGGCCGGCGGTCGGCGGCAACGGCGGCGGTGGAGGCGGCAACGGGCCGGACATCGCGGCTGCATTCGGGCGCCCGAGGCGGCGCTTTCCGCTCTGGGCCCGCTTTGCGACCGGCAGCTTCATCATCGTCGTCGCGATCGCCGCGGCGACCGCCGCGAGCGCGCTGGTCTTCGTCAACGACTTCGCCAATGCCCTCGTCCACGAAGGGGAGGAGAACGAGCTCGAGATCCTGTATCCGGAACTCGACCAGGTGGACGGCGGCGCCCCCGAGACCTTCCTGATCATCGGCTCCGACAAGCGCCGGGGCTCGGCGGGCGTCGGCGTCAAGCACGGCCTCTCCGACACCACGATCCTGCTGCGCGTCGACCCGGACGCGAACGCGATCTCGCTGATGTCGATCCCCCGCGACCTCGAGGTCAGCATCCCCGGATTCGGCACGGGCAAGTTCAACGAGGCGTACTCGTACGGCGGCCCGAAGCTGACCCTGGAGACCGTCAAGGCGCTGACCGGTCTCGGCGAGAACGGGCTGCCGGGTGTCAACCACGTCGTCAACGTCGACTTCCTCGGCTTCGTCAAGGCGGTCGACGCGATCGACTGCGTCTACGTCGACGTCGACCGCCGCTACTACCACTCCAACCAGGGACTCTCGGCCTCGGCGCAGTACGCCGAGATCAACGTGCGGCCCGGATACCAGCGACTCTGCGGCTACGACGCGCTGCCCTATGTCCGCTATCGCCACACCGACAACGACATCGTCCGCGGCGCCCGCCAGCAGGACTTCCTGCGTGAAGCCCGCGCCCGGGTGCCCACCAGCAAGCTCTTGCCGGGCCTGAGCGGCAACAGCGAGCTGATCGACATCTTCACCAAGTACACGACCTCGGATATCGGCAGAAGCACGGCGACGGCGCTGCAGGTGCTGAAGCTGTTCATCGCGGCGCGCGACGAGCCGATCAAGGAGGTCCACTTCCCCGGCACCGTCGGCGCCACGGTCACCGTGACCCCCGGCCAGATGGAGCAGGCGATGAGCCAGTTCCTCGGCATCGAGGGCTCCAAGGGCCCGCGCGGCTCCAGTGCCGAGCCCGTCGAAGGGGGAGCCCCGACGACCGAGGCGCCCCCCGCGGTCCAGCCTGGCAAGGCGGCCAAGGCCCCGGCCCAGCCCAAGCGGGCGAAGCCCTCGCCCGACGCGCTCGGCCTCGAGGGCGGAAACTTCGGCCGCGAACTGGCCCTGCGCGTCCACCGCAAGGAGAACGACCTGCCCGTCTACTACCCGACCACGGTCATCGCCGGCTCCGAGTACGTCCAGGCACCGCGCGTCTACTCGCTCGCGGACCCGGGCCTTGACCCCGATGAGACCACGGCCTACAAGTACGTGCTCAGGACTCCCGCGGGCGACTACTACGGGCTCCAGGGGCTGAGATGGAAAGACGCGCCGATCCTCGACGAGCCGCACACCACCAAGGAGTTCGGCGATCGCGAGTACAACCTCTACTACGACAACGACCGCCTGCGGATGATCTCCTGGGAGACCGACGACGGCGCCTACTGGGTCTCGAACTCCCTGCTGCAGACGCTGACCGCCGAGCAGATGCTCGCGATCGCCCGCGGCGCGACGCTGCTCACGGCGAAGCCGAAGTCGGGCAAGAAGGAATAGAGATGGCGAAGGGGGGCGAGAAGCTGCCGATCGGGGTGGTCGGTGTCGGGTGGGTCGGGCTGGTCACCGCCGCCTGCTTTGCCGAGATGGGCCACCCCGTCGTCGCCCGCGACATCGTCGCCGAGAAGATCGAGGCGCTCAACGCCGGCGAAATGCCGATCCACGAGCCCGGCCTGCCCGAGCTGCTCGAGAGGAACCGCGAGCGGCTCACCTTCACGACCGACCTCGCTCTGTTGCTCGAAGGGGCGAAGCTCGTGTTCATCGCCGTCGAGACGCCGCCCACGGCGTCCGGGGACGCGGACCTCTCCAGCGTGATGCGGGCGATCGAGGAGGTTGGCGCCGGCGGGGGCGAACACGCCGTGGTGATGAAGAGCACCGTCCCGGTGGGCACCGGGCGCACGATTCGCCGCGAGCTGCCCGGGATCGGCTACGTCTCCAACCCGGAGTTCCTGCGCGAGGGGTCGGCGGTCAACGACTTCCTCCATCCCGATCGGGTTGTGATCGGCGCCGAGCCCGAGGACGCCGCGGCCGGGGATGCCCTTGCGGCCGCCTACGCCCCGCTCGGTGCACCGGTGGTCCGCACTGACGTCGCCAGCGCCGAGATGATCAAGCTCGCCTCGAACGCCTTTCTCGCGACCAAGATCAGCTTCATCAACGAGATCGCCAACGTCTCAGAGCAGCTCGGCGCCGACGTCGATGAAGTGGCCCGGGGCGTCGGCCTCGACGGCCGCATCGGGCCCAAGTTCCTCCGTGCGGGAATCGGCTGGGGTGGTTCCTGTTTTGGAAAAGATGTCAGCGGGCTCAAACAGGCGGCGGGAAACACCGGCTACCACTTCCAGCTGCTGAGCGCGGTGATGGAGGTCAACGAGCTGCAGAAGAGGCGCGCCGTCGGCAAGCTCTCAGACCATCTCGGCGATCTCGGCGGCAAGACGGTTGCCCTGCTCGGCCTGGCGTTCAAGCCCGACACCGACGACATGCGGGACGCGGCGAGCGTGGTGATCGCGGCGCGCCTCGAGGGTGAGGGCGCCCGCGTCGTCGCCTACGACCCGGTCGCCACAGAGCGGGCAACCCCGCTGATGCCGAGGGTCGAGATGCGCGCCTCCGCGCTTGAGGCTCTCGACGGCGCCGATGCTGCCGTGCTCGTCACCGAATGGCCCGAGTTCGCCGAGATCGACTGGACCGACGCCGCGGCGCGAATGGCCAACCCGGTCATCATCGACGGCCGAAACTTCCTCGACCCGACCGCCCTGCGCGCTGCCGGATTCACCTACGACGGCATCGGACGCGCCGCTGCCATAGAAATCAAACCCTGATGCAAGCCCTGATCCTTGTTGGAGGCGAGGGGACCCGGCTTCGCCCGCTGACCCTGAAACGGCCGAAGCCCGTGCTGCCGCTCGTCGGCAAGCCATTCATCTCCTACATGCTCGACTGGCTGCGCGAGCACGGGGTCGACGACGTGGTCATGGCCTGCGGGTTCGAGCCCGATGCGCTGCGCGAGACCCTCGGCTCCGGCGACGCCGGGCAGCGGATCGGCTACGTGGCGGAGCCCGACCCGCGCGGCACCGCGGGCGCGATCCGCTTTGCCGAGGAGCAGCTCCAGGAGCGCTTCTTCGTCCTCAACGGCGACGTTCTCACCGACCTCGACCTGACTCAGCTGATGCGCGAGCACACCGAGAACCAGGCGCTGGCGACGATCGGCCTGTATCCGGTCTCCGACGCGACCGGCTACGGGGTCGTTCCCTGTGACGAGCAGGGCTGGGTCACCGAGTGGATCGAGAAGCCGGATCCGGAGGACGCCTTGGCGGGCGGCGAGATCAACGCCGGCACCTACGTGCTCGAGCACGCCGTGGTCGAGGAGAT
The DNA here is from genome assembly GCA_963696625.1 of uncultured Solirubrobacterales bacterium. Taxonomy (GTDB): domain Bacteria; phylum Actinomycetota; class Thermoleophilia; order Solirubrobacterales; family 70-9; genus JAWVFN01. The sequence continues at coordinate 187,095 of CAVOKZ010000038.1, forward strand.
CCCGCCGGACAAGGAGGTCTCGATCGAGCGCGACGTGTTCCCGACCCTGATCGGCCGCGGCTTCCGCGGCGTCCCGCTCGAGGGCTACTGGCTCGACATCGGCACCCCCGACCGCTTCCTGCAGGCGAGCTGGGACATCCTCGAGCGGCGGGTCGAAACCGACATCGGCAAGCGCGCGGCGCCCGACGGCGTTCTGATCGCAGACGACGCCGATGTCTCAGACGATGCGTCGATTCACCCGCCCGTCTACATCGGCAGCGGCGCCGCGATCGAAGCCGGCGCCGAGATCGGCCCGCGCGCGGTCGTCGACCGGGGCGCCCGGATCGGCGAGGGCGCGGTGATCGAGCGCTCGCTGATCGGCGGCGGTTCCTCGGTCGGAGCGGGGGCCAAGCTCCGGGGCGCGATCCTCGCTCCCCGCGTCGAGGTCGAGCCCGAGGCGGCGCTGGCGCCCGGCACCGTGGTCGGCGAAGACGAGAAGGTCCCGGTCTCCGCATGAGCGCCGCCGAGAAGATCCGCGCGGTCGACCCGAGCAAGCAGCTCGACTCGGTGCTGGCGCTTCCGGACCACCTGCGCGACGCGCTGTGGCGAATCGAGTCGGCGAAGCTGACGCCGATCGACGCGCCGACCACCGTGCTCTGTGGCATGGGCGGCTCGGCGATCGGCGGCGACCTCGCCCAGGCGGCGCTCGGGTCGCGGCTGGCGAAGCCGCTGCTGACCGCGCGGGGCTATGAGCTGCCGCCGGCGGCGCGCCCCGACTCGCTCGTCGTCTGCTCGAGCTATTCGGGCGACACCGAGGAGACCCTCGCCTGCTACGAGGGCGCCGAGGCGATCGGCGCCACCCGCATCGTCGCCACCACCAACGGCAAGCTCGCCGAATCCGCTCGCGCCGACGGCGTGCCGGTGATCGGGCTGCCCGCCGGGCTTCAGCCGCGCGCGGCGGTCGGCTACATGTTCACGGTCGCGGCCGAGTCCGCGGCGCTCGGAGGCGGGGCCGAGCGTCTCAACACCGAGATCGACAGCTCCGCCGAGCACCTCTCCCAGCGCCGCGACGCGCTCGTCGAGCAGGCCGCCGAGATCGCCTCCGGCCTCGCCGGCTGCACGACCGTCGTCTACGGCTGCGGCCTGACCGCGCCGGTCGCCTACCGCTGGAAGTGCCAGCTCAACGAGAACGGCAAGGTGCCCGCCTTCTCCGCCCAGCTGCCCGAGGCCGACCACAACGAGCTCGCAGGCTGGGAGGGGGCCGGGGCCTGCGGGCGCTTCTCGATCGTCTTCCTCGAGGATCGCGACCAGCACCCGCGCGAGCGCGAGCGGGTCGAGCTGACCGCGAAGGTCATGAGCCCGCAGGTCGAGAAGATCGTCCGGGTCGAGACCGAGGGCGAGACTCGCACCGAGCGGATGCTCGCCGCGGTGATGCTCGGCGATCTCGTCTCGCTCCACGTCGCCGCAAAGCGCGGCATCGACCCCGAGCCGGTCCCGGCGATCGAGGAGCTCAAGGACGCGCTCGGGCGCCCATGAGCGCGAAGCGGGCCTTGGCGATCGAGGCCCGCGGCCTCGTCAAGACCTACGGCCAGGGCGAAACCGAGGTGCGAGCCCTCGACGGCGTCGACCTCGACGTCAAAGAGGGCGAGATGGTCGCGATCATGGGCCCGTCGGGCTCGGGCAAGAGCACGATGCTGCACATGCTCGGCGCGCTCGAGACGCCGACCGAGGGCACGATCGCGCTCGGCGGGCAGCGCTTCGACAACCTCGATGACCGCGAGCTGACACTGCTGCGCCGCGACGGGATCGGCTTCGTCTTCCAGTTCTTCAACCTGCTGCCGTCGCTGAGCGCCGAGGAGAACGTCATGCTCCCGGCGCTGATCGCCGGCCGCCGCGACGAGAAGATCGCCAAGCGCGCCGCGTCGCTGATTGAACGCGTCGGGCTCGCCAAGCGCGCCGCCCATCTGCCGTCGGAGCTCTCGGGCGGAGAGCAGCAGCGGGTCTCGATCGCCCGCGCGCTGCTGATGAAGCCGAAGCTGGTGCTCGCCGACGAGCCGACCGGAAACCTCGACTCGGCCTCCGAGGCGCAGGTGCTCGAGCTGCTCAAGGAGCTGAATCGCGAGGAGGGCTACACGATCGTGATCGTCACACATGACCCCGGCGCCGCTTCGATCGCCAAGCGTGTCGTCTTCCTCCGCGACGGCAAGATCGACAGCGAGAAGAAGGGCGGTTCCGTGAAGAGGCTGCTCAAGGTCCTCGAGCGCTGATGCGCTCCTACTACTCGCTGCCCTTCCGCCAGCTGCGCACGCGGCGGCTGCGGGTACTGCTGACGGCGCTGGGCATCATGCTCGGCGTCGGGATGATCTCCGGGGTGCTGCTGCTCTCGGCGACGATCCAGCAGACCTTCGGCGACCTCTTCGACTCGGTCTACGGGCGCACCGACCTCGTCGTCTCGGGCTCGGAGTCGACCGGCTCGCTGCCGCCCGACAGCCTCGCGCGCGCGAAGGCGACCCCCGGGGTGGAGGAGGCGAGCGCCAACGTGCTCTCGACCCTGACCGTGATCGACGAGGACAACGAGGCGAAGAGCGGCAACGCGGCGACGATCAACGTCGCCGGCCTCGATCCGCGGGCGCCCGATTTCAGCGACTCGCACGTCGTCGACGGCCGCGAGGCCGCCGCCGGCCGTGAGATCACGATCGACAAGAGCTTCGCCTCGAGCAACGGGATCGGGGTCGGCGGGCGCCTGCGCCTCGCGGCGCCGTCGGGGGTGATCGAGCCCCGGGTCGTGGGCCTGGTCGAGTTCTCCAACGGCCTCGAGTTCGGCGGTCAGGGCTTCGGCTCGATGCCGATCGGCTTCGCCCGCGAGGCCTTCGACAAGCCCGGCGTCTGGGACGAGGTCGACGTCGTCGTCGACGGAGGCCAGCCCGAGATCGACGCCGTACGCAAGCGCCTGCGCTCGGAGTTCGGCAAGGGGGTCGAGATCGCGACGCCCCAGGGCAAGAGCGAGGACGTCGAGGACCAGCTCAGGGCCTTCAACGTCGTCCTCTACTTCTTCGCGGGCATGGCGCTGTTCGTCGGCGGTTTCCTGATCTTCAACTCGTTCAACATGACCGTGCTCCAGCGCATGCGCGAGATCGGCATGCAGCGGACGCTCGGCGCCACCCGCGGGATGATCGCCCGCTCGGTCCTGATCGAAGCGCTGATGCTCGGCCTCGTCGGCGCCGCCCTCGGGATGGGGCTCGGGGTGCTGCTGGCGCTCGGGTTGATCGAGCTGATGAAGGGATTCGGGTTCCCGATCGGCAACCTGCGCTTCACCGCCATCGCCCCCGTGGCGGCGATCGGCACCGGGATCCTCACCGCCTGCCTCGGCGCCTTCAATCCCGCCCGCCGGGCCGGGCGCATCGCCCCGATCCGCGCGATCCTCGGCACCCAGGGTCTGCGCGACGAGCTGCGGCCGTCGCGCGCGGTCCTCGGCGCCGCGCTGATCGCCCCCGGCCTCGCCGGCGCCTTCCTGCTCGGCGCCGCCGACGAGACGACGAACGCCGTGGTCGCCGCCGGCATCGGCGGCACGATCGCCATCTTCTTCGGCATCGCCCTGCTGGCGCCGTTTCTGATCAGACCGCTGACAGCGGCGCTCTCGTGGCCGATCCGCAGGCTCTCGCCGGTCGAGGGCCGGATCGCCGCCGACTCGGCGCGCTCGAACCCGACGCGGACCGCGGCGACCGCGACGGCGCTGATGATCGGACTCGCCGTCGTCGTCGCCGTCAACACGCTGGGCGCCAGCTTCCTGCACACGGTCTCCGCCGAGCTCGACAAGAGCTTCGCCCGCGACCTCACCGTGCAGCCCCGCGGGTTCGCCCCGGGGACGGGGCCACAGCAGACGATCGCCGGCGGGCTCACCGAGCGGCTCGAGCAGATCCCCGAGGCCAAGATCGTGACGCCGATGCGCCTCGCCTTCGTCCCCCACCTCCCGGCCAAGGAGGGCTCGCGCAAGCGCCCGCAGGGGCTGCTGCTCGGCTACGACCCGGCCCGGTTCGAGCAGGTCGACTCCTCTGATTTCGACACCGGCGAGGCCTCGCGCGAGCAGGGATTCGCCAAGGTCGCCCGCGGCGGAGTCAGCATCGGCCGCGGCTACGCCGACGAAGCCGGGATCGAGGTCGGCGACACGATGCTGCTCGACGGGCCTTCCGGCAGCCGCGAGGCGAAGGTCGCCGGCATCGTCGAAACGGTCTTCGCCGGCGGCCAGACCGTCGGCATGTCGCTGCAGACGATGCGCGACGTCTTCGGGATAACCGCCGACTCCCAGATCGCGCTCAAGGCGAGAACCGACGACACCCGCGAGGAGCTCCAGAAGAAAGTCGACGAGATCCTCAAGCGCGACCACCCGAACCTGACGGCGCTCTCAAACGACGAGCTCAAGTCGGACATCGACGGCCAGGTCTCCCAGCAGTTCGGCTTCTTCAACGCGATCGTCGGAGTCGCGATCTTCGTCAGCCTGTTCGGGATCATCAACACGCTCTCGATGTCGGTGATCGAGCGCACCCGCGAGATCGGGGTGCTGCGGGCGCTGGGCACCACGCGCTGGCAGGTGCGGCGAACCGTCGCCGACGAGAGCCTGGTGATCGCGATGATCGGCGCCCTGATGGGGATCGCGATCGGCGCCGGCCTCGGCTTCGCACTGCTCAAGGGGCTCTCGTTCGGGATCCCCGGGGTCTCGTACAGGGCGCCGCTCGGGACGATGATCGCCGTCGCCGTGGCGGCCGTGGTGCTCGCGATCGTCGCCTCGCTGCTGCCCGCAAGGCGGGCTGCGAGGCTCGACGTGGTGGAAGCACTGAGCTACGAATAGGGTTCAGGCCGCTCGACGCCGCTCTTGCGGGCTGGCCTCGAGATCCTCGATAAAGGAGGTCGATGCTGGGAAGCCGCACGCCGAGCTTGCGGAGTGCACTGAGCAGGCTCTCATAGCGCTCGCGTTGGCCGACGGCGTGAGCGGACAGGTCATCCGCGTTCTCGGCGATGATCCGCGCGTGGTACTTCGCGTACCAAGTCGCGGCCCCCGAAAGGGCGATCAGTTCGTCGCTGGTCAGCTCTGTGGCGTCGGCGTCCATCCGTCGGCCCAAGCTAACGACGCCCGCGGACATTCAGGGCGCGCCGAACGTCTCAAACTCGCAAACTCCGCGCAATGAGTTTGTCGAAAGGTCAGCAGGACCTCCTCGAACGACTCCGCCAGGTGCTCGATCGTCCCGCCGGGAGCTACAAGAAGCTCAACGGCGCCAAGAACGTCGCCGAGTATCTCGAGAACACCGCCCCGCGAGAGGACGAGGAACTGCTCACCGAGCCGATGCTCGCCGATTTCATGCAGACGGTCCTCGGCTTCCCCTCGGACTCCTACTTTCCCCAGCTGGGGCGAAGCGGCCTCAAGCCCGATTTCACGCCCCACGACTTGATCGCCCATCCGTTCGTTCTGGACGCCAAGAGCTCGATCCAGAAGCTGGGCCCCCACGAGGACCAGATTCGCGCCTACATCGACCAGCGCAAGCTCGACCGAGGCGTCCTCTTCAACCTCCATCAGATCCGTGTCTACGCGCGGGGCCAGAAGGGACATGACGCCGCGCTCAGCTTTGACTTGATCCCCCTGTGGCGGATCGCCCGGGGTGAGGCGATGCCCACAGAGGAGCTGGGGCTCCTCGAGGAGTTCGTCGCTCGCTTCGCCCACCGGGAGATGGACCTGGCTCAGAAGATCGACCGTATCCGCACTGCCGAACCGTGGGACCAGAAGGAGGCCCACGGCGACGTCGCGGTAGTGGACGTGGATTTCCTGATCGACCGGCTTCGATCCCTCTCCGATGCGCTGATCGCCGACGCGGCGGCGCAGCGAGACGACCTCGAACGGCACCTCTCGCTTAACCCGGGCCGCGAGACGGGTCTGCTCGCCGAACTGGCGGCGATCGCTCAGGACGTCGCCCCGGGTGCTGACCCGGTCTCGCTCCCCGAATCGGTCATCGGCTATCTCGACGGCGGCGACCTCGAGTCGCGAATTTGGCGGCAGTACCTGCTGCGGGTTGCGCAGCTGTGCCTCGCAAGGATCCTTCTCTACCGAGCCTGGGAGGACGTCGGCTTCGTCGATCAGCATCTCTACGACGGAGGCTTCGGCCAGGTCTACGACAAGCTCGACAAGAACCTGCGCGAGGTTCTCGAGGAGGCGTTCGCGCGCGGCGGCACGCGCTACCGATGGCTATTCGGGCAGGACAACAACTACGACTGGTTTCGACCACGCGACGACGCACTCGCCGAGGTCCTCTATTCGCTGTCGCCGGTGCCGCTCGGCAAGCTCGACGCCGACGTGCTCGGGTCGCTCTACGCCTCTTACGTGGATGACCTCGACCGCGACCGCCTCGGCCAGTTCTACACGCCACGCTCGGTGGTCAGGTTCATGCTCGATCGCGCGGGATTCAGCAATCCGGAGGGAGTGTTCCGGCTCGAGGGGGACGCCCGCCGCCCGCTGAAGGTACTCGACTTTGCCACCGGCTCCGGAGGCTTCCTGGTCGAGGCGGCGCGAAGGATCATCGACGAGGGCGGTGTCGGCGGCGACGACCGCAAGGGCCTCGACGAGTCCCTCGCCGCCGTCGTCGCGGGCTTCCACGGCTGCGAGATCAGCCCGTTTCCGTACTACCTGACGGAGATCAACCTGCTGCTCCAGGTGTCGCGACTGCTCGGCCGGCTGCGGCTCGCCGGCGCGAAGCCGCAGACGTTCGTCCTCGGCGTGGTGCATGCCGACACCTTGACCACGCGTGACATCGGCGAGGACAGCATCGACGGCCTGGACCCGGACGCGCGCGCTGACCGCGCCGACTTGTTCGAGGACGACCGCTACGGGCTGATGCGGCTTGACGCCGAGAAACGCGAGGCGTTCGCCCGTATCCGTGCGAACGATTCCTTCGATCTCGTGATCGGCAACCCGCCCTACGTGTTCGAAACCGGGAATAAGATCCTCTTTGAGCGGCTGCGCTCGATCCCTGCCTGGGACAGCATCTATCGGGGCAAGAGCGATTACCTCTATTACTTTCTGCTGCTCGCCGCCGAGAAGGTGGCACCGGGCGGGCGGATGTGTGTGATTACCCCTGCAGGCTGGATGAACGCCGGCAACGCCGACTGGCTGCGCGGGCGCCTCGCCGCGATGCTGCGGCTGGACGAGCTATTCCTGTTCGGCGGCTACAGGCTCTTTGCTCCCGACCAGGAGAGCGCCGCCAAGGAGCACAAGGCGCCGACGCCGACGGTGGAGAGCGCGATCCTGGTCGCCACCAAGGCCAAGGCTCCCAGGAACCACCAGATGCGGGTGGTCGCACTTGAAGACGAAGGCAAGGCGGCCGTGGCGCTCACGGGCTCCGAATCCGCGAAGTCCCCCGGTCGCGACGACCTCCTGGCCGAGATGGGCGTCCGCAGCCGCGGCAAGCCCGGGCGCCGCAACGGCTTCCACTTCCACCGCGTCTCTCAGGGCGAGCTGATGGCGGAGCGGCCGTGGCCGGTCAAACACGGAGCTGAGGATGCTCCGACGCTGGTGGTCGCCCATCTCCAAGCAGGGCTGGACGACCCTGAAGCGCCGGTCCAGCGGCTCGGCGAGGCTTGGGACATCCCACAGGGAATCCAGACCGGCGCCGACGCCTACACGAAGCGCATTGCCGACCGGTTGCGCAAGTCGTTCCCGAAGGCCAAGAAGCAGCTCGACTCGGAGGGCCGCGAGCTGGGCGCCCCGATTCTCGAGCTGCCGCCCGGAATCGAGAAGAATTCCCCGTGGAAGCAGCACCCGGAGGTGCTGGCTGAGCGTCGAGCCGCACGCGATCCTCTATGCGGCGCTCGACGAGGGGAACTACACGCATCTCGTTTGGATCGGTCGAGATGAATCGCCCCCATCGGAGGTAGTCGATGCGCTGCAACCGTGGAAGCCCGTACTCGAGAAACGGGCGGAGTTTGTCCGGAATCCGCGGCGCAACTGGTGGGAATGCGCTTGGCCGCGGGACAAGGCCGCGCTCCGCCGGCCGAAGGTGATCGCTCTTTACAGGACCGATCGCGGGCGGTTCGCTCTCGACGAGGACGGCTCCTGGCAGCCGTCGATCAAGACGACCCTGGTGATCCCGAAGACGGATGGCCTCTCGGTCGCCTACTGCTGCGGGTTGCTGAACTCGGAGCTGCTCGACCTCTGGTACGGCGTGCGCGGGAAGACCCCACGCGACGTGTGGCGTAACTACGAGCCAAAGCCGATGGCCGAGATCCCCTACCGCGACGTGGACCTCACTCGCGAGGTCGATGAGCCGCACCTCACGGAACTGGCCAAGCTGACGGAAGCGTTGTCGGGCTCGGGGATGCGCGGCAAACCTTCGACCTCTGCGATGAGATCGGCGCTCGGCTGCGAGCCGGGAGCGAGGGTGTCTCGGCGGACCACGACGAGTCCGTCGCGGCAGCCAAAGCGCTCGAGCTCATCGTCCCGCGCGATCGCCGACAACCGACAGTCCCTACTTACGTTCCGCGATCGGTTCCCCGAGCTCGATCGCGTGGTCAAGGACCCGTGGTCGGTCGGCCCCGTCGAGGCTGATGAAGCAGCGGCCCTGGCGGCGGCGCCCACAAACGAGGTCGTTTCAATCAGAACCGATCCCGAGCTCGACGTGAAAATCGAGACCGACGGCCCCCTCGGCAAACCGCGCTTAGGCGGCGACGGGCTGGAGATGGTCTATAAGAAGAACGTCGTCGCGGCGATCAAGGGGCCGGAGGCAAAGTTGGCTCTGGTCGATCGTCTGCTCGGCTCAGGCAAGCGCGTCCTGCCTAAAGACCTCGAGGCCATACTGGTGCCCAAGGATCTGAAGCGGTTCGAGGCTGCCATGGCCGCCGATCACGCGACCACCGACGGTCTGCTTGCCGATGGGCGGTTGCTGGTCGAGGCCGCAGAGCGGCTCACATGCCGGCTCTACGGGGTCGCGCCGGAGCTGGAAGACGAGGTCGTGCTCCACGCCTCGAAGCGGGCCTCGAATCCCGAGGAGGAGTGACGCACACGGTCGCCAATGCGCCCGGTACCCTTCCGACCCTTACTTCGACCAGGAGACGCCACCGCAAATGGAATCCGCCACGACCACCGCACCCGAGACCGCCGTCGATTTCAAGGTAGCCGACCTTTCGCTGGCCGAGTTCGGGCGCAAGGAGATCCGCCTCGCCGAGCACGAGATGCCCGGCCTGATGTCGACCCGCGCCGAGTTCGCCGACTCGCAGCCCCTCAAGGGCGCCCGGATCATGGGCTCTCTGCACATGACGGTCCAGACCGCGGTGCTGATCGAGACGCTGACGGCGCTCGGCGCCGAGGTGCGCTGGGCCTCCTGCAACATCTTCTCGACCCAGGACCACGCCGCCGCGGCTGTGGTCGTCGGGGCCGAGGGCACTCCCGAAGACCCGAAGGGGGTTCCCGTCTACGCCTGGAAGGGGGAGACGCTCTCCGAGTACTGGTGGTGCACCGACCAGGCGCTGCGCTGGCCCGAGCCCGGGCCGGACGGCGAAACCGGGCCCAACATGATCCTCGACGACGGTGGCGACGCGACCCTGCTGATCCACAAGGGGGTCGGGTTCGAGGCCGCGGGCGCCGTGCCCGGCGACGAGGCCGCCGGATCGGAGGAGGAGAAGGTCATCCTCCAGCTCCTCCGCGATTCGATCGCCGCCGAGCCGCAGCGGTTCACCGAGATGGCCCCCGGGATCAAGGGCGTCACCGAGGAGACCACGACCGGCGTCCACCGGCTGTACGAGATGTTCGCCGACGGCACGCTGCTGTTCCCGGCGATCAACGTCAACGACTCGGTCACCAAGTCGAAGTTCGACAACCTCTACGGCTGCCGCCACTCGCTGATCGACGGCATCAACCGCGCCACCGACGTGATGATCGGCGGCAAGATGGCGGTGATCTGCGGCTTCGGCGACGTCGGCAAGGGCTGCGCCGAGAGCCTCCGCGGCCAGGGCGCCCGCGTCGTCGTCACCGAGATCGACCCGATCTGCGCGCTCCAGGCCTCGATGCAGGGCTATGAGGTCAAGCGGCTCGACAGCGTCATCGGCGAGGCCGACATCTTCATCACCACGACCGGCAACAGGGACATCATCTCGGCCGAGCAGATGTCGCGGATGAAGCACCAGGCGATCGTCGGCAACATCGGCCACTTCGACAACGAGATCGACGTCGCCGGGCTGGAGCAGGCCGCCGAGCGGATCAACATCAAGCCCCAGGTCGACGAGTGGCGATTCTCGGACGGCCACTCGATCATCCTGCTCTCCGAGGGTCGCCTGCTCAACCTCGGCAACGCGACCGGCCACCCGAGCTTCGTGATGTCGAACTCCTTCACCAACCAGGTGATCGCCCAGATCGAGCTCTTCGGGCGTCCCGACGACTACGAGCTCGGCGTCCACGTGCTGCCCAAGCACCTCGACGAGAAGGTCGCCCGCCTCCACCTCGACGCGCTCGGGGTCGAGCTCACCGAGCTGCGCCCCGACCAGGCTGCCTACATCGGCGTCCCGGTCGAGGGGCCGTACAAGCCGGACCACTACCGCTACTAGATGAGTAGTTCCACGACCCCGCACGCCTGGACCCCGCGTGGCGCTTCGCATCTCTTCGTCCTCGGGCTTGCCTGTGCCCCCGGCACAGGCTGCGCCCTGCGTCCTCGATCTGCTCGGCCACGCGCGCCCCAGGCGCACGCTGCCGTGGAACTAATCATCTAGGGAGCCCGAGTGAAAAGAGCGCTGCTGGCGGGGGCCATGTTCGCGGCGCTGGCGCTGCCCGCCAAGAGCGCGGCGGCGGTCGCGCTGCAGCCGGTCGGCAACTTCTCTTCGCCGATCTACGTGACCGCGCCGGCCGGCGACGCGCGGCTGTTCGTCGTCGAGCGCGAGGGCCACATCCAGGTGCTCCAGAACGGGGTCAAGACCCAGTTCCTCGACATCCACACCCTCGTCGACAGCAACCCGGCGACCGAGCGCGGACTGCTGTCGATGGCATTCGACCCCAACTACGCGAGCAACGGGCTCTTCTACGTCTTCTTCACCGGCAACGGGACCGCGGGTGCGGCCGACGGCGACAACCACGTCGACGAGTTTCGGGTCAGCGCCAATCCGAATGTCGCCGACCCGGCAAGCCGCCGCCCGGTATTCACGATCGTCCGCAACGCGGTGGCCGGCAACCACAACGGCGGCCAGCTTCAGTTCGGCAAGGACGGCCTCCTCTACGTCTCGGTCGGCGACGCCGCCGATTCCGCGCGGGCACAGGATCCGAGCGACCTCAACGGCAAGCTACTGCGGATCAATCCGCATGCGGGCGGTGGCGGTCCGGGAATCTGGAGCCTCGGGCTGCGGAACCCGTGGCGGTTCTCGTTCGACCACCTCACCGGCGACCTCGTGATCGCCGACGTCGGCAGCTCGGGCGCGACGGTACGGGAGGAGATCGAGTTCGCCCCGGCGTCATCCGGCCGCGGCCAGGGTGCAAATTTCGGCTGGCCGTGTCGCGAGGGGTTCGGCGTCGGGCCGAGCCCCTGCGCGGGCATGTTCACCGATCCGGTCTTTGCCTATCCGCACTCCGACCCCGGCGGCGGCCAGGCTTTCGGCTGCGCGATCACCGGCGGCTACGTCTACCGGGGTACGCAGGTCCCGGAGTTGGCGGGTCGTTACGTGTACGCGGACTACTGCACGAGTCAGCTTCGCTCGATCAAGCTCGCGCTGCCGCTCGCCGGCGATGATCGCGCCGCGGCTGAGATCGGGGCCAACCCGACGTCGTTCGGCGAGGACGGCAACTGCGAGCTCTACGTCGCTGCCGGAAGCACGGTCTCCAAGATCACGGGCTCCTCCGCGGCGGCCGCGCCCGCCTGTCCGACCGCGGCGGCAAAGAAGAGGTGCAAGAAGAAGAAAAAGCACAAGAAGCGCCACGAGGCGACCGTCGCCAAGAAGAAGCACAAGCACAAGAAGAAGTGCAAGCGCAAGAAGCACCGTAAGAAGAAGCGGCGCTGAGTCAGCGCCCGCCGGCTTCTCGTTCCGCCGCTTCGAGTCGGGCGAAGCGGTGGTCGTCGCGGGCGAGCATCCCGCGCAGCGACGCTCGTACGGCGCCGAGGTCGAGTGTGCCGCGGGCGATCATCGCCTCGATGTCGGCCCAGTCGCGGGTGCGGTCGAACATCGCCTTGAACACGGCGAGCTCGGTGGGGCCGAGGATCGGAATCGTGGTGTCGAGGAACGGAACCGTTTCGCGGTTGCGCGCTGCGTCGTCGTGCACGGGGACGTAGTCGAAGAACACGTCGACTGGAGTCCGGTCCCACCAGAGCCGGATCTGCCCGTCGCGGGCCACGGTCTCGGCCGCGTCGTCCGGGATCGCGACTCCCTCGGGCAGCGCCTCGAGCGCTCTCTCGCTGTCGGCGCTGGGGAGGAAGACGTTGACGTCGATGTCCGCTGTTCCCCGGGGGTCGAGGGTCCAGTACGCGAGCGCGATCGCCCCGCCGAAGGCATGCGGGATCCCGCGCCCGGCCAGGGCGCGGTGCAGCGCGACCAGCTTCTCCTCGAGCCTCATCGCCGGGCCCGCCGCCGCGGGCGGAGTCGGGGGTAGCGCAGGTCGGGCTCGTGAGAGCTCGGCAGCGCCGCTGCCAGGCCGAGTACGTCGCGAAGCTCCTCGGCCGAGCGCGCGTGCTCGCGGCGCGACGGGCGCCTCACCGGGCGACCGGCCGGCTCGACCGCGAGCCGCGCCCCGGTCGCCGCCAGCAGCCGGCTCAAAGTCGCGACCGATGGGTCCTTGCGCCCGTTCTCGTAGGCGGACAGGGTCGCCTGCGAGGTTCCCGTGCGGGCGGCGAGATCGGCCTGGGTCAGCCCGGCGCGGAGTCGCGCCGCGCGGAGATCCTCTGCGACGTTCATACGGGGAGTATATCTAATTGGATATATACTTCGATGCGCGCACTCGACTAGGGTCCCCGGCCATGCGCGCGATGATCCTGGCCGCCGGCCTCGGCACCCGCCTGCGGCCTCTCACCTATGCGATGCCCAAGCCGCTCGCCCCGGTGCTGAACAAGCCGGTGATGGTCCACATCGGCGAGCTCCTCGCCAAGCACGGCTTTACCGAGGTGATCGCCAACCTCTCCTACCTGCCCGAGCAGATTCGCGACGCCTTCGGCGACGGTGGGGGCGTCGGCATCGAGCTTCTCCTACAGCGATGAGCCCGAGCCGCTCGGCACCGCCGGCGGCGTCGGCAAGGTGCGGGACTTCCTCGGCGAGACGTCCTCGTTCCTGGTGATCTCGGGCGACGCGCTCACCGACATCGACCTGGCGGCGATGCGCGATGCTCACCAGGCCCACGTGAAGCAGGGGGCGATCGCGACGCTGGCGACCAAGCGGGTCAAGGACACGACCCAGTTCGGTGTAGCGGTGACCGGCGACGACGGGCGGATCCAGGGCTTCCAGGAGAAGCCCGACCCTGCCGAGGCGCTCTCGGACCTCGCCAACTGCGGCATATACATGTTCACCCGCGAGATCTTCGATCACTTCCCCGGGGCGGGGCACAAGAGCCCGGCCGGCGGCGACGACCAGCCCGAGGGCTTCGTCGACTGGGCCCAGGACGTGTTCCCGGCGCTGCTCGAGGGCGACGTGCCGTTTTACTCGCACGAGATCGACGCCTACTGGAACGACATCGGCACGATCTCGGAGTTCACCCAGGGCAACTTCGACGCGCTCGCCGGCGCGGTGAAGCTCGAGCCCGGGCCGGGCGAGGCGCGCGACGGGCTGTTCGTCGGGCCCGGGTGCGAGATCGGCGACGGCGCCGAGCTCAAGGCGCCGGTGGTGCTCGGCGAGGGCGCCAGCGTGGGGGAGGGGGCGAAGCTGCGCGAGGCGGTGGTGCTCGCCGGCGCCGGCGTGCCGGCTGGGGCGATGGTCTTCGGCGGCGTTTTCGACTCCGACTCGTAACGGTCGCCGCGCCAGCCGCGCGGGCTGCTCGCCGAGCATCCGGGGTATTCCCGCCGACGCCCTCAGCCTGCTCGCACCACCGCGTTGCGCGATTTGCCGCGGCGTCACCCACCCGAAGCGCTCTCTGTGCCGGGACTGCAACGCCGAGCTCGCCGCGGCGCGGCCGCTGATCGGCGACGGTCCTGCGGGTGTCGACGCCGTCGTCGCCGCGGGCCCGCACGACGGGGTCGTGCGCTCGCTGGCGGCGGGTCTCAAGTTCGGCCGCCGGCTGCCCCTCGCCCGCCGCGCGGCGGCGGCGATCCGGGCGGCGGCCCCGCCCGAGCTTCTGCGCGGCGCGCTGGTGCCGGCTCCGCCCGACCCGCTGCGGGTCCGCATTCGCGGCTTCGACCCGGCCGAGGAGATCGCCCGTGCGCTGGCGCAGATCACCGAGCTCGAGGTCGCCGCCTGCCTCGAGCGCGAGCCTGCCCGGCGCCAGGTCGGCCGCCGCCGCGGCGCTCGGCTCGCCGATCCGCCGCGGGTGCGGGCCTGGCGGGCGCCACCGCGCTGCGCCGTGCTCGTCGACGACGTCTGGACCACGGGGGCGACCCTCTCGGCTTGCGCCGGCGCTCTGCGCGAGGCGGGCGCCGACCGCGTCATCGCCTTGACCCTCGCCCACGCGACCCTTGCCACCCTGTCATCACAGGCGTAGGATCTTTTGTCCCGGCAGAAAGGAGACGGTCATGCGGATTGAGGTGCAGGGACGGAATCTGGAGCTGACCGACGAGCTGCGCGAGGTTGTGGCGAGCCGCCTTAGGCGCGTTGGCCGGCAGGTTTCGGAGCTGGCAACCATCGAGGTCGTCCTGTTCGAGGAACGCAACCCCGCGATCGCCGACAAGTACGTCGCCGAGGCGACGCTCTATCTCAAGGGCGTGACCCTGCGCGCGCGCGAGGCCTCGCCCGAGATGCTCCACTCGATCCACCGCATGGCCGAGGACATCCGCCGCCAGGTCAAGAAGCACCGCGAGAAGCGCCGCAAGCGCAACAAGACCAGGCGCATGAGTCAGCGCCTGCGGGACACGGCGGCATAAACCGCCGCCTCCTCCGCTTCGCCATTGACCGCCGCCTCCTCCGCTTCGCGTCCGGGGGCGGCGGGGGAGGGCCCTCCACGGGGTGGACCAAATCAGCCTGTCCCGTAACCTAAGCCGGGATGGCTAAAGGCATAATCGATCGCGCCCTGCGCCTCGGCGAGGGCAAGCAGTTCAAGCAGTACCAGAACCGGGTCGAGACGATCAACCGGATCGAGCCCGAGATGGAGCTGCTCGAGGATCACGAGATCCGCGAGGAGGCGGACAAGCTGCGCCAGCGCGCCCGCGAGGGCGGCGAATCGCTCGACGCGCTGCTGCCCGAGGCCTTCGCGCTCTGCCGCGAGGCGGCCAGGCGCACGCTCGGCCAGCGCCATTACGACGTGCAGCTGATCGGCGGCATGGTCCTCCATGACGGCGCGATCGCCGAGATGAAGACCGGCGAGGGCAAGACCCTTACCGCGACCCTCGCGGTCTTCCTCAACTCGTTGCCGGGCAAGGGCGTGCACCTGGTCACCGTCAACGACTATCTCGCACGCCGCGACGCCGAGTGGATGCAGCCCGTCTACGAGGCGCTCGGGGTCACCGTCGCCGCGATCCAGGACGAGGACGACCCGCCCGCCCGCCGCGAGAAATACGCCTGCGACGTCACCTACGGCACCAACTCCGAGTTCGGCTTCGACTACCTGCGCGACAACATGGCCGGCTCGCTCGAGGAGTGCGTCCAGCGCGAGCACGCCTACGCGATCGTCGACGAGGTCGACAACATCCTCATCGACGAAGCGCGCACGCCGCTGATCATCTCCGGCCAGCCGGAACAGGCCGCCGACCTCTACTACACCTTCGCCCGCCTGGCAAAGCAGATGCAGGGCGTCGAGCACAAGCCGAAGCTGAAGGCGCTCGGCGAGTCCAAGGACACCTCGGAGGCCGAGTACGACTACGAGTGGGACGAGAAGCACAAGACCGTCGCCCCGACCGAGCGCGGCGTCGCCAAGGCCGAGGAGTTCCTCGGGGTCGAGAACCTCTACCTCGGCGAGCACGGCACGCTGGTCAACCACCTGGTCCAGGCGCTCAAGGCTGAGTCGCTCTACCACCGCGACAAGGACTACGCGGTGGTCGAGGGCGAGGTGATGATCATCGACGAGTTCACCGGGCGCATCCTCGAAGGCCGCCGCTGGTCCGAGGGCCTGCACCAGGCCGTCGAGGCCAAGGAGGGCGTGCCGATTCGCGAGGAGAACCAGACCCTGGCGACGATCACGCTCCAGAATTACTTCCGCCTCTACGACAAGCTCTCGGGCATGACCGGCACCGCCCTGACCGAGGCGACCGAGTTCATGAAGATCTACAAGATCCCGGTGGTCGAGATCCCGACCAACCGCGACATGATCCGGGTCGACCAGAACGACCAGATCTACAAGACCAAGGAAGGCAAGTGGAAGGCATTGATCAACGAGATCGAGGCCCGCCACAGCCGCGGCCAGCCGATCCTCGTCGGCACGATCTCGGTCGAGGTCTCGGAGATGATCGCGGGCGAGCTCAAGCGCCGCGGCATCGAGCATGTCGTGCTCAACGCCAAGCCCGAGCACGCCGAGCGCGAGGGCGAGACGATCGCCGGCGCCGGCCGCCGCGGCGCGGTGACGATCGCGACCAACATGGCCGGACGCGGCGTCGACATCAAGCTCGGCGGCAACCCCGAGCAGATGGCCCACCACGAGCTGCTCAACCAGGGCTACCAGCCGGGCTCGGAAGGCTGGGACGAGGCGCTGCAGGCGCGCAAGGCCGAGCTCGAGGTCGAGTACAAGCCCGAGGAGGAAGCGGTCAAGGAGCTCGGCGGCCTCTTCATTCTCGGCACCGAGCGCCACGAGTCGCGGCGCATCGACAACCAGCTTCGCGGGCGCTCCGGCCGCCAGGGCGACCCCGGCGAGTCGCGGTTCTTCCTCTCCGCCGAGGACGACGTGATCCGGCTCTTCGCCGGCGACCGCATCTACCGCATCCTCGACCGCCTCGGCCCGGTCAACGAGCAGGGCGAGGAGGAGCCGCTCGAGGCGAAGATGCTGACCCGCACCGTCGAGGGCGCCCAGAAGAAGGTCGAGGAGCAGAACTTCCTGATCAGAAAGCGGGTGCTCGAGTACGACGACGTGATGAACGAGCAGCGCCGCGTCGTCTACAAGTACCGGCGCGAGATCCTCGAGGGGCGCGACATGTCCGACGTCGCGCGCACCGAGCTCGCGGGCACGGTCGAGCGCCTCTTCGATACCTACGCGCCGGGTGAGATCTTCGAGGAGTGGGACCTCGCCGAGCTCCAGACCCAGGTGGAGCAGCTCTGGCCCTCGCAGCTCGACTTCGCCTCGCTGAGCCCCGAGGCGGTTGCCCGCGAGGACCTCTCCGACCAGCTCGTCGCCGACGCGCTCGCCGCGTATGACCGCCGCGAGCAGGAGTTCGGCGACGAGTTGATGCGCGACCTCGAGCGGGCGATCCTGCTGCAGATCATCGACAACCGCTGGCGCGAGCACCTGTATGAGATGGACTACCTGCGCGAGGGCATCCACCTGCGCGGCTTCGCCCAGATCGACCCGCTCGTCGCCTACAAGAACGAGGGCTTCGCGATGTTCGAGGCGCTGATGTACGCGATCTGGGAGGAATTCTCGAAGCTGATCTTCCACGTCGAGGTCAACGTCGAGCCCTCGCAGGCACAGGCCGCGTTCGCGCCGAGCGGCGCCGAGGCGCGCAACGTGACGTATACCGGCGGCGGTCCAGACCAGCCGTCGGCGCTGACCGGCGACTCGGTCGACATGGTCGACGCCGAGGCCCCCGAGTCACAGGCGCCGGCGCAGGGCAACGGTGGCAGCCAGCCCACCCACGTCGAGACCGTGGTCAAGGACGAGCACGAGAACATCGGCCGCAACGACCCCTGCTGGTGCGGATCGGGCAAGAAGTACAAGAAGTGCCATGGGGCCTAGACGGCCCCGGACGCGAAGCGGAGGAGCCGTCGTTAATGGGGAAGCCGTCAAACCAAGCGGCCGTCCGTGAGTTCATAGACACCTTCAACCGCCAGGACCTCGACGCCTTCGCCGAGGCGCTCGACCCCGAGGTCGAGATCCTCAGCGGCCGCGGGCCGCGCCGTGGCAGGGAGGAGGCCCGCGCCTGGGCCACGTTCAAGCCCGGCGGCGTTCAGCAGAAGGTCGTGATCGACGAGCTGCGCGAGAACGGCGACGAGGTCGTCGCGCTCACCCGCCGCCAGTGGTACTGGGACGGCACCGAGGAGCTGGCGACCGAGGACGAGATGGCGCACCTGTTCACGGTCAGAGACGGCCTGGTCGCCCGCTGGCAGCCGTTCGAGGACCGCGCCGAGGCGCTGAGCGCGGCCGGACTCGATTCGTAACAACCGGGGTTTCAGGCGTACCATTGGCCCCAGTGGAAGCGATCGGGGCAGAAGAGATCCGCGTCGTCGAGAACAACGACGAGGCGACTGAGGCGTGGAGCGGAGTGCTCTTCGACCGCTTCGTCGAGTTCCGCGACCTGATCGTCACCGGACTCGAGCAGCACGGCAAGCGGGCGATGCAGCTGTATCCGCCGCAGAAGGGCGATCGCGTACTCGACATCGGTTGCGGCTTCGGCGACACGACCCAGGTGCTGCGGGCGCTGGTCGGCAACGAGGGCTCTGCGGTCGGGGTCGACGTCTCCGAGCCGTTCGTCGAGGCCTCGATCGCCGAAGCCGACGCCTCCGGATGTCCAGACATCGAGTTCAGGGCCGGCGACGTCCAGGACATGGACCTCGGCGGCCCCTACGACTACGCCTTTTCGCGCATGGGCATCATGTTCTTCGCAAATCCGGTCCAGGCGCTGCGCAACATCCGCGGCGCGCTCAAGCCCGGCGGCCAGCTGGTTGCCGTGGTCTGGCGCCGCAAGCTCGACAACGGCTGGGTGCTCGCCCCCGAGCAGGTCGTCGAGCAGTACCTCGAGGAGCCCGAGGAGCCGGAGGACGCGCGCTGCGGGCCGGGCCCGTTTTCGATGGCGAACGCGGACACCGTCTGCGACCAGCTCTTGGCAGCCGGGTTCGCGGCACCCACCCTGACCCGGCTCGATCTGTCGATGAAGGTCGGCGACGACCTCGATCACGCGGTCGAGTTCGCGATGGCGCTGGGGCCGGCGGCGGAGCTGCTGCGGATCTGTCCTCAGGACGAGGTCAAGACCCTGAGGCCGAAGCTCGCGGCGGAGATCCGCGAGGCGATCGCCGGTTTCGAGACGCCGGACGGTGTCTACGGCCCGACCTCGACCTGGGTCGTCAGCGCCACCGTCCCGAGCTGACCCGCGGGGCGAGCGTCTAGTCTTCCCTCCGTGGCCGAGGCGACCTCAGAGACAGTGCCCGCGCGCCTCGCGTCAATCCGCGAGCAGATGAAGCTGCTCTCGGACTACCTTTGACCCCGCCGAGCTAGAGGCCGACGTAGAGCGGCTCGAGGGGGAGATGCAGGCCCCCGGCTTCTGGGACGACCAGGCCAAGGCCGCCGATACCTCGGCGCGCCACGCCCGCGCCCAGCGCAAGCTCGAGGGCTTCCGCGGGCTCTCCGCCGACGTCGGCGACCTCGACGAGCTCGCCGAGATGGCGGCCGAGGACTCCGAGATGGCGGGCGAGCTCGACTCCCAGCTCGACCAGATCGAGAAGCGCCTCGCCGAGCTCGAGGAGGAGCGGCTGTTCACCGGCGAGTACGACCACGGCGACGCCGTCGTAACCGTCAACGCCGGCGCCGGCGGCACCGACTCCCAGGACTGGGCCGAGATGCTGCTGCGCATGTACCTGCGCTGGGCCGAGCGCCGCGGCTTCGAGGTCGAGATGAAGGAGGCGGCGCCCGGCGAGGAGGCGGGGCTCAAGTCGGCGACCTTCCTCGTCCACGGCGAGAACGCCTACGGCCTGTTCGCCGCCGAGCGCGGCGTGCACCGGCTCGTGCGCATCTCGCCGTTCGATTCGGCCAACCGCCGCCACACCAGCTTCGCCCAGCTCGACGTCGCCCCGCTGGTCACCGACGACGTCGACGTCGACCTCGACGAGTCGGACCTGCGGATCGACACCTACCGCGCCTCGGGCGCCGGCGGCCAGCACGTCAACAAGACCGACTCGGCCGTGCGGATCACCCACGAGCCGACCGGGGTCGTCGTCCAGTGCCAGAACGAGCGCTCGCAGACCCAGAACAAGGCCGTAGCGATGCAGATGATCCGCTCGCGCCTGCTCGAGCTCGAGGAGCGAAAGCGCGCCGAGGAGCTCGCCGCCGAGCGCGGCGAGACCAAGTCGGCCGAGTGGGGATCCCAGATCCGCAGCTACACGCTGCACCCCGACCAGCGGGTCAAGGACCACCGCACCGGCCATGAGGCCGGCGACGCCCAGCGCGTCCTCGACGGCGACCTCGACGGGTTCGTCAAGGAGTACCTGCTGCAAAGCGCTCAATAGACTCGACGCCGTGAGTGAGGGATTGACGGAGAGCCAGGCAGCGGCCCTGCGCGAGGTCTGCGTCACCGTGGCCCCGTCGCTCGAGCACGATCCCGATCCCAACGGGCTCTGGGCCTGGGGAGCGGACAAGGGGGCGACGATTCCCGCCGTCCAGGAGGCGATCGAAGCGATTCCCGATCCGGTCGCGCGCGGCGGGCTCACCGAGCTGCTCGACGCCTTCGCCGCCCAGGGCCTCGCCGAGGCGCCCACCCAGGAGGCGCGCGAGGCGGTGCTCACCGGCATCAGCGCGAGCTCGCCCGAAGCCGCGGCCGGGGTCGGTGCGCTCGTCGGGCTCACCCTCTTCATGCACTATGGGTTGCCCGATCCCCGCAGTGGCGTCAACCCCGCCTGGGAGGCGTTCGGATTCCCCGGCCCGCCGGGACCTCCGCCGGACGTGCCCAAGCCGCTCTCGCCTGACGAGCTCGACGGCGCCGGCGAGCGGACGATGGAGGCCGATGCGGTCGTCGTCGGCTCGGGGTCCGGCGGCGGCGTGATCGCGGCGACCCTGGCGGGCGCCGGCCTCGATGTCGTCGTGCTCGAGGCCTCCGGCTACTTCAACGAATCCGACTTCGACGGCTACGAGCTCGGCGCCTACGAGCGGATGTTCTGGCGCGGCGGCCCGCACCCGACCGCCGACGGCAACGTCTCGCTGCAGGCTGGGGCGACGCTCGGCGGCGGCACGACGGTCAACTGGACCAACTGCCTGCGCACCCGCGACTGGGTTCGCGAGGAGTGGGCGTCAGGGCACGGGCTCGAGGGCCTCGATGGCCCCGACTACGACGCCCACCTCGACGCGGTGCTCGAGCGGATCAAGGCCAACGATCAGTGCTCGGACCGCAACGGCACCCAGGAGCGGATGAAGGAGGGCGCCGAGAAGCTCGGCTGGAACTCCGAGGTGATCGTCCGCAATGCCGACCCGCGCAGCTACTCGGCGGAAACGGCGGGCTTCCTGGGCTTTGGCGACCGCTCGGGCTCGAAGCAGTCGGGGGACCGCACCTTCCTCGCCGACGCCGCGGGGGCGCGGGCGCGGCTCGTCGTCCGCGCCCGGGCCCAGCGCATCCTCATCGAGGGCGGCCGCGCGGCCGGGGTCGAGGCGGTCGGCCCGGCCGGCGCCAAGCTCACCGTCAGGGCGCCGCGGGTGATCGTCGCCTGCGGCGCGCTCGAGTCGCCGGCGCTGCTGCTGCGCTCGCAGATCGGCGGCCCGGCGGTCGGCAAGAACCTCCACCTGCATCCGACCTCGAGCGTGTTCGGCGTCTACGGCTCCGACCAGAAGGCGTGGATGGGCCCGCCGCAGGCATTCCTCGTCGACGAGCACGCCAACACCGGCGACGGCTACGGCTTCCTGATCGAGGCCGCCCAGTACGCGCCGGGGCTGGTCGGCTCCGCGCTTCCCTGGCTCAACGCGGTCCAGCACCGCGAGATGCTCGAGCGCGTCCGCTTCGGCGCGACCTTCATCGGCCTCACCCGCGACCGCGGCGCGGGTGAAGTGACGATCGACGCCAACGGCGAGGCCGTCCCCTCATACGCCGTCACCGACGAGCTCGACCTGCGCAACCTGCGCGACGGCATCGAGGCGCAGTTCCGCCTCCACGAGGCGGCCGGGGCGGAGGAGGTCTACTCGATGGCCGCGCAGCTTCCGGGCTGGAAGCGCGGCGACGACCTCGACGCCTCGATCGCGACCGCCAAGGCCGCCCACATGGGCGCCGGCGGCCAGCGCCTGTTCAGCGCCCACCAGATGGGCACCTGCCGCATGGGCGCCGACCCGAAGACCTCGGTCGCCGATCCCTGGGGCGAGCTCCACGACACCCCCGGCGTCTACATCGGCGACGGCAGCGCCTTCCCCAGCGCCTCGGGCACCAACCCGATGGTGACGATCATGGCGCTGGCGCGGCGCACGGCAAGCACGATCGTTACGTGAGGGTTTCGACCCAGACCTCCGGGTAGCGGCGTCCCTCTGGTCCCGAAGAGCGTGAGACAATGCCGCTCATGGATGAGGACACGAAGCGCTTCCTTGACGGCGTGCTCACGCGGCGGGACGCGGAAATGAAGCGATATCTCGACGGACTCCTCGAACGCCACGTGACGATCACGCAAGCCATGATCGGTTCGATCGCGAAGATGGAGGCTGAGATGCAAGCCGGTTTCGCGGCTCTCCAGGCCGAGATCGCCGATCAGCGCGAGCAGATCAAGGCCAACACTGCCGCCACCTGGGCGATGCTCGACCGCTTCGGCCCTGAGCCACAGGGCTGAGCGCTAGCGAAGCGAGCCCTCCATCTCGAGCAGCGACCGCTTCATCTCCGGCCCGCCGCCGTAGTTGCCAGGGTCGCCGCCCGAGCGGGTGACGCGGTGGCAGGGGACGATCAGCGGGATCGGGTTGCGCCCCAGCGCGGTGCCGGCGGCGCGGAAGGCGCGCGGGTTGCCGGCCTCGGCGGCGACCTCGCCGTAGGTCAGGGTCTTGCCGTAGGGGATCGCGTAGGTCCGCTTCAGGACCTTCTTCTGGAAGCCGTGGATCAGCTGCCAGTCGAGCGGCACGGTGAACCTCTTCAGCCGGCCCTCGAAGTAGTCGTCGAGCTCGCGCCGCACGGGGTCGAGCCTGGCCGGCAGCTCCAGCATTGCCGGCGAGATCTCCTCCGAGAGCCGCGCGAGGAAGTCGTCGGCGTCGTAGCGGGGGAGGTTGAGGCGAACGAGGCCGCGGTCGGTGGCGGCGAGCGTGATCGGGCCGAACGGCGAGTCGCTGGTCGCGTAGGCGACGTCGACCAGGCCTTCGTCTGCGGCGCGCTCGGCGAACCGGGCGGCCGCCTCCTCGGCCGCGGCGGGCGGGGCGATCGCCGCCGGGCGCAGCAGGTCTTCGGGGGTGTGGGTGTTTGCGCTCATGCGAGCTCCTCTCTAAGTCGTTTGACGCCCTCGTGGACGTTGCGCCGGGCGGCGGCCTCCGAGCAGTCGATCCGCTCGCCGATCTCGCGGTGGCTGAGGTCTCCGGCGAAGCGCAGCATCACCGCGCTGCGCTGCTTGTCGGGGAGGCCGGCAACCGCCTGCCACAGACCCGGGTCCGTGCCGTTGAGATCGACGGCGGGCACCGCCTGCTCGGGGACCTCCTCGGTCGGCACCGCCTCGCGCGAGCGCGAGCGGTGGTGGTCGATCGCCTTGTTGTGGGCGATCGTCAGCAGCCACGAGCGCAGGTTGCGCTGGTGCTCGAGCCGCGGATACGCTCGCAGCGCCGCCAGGAATGTCTCCTGAAAGCAATCCTCGGCGTCAACCGGGCCGACGCTCGCGATCAGGAACCCGAGAACGTCTCCGCGGTGGCGATCCAGCAGCTCCTGGAACGGGGGCAAACCATCCATGTATCCAATTAAACGCGAGAGGCCCCGCATTCGTGAGAACCTGCCGCTCCATGTCCGACCTCAGTGAACTCGTCGAGCGTGCCCTCGCCGAGGACGTCGGCACCGGCGACGTCACCGCCAGGGCGGTGGTTCCGGCCGCGGCCGAGGGGCGGGCGCATGTGATCCAGAAGCAGGCCGGGATCGTCCACGGCTACGAGATCGCGCGCGAGGCGTTCACCCAGACCGGCGCCACCTACTTCGACGTGCGCGAGCCCGAGGACGCCTGGCGCGACGACGTGCCGAAGACGCTGTTCATCGTCCACGGCGCTTCGCGTGGCCTGCTCGCCGCCGAGCGCGTCGCGCTCAACTTCATGGGCCACCTCTCCGGGATCGCGACGATGACCGCCAACTTTGTCCGCGAGGTCGAGGGCACGGGTGTCCGGATCCTCGACACGCGCAAGACCACTCCGGGGCTGCGCGACCTCGAGAAGGAGGCGGTCGCCGTCGGCGGCGGCGTCAACCACCGCATGGGCCTCTACGACGCCGTGCTGATCAAGGAGAACCACGTCGCCGCGGCCGGCGGCATCGCCCAGGCCGTGCTGGCGGCGCGCAAGGCCGGCCGCGAGGAGGTCGAGGTCGAGACCCGCAGTCTCAGCGAGGTCTCGGAGGCGGTCGCTGCCGGCGCCGACCGCATCCTGCTCGACAACATGGACCCCACCGCGATGTCGCGGGCCGTCGCCCTAGCCCGTGGCGCCACCGAGGTCCCGCTGCGGATCGAGGCGTCGGGCGGCGTCACCCTCGAGAACGTCCGCCGCGTCGCCCAGACCGGAGTCGACGACATCTCGGTAGGCGCCCTGACGCATTCGGCGCCGGCTCTCGATCTGAGCATGCAGCTGAGGGCGGTGTAGGGTCGGCGCGTGGCCATCCTCGAGAGCAGCCTGCGCAAGAAGCGCGAGGAGATCGTGGTCGAGCACATGGAGTCGGAGAACCGGCACGAGTTCGACGTCACGCTCGACACACGACGAGGGCGCGGTGATCATCGAGGGGTGGCTGCGCGGCACCCACGACGGCCCCTACCGCGGGCTGCAGCCGACCGGCAAGTCGTTCCAGTGCCGTTGTCGCGATCTTCGACTTCGAGGGCGACAAGCTCGTCTGCGAGCGCGTCTACTTCAACCCGGGCACGAACCTCGAGGCGCTCGGCATCTCCCGTAACCCGCTCAGCTTCACCGGCAAGCTCGAGACAGTCGTCGCCCACCCGCGGACGATCGGCCGCTCGCTGATCCGCCGCGCAATCGGGCCGCTGGGCCTCCGCTCCCCAGGCGAGTGTTCGCGCACTGAGGGGCCGGGCCGCCATCGCGTCCCGGCCCCTCAGACGCCGTCAGGCCGGCTAGTCGCTCGACTGAGCCTGGTCCTGGAGCAGCTTGGCACCGCCAGCGACACAGAGACTGAAGGGCGTGCCCTTCTGACCCTCGACCCGGCGCTTGCTCTCGGCCTTGCAGGCCATGCGCGGATTGCTGACGTTTCCGTTGGCCAGTTTGGCCATCGCGGTCAGACAGACCGAGAACGGCGTGCCGTTCTGACCGTCGACGTGCTGCTTGCTCTCAGCGTTGCAGTACGACCCATACGCCTTTGCCTTGGCCGGCAGAGGCGCCTTGGGGCCGGGGGTTGTCGACGGAGCCTGTGAACCAGGCGTCGTCGAGGGGATGTGCTGAGTCCCCTGGTTGTCCGGGATGTGACTCGTTCCCTGATTGGCAGGGGGAATGCTGCTCGGTGGCCCGGCCGCGAGCGCGGGGGCCGCGCTCACAGTCAGGGCACCGACGACGATTGCAATCTTGCTCAGGCGATTCATGTTCTGCCTCCTTCGGCAACTGGGCGGCCTGGGTGATCAGGCCCCTGGTTTTGCGCCCCCGCCTCGCGACGGGTTTGCCTTTGTCTGAGGCACTTGCCTCGAGGGGTGAAACGTTCCTCGCTGGCAAAAGTCAGGCACTACCCAAACCGTCTGTCTGGCCCGCTCGGTTGGCCCTGACTAATCGCGCTCGCCTGCGTTAAGTACAAAACCGACAAGTCGAGCGGGAAGTCCACAGAATTCCAGTTGGCTCAATGAAACGACTCAGCCCCCGATATGAGAAGTGATGGGCGCAATCACACTCCAGTCAAGGGGCGTGCCAACCGCGGCTCTGTTTCGCCTCTGGCCGGACGCGCGCTTGGTCCGCTCCGCCAGTCGCGGCGAGGAGCGCGCGTTCGCGGCGATATTCGAGCGCTACCACCAGGAGCTCTATCGCTATTGCCGCACGATCCTCGCCAGCGACGAGGATGCCAGGGACGCACTGCAGAACACAATGGTCAAGGTTCTTCACGCCCTGCCGGGCGAGGAGCGGAAGATCGCGCTGCGACCCTGGCTCTACCGGATTGCCCACAACGAGGCGATCTCGATGCTGCGGCGGGCTCCCCAGACGGCCGAGCTCGACGAGGAGTCCCACATCGATCGTGCCCCATCGCTGGAGGGCCAGGTCGAATCCCGCGCCCGCCTTCGGAGTCAAGTCGTCTGAAGTGGTGTAACTCCTCGTCGGGATCCTCAGGTGGTCTGTAGCTCGATCACCTCCCGTTCCTCATCGCCCTGGTCCTTAAGGACCAGGGCGAGCGATTCCTCGGAGAGGTAGCGCCGGCCGACCAGCCACTCGTCGTTCTGCTCGATCAAGAGAGCGCCGGCGAGCCGGATCGCCGAGGCGTCGTTGGGGAAGATGCCGACGACGTCTGAGCGGCGGCCGATCTCGCGGTTGACGCGCTCGAGCGGGTTGGTCGAGCGAAGCTTCGACCAGTGGGGCTCGGGGAAGCGGTAGAAAGCGATCAGGTCCTCCTCGGCCTCCTCGAGCAGCTCGGCCACCTTCGGCGCCGGCCCGCGCAGGCGCTCGATCACCTCGCCGGCCCTCTCCCGGGCAACCTCGTACGATTCGGCATTGAAGACCTCCCGCAGCGCCGCCGAGACCATGCCGCGCTGAGCCGGCCGGCAGTGGCGCAGCATGTCGCGGACGAAGTGGACGGTGCAGCGCTGCCAGGGGCAGGCCAGGATCCTGGCGATCGCCGCCTTGAGGCCCTCGTGGTGGTCTGAGACGCAGAGGCGGACCCCGGCGAGGCCGCGCTCGCGCAGGGAGCGCAGGAACTCGACCCAGAAGGGCCCCGACTCGACCTCGCCGATATCGAGGCCGATCACCTCGCGGCGGCCCGAGGAGTGGACCGCGTAGGCGATTACCAGGGCCTTCGGGTAGACGTGGCCGCGGTCTCTGACCTTGACCAGCTTGGCGTCCAGCCACAGATACGGGAACGACTCGTCCTCCGACTCGTCCTCCAGGGGGCGGGAGCGGAAGATCTCCACCTGCTCGTCGAGCGCCCGGCAGAGCGCCGAGACCCGGTCCTTCGACATCCCATGGATGCCCAGCTGCTCGACCAGGCGGTCGACCCTACGGGTCGAGACCCCGTTGACGTAGGCCTCCATGACCACCGCGACGATCGCCTGCTCGGAGCGCTTGCGGGGCTCCAGGAAGCTCGGGAAGTAGGCCTCGCCCGAGCGCTTGCGGGGCACGGCGAGCTCGATCTCGCCGACGCGGGTCTCCCAGGCCCGGGGGCGGTAGCCGTTTCGGTGGGTTGTTCTCTCGGGGCTTCGTTCGCCGCGGCCGGCCCCGATCTCGCCGGCGATCTCGGCCTCCATCAGCTCGCGGGCGACCATCGCCACCGCATCGCGCAGGAAGTCGGCGTGCTCGTCGATCAGGGTCTTGGCGACGACCTGCTCGGTCGTCATCCTCTGGTCCTCGGCCATCGTGGTGCTCCTTTCGTCGGATTTGAGTTGGTGCTCCTTTCCGACGAGTCTGGGGCCCGCGGTGGCCGGAACTTCTCGGCGGCTCCACGGAGCCGCCCACCGACCACTACGAACTCGTTACACCACTTCTACCGACGTGACCACCCCAGCTGCCTTTGAGTCGACTCGCGCTGGCTGAGTCGGCACTCGGAGCGCCCCACGCCAGCTTCGCCGCGGAAGCCTTTTCCCCCGACGTGGCTACGCAAGGGGCGATTCTGTGCGCCCGCATCGTCGCCAACCACGCCCTTCCAGACGGGAACAAGCGCGTTGGCTTCATTGCGATGCTGGAGCTCTTCAACAGGCAAGGAATCACCTGGACGCCGCCCAAGGGTGGCCAGGATGAGATCGCGAAGGTGATCGAGGACCTCGCCGCAGGTGAGTTGAGTGAGGACGAGTTCGTGGGGTGGGTCAAGTCCCGCACCGCGCCCTAGAAACGACGACGCCCCCGACTCCGTCGAGAAAAGCCGGGGGCGTCGTCTAGGCGCCTCAGGTGGGCCGGCGGCGGCGGAAATCGCCGACTCTACCCGTCAATCCTGCTGAATGAACCGGAAGCTTCGGGACATATTCGGGACACGCTTTGCGGTCTGCCACCAGCGCCGACGCTCAAGAGGAGGTATTTGCAGCTATTTGTCAGAGGCGCCTGCCGGACTCGAACCGGCGTAAACGGCTTTGCAGGCCGCTGCGTAACCACTCCGCCAAGGCGCCAGGGCGGCGTCAAGCGTACCCAGAGGTCATGCCGGTGGTCGATACGGGCAACTTTGCCCGGGCGGATATACCCTCGGCGTATTCAACGAGAGGAGAAGATGAAGAAACACCGAGGTCTGCTGTTGATCCTGACCGTGTCTGCGTTCGCCCTTGCCGGCTTCGCGGGCTGTGGTGACGACGACGGAGATGACGACGGGACGGCCAGCACGGCCGCCACCACCGAAACCGCCGCGACCACCGGGAAGCCGCTCACCATCAAGATGGGCGACTTCTTCTTCAGCCCCAAGGACGTCAACGCCGGGGCCGGGACAGTGACGATCGCCACCCCTAACGAGGGTAAGACGACACATGAGTTCGTCCTGGTCAAGTCCGACGCGGATCCCGCGTCCTTGCCGGTCAAGCAGGGCGAGGTCGACGAGGACGCCGTGGTCACACAGGGCAGCGGCTCGCCCAACGAGATCGCCGACGTGAAGCCAGGTCAAAGCAAGTCGGGAACCTTCGAGCTGACTCCCGGCAAGTACGTGATGTTCTGCAACCTCCCCGGGCACTATCAACAGGGGATGTACGGAAGCGTCACCGTCAAGTAGCGACGCAAGTCGGCGGAGCCGAGGGTGCCATCGCGGGCCCTCGGTTTCGGATCACGAGCGGCTGATGGGATGAATAGCCCCGACACACCGCTTGTCGATGCGGAATCCACCCGTGCTGCTACCAGCTCTGCTACCGATTTCGGCGATCTGCGGCGCGGAGAAAGGTGGTAGCAGAGCGAATCCAGCTTTCCTCGCGTCCGGACAGGGCCGGATCATCGTGGTGCGCCGACCATCAGTCGTTTCTACGGGATCGTGATCGCGATGTTCTTCTCGGATCACGGATATCCGCACTTCCATGCGCGTCACGCCGAGGGGGAAGCCAAGATCCGTATCGACAACCTCGAGGTAATCGAAAGCAATCTTCCCCGACGGCAGCTGTGCTTCGTGCTCGCGTGGGCGGAGCTCCACCAGGATGAGCTGAGCGAGAACTGGCAGCGAGCCCGGACAGGTGAGAAACTTGAGGAGATCGAACCACTCAAATGACCGGACTTACTCCCGACATCACGGCCGCAGAGGTCGTACGACACGGGACCCTGGCCCTGACCTTCGAAGACGGCTTGAAAGGCGAGCTGGACGTCCTCGACCGCATGCACGGGCCGGTGTTCGAGGAGGCCCGGACCCCCGACGGCTTCGCGAAGGTCTCGGTCGATCCTGAGACCGGGACGGTCGTGTGGCCCGGAGGGGCCGATTTGGCGCCGGACACGCTCTACGAGCGGGTGCGTACCGGGGACTGGCCGAAGGATCCTGCGCCCGCGTCGCATTCGTCCCACTGAGCCCCGTCTCGATCTGACGGGGCTCGTCTGAAGAGCGGCTGATGGGAGCAACGGCCCCGACACCACGCCTGAAATGGGAGCATCACCAGGCGAGCTACCAGTCCGGACCAAGGCGGTTTGAGCAACCGGTGGTAGCTGAAGCCCGAACGACTTACCGGACTCCCGCGGCTACGCGCGAACGCGGCCTGGTGGCTGACCGAGGAGTGGGTGCCGGAGCGATGACGCGCTCCGGCGGCTCGTCCGGAATTTGGCGCTCAACCCCGATCAAGAGCTGCTCATCCAAGACAGCCAAGACCCGCTGGAGCACATCGATCGTCGGGATGTGGTCGCCCCGCTCGAGCTTCGAGATGAACGAATACGACGTTTTCGCGCGCTCGGCCACCTGCGCCTGCGTCAACTCCAGCTCGTAGCGACGCTCGCGGATGTGGGCGGCGATCCAGTTCTTCTCGCGAAGCTCGCTGATCGCCCTGTATTCGTCCCGTGCCTCCCGGTATGCCTCGCTGCGCTCGGAGCGCCGCCTCGCTGCGTCGGCGGCAGTCGTTCCAACCGGGCTCATCGGCTTGTTCTTGTTCTTGGCCATATCCGAGAGTTTATCGATTTCGATAAGTCTGTCAACAACTCTTCAACGAGCCTTGGGAGGAGCATCGTCGCCCGCGGCGCGAGGGGGAACGCGTGGCTTCGCGTTCATCCGCCGGCGAAAGTCAGTCATTCGCTTCTTGGCGGTGGCGATCGCTGACCTTGGCAGCGCGCCGGTGTCCTTCTCGATGGCGTGGAGCAACACGACGAGGTTCGCCGACCGCTGATAGAGCACCCGGTACCGCGTGTTGCCGAACCGAACCCGTAGCTCACGCAGCTCTCCTTCGATCTGCGAAGTGATCGGGTATTCAGGAGGCTGTGCATCGGGTCGCTGGCCGTTCAGGTACTCCTCGATGAACGCATCAATCTTGGCCGCCTGTTTCGCTGTCAGCCCCTCGATGAACGCGTCTACGGGCTCCCTGCCCTTGGAGTCGCGGAAGAAGACGGCTTGCGTGCGGGCCATCGGCCGAGGATGCCAACCAGGTCGGCGCGAGTCGCCGAACTGGTGGCAGCGAAGGGGCCGACGGGGCCTGCTACCAGTCCGGCTACCGATTGCCCCGAGACTCAGGCGAACCCCGGTGCCCCTCCCTGCCTGTCGGGAGTTGTCGGGGGTCTTGCGAAAAGCGGCTGATGGGATTCGAACCCACGACCTTCTGCATGGCAAGCAGACGCTCTAGCCAGCTGAGCTACAGCCGCAACGAGCGCAGAAGGATACGACACTAAGCAGCGTCGAGCGCTTCGTTCAGCAGCCGGTCCGCCTCCGCGTTGTGCTCGCGGCGGACGTCTGAGATCGACCACCTCTCGAAATCGCGCAGCTCGTCGCGGACCTTCGTGTGCAGTGGCTTCAGGTCTTCGTTCTTGACCTTGTACCTGCCCTGGACCTGGCGGACGATCAACTGCGAGTCGCCGATCAGCTCGACCTCGGAGGCCTCGAGCTCCTTGGCGAGGCGGATGCCGAGCAGCAGCGCCCGGTACTCGGCGACGTTGTTGGTGGCCTTGCCGATCGTCTCGGCGCGTTCGAGGAGGATCTCGCCTGATTCATCGCTCGCCACCGCGGCGATCGCGGCCGGGCCCGGATTGCCCCGCGAGCCGCCGTCGACGTTGATCGTCACCCGTTTCAGGATTGCTCGATCAGCTCGACGCGGTAGCCGTCGGGGTCGCGCACGAAGCAGATCCGCGCGCCACCCTCCCTGATCGAAAACGGCGGCTTCTCGGGCTCGATGCCCTGTTCGGCGAGGCGAGCAAGGGTGGCGTCGAGATCGCCGGCGCTGATCGCGATGTGGCCGTAGCCGTCGCCGATCTCATACCCATCGACGCCGTAGTTGTAGGTCAGCTCGAGCTTCGGCATGTCGCCGTCGCCCGGCATGTTCATGAACACGTTTACCGCCTCCTCGCGGATCGGGATGCGGCCGACCTCCTCGAAGCCGAGGGCGTTGTAGAAGGCGACCGAGCGATCGATGTCGCCGATCCGGTAGCACGTGTGAATCAGCCCCATGCGGGGTGAAGTCTAGGCCCGAACCTCTTGACCGTCGGCATTGGCGCCGGCGATCACCTTTTCTGCGAGGTGCGCCGGCACCTCCTCGTGGCGGACGAACTCCATCGTGTAGTCGCCGCGCCCGCCGGTGATCGCCCGCAGGTCGGGTGCATAGTCGAGGACCTCGGCCATCGGCACCTCGGCCTTGACCTCGGTCGCGGCGCCCTTGGCCTCCATCCCCAGCGGGCGCCCGCGGCGCGAGTTGAGGTCGCCGATCACGTCGCCGACGACGTCCTCGGGGACGCTGATCGTCAGCTGCACGATCGGCTCGAGCAGCGCCGGCTGGGCGTCGGCCATCGCCTTCTTCCAGGCCATCGAGCCCGCGACCTTGAAGGCCGCCTCGGAGGAGTCGACCGCGTGGTGAGAGCCGTCCACGAGGTGAACGGTGACGTCCTTGACCGGGTAGCCGGCGACCTCGCCGTGCAGCATCGCCTCGGCGATGCCCTTCTCGACCGCGGGGATGAAGCCCTTGGGGATCACACCGCCCTTGGTCTCGTCGAGGAAGACGAAGCCCGCGCCGGTGTCGCTCGGCTCGATCTCGATATGGCAGTCGCCGAACTGACCGCGCCCGCCGGTCTGCTTCTTGTAGCGGCCGTGGGCCTCGGCCGGCTTGCGAATCGTCTCGAGGTAGGGAACGTGCGGAGGCTTGAGAGTGATCTCGGCGCCGAAGCGCTCCTTCATCCGGTCGACGATCACCTCGACGTGCATCTGGGTCAGGCCGGCGATGATCTCGTCGCCGGTCTGCCGGTCGCGGTGGACGTCGAGAGTCGGATCCTCTTCGCGCAGGCGCCGCAGCGCCGCCACCGCCTTCTCCTCATCGCCCTTGCTCTTCGGCTCGAAGGCAAAGGCCATCACCGGCGCCGGCAGATCGAGCGGCGGCAGGTGCGTCTTGGTCTCCTTGTCTGCGAGCACGTCGCCGGCGCGGGTCTCGCGCAGCTTTGCGACGGCGCCGATGTCCCCGGCGCCGAGCTCGTCGACCGGTGTCAGCTCCTTGCCGCAGACGGCGGAGATCTGGCCCAGGCGCTCCTTCTCGCGGCGGGTCACGTTGAGCAGCTGCGAGTCGGAAGTGACCGTGCCGTGGAGGACGCGAAAGAGGTTGAGGCGCCCGGCGTAGGGGTCGGCACGGGTCTTGAACACGTAGGCGATCGTCTCGCCGCCGTCGTCGGGGTCGACGTCGACCCCCTCCTCGTCCTCGCCGGCGGCGTGCAGCGCGCCACGCATCGCGGGCGAAGGCACGTCCTCGACCAGCGCGTCGAGCAGGCGGTTGGTGCCGAGGTTCTTGGTCGCGACCCCGCAGGTGACCGGGAAGATCTTGCCGTCCGTTACGCCCTGCTTGAGCACGGTGACGATCTCGGAGTGGTCGATCTCCTCGCCTTCGAGGTAGCGCTCGATCAGCTCGTCGGAGTTCTCGGCGACCTCGTCCATCAGCTTCTCGCGGTACTCGTCGGCCTGGGCCTTGAACTCCTCGGGGATCTCGGTCTTCTTCGCCGCCCCGCGCCCGTCGTTCTCGTAGGTCCAGGCCTCCATGTCGATCAGGTCGATCACCCCCGAGACCTCGTGCTCGCTGCCGATCGGGATCTCGGTTGCGATCACGTGCGGGCCGAACGAGGCCTTCAGCGTCTCGAGCGTGCGGAAGAAGTCGGCGCGCTCGCGGTCGAGCATGTTGACGAACACCAGTCGGGCGAGGCCCTCCTTGGCGGCGCGAGCCCAGAGTCGCTCGGTGTTGACCTCGACCCCCATGACGGCGTTGACGACGACCACCGCGGCGTCGGCGACGCGCAGCGCGCCCACGGCCTCGGCGACGAAGCTCGGCTCACCCGGCGTGTCGATCAGGTTGA
The DNA here is from genome assembly GCA_963696625.1 of uncultured Solirubrobacterales bacterium. Taxonomy (GTDB): domain Bacteria; phylum Actinomycetota; class Thermoleophilia; order Solirubrobacterales; family 70-9; genus JAWVFN01. The sequence goes on from CAVOKZ010000038.1 coordinate 220,747, forward strand.
TCCGCCGCCCGGAGTAGTCGAAGGACGCGAGCGCGGCGCCGATCGACATCGCGCGCGCCTGCTCGTCGGGCTCGAAGTCAGAAGTCGTGGTGCCGTCGTCGGTGGTGCCGAGGCGCTTGACCGCGCCCGCCTCGAACAACATCGCCTCGTGCAGGGAGGTCTTGCCCGATCCGCGATGCCCGATCAGGGCGACGTTGCGTATCCGGTCGGCTGCCTTGTGAGGCATCGAGGCGGACTCTATATCTATTGACTCGGGCTTTTGGCGAGTCTTGAGCGAAGCCGCAGGACGGCTTTGGAGTGGAGCTGGGAGACGCGCGACTCGGTGACACCCAGGACCTCGCCGATCTCGCGCAGGGTCAGGCCTTCGAAGTAGTAGAGGGCGATGACCAGGGTCTCGCGCTCGGGCAGCGTCTCGATCGCCTCGACCAGCTGCTCGCGGAGGTCGACGTTGTCGAGTGACACCTGCGGGTCGGGCGCGTTCGGGTCCTGGACCGTGTCCAGCAGCGAGACCTTGTCGCCGGAGGAGTCGGGGACCATCCACAGCTCCTCGAGCGCGAGGATCGAGGAGTTGGAGATCGCCAGCAACGACTCCTGCAGCTCCTCCTCGGAGAGCTCGAGCTTCGCCGCGAGCTCGGCGTCGGTCGGCACCCGGCCGAGCTGGTTCTCGAGCTTCGAGTTGGCCTTCTCGATCTCGCGGGCGCGGGCCCGGACCGAGCGCGGGACCCAGTCGAGCGAGCGCAGCTCGTCGATGATCGCGCCGCGGATCCGCGGCATCGCGAAGGTCTCGAAGCGGACCTCGCGGGACTCGTCGTAGCGCTCCATCGCCTCGATCAGGCCGATCATTCCGTAGGAGATCAGGTCGGAATCCTCGACATGCGCGGGCAGGCCGGAGCCTGTACGTCCGGCTACGTACTTGACCAGCGGCGAGTAGGCGACGACGAGGCGCTCACGCGCGCCGCGATCGTTCTCCTTCTTGTATCGACGCCAGAGCTCGTGTAGTTCGAACTCTTTGACCTTCATCTCCATTGTTTCCCGCGCCCCTCCTTGTTTTCGTTAGGCCCGGGGGTGACTCCGAGCGTACTGCGCGCGCAGCCGCGATGGCTCCACACGAGTGTAGATCTGCGTGGTCGACACGCTCGCGTGCCCGAGAAGCTCCTGAATTGCACGCAAATCTGCACCGCCTTCGAGCAGGTGCGTGGCAAAGCTGTGGCGCAGGGCGTGCGGGGAAACGCCTCCGGCGAGGGCCGCGTGGCGCACCCACTTGGTCAGCCGGCGGCTGACGTCGGACGGCGAGAGGCGCTTGCCGGACTTGGACAAGAAGAGGGCCTGCTCTCCGCGGCGGACGTCGAGCTTGTGCCGGGCGGCCTCGAGATAGCGGGTGACGGCGCGCTGGGCGTGCTCGCCGACCGGGACGATCCGCGTCTTCGACCCCTTGCCTTCGATCCGAAGCTGCTCGGCGTCGAACTCGAACGAGGAGACGTCGAGGGTCGTCACCTCCTCGCTACGCAGCCCGCACGAGTAGGCGAGCTCGAACATCGCGCGGTCGCGGAGCTCGAGCGGCGTGTGGGCGGGGATGCGCTCGAGCAGCGCCTCGATCTCCTCGTGGCCGAGGACGCGCGGGAGCTTCTGCTCCCGCTTCGGAGCGCTGAGCAGGTCGGCGGGGTTCTGCCCGATCCGCCCGGCGCGCATCATCGAGTCGAAGAGCCCGCGGACGGCCGCGAGCTTGCGGGCGACGGTGGCCTTCGCCGCCCCCTCCTGGGAAAGCTGGGCGGCGAAGCGGCGCAGGTCCTTGTACGCGACCCGCTCCGGCTCGAGCGAGCGCCCCTCGGCCCAGTCGGCGAGCTGGCCGAGGTCGTTGGCGTAGGCCCGCCGAGTGCTCACGGCCATGCCACGCGCGACGAGCTCGGAGTCGTAGGCGTCGAGGGTCTCGGCCCAGTTCATCCGTATTCATTTCGCCGTCCCGCGGGGGACGCCTTCCCACCTAGATGATTAGGTCCACGGCAGCGTGCGCCTGGGGCGCGCGTGGCCGTGGAACCACTCATCTAGTTACCGATGTAGATGGGGGTGCCTTCGGGCACCATGTCGTAGAGCTCGATCACCTCATCGACGCGCATGCGCACGCAGCCGTGGGAGGCGGCGGTGCCGATCGAATCCGGCTGGTCGGTGCCGTGGATGCCGGCGCCGTTGTAGAAGCCCATCCAGCGCGCGACGAGCGGGTTGCCTGGGCCGGGCGGGATCGACTGCCCGGCGAGGTCACCGGCCCAGTCGGAGTTGGGGACGTGCCAGGTCGGGTTGACCTGCTTGTCGTTGATCTCGTACTCACCCTCCGGCGTCTCGAGGCCGGCCTGGCCGACGGCGATCCCGTAGCGCTTCTTCACCTTGAGGTTCTTCCACAGCGTGAGGACGAAGTTGCCGCGGTCGATCGTGACGTAGGTCGGGTACTCGGCGGCCAGCTCCTTGGTCGTGACCTCGGGCGGGACGCGGGTGACGTCGGGCTCGACGTCGCGGTCGTAGCCCTGCTGCAGCGCGGCCTCCAAGTCGTCGTGGAGCTTCTCCTCGTCGACCTCGACCCCGTCCTCGCCCTTGGTCGGCGTGACCGAGTCGGGCCCGGGCGTGATCGTCGCGTCGACGGGATCCCGGTTGATCTCGTCGGCGATCCGCTGGACCTCGTCGTCGAGCTCGTCCTGGGAGTAGCTGATCCGCGGCGGCAGGTCCTTGTGAACCGCGCTGTCGGTCGCGTAGCGGACGAGCCGCGTCGGCAGGCCGCCCTCGCGGCTGGCATCGAGTGCCTCGTCGACCATGGCGTCCACATCGGCCTTCATGTCGAGGTCGCGCGGTGTCATGTCGTAGGTCTGGCCCTCGAATTCGACCTTGACCGGCCGCATCAGCGGCGCGACCACGCTGCGACGGATCAGCGAGCGGGCCTCGTCGGCGCTGTTGCCGCCGACGTCGATGCCGGCGATCTGCACGCCGGGGGAGATCTGGTCCTTCTTCGCGGCGTCGTAGGCGAACGCGCCGCCAACGGCGAGCACGGCGATGATCAGCACGGCGAGGCCGCCGGCCTTGGCGATCCGGGTCATCTGGCTTGTCTTCTGCTTCAGGTCGCTCATCCCTACACCTTTTCTTACCCAGACCGGGGTCGGACTGAAGTCAGACCCCGGCCAAAGGCGCCTTAGAAGTCTACGTACCGGTATACGCGGCTTCGGGGCCGGTGGATCGCCGGCAAGAGGTCTTGCGCGCGATCGCACGAGCACTCCGCCCCGCCCCTCGTCCCTAGTATCTGCGCCGTGAGCGCCCGGGACGAGGACTAGTGCGCAGCAAGGACCAGGTCCGCCGGGCGGTCTGGAAGGCGATGGACTCCGAGGGCGTCTCGCGCTTCCCCGGCGCCGAAGGGCGGATCCCGAACTTCGCCGGCGCCAAGCTCGCCGCGCAGAAGCTGACCGACAACAAGCTCTGGAAGCGGGCCCGGACCGTGAAGGTCAACCCCGACTCGCCTCAGACCCACGCCCGCCGCTCCGCCCTCGAGGAGGGCAAGAAGGTGATCATGGCGGTGCCGCGGCTCCGCGACACCCACCCCTTCCGCCTCCTCGACCCGCGCAAGCTGAACGCGAAACAGGTGCGCGAGGCGGCGACGATCAAGGGCGCCCTCCGCCACGGCCAGGTCGTCGCCGAGGAGGAGCTGCCCGAGGTCGACTTCGTGCTCTGCGGCTCGGTCGGCGTCAATCTCAGCGGCGCCCGGATCGGCAAGGGCGGCGGCTTCTCCGACCTCGAGTACGGGCTGCTGGTCGAGGCCGGCAAGATCGACGCGCACACGATCGTCGCCACCACGGTTCACCCGATCCAGATCCTGCGCGAGCACATCCCGATGACCGCCCACGACCTCCCGGTCGACCTGATCGTCACACCCCGCGCCGCGATCGAGGTCGAGCGCCAGTTCGACCGCCCCCGCGGGATCCTCTGGGACCACCTGCAGCCGCCGCAGATCCGCGAGATCCCGATCCTCGAAAGGATGGGCTACGCATAGGTATGACCGGACGCGAAGCGGAGGACATGGCGTAGTTGTGACGGCCGCACAACGGACCTGGTCGGAGGAGCTGCGCAAGAACGCGCGCATCCTCACCCCGCTCGCCGGCATGCCGCCGGCGACGCCCGCCGACGGCCCCGACCCCTACGGCAAGGACCACGCCGAGTGGCTCGACATCGACTGGCGCGAGCACCTGCGCTCGGCCGACGTCGTCGGCGCCCAGGTCAACTACGTCGAGATCGGCAAGGGACCGCCGGTTCTGCTCATCCACGGGCTCGGGGGCTCGTGGCAGAACTGGCTCGCCAACATCCCCCACCTCGCCGAGAAGCACCGGGTGATCGCGGTTGACCTGCCCGGCTTCGGCGCCAGCCGGCTGCCGCCGTGGGACATCTCGATCCCCGCCTACGGGCGCTTCATCCACGACTTCTGCGAAAAGGTCGAAATCGGCGGCGCGGCTGTGATCGGATCGAGCCTCGGCGGCTTCATCGCCTCCGAGCTCGCGATCACCGAGCCCGCCCGGGTCGAGCACCTGGTCCTGGTCTCCTCGGCCGGCGTCACCTGGTCGCGGGCACGGCGCGAGCCGGCCGCGGTTCTCGGCCGCATCGTGCGCGCCGCGGCGCCGCTCGCCTTCCGCTACCAGATGGAGGGACTGCGCCGCCCCGGCCTGCGGCGGCGGGCCTACCGCGGCATGGTCCACCACCCCGAGTCACTCGACCCCCGGCTGCTGTTCGAGATAACGCACCCGGCGCTGCGGGCGCCGGCCTTTTACGAGGCGATGACGACGCTGGTCGGCTACGACATCCGCCACCGGCTGCAGGAGATCGAGGCGCCGACGCTGATCGTCTGGGGCCGCCGGGACCGCGTCGTCCCCGCCCGCTCGGCGCCGTTCTACCGCGACCTGATCGGCGACAACGCCGAGCTCGTCGTCTTCGAGGGCTGCGGTCACCTGCCGATGCTGGAGCGCCCCGTGCGCTACAACCGCCTGATCGACAAGTTCCTCGCCGACTACGCCGATCCGACGGGGTAACAACCCGGGCCGATACGGTCCACCCCGACCGCGCCCTCGTCCCGGCGGCAGCGGACGCGAAGCGGGGCAGCCGCCGGTTTATGAGACGACGGCGCCCTCGGAGGCGCTCGAGACGCCGGCCGCGTACTTGGCCATCACGCCTGAGGTGTAGAGCGGCTCAGGCGAGGAGTACTCGGCGACCCGCTTGGCGATCTCCTCGTCCGAGAGCGCGATCTCGACCTTGCGGCCGGGCACGTCGACCGAGATCTCATCGCCGTCGCGGACGGCCGCGATCGGCCCGCCCCTGGCTGCCTCCGGGGCGATGTGGCCGACCGTGAACCCGCGGGTCGCTCCCGAGAAGCGGCCGTCGGTGAGCAGTGCGACGTCCTCGCCCAGGCCCTCGCCTGAGATCGCGGCGGTGACCTGGAGCATCTCGCGCATCCCGGGGCCGCCGTTCGGCCCCTCGTTGCGGATCACGATCACGTCGCCGGCGGAGATCTTGCCGTCCTTGACGGCGCGGAAGCACTCCTCCTCGGATTCGAAGACCTTGGCCGGGCCCGTGTGGCTCGCCTTCGTGTAGCCGGCGACCTTGGTCACGGCGCCGTCGGGGGCGAGGTTGCCGCGGAGGATGACGAGACCGCCCGTCTCCTTCAGCGGGTCCGAGAGCGGGCGCACGACCTTCTGCCCATCGGCCTCGAGTGCCGCGTCGGCCTCCTCGCCGATCGTGCGGCCGGTGACGGTTATGCAGTCGCGGTGGAGCACCCCGGCCTCGTCCAGGCGCTTGGCGAAGACGCCGATCCCGCCCGCGTCGTTGAGGTCCTTGGCGACGTACTGCCCCCCCGGCTTCAGGTCGCCGAGAAGCGGCGTGCGCTCGGAGATCGCGTCGAAGTCGTCGATGTCGAGCTCGATGCCCGCCTCGCGGGCGACCGCGAGCATGTGCAGCACGATGTTCGTCGACCCGCCCGACATCGCCGCGCTGGCGATCGCGTTCTCGATCGACTCGCGGGTGATGATCTCGCTCGGCTTCAGATCCGCCTCGAGCACCTCCATGATCAGCTCGCCGACGCGCTCCGAGACCGTCTGGCGCTGCTCGGCGACCGCGGGGACCATCCCCGAGCCCATCGGGGCGATGCCGAGGATCTCGAAGGCCGTCGCCATCGTGTTTGCGGTGAACATGCCGCCGCAGGCGCCGGGGCCGGGGCTGGCGACGTCCTCGAGCGAGGTCAGCTCCTCCTCGGTCATGTCGCCCTTCTCGTAGGCGCCGACCGCCTCGAAGATGTCCTGGATCGTCACGTCCTTGTCGTGCCAGCGGCCCGGGAGGATCGAGCCGCCGTAGAGCAGGATCGCCGGCGCGTCGATGCGCTGGAGCGCCATCACGCAGCCGGGAATCGTCTTGTCGCAGGCGCAGATCGCGACCAGCGCGTCGAACTGGTAGCCGCGGGCCGCCAGCTCGATCGAGTCGGCGATCACCTCGCGGCTGACCAGCGAGGCCTTCATTCCCTGGGTGCCCATCGTCACCCCGTCGGAGATCGCGACCGTGTTGAACTCCATCGGCGTGCCGCCGGCGGCGCGAACGCCCTCCTTCACCTTCTCGGCCACCCCGCGGAGGTGGAAGTTGCAGGGCATCGCCTCGATCCAGGTGTTGGCGATCCCGATGATCGGCTTCTTCAGGTCGGAGTCGTCGAACCCGATCCCCTTCATATAGGCGCGCGCGTGGGCGCGGTCGGGGCCGTCGAAGACGACGGAGCTGCGGGCTCGGGTGTTGGTGCCGTTGGTAGTGGTGGTGTTCATGCTTGCTGTCTCGCCCTCCATAGCTCGTATGTGCGTAGGTCCTTGCGCAGCTGGCCGGGATCCATCTGGCGGCCCGGGCGATCCATGTTTGCGGTCTCGATCAACCCGCGCTCGTCGGCGGTCAGCGACATCCATTTGGCGAGCACGTCGTCGGCGTCAGGCAGCTCGGGGCCGGCCTCGTCGCCGTGGTCCTCGAACCTCACGCAGTACTCGTTCAGCACCTCACCCGTCCTCGCGTCATAGGCGACGACCGGCCGGTGCGGGTAGAGCAGGTAGCCGTACTCCTCACCCGGCACGCAGACGAAGCCGAGCGCCTGGAACATCGCCAGCGCTTCCTCTCCGGCGACCGAGCCGAGTAGCTGCTCGGCGCGGCGATCGCGAACGGCGCTCATCGGCCGCCCGCCGCCGCGGGGAAGAAGATGACCCGCTCGGCGTCGCGAGGGACCTCGTCGAAGAAGCGCACCATCGTCGCCTCGCGGCGGCCGTTTCGCTCCTCGTGCGGAACCACCGCGCACATCCCGAGCTCGAGCTGGCGGCGGAACTCCTCGACCAGGCGCTCCTCGTCCTCGGCCAGCTCGCGATCGCCCTCGGCGAGCAGGAGGTCGCCGTGACCCGGGGTCATGCGCACGAGCTGCATGTGACGATTATTACCGACGGTTAGCGTGACCCGAGTTCGTCGATCCCCAATGCGTCGACCGGCCCGGCGCCGGCGCCGAGGTCGCGGCGCCCGGCGGCGACCGCCTCGGCCGCGATCTCGCGGGCGCGGCGGGCCGCGACCAGAGGGCTCGCGCCCCAGGCCAGGGTCGCCGCCAGCGCCGAGGAATGGGTGCAGCCCGAGCCGTGGGCGGCGCCGTCAGGGTGGCGTGGGCCCTCGAGCCGCACGACCTGCTCGCCGTCGAAGAAGAGGTCGGCGCCGTCCTCGGCGTGGCCGCCGGTGACCACCGCGACGCCGGGGCCGAGCCCGTGCACGGCGCGTGCGAGCTGCTCGGGATCGGCGTCACCCAGGCTGGTCAGCGCCCGGGCCTCGGGAATGTTCGGCGTCGCCACGGCGGCGAGCGGCAGCACCCGCTTCACCAGCGCCTGCACCGCCCCCTCGTCGAGCAGGACCGCCCCCGACTCGGAGACCATCACCGGATCGACGACGATCGGGGCGTCGCCGGTGAGGCGGAGCGCCTCTACCACGGCCTCGATCGTCACCTCGTCGCCGAGCATCCCGACCTTGACGGCGTCGACGCCGATGTCCTCGACCACGGCCCGGACCTGGTCGAGGATGATCTCGGGCGGAATCGCGTGCACGGCCTCGACCCCAACCGTGTTCTGGGCGGTGATCGCGGTGATCGCCGATGTCCCGTGCACGCCGCAGCGCGCAAACGCCTTGAGGTCGGCCTGGATTCCGGCGCCGCCGCCGGAGTCCGAGCCGGCGATCGTGATCGCGGTCTTGGTCTCGGTCACCCGGAGAGCTTATGCAGCAGCGACGTAGCGGCCCGAGGCGGCCTTGACCGCGCCTGCAAGCTCGAGTGCCGACAGCGCCGCGACCGCCTCGCCGACCTCCATCCCGGAGGCCGCGGCGACCGCGTCGGGCGTCTCGTGGCCGAGCTCGACCAGCTCGAGGATCGCCTCCTGCTCGGCGCTGAGCGCCGCCCTCCCCCGCTCCGCCTGCCGCACGCCCGGCCCGAGCATCGCGTCGAGGACGTCCTGGGCGCCGCGAACGACGATCGCGCCGTCGGCGAGCAGGCCGTTCGTCCCCTCCGAGATGCGGGCGCCGATGCGGCCCGGCACCGCGCCGACGTCGCGGCCGAGGTCGCTCGCCATGCGGGCGGTGATCAGCGAGCCCGAGCCGGCCGCGGCCTCGACCACGACCGTCATCCGCCCGAGCGCGGCCATGATCCGGTTGCGGGCCGGGAACGACCAGCGGTGCGGCCGGGTGCCGGGCGGCAGCTCGGAGATCGTCAGGCCGTGCTCGGCTATGCGATCGCTGAGGCGGTCGGCGCTCGGCGGGTGGACGACGTCGGGGCCGCAGCCGAAAACCGCGACCGTCAGCCCGCCCGCATCGAGGGCCCCCTCGTGGGCGCAGGAGTCGATGCCCCGCGCCATGCCGCTGATCACGGTCAGTCCCGCCGCGGCGAGCTCGGCCGCCAGCGATCGCGCGACCTCGCGGCCATAGGAGCTGGCGCGGCGGGCTCCGACGACGGTGACCGAGGTGCCGAAATCGAGGCGGTCGAGGACGCCCGGATCGCCGCGCCCGAGCAGCGCCGGCGGCGATTGCGGGTCGCCGAGCAGCGGCCGCGGGTAGCGCGGGTCGTCGCGGCAGCAGGCCCAGATTCCGCCGGCGCGCATCGAGGCACGGACGTCCGCAACGTCGCGGTCGGAGATTGCGCCGAGCAGCGCCGCCGACTTCTTCGGCGCGATCGCCTCGACCAGATTCTCGTCTGAGAGGGCGAGCAGCTCCGGCGTCCTCTTCCCCGGCGCATCCTCGGCCGCGACCTCGATCAGCGGCGCCATCAGCCCGACCAGCATCGAGCGCCGCAGGCAGCGATCGCAGCAGATCACGGCTGCTCGTCGCGGCGCCGATAGGTCAGCGCCTCGGCGACGTGCTCCGTCTCGATCGTCTCCGCGGCGCCGAGGTCGGCGATCGTGCGGGCGACGCGCAGCGTGCGGTCCCAGCCGCGGCCGCTGAGCGCCATCCGCGTGCGGCTGCCGGCCAGAAGGGTTCGCGCCTGCGGTGTGACCTCGCAGGCCTTGGTCTCTGCGGCGCCCATCTCGGCGTTGGAACGGCCCTCGCCGAGCCGAGCAGCCATGCGCTCGCGGGCCGCCTCGACCCGGGCGCGGACCGCATCCGAGTCCTCGCCGCCGTCGCCGGCCAGCGCCTCGGAGTCCGGCTGGTCGACCTGGAGCTGGAGGTCGATGCGGTCGGCGAGGGCCCCGCTGAGCTTTGCGTTGTAGCCGCGGACCGACCCCGGCGTGCACTCGCAGTCGCCCGAGTCCGGCCCGCGGCCGCAGGGGCAGGGGTTGGCCGCGGCGATCAGGGTGAAGCGGCAGGGGAAGCTGAGGGTGCTGACGGCGCGGGCGATAGTGACGCGGCCCTCCTCGAGCGGCTGGCGCAGCGCCTCGAGCGCCGGCCGGGTGAACTCGGAGAGCTCGTCGAGGAAGAGCACGCCGCGGTGGGCGAGCGTCACCTCGCCGGCTCTCGGCGGCGAGCCGCCGCCGACCAGCCCCGCTGGGGAGACGGTGTGGTGCGGCGCCCGGAAGGGGCGCCGCGTGACGAGCCCACGTGGGCCGCGTCCGGTGGCGCTCGCGATCCTGGTCGCCTCGAGAGCCTCGGCGCGATCGAGCGCCGGCATGATCGACGGCAGTCGCATCGCCGCCAGGGTCTTGCCTGCTCCCGGGGGCCCGACCATCAGCAGGTTGTGGCCACCGGCGGCGGCGATCTCGAGCGCCCGCCGCAGCGCCGGCTGGCCGCGGAGGTCGGCGAGGTCGGGCAGGGGTGGGCCGCCGTTGCGGCTCGGAGGCGGCGGCAGCGCTCGGGGCAGGTCCGCATCCAACAGCGGCAGCTCGCCGATGCGTGTGAGCGGCACGACCTCGAGGCCGCTGACCAGCGCCGCCTCCGGTGCGTCGCGCTCCGCCACGCCGATTCCGCCGAGCCCGTCTGCACGCGCTCCCTCGGCCATCGCCAGCGCTCCCGGCACGGGACGAATCAAACCGTCGAGGGCCAGCTCACCCGCGAGGGCGAAGCGGTCGAGGGTGCTCTGGGGCAGCTGCTGCGACGCCGCGAGCAGCGCCGCCGCGATCGCGAGGTCGAACCGCGGCCCGACCTTGGGCAGGTCGGCAGGCGCCAGGTTGGCGGTGATCCGCTGCATCGGAAACTGGAACCCCGAGTTGACGAGCGCCGCCCGCACCCGCTCGCGTGACTCGCGCACCGCCGTGTCCGGGAGACCGACGATCTGGAAAGCGGGCAGCCCGCGGTGGACGTCGACTTCGACCTTGACCGTGCTCGCCTCGACGCCCAGGAGCGCGAATGTGAAGGCGTGGGCGAGCACGCTGCGAAACCTAGGGGCGACGCTCGGGCGCCTCGCGCGGCGAATGTGACGAGATCGCGACGCTCTCGACTCGCCCGCCGCGCCCCCGGCCCAGCGAGGGCCGCGACGGTGGCGGGCATGACGATCGCTCGCCAGAGACTCGGGGCCCGCGGCGAGCAACTCGCTGCCTCCCGGCTCGCCAACGCCGGCTGGCGGATCATCGCCCGCAATGCGCGCACCCGCTACGGCGAGCTCGACATCGTCGCTCTCGACGGCCGCGACCTCGTCTTCGTCGAGGTCAAGGCGACCCGGACCGGCGCTCCAATCGGCCCCGAGCGCCCGGTGCTCGCCGTCGGACGCCAGAAGCAGCTGCGCCTGCGCCGTCTTGCCGGCGCCTACCTCGGCGATCGCCCTCCCCTCCCCTACTTCGCCGAGATCCGCTTCGACGTGATCGGGATCAGCTTCGACGGCTCAGGCGTCGCCGGCTACGAGCACATCGAGGGCGCGTTCTAACCGATCCTGAACGCCGGGTGGTCCGGTGCGATCCTCGCCAGCTCCTCCTCCGGGGCGTCGGCCTTGACGCCGTCGAAGAAGACGCCGGTCTCCCAGCCCCACTTCTCGAGGTAGGCGCGCAGCAGCGGGATCCGCTGCTGCTCGTCGGTGATCTCGGTCAAGGCGATCTCCTCGACCTTGCCGCCCTTGATCAGCTTCGCCTTCGGGTTGACGCGGACGTTCTTGACCCACTGGACCTCGCCGCGGGGGGCGACCAGGTAGCGGCCGCCGTCGTAGTCGAGCGGGTTGACCGGGGTGCGCCTCGGCTCGCCCGACCTGCGGCCGATGACCTCGAGCCTCGCGGGAGCCGGCGATGCTGACCCCGCGCCGCGCCAGCCAGCCGACGAAGCGGTTGAAGACGTTGCGCGTGAACCAGCCGGGCGGATGGTGGGCTTGCGTCTCGGCCATCGACCAACCCTAGCGAGGGCCGGCTGCCGGCCCTCAATCCCCTCGGATTCGACGCGCCGGCGACGGAGCGGGTCCCGGGCATGCCGGTCGACGAGTGGTTCGGGGCGAGGAAGGCTAGGCGCCGAGGTCGAGCTGGGCGTAGGCGACCGAGGCGAACGACATCCGGTGCAGCGGTGAGACGCCGTTGGCCATGATCGCTTCGCGGTGCTCGGGGGTCGAGTAACCGACGTTGCCGGCGAAGTCCCAATCGGGGTAGCGCTCGGCGGCGCGGACCATGTAGCGGTCGCGGGTCACCTTGGCGATCACCGAGGCCGCTGCGATCGCGGCCGAGCGCGAGTCGCCGCCGATCACGGCTTGGTGATCGAGCTCGAGATCGGGGACGCGGAAGCCGTCGGTGAGGCAGGTCGCGCCCTCGCAGGCGACGGCGGTCAGGGAGTCGCCGAGCGCGCCGAGGTTGGAGACGTGCAACCCGCGGCTGTCGATCGCGCGGACCGAGCGCACCGCGACGGCGACGGCGCTCGCGGCGCGGATCACCGCCGGGTAGAGCTCCTCGCGCTCGTCGTGGGACTTCTGCTTTGAGTCATCGAGCCAGGCGAGGGCGCGGCGCTCGGAGAGGCCGATGCCCTCGAGGTCGATGAGGACCGCGGCGGCGACCAGCGGCCCGGCCAGCGAGCCGCGTCCCGCCTCGTCGGCGCCGCAGACGAAGCGGGTGCCGAACGAGCGGTCGAAGCGAAACAGCTTGGCGGCCGTCGGCCGCTTGCTCCGGCGCCTGTTCTGCACGGGCTTCGCCATTAGATCGCCGCCACGAGCGGCCGCCGATCGTCATTTCGCAGCTGCGAGCAGCTGCTCGAACGGAGAGCGGCCTGGTGGCGGCTAGAGGATTCCGATTCGCTTGGGCGGCCAGTAGGTGGCGAAGGCCTTGCCGATGATCCAGTCTCTGGGGATCGGCCCCCAGAAGCGGCTGTCGTCGCTCTCTCCACGGTTGTCGCCCATCATGAAGTACGAGCCCTCCGGAATGGTGATCTGCATCGGCAGATTGCACTCTCCTCCCGGATTACACGGCTTTATGTACGGCTCGTCGGTCTTGGCGACGCCGTTGACGACCGGATGCCCGCCGACGATCGAGAGCGTGTCGCCTGGCCCGGCGACGATCCGCTTGATGAAGTTGACGTCGGCCTTGTCGGGCGTGGGCGTCGGGCAGGCCTGGCCGGCCTGGCGGGCGACGCCGCACTGGTTGCCGCGCTCGGCGCCCGCCGGGGGGTTGAAGACGACGATGTCGCCGATCGAGGGATCGGTGAAGTGGTAGAGGAAGCGGTTGACGAGGACGCGCTGGCCGATGTCGAGCGTCGGCTCCATCGAGGCCGAGGGGATCTGGTACGGCTTGACGATGAACGCCTGGATGCCGAGCGCCAGCCCGAGCGCCAGGGCGACGATGAGCACCAACTCCGCGATCGTGCCTTGCGGAGTCTGAGGTTTCTTGACGCCCTTCAGTCTTTTGCCTCTTCGGGTTCAGCTTCGGCCTCAGCCTCGGCTGGCGCTTCCCCCGAATCCTGCGTTACATCATCCGACGCCTCCTCCGGAACGACATCCGGGGGCTGCTCGGTTTCGCCTGCGCTGCCTCCGGTCTCGGGCTCCGCTGTGGTGGACGTCGCCGGCGCCTCCTCGCCGGCGTCGGCCGAGGTGTCCTCCTCGACCGGCTCGACCAGCTCGGCCTCGACCTCGCTGACGCGAACGCCCTCGGCGTCGACCGCCTCGGTCTGCTCGTCGGCGATCACGAGATCGTCGGCGATGCCCCAGCGGCGCTCGGCGACGCGGGCCTGCTTGCCGACCTTGTCGCGCAGGTAATAGAGCTTGGCCCGGCGCACGGCGCCGCGGCCGGCGACCTCGAGCTGCTCGATCTTCGGCGAGTGCAGCGGGAACGTCCTTTCGACGCCGACGCCGAACGAGTGCTTGCGGACGGTGAAGGTCTCGCGCGCGCCCGAACCCTGGCGCTTGATCACGATGCCCTCGAAGACCTGGGTACGGCTGCGGGTGCCCTCGGTTACCTCGAAGTGGACCTTGACCCGGTCACCCGGCGCAAACCGCGGGTGCTTGCGAATCGCGCGCTGCTCGATGCTGTCGATGACAGAGGTCATTGGTGGTGGCGGCGAGGATGCTCAAGTTTGGTGAGTCGTAAAGAAAAGTCGGGGGTGATGCGCGCGACTCGGCTGGCGGTCGGCGGCGAATGGTACACGTCAACCGCCGCCTGCTCCGCTTCGCGTCCGCGGGCGGCGGGTCCAGCTTCTTTAGGGATGGCCCTTGTCAGCGGCTCGCTTGCGGCTCTCCCGCAGGCGCCACTCGCGGACCTTGCCGTGGTCGCCGGAGAGCAGCACCCCGGGAACGCTCCAGCCTTTGTAGTCCTCGGGCCGGGTGTAGTGCGGATACTCGGGCGCTCCGTCCAGCGCCTCGCTGAACGACTCCTCGACCGAGCTCTCGGGATCGCCGAGCGCGCCGGGGAGCTTGCGCAGGATCGCGTCGGCGACGACCATCGCCGGCAGCTCGCCGCCGCTGAGCACGTAGCGGCCGATCGAGATCGCGTCCGTGGCGAGGTACTCGGCGACGCGCTCGTCGAAGCCCTCGTAGCGGCCGCTGAGCAGGGTCAGCTCCTCCTCTTCCGCCAGCTCGGAGGCCAGCGCGTCGTCGAGCAGCCGCCCGCCCGGGGCGAGGACGGCGATGCGGCGGCCCGAGCGGTCGGGGCCGTACGTGGCCTCGAGCGCGGCGTCGACGACGTCGACCCGCATCACCATCCCCGCCCCTCCCCCATACGGCGTGTCGTCGACCCGGCCGCCCTTGAGCGGCGTGGTCTCGCGGTAGTCCAGGAGGCTGATCTGCGAGCCGCCGTCGAGGACGTTGCGCACATGGCGCTGCTCGAGAAACCACTCGAAGTGGCCGGGGAACAGCGTGAAGATGTCCAACCTCACCCGCCCACCTCCTCGGCTTCGCCTGCGGGGGTATCGGGGGTTTGTGTCAATCCAGGATTTCGACCATCACACGTTTCTCCTCGTGTGTGGCTGATGCCTTGATCACGCTGCGCAGCGCATTGGCGACACGGCCGCCGCGGCCGATGACGCGGCCGAGGTCATCGTCGTCGACCTCGAGCTCGAGCACGATGTCTCCGTCGTCCTCCTCGAACTCGCTGACGATGACGGCTTCGGGCTTCTCGACCAGCGAGCGGGCGAGAAATTCGAGCAGCTCCTTCAGGAGCCGGCCGCCTCGATGCCCTTGGTCCGCAGCAGCGTCGCGACCTGGCGGGTCGGGCGGGCGCCCTTCTCCAGCCAGTGCTTGGCGCGGTCCTCGTCGATCTCGATCAGCGAGGGCTCTGTCTGCGGGTTGTACTGGCCGATCGTCTCGATCGAGCGGCCGTCCCGCGGGGAACGGCGGTCTGAGACGACGATGCGCCAGATCGGGTTCTTGTTCGAACCCACCCTTCTGAGTCTTATGCGAACCATGCGGCGGGCAGGTTAGCGGCTTCGCCATCAACCGCCGCCTCCTCCGCTTCGCGTCCGGGGGCGGCGGTCCAGGGCGCGATCGGGGTGGCCCTCATCAGCGCATCCCCTTGAGCAACTGTTGCGGGTCGGGCATCTTGCCGCTCGACATCTGCTTCATCAGCTTGCGCATCTGGCCAAACTGCTTGACCAGCTGGTTCACGGCCTGGACCGTCGTGCCCGAGCCGGCGGCGATCCGCTTGCGGCGCGAGCCCTTGATCGACTCCGGGTTGGCGCGCTCCCACGGCGTCATCGACTGGATGATCGCCTGGAGGCGGTCGATCTCGCGCTCGTCAACGTTGCCCATCTGCGCTGCGGCCCCGCCCATCCCGGGGATCATCTTCATCAGGTTGCCGATCGGGCCCATGTTGCGGACCTGCTGTATCTGCTTGAGGAAATCGTCGAGGGTGAAGGTCTGGTTGCGGATCTTCTTCTCGAGATCCTCGGCCTCGCTCTGGTCGAACTCGTCCTGGGTCTTCTCGATCAGCGACATCACGTCGCCCATGCCGAGAATGCGCCCGGCCATGCGGTCTGGGTGGAAGCGCTCGAGCTCGTCGAGCTTCTCGCCGGTCGATGCGTAGAGGATCGGCTTGCCGGTCACCGCGCGCACCGAGAGCGCCGCGCCGCCGCGGGCGTCGCCGTCGAGCTTGGTGATCACGACGCCGTCGAACTCGGCGGTCTCGGCGAAAGACTCGGCGACGTTGACCGCGTCCTGGCCGGTCATCGCGTCGACGACGAGCAGCACGTTGAGCGGCTTGACCGCCTTGCGCACGTCGGCGAGCTCGATCATCAGGTCGGTGTCGACGTGCTGGCGCCCGGCGGTGTCGACGATCAGCACGTCACGGCCCTGCTCGGAGGCCGAGTCGAGCGCCCACTTGGCGACCTTGACCGGGTCCTGCTCGCCCTTCTGGGCGTAGACGTGGAGGCCGGCCTGCTCGCCGAGGGTCTGGAGCTGCTCGATCGCCGCCGGGCGCTGCAGGTCGCAGGCGGCGACCGCGACGTTGCGGTTGTCCTTGGCGAGCAGCTTGCCGAGCTTGGCCGTGGCGGTCGTCTTGCCCGAGCCCTGGAGCCCGGCCATCAGGATCACGGTCGGCCCCGAGGGGGCAAACGCGAGGTCGCGGCCGCCGGCGCCGCCCATCAGCTCGGTCAGCTCCTCGTTGACGGCCTTGACCACCTCCTGGCCCGGGTTGAGCGCGCCGGAGATCTCGGCCCCGGCGAGCCGCTCGCGCAGCGAGGCGGTGAATTCCTTGACCACCTTGAAGTTGACGTCGGCCTCGAGCAGCGCCAGGCGGATCTCGCGCAGCGTCGCGTCGATGTCCTCCTCGGAGAGCTTGCCCCGCGAGCGGACGCCCGAGAGCACGCCTTGGAGGCGCTCTGAGAGCTGGTCGAGCATGTCCGCTGAGCTTAGGGGCTCGGGGTCAGGGGCAGCGGTCGAGGCGTGCCGTGAGGGGGTCGGCGCGGCGGCCGCGGGCATCGGCGTTCGGGCGGCAACGGCGGTGATTCTTGCGGCCGGAGCGGCCGCGTGATGTGACGCGACTCAGCGGCGAGCCGGCGCCGTCCGCCGTCCTGTAGCCGAGCATGCGCGGCGTCGGGTCGATCGGAGAGCCGAACTGGCGCGCCTCGAAGTGCAGGTGCGGCA